>JAFRQD010000062.1 GCA_017428785.1 Bacteroidaceae bacterium
CGGTCACTTTGCGGATCATCTCCGTTCCGGTGGTGATGTTACCCCATTGGTCCGCGCCACCCAACTGCAGTTTGCAGTTCTTGTGGCTGTTCAGGTATACGAAGTCATATCCTTGGAGCAATTGGTAGGAGAACTCGGTGAACGACATGCCGTCCTGGAACTCACCGTTGAGGCGGCGCTTCACGCTGTCCTTCGCCATCATGTAGTTCACAGTGATGCACTTGCCGATGTCACGGGCAAAGTCGAGGAAGGTGAAGTCCTTCATCCAGTCGTAGTTGTTGACCAGCTCGGCGCGGTTTGGTGCGTCGCTCTCGAAGTCGAGGAAGTGGGCGAGCTGCTTCTTGATACACTCCACGTTGTGGCGCAACGTCTCCTCGTTCAGCAGGTTGCGCTCCTGGCTCTTTCCGCTGGGGTCGCCAATCATGCCGGTTGCACCGCCAACGAGAGCGATGGGCTTGTGGCCGCAGCGCTGCAGATGGCGCAGCATCATCACACCGCAGAGGTGACCGATGTGCAGGCTGTCTGCCGTCGGGTCGATGCCGACGTAAGCCGATACTTGTTCTTTCAGTAATAATTCTTCTGTGCCTGGCATCATCTGATGAATCATGCCACGCCATTTCAGTTCTTCTACAAAGTTCAATTTCATCTTTATATTATTTTTAGTAGATAGAGGAAGTTAGAGGAAGATATGCCGCTTCAGCGGCGAAGATAGAGGACAATAGCTTTGGTCCATAGTGGTATCTTCTTTTATCTTCTTTTATCTTCATCTATCTTCTTTTATCTTCATCTTCTCCTAGAATTGTTCCAGGTAAGCTATTCTGCTCTCGATGCTTGGGTGTGTGCTGAAGAGCTTGCTCATCATGTTTGTGAACTCGCTCTTGAAGGCGATGGGCTTCACGATGAATAGCTGCGCCACATCTTCTCTGTCCACTTGCCCGAGGCCCGGGTCGCTGCTTATCTTGCGCAGTGCCGAAGCCAGAGCAAGCGGGTTGCCGCAAAGCTCTGCACCACCTGCGTCGGCCATGTACTCGCGCTTGCGGCTGATGGCAAAGCGAGTCAGCAAGGTAAAGAAGTAGCCGATTGCTGCCAAAACGATGGCGACGAGAATGACAGCAATGACCGTGCCTCCGTTCTTGCCGTCGCGGCTGGTGCGGCGATTGCCTCCTCCGTAGATGAAGGTGTTCCAAAGCATGCGGACTGCCAGGCTGAGAGCCGTGCTCATGATGCCGACGAAGATGATGCTGATGATGAGCAGACGCGTGTCTCTGTTGCGGATGTGCGTCAGTTCGTGACCGATAACGCCTGCCAGCTCGTCGTCGTTCAAGCGGTTGCAGATGCCTGTTGTGACTGTCACCGTGTAGCTCTTCTCGTCTATACCGCTGGCAAAGGCGTTGAGCTGCGGGTCGTCGATGATGTTTATCTTAGGCATCGGCATTCCGCAAGTCATCGTCAGGTTCTCCACAATGTTGTAGATGCGCGGGTTCTCTCTGCGCTCCAACGGCTTGGCTCCTGTAGCGCTTCGCACCATGCTTGCATTCGAAAAATAGGAAATCATGAACCAGATGCCCACGATTCCCAAGACCCAAGGCAGGGTGTAGAGGAACGCTTCGTTGGTCGCCATCGCGTCGAAAGCAAATGACGAGCCTCCGTATCCGTCGTACACCTGTTGCATGTTCATGAAGGCCACGAAGGCATACACGATGGCAAGGATGATGCATGGGAAGAGAATGAGCAGCAACATGCTCTTGAAGTTGTTGCGAACCTGTTGCGTATGGATGCCGACGTAATTCATTGTTTATAGTTCATAGTTATGAGTTCATAGTCCATAGTAAATGTCTCGTCCTGTTCGAGGGGGTAGCTTTAACTATGGACTATGGACTGTGGACTAAAACTTGATTTCCGGTGCCTTGTCCATATTCGAGCGTTCTGTTTCGCCCACGTCGAAGAGAGGCTCCTTGTGGAAGCCGAACATGTTAGCGAAGAGGACTGCGGGGAACTTCTGAACGCCATTGTTCAACTCCTTCGTTGCGCTGTTGAAGAAGCGACGAACGGCTGCGAGCTTGTTCTCGATGTCGCTGATCTCGGTTTGCAGTTGCATGAAGTTCTGGTTGGCCTTCAGGTCGGGATAAGCCTCGGCCACGGCCTTCAGGTTCACCATAGCGTTTGTCAGTTCCTTTTCTGCAGCAATCTTGTCGTTGATGCTCGTTGCATTCATGGCAGCAGTGCGGGCAGATGTCACTTTCTCAAACACTTCCTTCTCGTGAGCGGCATAGCCCTTCACGGTAGCCACGAGCTGAGGGATGAGGTCGTAGCGCTGCTTCAGCTGAACATCGATGTTGGCGAAAGCATTTTCGCGATTGTTACGCAATCCAACCAGATTGTTGTAGATTCCGATAACCCAAATGACAAGCAGTACGATGACCGCAATGACGATGATTGTAACTGTACTCATAATTGTTCTATTTTAGATTAAACCTTTTGTTCTTTATGTTATCATAAAAGTTGGGCAAAGTTACGGAAAAAAGATGAGAAAAGAGGCATTTACGACCGCTAATTTGAAAAAGTTTGTGCGTTTTTGCGTGTTTTTGCATCTTTTAACACAAGAAAGCGGAATTTCTAATTAAAAAGTTCTATATTTGCGCGCTAATTCTTCGAAAAGACATATAAGGCAATATATGAGACAACTAAAAATCACAAAAAGCATCACCAGTCGCGACAGCGCTTCGCTCGACAAGTATTTACAGGAAATTGGTCGTGAAGCGCTTCTTCCTGTCGAGGAAGAGGTTGAGCTTTCACAAAGGATTCGAAAGAATGGCGACCGACGCGCTCTCGACAAGTTAGTTCGAGCCAATCTTCGCTTCGTGGTCAGTGTGGCAAAGCAGTATCAGAATCAGGGACTTTCCCTGCCCGACCTCATCAACGAGGGTAATGTGGGACTCATAAAAGCTGCTGAAAAGTTCGACGAGACACGAGGCTTCAAGTTCATCTCGTATGCCGTTTGGTGGATTCGCCAGACCATTCTCCAGGCTCTTGCCGAGCAGAGCCGTATCGTCCGCCTGCCCCTCAATCAGGTCAGCGCCGTCAACAAAATCACGAAGGCTATGACCAAGTTCGAGCAGGAGTATGAGCGCAAGCCAAGCGCAGATGAGTTGGCAGAACTTGTCAACGAGCTTCCCGAGAAGATCAGCGACTCGCTTCGTGCCAGTGGACGCCATGTCAGTGTGGATGCTCCCTTCATCGAAGGCGAAGAGAACAGCCTCCTGGATGTGATGACCAATCCCGACTCGCCTATGGCCGACAAGGGGCTGGTCAGCGAAAGCCTTTCGACAGAGATTGACCGTGCGCTGGGCGTCCTCAACGAACGCGAGAAGCAGATTATCGAACGCAGTTTCGGCATCAACAACCAACCTGAGATGACCCTCGAAGAGATAGGCGAGACCTTCGGCCTTACCCGCGAACGTGTCCGCCAGATCCGCGAGAAAGCCATTCGCAAGCTTCGTGCCGGAAGCCGAAACAGCCTGCTTCGCTCCTACCTCGGCTAAGCGAAATCTTACGGACAAAGAAGAAGTAAGGAGAGACGCTCAAATGCGCCTCTCTTTTTTTATATTTTAAAAAGCAGGAAATCGCAGAGGTGCCATCTACAACACCTTTGTCATTTTATAGCATGTAAACGTCTCGCCGACAATCTCCTGCGAGCAATCGGAAGCATATCCCATTTGTTCGTAGAAGGGAATCTTGTTGTCTCGGCTTTCCACGACGGCAGTCTTGAATCCCAGTTCTCTTGCCCATCTTTCGGCTTCAGAGACGACGAGCGTGCCCAGTCCTTTGTGGCGATACTCAGGCAGGACAACAATCCTTCCGAGCATCACTTGCTCCTCGTCGATAGGATACAGCCGGCAAGTTGCTACGGGCAAATAGTCATCCACAGCCACAATGTATTTAGTGGTGGGCGTGTCGTGCTCGTCGAACTCCACATGAAGCGGTATCTGATGCTTGCGAGCCATTGCTTGAATGCGGACATAATAGGCTCCAGCCTGTTCTGCAGTCTTTGTCGCTCTGATGATTTCCATAGTTTAAGCTCTTGAACTGAATGCGATGCGAAGGTACGAAAAAGAGGGAAGATGGACGAAGGAAGACGGGAGAGTTTTTCTGTTATTATATGTTTTTTGCATTTCGATGCATAATATCCAATTTAATTTGTATCTTTGTGCCACAAATAACTCAGTAACACAAATTCCCCTTTACCTCTTCCATTTTAACATCATGTTTCTTCTTTGGCTTCGCATCATCAGACCGCAGACATTGTTTGCGTCGCTTTGTCCGGTGCTGGTTGGGCTTATGGTGGCGCACACGCTTATCGGCGAGACAAACCCATCAGGGCATCTGACAGCTCTGCTTACAATCCTTTGCGCCCTTGCATTACAGATATTGAGCAACCTCGTCAATGACTATTATGACTACAAACGCGGAACAGACAAACAAGGTCGGGTAGGGTTCAAACGCGCTTTGGCCGAGGGAACGGTACGAGAAGGCGAGATGCGGACGGCATGTTACATCACGCTTGCCTGTGCCCTCGTGCTTGGAGCTGCGCTATGTTATGTAGGTGGTTGGGTGATAGTGGCGATAGGCGTAACCGCGATTCTGTTCGCCTGGCTCTATACCGCCACGCCTTATTCGCTTTCCTATCTGGGCATTGCCGACATTTTCGTCTTCCTCTACTACGGAGTCATCGCTTCTTGGGGAACCGTCTGGCTGCAGTATAAAGCTGTGGGGCAGACATTCGACCTCCATCAACTGTCTCCTCTCTATGCAGGAGCCGTTTGCGGACTCATTTCGATGTGCGTCCTTGCCATCAACAATATCCGCGACATCGAGGATGACCGTCTGGTGGGGAAGCGCACCATACCCGTGAGGGTTGGGAAGAGGGCGGCACTCGTCATCTTAGGAGTCGTGGTGGCTCTCATGCCTTTGTTCGCCTGGCTGGCATTCGGGATGAGCTGGGCGACGGCAGTCATTCTTCCCGCATGTTTCTTGTATTACAAGGTGCTGAGGGCCGAAGGGACAGAGTACAACCTTTGCCTTCTGATGGCTGGCATCGTGAATCTCATCTATGTAGGATTAGTGTGGCTGAGCATCGCCGGTTAGCATGCGATGTCCTCATTTCCAGCGTCTTATGCTGAGACACGGGAAGGCTCCAAACGCCGCGTGCGGCGATGGCAAATTCCGCGTGCGGCGATGACCATTTCCGCGTGCGGCGTTGGGCAATTCCGCAGGCGGCGTTTTGAGATGCCCTTAGCCGAGAGTTTCGATGGCGAACTTCATGCGGCTAAGTGTCTCATTCTTACCGAGGAAGGCTGCCAGCTCGTACATGTCGGGACCTTGGCCTTCGCCAACGAGGCAGATGCGCCAGGCGTTCCAAGGCTTAATGCCGGTCTGCTCCGCCCATGCATCCACGGCGGGCTTCATGCTCTCGACCGTGAAATCCTCAACGGTGGCGAGAATGTCGGCCAGTTGTCGCATCTCGGCTCCTGTCCCTTCCTTCCAGTTCTTGCGGACAAATTTGTCCTCTGTGTCGAAACCAGTCGGAGCGACAAAGAAGAAGCGCGTCAAAGGCCATAGGTCGCTGACGAAGCTGATGTTGCGTTTGTGCTTCTGCCCCTGTCCGTCGGTATATTCGATGACTTTCAGCTTCATCATCCTGACGACTTCGGCTTCCTGCTCGGGCGTTGCCTCAATGCCTTGCTCGCGGAGCACCTTGTCGAAACTGGGCACCCACGCTTCGTCGGGCTGCTTCAAGAGGTATTGGTGGTTGAACCAAGCCGCTTTGATGTAGTCGAACTTCGCGCCGTTCTTCGAGCACTTGCTGAGGTCGAAGAGCTGCACCATCTCGTCGAGGCTCATTACTTCCTGATCGTTCCCCGGATTCCAGCCAAGCAAAGCGAGGAAGTTCACGACAGCTTCGGGCAGATAGCCTTTCTCGCGATAGCCGCTGCTTACTTCTCCGCTCTTCGGATCGTGCCATTCAAGCGGGAAGACAGGGAAGCCCAGTTTGTCGCCGTCGCGTTTGCTGAGCTTGCCGTTGCCGACAGGTTTGAGCAAGAGCGGCAGGTGTGCGAAGCGAGGCATCGTGTCGGCCCAACCGAAAGCCTCGTAGAGGAGGACATGAAGCGGCGCGCTTGGCAACCACTCTTCGCCACGAATGACGTGCGTCACCTCCATCAAGTGGTCGTCCACGATGTTGGCGAGATGGTAAGTCGGGAGCTCGTCGGCACTCTTGTAGAGCACCTTGTCGTCGAGGATGCTGCTGTTGATGTGCACCTCGCCGCGAATGATGTCGTCCACGATGACGTCGCGACCCGGCTCGATGAGGAAGCGAACCACATACTGCTTGCCTTCTGCGATGAGCTTCTCGACCTCTTCTTTGGGGAGAGTCAGCGAGTTGCGCATCTGCATTCGGGTGCTTGCATCGTACTGGAAGTTCTCTATCTCAGCACGTTTCGCATCGAGTTCCTCGGGCGTATCGAAGGCGATGTAGGCCTTCCCGTTGTCGAGAAGTTGCTGAACATACTTCTTATATATATCGCGACGCTCGCTCTGACGATAAGGTCCGTGATTGCCTCCGAAGCTCACGCCTTCGTCGAACTTGATGCCCAGCCAACGGAACGATTCGATGATATATTCCTCTGCTCCAGGCACGAAACGCGTGGAGTCGGTATCTTCAATGCGGAAGATGAGGTCGCCGCCATGCTGACGGGCAAAGAGGTAGTTGTAGAGCGCGGTACGGACACCGCCGATATGCAAGGGTCCGGTTGGGCTTGGAGCGAAACGGACACGCACTTTCTTTAGTTCAGAGTTCATAGTTCAGAGTCCATAGTTATAAATTCCGTGCAAAAGTACAAAGAAATTAAGAATTAGGAAAGAAGAATTGAGAATTATTTCATATCTTTGCAAACAAATCAACAAATTGCATCGCTGCAATTCTTAACTCTTAACTCTTAATTCTTAATTGGATTAGTCAATGAGCCGCTACAATCATAAGCATAAGTTAAGCGTCAAAGCTTACCTTTACCGTATCCTTTTCTCTGTCGTCGCGATTGCCATTCTGGTGGCCTTCATGCCTAAGGGAAACACTTCTGCCTTCCATTACAAACCAGGCGAACCTTGGGACGAGGATGCCTTCATCGCTCAGGACAGTTTCCCGATTCTCAAGTCGGCCGAGCAGATAGCCAACGAGCAGGATAGCCTCAAGCAGTTCTACGAGCCCTATTTCCATATGGATATCGATGTCTTGGAGCACCAACAGGAGTCCCTTCGGCAAGACTTCTCGTCGCTTCCCATGCAAGGCACTCCCTACTACTTCCAGCCGCATCTGCGCGACAAGTTGCACCACATCTATTCCATCGGCATCCTTTCGGGAGAGGAACTGGCTCGTTTCGAGAAAGAGAAGCCCGAGAAGGTACGCGTTTATTACGGCAACGAATCGACTGGCCGCGCTTTCTCGCAAATCTTCACAGAGAAGACCGCCTACGAATATCTCGTCAAAGAGGAAGACAGCATCCGCTACAACCATAGCCGTTTGCATGGGCTCGACCTCATGAAATACATTCAGCCCAACCTCACTTATGATAACGAGAAAAGTGCCCAGCAGCGGCAGGAGGTGGACAGCCGCCTTATCCGGACAAAAGGTGTCGTGTTGCAGGGACAGAAGGTGGTGGACCGCGGACAGATTGTAGATGACGAAGTGATGGGCATCCTGCGTTCATGGGAGCAACACCAGAAAGAGCACACGCTTACGGCACAGGAGCGGTTGTCCCGTTTCGGAGGCCGTATCGTCTATATCGCCATCCTTGTCGTGCTTCTGCTCTTGTATTTCCAGCAGTTCCGCAGCGACTATCTCGACAGCCTTCGTACCGTATTGCTTGTGATGTCGTTCTTCCTCATCTTCCCCATCATCACCTATACCATCATGGCGCACATGTGGGCCAGCGTCTATCTTGTGCCCTATTGCGTCCTGCCGATAGTGCTCCGCATCTTCCTTGATTCAAGGACGGCCTTCGTGACGCATGTCATTACCATACTTGCTTCGGCTATTGTTCTGACACAACCCTTCCCGTTCATCGTGACGCAACTTGTGGCCGGACTCGTCGCCATCTATTCCCTGAGAGAGCTTTCCCAGCGCTCTGAACTCTTCCGGGCAGCAGTCTGGGTCACCATCTCCACCTTGCTCACCTACCTCTGCCTCGAGTTTGTGAGAGGCACAGCCGACGGCGGACAGGTGATGAGCCGCTGGCCCTACATCTACCTGATGGTGGCAGGCGTGCTCTCCATGCTTGTCTATCTGCTGCTCATTCCCATCGAGCGCATCTTCGGCTTCACCAGCATCGTGACGCTTGTCGAGCTGCAGAACGTCAACAATCCTCTGCTCCGACGTCTCTCCGAGGAAGCCAACGGCACCTTCAACCATAGTCTTCAAGTCGCCAACCTCGCAGCAGAAGTGGCAAACAGGCTGGGAGCAAGGGCACAGCTTGTGCGTACCGGTGCCCTCTATCACGACATCGGGAAGCTCGAGAACGCTGTCTTCTTCACAGAGAACCAGAACGGCCAGAACCCGCACGACGGAATGTCGTTCGAGCGCAGCGCCCAGATCATCATCCAACATGTGGAGAGCGGCCTTCGTCTTGCCGACAAGTACAAGCTTCCTGCCGTTGTCAAGGACTTCATCGCCACGCACCACGGCAAGAGCCTGACAAAGTATTTCTATGTCAAAGCCCAGCAAGAGATTGAAAGCTCCAAATTGAAAATAGAAGGCGGCGAACTTCAATCTTCAACTTCCAATGTTCAATCTTCAATGTTCCGTTACCCAGGCCCCAAGCCGCAGACCTTGGAACAAGCCATCCTGATGATGTCCGATGCCGTGGAAGCCGCTTCGAGAAGCCTGACGGAATACACCGAAGAGAGCATCTCTGCATTGGTGGAGAAGATAGTCGGAGCGCAGGTGGCCGACGGCAGCTTCGACGAGTGCGCCATCACCTTCCGCGAGATAGCCGAAGCCAAGGAAGTGCTTTGTGCCCGCCTCCGCACCGTCTATCACACCAGGATACAGTATCCGGAGTAAGGAAGGCGGCAAAATGTTCCCCGAAATGGCGTTAAAGATTCTTAAAGACGCTATTCCTTGGGTGCCATGCCTTCGAAGTAAGTCTTCTTGCCATTCACGAAGGACTTGAGTTTGAGGAACTCGAGGGGAACCCATTCTGAGCCTCTTGTCTCAAGAATGAGGAAGTGGAAGCCGTGTTCGGCAGGTTGGGCCTGTATGGAGTATGTTTCAGGGATGTGGGAGGCATAGCATTTCAGTATGTCAGGGGTGAACCCACCAAACGTGACGCCGTAGTTATACTGATAAAAACAGTCCTGCTGGTAGTTGGTGAACTTCAACGCTATGCTGTCGATGGCGGCAAGCAACTGCTGGGCGAGCGGCTCTTGTTCTTCTGGCAAGGAATAGATTGATGCTTCCGTCAAGCCTGCCTTTCCGTGTGCCCAATCTCCATAGGATAGGTTCCCAAGCCTATCCATTCGCTCCAGCCATTGTCCCATATTGAGTCGGAATAAACCATGTCGTGCTGCCAGAGTGCATTGCGATGGCTGATGCCGTGCTCATCGAAGAGACGGGCGATGTCGGCTTTCATCCTTTTCCAAGAATAGACATCGGATGTGGTGGAGTATTCTTTACGAGGCAAAGAGACGATATAGTTGAGGTATCCATCGAAGGTTCCTTCCTGCTTGCCCGATTCGAGAGAGAAGTCGAGGAACTCGTCGGAATAGTAGTAAGTGCGTTTTCCCTCTTGCTGCTTATGAACCCTTGTGGTGTCGTGGCTGAGGTTCATGGCGTAGTAGATGGTGTCCCTTCCGCTTTTATGGTTATCGTAGATGTACTTGTCCTGAGCCTCTTTCGCCAGTTTGTCGAGGGTTCGACGGATGGCTTTCACCTGCTTCTCGAAGCTCGTCTTTTCTGCCCGAAGCAGGCTGTCCAGGACACGCGGCTCTTCCTTTCGCTGTCTGGAATACCACAAATCGGGCCTGAACCAAGGCCGAACGGTATATTCCAGCTGCGTGGGGTTGTCCCACTGCTCCATGCCGCCTCGCTTTGTGACCATTGGCGCTCTGCCGAGCTTCGTGAGCTCATCGAAGAGTTCGCTCATTCTGGGGTTTACTGAGGAGTGGCTCACCTTCACTTGAGCCAAGGATGCCGCACTCATGAGTGCAGCTATCATGATTGACATTACCTTTTTCATTGTCTTATTTCGTTTGTCTTGTTGCCAGAGATATGCATTTGGGTTGATTGCACATACATGTAGTTGCAATTGCACGTACATGTAAATGCAATTGCACGTACATGTAAATGCAAAGAGTGCGACCTGTTAAATCGACAGGAATCTGCTGCCGCATCTCTCGACGCAGCAGCAGGAAGGCGCCATTTATTAACGTCTAAAACTAAACTGATATGAGTTCTTTCTTTTGTCTCGTTCATGCAGATTTGTTGTTTTGTTCGGTCGGATTTGCCGCCTTAGCCTGCAAGGCTATACTTTGAGTAACCGAGGGCAACGCCCTTGGCTTTAGGAGGTTGCTCCATTCTTCACTGCCTGGAGGGCAGTACATTGAGTTTTATGGTATTGCCTTCCAGGCAAGAGAATCAAGTTTCTCTTTTGTCCTGGGGCGATGCCCCAGGTTACTTAATGTATTGGCTTCCAGTCAACACTTCATCACGGCAGGTCTCCTGTCCTTTCGAGCTTGAAATCGACGGCCGAGAGCCAACGCCCCGTGAATTGACGTCCCGTGAAGTCTTTGTCGCAGGAAACGCCATAAGTGACTTTGCCGTCACGCACGATGATGCCGTCTATCACGATGCGGTTCCAGCCGTAACCCATTCCGCCGTTTGCCAAAGCGATGCGGACGTCCTGCGGCGATATTTGCTGTCCCTTCTCGTCGGCTTGCTTGACGCGTATCGCAGCATCTCGCCATATGTCGCCTCCGCGGTCGTCGCAGGCGGGAATCTCTTTCAAGAGCAGGTCTTCGGCCTTTGCAAAGATGAAAGCTCCCGTGTTGCCGCTATAGGAGGAACGCCCTGCGGCGGTCAGTCTGTAGATGCCCGGCTTGAGGTTCGTCTCTTTGTGTTCGGCCGTGTATCTCAGTACGCCGTCCTCGTCGGCACAAGCATCGAGGTATTCCAACTCGGGATTGCCCGTGTAGTGTTTGCCCCAAACGGCGAAGTACGGACGTCCGTTTTCGTGTTTCGTCACGGTGAAGCCAATCTTTTGCAAGAACTTGTGACGCCTCGTATCAGTAAATGCCAGGTATCTCGACTCGTTGACCTTGTCCTTGAGGATGCTTTCCGAAGCCTTGAAATAGTCTTGTATCTGTGGGTCGCAGCGCTTTGCCTTGGCCTCCATAGCGTAGAGTCCCTTCCAAATCAACGCGTATTCCTCGGTCGTGAGAAGTCGTTCGTAGCGCGAGGCCTCACGTTTCAGAGCGAAACCAATCGAGGCGAGTTCCGTTTCGCCGGCTTTCTTGCTGAGCTTCACAAGCTCCTCAATCTTGTTGTTAAGGCCGGGGAAATCGTCGTAATGGTCGCTGACGTGGTCCATCGCCCGCAGGACATCCCGATGATACTTCGCGCTGACTGCCCACTTGCCGTCAATATAAGTCGTGTCGATTTCCTGCTTCGGATTGTTCTTCACCGTTTCGCCAACCTTGATGGCCGTGCGTACGCTGTCCATCGTGACGCGGTCAACTTCCTGCTCAACCGTTACGATTTCCATGTCGTAACCCAGGCACTTGTAGATGAAGCCCTTTTTCTTGCCTTTTGGCAAGTCGTTCCATTGCAGCACGAACCCCAGTTGTAGCCCGTCTGCATCTATTTTATAGACAAGAACCCTCGTGTTGTGACAGAGATGGAGGTCGCAGCCGCCTCTTTCTCCCCTTCCCTTCGGTCCTATATTTGCCATCAAGAGTAGTGTCGTTCCTCCTATAAAACCTTCGTAGCTTCGATAGAGTTCAGCCCAGTGTTCCTGCTCTTCGAAGGCTTTCACAAGCTGATTCAAAGGCTTTTCGCCCTTGCAGACAAACTCTGCTATCTGCATGCTGTCCTTCGGAAGGTCGGTGAAATAGTTTGTTGTAAATGCGTAATTGCTTTTCGTTATCGTCACGTGTTTGTCCTTCAAGAACTTTTCGATGAGTTCTTCCATTTCCTCATCCTCCCAGGATTGCGCTTGGAGCGGCCAGAACAGAAGCAGGCCAGCGAGCAGGATGCTGAGTTGAGTGATCTTTTTCATAGTGGTATTTTGGGTTGTTTGATTCATAATGGGATGTATCTTGTCGTGGTATCTACGAGGTATTCCTCTTGGTAGGCAGTCTCCACTTGCTTGTTGATGATCTTGTTCACCAAGTCCTTGATGCGTTCGTCGGCTCGCATGAGGCCGGTCAGCTCAGCCAGGCAGGAGCTGTCTCGGCAGTCGCCCATCTGGTTCTCGAGTTGCGTGAGGTAGTAGTAGAGACTGTCTGCGGCAGAGGCAAGCACGACGGCTTCGGTCTGGGGCTGAGGCTCTTCGGCAGGCTTCACTCGGGTCGCCTTCGAACGTGGCACGCTAACTTCGTCAACTTCACGTGTTAAGTTGGCCAACTTCACGTGCTTAGTTTGCGATTCATCCACGTTATCTTTTTCGATGACCTTAGGCGTGTCTTTCAGCTCGACAGGTTTCTCCGTCTTTTCAGCGAGTTGCGTGGGTTGCTGAGGCTTGAAGTTCCACCAGGTGAAGAGTGCTACAACTGCAATCAAGACTGCGGCGATAGACCAAAACAGCCTCCCCCGACCCCTCCTAAGGAGGGGAGAACCGCCTGAGGCTTTGGGCGAAGATTGGCGAGACGCCAGCAAAGCGTCGAAGAGCGCCTCGTCGCGGTCGAGCTCGTCGTCAGTCGGCAGTTCCCACTTCTTCTGCTCTATCGGGTGCTTCCCTTGCAAATAATCGTCGAGAAAGGAATCCATTCTTAATTCTTCTCTCTTCATTCTTAATTTCTTGGTGTAGTTATCCATCGATATATCCTCCTTCCTTTAATACATTATATATATGGTGTCGTGCATGACTCAACATCGAGCTGACTGTCCTGACGTGGATGCCTGTGACGAGAGCTATTTCGCGTGGCTGCATCTCTGCTTCGGCGAAGAGTTGCCACAAGCGCCATTCTGACCTCCGGAGCGTGCCGGCAGCCTGTTGGATGGCTTCTGTGAGTTCGTTTTCCTCGAGCGTCTGGTCTTCGCTTGAAGCAGGATGCGTCTGCTCCTTGCTGATGCTGAGCGAAGTGTGAGGTCGCCGCTGCTCCCTCCGCCACATGTCGATGCACTCGTGCTTGGCTATTCTGATGGCCAGCCTCTCCGCCTCCAAAGGCGAAGACAGCGAAGGCCAAGCCTTCCAGAGGCGTATCATCACCTCCTGCGCCACATCCTCGGCCTGCTCTTCCGACGAGAAGAAACTCATGCCGACGGCCATCGCCTTTGAGCGCAGAATGTGTGCCAAGCGTTCGAACTCTGTGTGCTCCATACACCTTTATAACGACAAAATACATGAAATGTTATGCGACATTAAGAAACATTAACAGTTTCCCGGGGCCGTTCTGCCTTTATTTCGTGCTTTCCCTTCTTTTTTTTGTTATTTCCTTTGGCGTTTAGTTAAAAAAGTGTAACTTTGTGGCGACAAAATGCGCTTGTGGTGGAATTGGTAGACACGCCAGACTTAGGATCTGGTGCCGAGAGGCGTGTAAGTTCGAGTCTTATCAGGCGTACACCTATATGAGCGAAAGGGTAAAAAGATAAAGAGTAAAAAGGGTGAAAAGGTAACTCGTTTAAGGGATTAGGAGATATGAAGAAACTGTTGTCTATTGTCTGTCTATTGTCTGTTTTCCTCGTGGCATGTCATGAGGATATCGATACATCGGCTCGCTATGTGTTTAAGGAGAGGACTATTGCCGGCTATCTCGACAGCCATTCGCAGTTCAGCGAATATGTGCGCCTCATGAAGGAACAACCCGTGAGCGACATCAGCCAGACATCCGTCTATCAGCTCATGACGGCTTACGGCTACTATACTGTCTTTGCCCCCACCAACGATGCGATACAGCTCTACATGGACTCGCTCGTCATCAAGGGCATTATCCCCGAAGCCAACTGGAACGCTTTCCCCGACGAGAAGACGAGGGACAGCATACGCGCTGTCTTGGTGCTCAACAGCATACTGGACGGCACAAAGCAGGGCAGGACGTTCGTGACGGGCGACTTCCCGAAGACGAACGAGGAGTTTGAGATAAACACGATGGCCGACAGGAAAATCAGTGTCGTCTACAACAAGAGAGACCTGGACAGCATGGCCATCGACGGCATTTGCCCTGTCTCGAAAAAGAACCGCGACATAGAGGCCATCAACGGCTTCATACACGAAGTGGGTTATGTCATCAACCCAAGCAACGAGACGCTGGGCAGCACACTTCACAAGTTCACCACCGATTATGAGAGCAACCTCAGCGTCATGGCGCGACTCGTGGAGGCTTGTGGCCTGACCGACACGCTGAGCAGGGTGAAGGACGAGCGCTACGATTTGCTTTATCGGACAGGAGCTTTCCCGAAGTTCCATTGGAATCTGCTTAATGTGGACGTGGAAGCGCCCGAACACCGCAAGTACGGCTTTACGCTCTTCGCAGAGACCGACGAGTTCTGGGAAGAGGAGCTGGGCAAGGACCGCAAGGACATCACGAAGGAGGACGTCATCGAATGGGTGAAGGACCAGGGCTTCTATCCTGACGCCGTGAACGACGACAAGTACACAGAAGAGAATAATCTGCTCAACATGTTCGTCACCTATCACCTCTTGCCCGAGCGCATTCCTGTCGACAAGCTGGCGCTCCATGCCAAGGAGAAGGGCTACAACTATAAGCTCAAGAATGCCAAGCCGACCATTCCCGTCTGGGCTCATTACGTCACGATGGGCAAGCGTCGTCTGCTTCGCCTTTGGGAGAGTGCGGAGAGCGGTGGACCTTGCCTCAACCGCTTCCCAAAACTCAACAACGGACGCCACGAGGACTATCATGAGAAGGAATGTAGCGAGGAGAACGAGGGTATATTCATCGCCACCGACGAGACATCGAGCCTCGTCAAGCTCATCAATGGTATGATCTATCCCATAGACAAGCCCCTTGCCTATACAGAACATGTCCGCAACGAACTCGCCAAGGTGCGTCTCCGCTACGATGCCTGGGAACTTCAGCCAGAAGCCATGAACAACGACATGCGCATCATGACCTACTTCAAGCGCTTCTATTTCTCCAGCGACCCGGACAAGCAGTACTTCGACAACCTTACAGTCAACAGCAAACAGACCGACCTTATGCTCCTCAACGGCTACGACCAGGACTGGCCTAACTATCAGCTGGATGAGGTGCTGGCGGAGGGTGTCTACGACATCACCATAACCCTGCCTCCCGTACCCAAGCACGGTATTTATGAGATACGTATGGGTGTGTCCACCTATAGCGGAACCCGCGGCATCTGCCAGGTTTATTGGGGTTCGCGCAAAGACCAGCTTGTCGCTCAGGGTATCCCTGTGAACATGCAGTTGGGTGGTAACAGCGCAAACAACATACTCGGTTGGGAACAGGATACCGACGATGAAGACTATGACGCAGAGGTCGACAAGAAGATGCGTAACAATGGTTTCCTGAAAGGGCCTGAGTACATTATCAGCACTCCTGGCGGAAGGACGACCAACCGCTCGAATGCCGGCTCAACGCGTCGTATCGTGGTTCGTGAGAGCATGTCGCCAGATGTGGTTTATTATATGCGCTTCAAGACGGTGCAGCCCGACTACACGGCAAAGCAGCTCTTCGTCGATTACCTGGAATGGTGCCCGAAGGAGGTTTACGACAACCCAGAGCATCCCGAAGACATCTGGTAACCTTGTGACGCTTGCTGGCCGAAGGCCTTCCTGGCTCATCACACAAACTTACTTATTCATTAGAAAAGCTGTCAGCTCGAGGTATACCCTCGGGTGGAGAGCACAGCGTCTTGACTCCCCTCCCTATCCAAGGGCAATTGCTCATTTGTGGTGGAGCGATTGAGGAGAGCATGCATCCTGACTCCCCTCCCATTTAAGGGGAGGGGTAGGGGTGGGGTGAAAACTGATGGGGAATAGCCGGAAAACAATGAAAACATGGGGAGTTCAGAGCTGTTTGCGCTGAGCATTTTGAGCCCCCTGTGGAGCATCGTAAAACGCCGGCTGCGGCGATGGCCAACGCCGCAGCCGGGGATTGCCATCGCCGCACGCGGAAATTGCCATCGCCGCAGCCGGCGTTTTCAGCCCCCCTTAACCTGCCTTTTTCCCTGGCCTGAAACATGGCTGGTTCGGGCAGGCTGAAGATGGATGGAGAGGAGTGTGCGGTCTGTCGCTAACCGCCTTTATTTCAGGCAGCCAGCTATGAAAGCTTGCATCTCGGGATAGCTCTTTTCGATGCTTAGGAGGAGGTGCAGCTGGTTGTTGGCGCGGACGAAGTTGTGGTCGGGGTACTGACATTTCCAGTACTTGTCGCCGCTCAGGTAGTCCCACAGGAAGCGAACGCATTGCATGTAGGGGAAGAGAGCCGTGGCGTAGGGCAGGTTCTCTATCTCGACGGGCAGGAGGAAACTCTTGGCGCTCTCAAGATAGCCTTCCGTGAAGGCCTTGAAGATGTCCATGCGGAACTGCACCTTGTCCATCTCCGGGCAGTCCTCGGCAACCTCGTTGGCGGCGGTGCGCAGGAAGTCGCCGTAGTCGGAGAAGATGAAGTTGGGCATCACGGTGTCGAGGTCGATGACGCAAAGCACATTGTCTTGCTTGTCGAACATCATGTTGTTGACCTTCGTGTCGCAATGGCAGACGCGTTTCGGCAGCGTCCCTTCGCGGCCCATTCGCTCGGCCTTGCACATCTCGTCGGCTCGCTTCTCTATCTCGGCAAGCATGCTCTGTACGCGTTCTTCCTTCACACGGCCAGCCGGGTCGCGCTTGACGACGTCGCGCAATTGTTCGAGGCGGAACTCCATGTTGTGGAAGTCCTTGATGGTCTCGCCCAGCTGGACGGGGATGTCGGCCAGCATTGCCTGGAAGTTGCCGAAGGCTTTGCCGGCTGCACGACTGCTCTCGGGATCGACCGCTTGCTTCGTGATGGCATCAGCGATGAAGACCATCAGGCGCCAATACTTGCCATCGACGATTGTATAGAGCTTGCCGTCGTCCTTTGTGGGGATGAAGCGGAGCACTCTCCTGTCGATGTCGGGCGTTCCTTGTTCTGCAAGCTTCTTGCGGATGTGTGAAGTGACGGCATCGATGTTGCGCATCACCATGTCCACATCCGGGAAGACCAGATGATTGACGCGTTGCAGCACATAGTCGGGCTTGTCTGTCTCCGCAGTCTTCACCTTGTAGGTGTCGTTGATGAGTCCTTCGCCCAAGGGCTTAATCTCGCTAATGGTTCCTTCGTAGGCAAAGCGGCCCACGATTGTTGTTAGTTCAGGGTTCATAGTTTATCAGTTTATAAATAGTTTTCTGTGCAAAGATACGAAGAAAATAATAATTAAGAAAGAAGGATTAAGAATTATTTCGTATCTTTGCATGCGAAACCACTTAAAACAGATAACATGAAGCGTCATTTCTTTCTCTTATTGCTTATTGCCTCTTGTTCCTGGCCGCTTTTGAGGGCACAGCAGGCAGCGGCTCCTACTACGCTCGAAGGCTGGGCCGACCGTCTCGACAAGTTCGGCAAGTCCATCCCGCAGGAGCAGGTCTTTGTCCACATGGACAACACATGCTATTTCCTTGGCGACACCATCTATTATAAAGCGTACGTTCGTCGAAGCGACACGGGGACGCCGAGCCGCCTGAGCGGCGTGCTTTATGCGGAGCTGCTGAATCAGGACGGTTACCTCGTGGAGCGTCAGCAGCTCGAACTGCAGAACGGACAGGTGCACGGCAGCTTCGTCTTGCTCGACACACTCTACGGCGGCTATTATGAGCTGCGGGCTTATACGCGATGGCAGCTCAACTGGGGCATCACGGAGCATCCGCACAACAAGGTCTCCGAGCAATGGTTCTTCAACAAGCGCATGGCGAGGGAATACTATCTTGATTACGAGAAGCTCTACAGCCGCGTCTTTCCTGTCTTTGACAAGCCGAAGGAACCCGGCGACTTCTATCACGAGATGACATTGCGCCCGTTGCGTCGACAGTCGAAGATAGACGAGACCTCGCCCAAGCCCAGGCTACAGCTCTTCCCCGAAGGCGGCAACCTCGTGGCAGGCGTCCCCAATCGCGTGGCTTTCGAGGCGACAAGCAATGAGGGCCTGCACCTGGATGGCAAGGTCACTGTGGTCGAAGGACAAAGCAATGTCGTTGCCGAAGCAGATGTAGAGCAGAGAGGTCGCGGCTCGTTTGTCTTCACTCCACAGAGCGGCAAGGGCTATATGGTGACATACACTGGTAAGAAAGGAACGGTGAAGGAGACGCTGCCAAGCCCCGACAAGGACGGCTGCGCTGTTCAAGTCCTGACAGATGATGCAGGGAAGGTGAGAGTGGAGATTCAGAAGGCGGGCACTGCAGCCACCGAAGACCTCGGCATGACTGTGATGCACGACGGCGTGATGCTCGACTTCCAATCTGTCCCGTCAGGCCCTTCTGCAACGCTTGACATTGATGAAGATAAGCTGAAGACCGGCGTTTGCCAAGTCACTATATATAATAATGTAGGACGCGTCTATGCCGACCGCCTCTTCTTCTGCCGCAAGCCGGACTTCGTTCCGAGCAACCTCAGCATCAGCGGCGTGAGTGGTAAGCCGGTAGAGCCTTTTGCCCCCGTCAGCCTTGCAGTGGAGGGGGGCAAGCCGGGAGCCACAGTCAGCGTCTCAGTCTGTGATGCGACGCACAGCGAGTACCTCTACGACAACGGCAACATCCTGACCGAGATGCTCTTGGCAAGCGAGATACGAGGCTTCGTGGAGGACCCGGGCTACTTCTTCGAAAAGGATGACAAGGAACACAACCGCGCCCTCGACCTCCTGCTCATGATTCAAGGATGGCGCCGCTACGACTGGCACACGATGACCGAGCCAGGCGCCTTTGTCCTCAACCACAAGCCCGAGCAGACACCGCTCCTTGTGGGCGAGGTCAACAAGTACATGGCAAGCGAGCAGGAGTCCTTGTATGCCGACAACTATCAGTCGGTGAGTGCAGGGACAGATGCTACGGATGCGGTCAGCCTGACTGGCGAGCAGCAGATAGCAAGCAATGAGGACAGCGATGTGAAAGAGGCTGAGGACGGTGGCAGCGTTACCGAAGCCCGTGCTCTCACCGAGACGACTGGCCCGGAGGTGACTACGCCGCGCGACGAGCTCGCCCGCTTCTCTCAGACAGATAGGGAGCTGAAGCAGGAACTCCTCGTCAAGGCACGCTTCGCCAAGCCTGGTGCCGAGCAAGGTATCGACGGCGAGATGATGACGGAGAAGCATCTCTTCTCCATTCCCTCGCCTCGCTTCTATGAAGGCTGCATCTTCCATCTTGCCGCCAGCGACAGCAGCAAGTGGAAGAAAGGGAAGGCGCATGTGTGGGAGCTGCCAAGCACGGACAGGAACGACAAGCTCAACTATCCGGAGTTCTATGTCCGCCTGCGTCCTTACTTCCCGCGCTTCGTGAAGCCCTACGACTGGTATCAGTGCCATTTGGCAGAGGCCCCGAAGGGTTCTGTCATTGCGCCTGATTGGGTGCTGGACGGCTCGCGTCTGCTTGACGAGGTGACCATCGGCATCAAGCGCGCTCGCTTGGGTAAGTTCGACCCTACGAAGCCTGCCTATGTCATTGACGCCTACGCTGCTTTCAACGAGACCTGCGATGCAGGCTTCTGCCCGGGCGTCTATTACGGCTACAACCGCTTTGCCCGCGACATCTCGCGCACCTTCATCGGCGACATGAACCTGTCGCGCGATTATGTGCTCGAGCTTCGTATTGATGGCAAGAAAGAGTCCAATGTGTCTGCTTCGGAGTGGAACCGCACCGATACCGGCGTTGACAGAATGCCTACCGAGACCTTCAATGTCTCTTCCCACGAAAAGGATAAGTACAACCTGCTGAAGAACCTCGGCAAAGTCTATATCTATACCGACTACAGCCCGCGCCGCGAAGGCAACTCGCTCTACGACGGCGAGGATATCCCGATAGTTACCGTCGATATTCACCTCATCGACAAGCTCGACTCGCATCGGGCCACTTCCCGCGACCGCAGGTACATTCTTCCCGGCTACAGCGCTCCCGAGGAGTTCTACCAGCCCGACTACTCGAACAAGCCTCTGCCCCAAGTCAAGGACTATCGCCGCACGCTCTACTGGAACCCGGACCTCAAGCTCGACGATGCTGGAAAGGCTGAGTTCAAGTTCTACGGCAACGGAAAGCAAACGCACCTGAGCATCAGAGCGGAGGGACTGGCAAACGACGGAACGCTCCTCACGGGCAAGAGCATGCCGGAGGACAGATGAACAGGCAATACTTGGCAGCATAACGACCTAAACATAAAGCATAATGAAGAAAAGCAGCATTCTTGCAGCCTTGCTCCTGATGGTGGCAGGCTTGCAGACGGCGCAGGGCCTCGGGTGCTGTGAAGTAGCCACCAAAGCACCGAACGAACTTGGCATCTACGACATGAGCGGCAATACGTGGGAGTGGTGTCAGGATTGGTACGGCCTATACGAGAGTAGCAGTCAGACGAATCCTACAGGGCCGGCCTCTGGCACTATGCGCTTGCTTCGAGGGGGCGGCTTTTCAACCTTCCTCAGAAGTACTCGTGTGGCGTGCCGTATGAGAAGAGAACACCAGGATTCTTTCGATTCAAGCGGTTTGCGCATCGCACTATAGTTTCGCTATAGTGGTTTTGACATTTTGCTTGCGAAACGGCGGTTTTGCTTACACTTCGGTTTAAGGGTAAACTCCCGAGAATCGCTTAAAATCCTCTCGGCGGCACTTTTCTGCCCCGAGGGGATTTTTTGCGCTCAGAACGCTTTCGGTTGATACTGAACGGGTTGCAAACAAGAAAATCAGGCGGAAAATGCGATTTTGACAAGTGGAGATGTCAAAAAGGCCTGCTTTTTCGCCAATTTCGGCCCGTTTCGATAGTGAATCTCCGCAGGCGAAAAATCAAACGCCGCACGCGGCGATGGTCATCCCCGCACGCGGCGATGGTCATCCCCGCATGTGGCGATGGTCATCCCCGCACGCGGAGTTGGAAATTGCCCCATGCCGCGACTGCAAATACTGCGTGTTTTGTGCCCTTTTCCGACATTCCGAAAACTGACAGATTGAAAGGAAAAAATGGGATTCTTGCTACAAAATGATAATTGACACAGCCGCCGGTTCGGGCCATTCCCGTTCCCTCGGAAACCGGATTTTAATATTGCCGTCCGGGGAATTCGGCCTGTAGGGCCGATAAGATGTCAGCCCAGGGCAGCGCCCTGGGTATTGAAATGCCGCGGCAAATGACGCTCTGTAAGAGCAAAAGCACTAAACACAAATCTTTTGCCCCTTTAGGGCGAACTCTCCTCCTGCGTCATATACCCAGGGCGCTGCCCTGGGCTGACATCTTTCTGCCCCTTTGGGGCGTCCCAAGCCCCTGCCACTTACATCTTGCTCTAAATACCGATGGTTGGAAAGGGGCAAGAGATGATTAAATATTTTTACCGGACAGCAATAATTTTGTTATTGCCGTCCGCTGTTTTTTCCCCCGTCGCTTCTCGTTTTCTCACATTTTCTTTGTACCTTTGCATGTGGAAACCTGCAAAGCGCCCTCTTCCGGAAGGGAAAGACGGGTGCCAGAAGATGAAATGAACATAACAGAACTCACATCGCTCGGAGCCCCCGAGTTGCAAGTCTATGGTACGCTGACGGAAGCGCAGCTGCGCAACAGGCTCGAGCCGGCGAAGGGCGTCTTCATAGCCGAAAGCCCGAAAGTGATAAGTGTGGCGCTCGATGCCGGCTTCGAGCCACTCTCTCTGCTCTGCGAACGCAAGCATATCGAGGGAGATGCCCGCAGCATCATAGCCCGTTGTCCCGCCGAGATGCCCGTCTATACCGGCAGCCGCGAGCTCTTGGCGCAGCTGACGGGCTACACCCTGACTCGCGGCGTGCTCTGTGCCATGCGTCGCCCCCAGCCGCTTACTCCAGAGGAAGTCTGCAGGGATGCCCGCCGAATCGTGGTGCTCCACGGCGTCTGCGACACAACAAACGTGGGTGCCATCTTCCGCTCGGCAGCAGCTCTCGGCATAGATGCCCTGCTGATGACGCGAGATTCGTGCGACCCGTTGAATCGTCGGGCTGTTCGCGTCTCAATGGGCAGCGTGTTCCTCGTGCCATGGACGTGGCTCGATGCAGAAGACGGGACAGCCGCCGGCACCATTCATAAACTGCAGGAGATGGGCTTTACCACAGCGGCGATGGCGCTCAGGAAGGACGACGTCAGCATCGACGACCCGCGGCTCAAGGCAACGGAGCGTCTGGCCCTCATCATGGGAACAGAAGGCGATGGCTTGCCCGACGCCGTCATCGATGCCTCGGACCTCGTCGTGAAGATACCCATGCATCACGGTGTGGACAGCCTCAATGTGGGAAATGCAGCTGCAATCGCTTTCTGGGAACTGGCCAAAGACTTTCGCAAGCTCCTGTAGATAGATGAAGATAGAAGGAGATAGAAGACATTAGTTTTTGCCGCTTGACCTTGCCTCCTTTTCACCTTTTAACTTTTTCACCTGTTCGCCTTTTACATGTCGTACCTCAGGTTCTCCCAGTCCGTCTCTTGGTCGAGCTGAGCCATGAAGTCGTCCAGCACACTTTGGTCAATGTCGCCAAGCTCGAACTCCTTCTGTGCGTCCTTGCGTATCTCGGCAATCCAGGCACGACGGGCAGTCACGTAGTCCTCGTGAACCTGCTTGGCCGTCTCTTCCGTTATCTCGTCTATGCCATAATACTCGCAGATGAGGCGATAGCTCCAAGCCCATCTGTACTCGGCATAGTTGTCGTTCGCACGGACAAACTCTTCGCGGATGTCATGGATGTTGTTGAGCGTGCCGTCCTTTATGGCGTTGACGATGCGCAGCTCTTCGCTCAAGGGGATGAGCAAGCCACTCAGGTCGCTCCACTTGCCTGTGCCGGTCGAGGAGGCCGGGCGTGCCAGCTTGTGTCGCTTCATGACCGCCCCCATGTAGATGCGCAGGGCGATGTCGTAGTACTTGATGCCCTTCTTGAGCGACGAGTTCTTGATGACATAGTCGTGGAAGTTGTAGGTCTCCACGTCGCCCGACACCTCTCTCAGAGCTTCGAGCGTCCGCTTCGCCACCATGATGCCGCCCACCGAGAAAGGCGAGAGCCAGTCGAAGTTGACGATGGAGTTCTTGCCGCGGTCGTGGCGTTTGTCGCGTTTCGGCCACTTGCGTATGTCGCGATAAAGGCCTACAGTCGTGAGGTTGCGGCCAGGCACGAGGTACATGTCGTCGCCGTAGGCAATAAGATATGAGAAGGGCAGTTTATGCGTGTCGGGATGGTGCATGAGCTTGCCGAAGCAGACGCTGAAGGTGCCAATGCGGGCAGGCAGCAGGACATAGCTTCCGCTGGCAGTCTTTGTGCCTCTCTCTAGGACGCCCCAGTGCATCGGCCCCATCTTGTAGGCATGGTTCGAGAAGTTCGTGGCCGAGCCGGCATTGTAGAACGAGAACATGCCGCCGATGAGCAGCGAGCTCTTGTGGTGAGAAGCCGAGAAGGGGCCGCAGAAGGCAGCGCACGCCTCGCCGTTGCTCATGAAGCAGTTGGCGAAGAAAAGGCTGTTCTCGGCCGTGAAGCCGTCGGTTATCTTGCAGGCCTCGCCCACAAAGCAGTTCTCGAGCTTTGCAGCATTGGTGATAACAGAACCGTTGTAGATGACGGAGTTCTGGCAGATGACGCCGACGCCGATGGTGACGGTAGCGCCTTGTATGCTCTTCAGCGTGCAGTCGCGGAGGCGGAAGGCGCCGTCGATGATGCAGCCGTCGCTGATGTGGCAGTTCGTGATGTCGTGCGTGGATGTGATGCGCACGTCGTTGCCAATCGTGGTGACGGCGAGGCTGTGTTCTGCGATGTTCTTCGTGACGAGGCGCCGCACGATGTCGGTGAACTCCTTGTCCTGTTCGTACTTGACCATGAGAGAGGCGAGCTGGGAGTTGAGGCCGTCGAAGATCATCACGTTGCCGTCGCCCACTTCGTTGAGGACGGAAATGACTTTGCCTTCTCCAAACGATGCGTCGGGCGTCGTGTTGATGCAGCCCACGTCCTCTATGAGGCAGTCGTTGCCGATGACGCAGTTGCGAAGCATGGAGCGTCGGATGCCGCTGTGCTTGGTGAAGCCGCCTGCTATCTCTATTGTCTTAGTGAACGAGCCCAGAATGACTTCTCCGTAGAAGTCCGTGTTCTGTATGAAGTCGGTGCAGAAGTCGTCGGCCACTGTGATGTTCTGCCAATCCTCTGCCGTGCAGCCCTGGCTCTTGAGGGCGGCAATCTCGTGTTCATTTAGTTTTCTCATAAACCAATCTTTTTACCTGTTTAAGTTCTTTCAGCGTGCAAAAGTACAAAAAAACTATGAACTAAGGACTATGAACTATGAACTTTTTCGTATCTTTGCAAAAACTTTAGCATTATGTACTACATCAGTAAGCGAATGGTGATATCGGCAAGCCATCATTTAGAGTTGTCGTATCCCAGCAAGTGCAGCCAGCTGCACGGACACAATTGGACCATCACGGTCTATTGCAAGGCCCGCGAGCTCAATGCCGACGGGATGGTCGTCGATTTCAAACTCATCAAGCAGCGCATCGAATCGCAGCTCGATCATGCCAATCTCAACGAGGTGCTTCCTTGTAATCCCACTGCCGAGAACATCGCGAAGTGGGTGTGCGACCAGCTGCCTGAGTGCTATCGTGTCGATGTGCAGGAGAGCGAGGGCAACATGGCTACCTACGAGGAGAGTTGAGAGTTGAGTGTTTAGAGTTTAGAGACAGTTGAAAGTTGATAGTGCCGCCCCACCGGCGGAGCTTCTAAGTAACTGATTAAACTCTAAACTCCCAAAACTGACTCTAAACTCTTATCTCTAAACTATAAACTAAGCATTGAGGGTCAACGAAACATTCATATCGCTTCAGGGCGAGGGGCACTTCACCGGAACACCGGCCTTCTTCCTTCGCCTCTCCGGCTGCAACCTGCAGTGCCCGTTCTGCGACACGCGCCATCTGGACTACAGTGAGATGAGCGAGGACGAGATTGTCGCTGAGGCAAGCCGACACAAGCCGCGTCACATCGTCATCACCGGCGGCGAACCTGCCTTGCAGCTCACGCGGACGCTTGTCGACAAACTGCACGAAGCCGGTTTCTTCATACAGGTCGAGACGAACGGCACGCTGCCTTTGCCCGAAGGCATCGACTGGGTGACGTGCTCGCCGAAAAGCCTCACCCCCGCCCCCTCTCCGAGGAGAGGGGAGTTGAATCTTCATATTGATGAACTGAAGGTATTATATAAAGGAATAGGCGACGACCCCGAGCGTTTCCTCGAGTCACTCCCCCAAAGGGGGAGCAGGAGGGGGCTTCTTTATCTCCAGCCGCTCGATACGGGTGACGAGAAGCAGAACCGCATCATCCTCCGCTCCTGCATCGACTACATCCTGCAGCATCCCAAGTGGTCGCTCTCGCTTCAAACACATAAAATTATAGGCATAAAATAAAGTCCTCACATTCAGGGTGTTACGATACTGCGTGGAGGGCTTCCAAACGCCGCCTGCGGGGATTGCCAACGCCGCCTGCGGGGATTGCCAACGCCGCACGCGGGGATTGCCATCGCCGCACGCGGAATTTGCCATCGCCGCACGCGGCGTTTTTTACTATGGCATAGGGGCATTTTCAGCTACACAGATGTCAGGCCGAAAAGGAACTGCTGACCGGTGTATTCCCAGCTGGCTGTACCGAAGTGGATAAGGCGCGCCAGGAGGGTGATGACCTTGTGGCGTGGGAGCTTGGAAAGGCGGACGATCTGGTTCAGCGTCAGGCGGTTGTGCATGACATCCAAGAGGCGGTGGATGTCGTCGCCAAAGGTGATAATCGAACCTTGCGGCTTCTGCGACTCACGCCACAGGGCAAGATGGACGGGAGAGGCCAGGATGTTCTCGTCCTTGATGCGGATATAGGCACGCATGAGGCCCTCTTCGTTCTGGGCGCACACGGGGCGACGGGCCGAGGGAGGCACTGTGGCAACGACTATGGTGCGCCCTTCGGCATGATATGTGTCGAACTTGATGCTGGGCTCGGGCTTGCAATACTTATAGGCAGCCTGGTGCATCATGTAGATCTCCTCCTCAGAACGGACGCCGGAAAGGTGTCCGTCGTCGCGCACACCGATGAGCAGACGCCCGCCATCTGTGTTGGCAAAGGCCGACACCGACTTCGCAAGCTTGCAGGCATCAGCCACCTGGTACTTGAAGTCCTGCTGCTGGTGTTCGCCTTCGTGTATGAGACTGAGTAAGAACCGCTTGTCGTCCATACAGGAAAGGGTGAGGCGTGATTTAGAGTGGGCTGTTCTCCTCTTCGAGAGAATAGAAGGAGCTGCCGTCGAAGCAATGCGTGCAGATGCGCTCCTTCGGCAGGCCGATGGCCTGGACGAGTGTCTCGAGCTTGGAGAAACGCAGCGAGTCGAGGTTCAGACGGCGGGCAATCTCATCGACCATGCGTTTGTACTCGGGGCTGTCGGTACGCGTGTAGGCCTCAAGGTTCTTGCTGTCGTCACCCTCGAAGTCCTTGATGATGCGTCGGGTGAGCAGCTCCAGGTCGCTCTTGCTTGCGCTGTAGTTGACGAAGGGGCAGCTGTAGACGAGCGGCGGACAGCCGATGCGCATGTGCACCTCCTTGGCGCCGAGGTCGTGAAGCACCTTCGTGTTGTCCCTCAACTGCGTGCCGCGAACGATGCTGTCGTCGCAGAAAAGCACGCGCTTGCCTTCCAGGACATCCTTGTTGGCGATGAGTTTCATCTTGGCCACCAGGTTGCGCGTCTCCTGATTGCTGGGCGTGAAGGAGCGGGGCCAAGTGGGTGTGTACTTGCTTATGGCGCGCATGTAGGGGCAGCCGTGGCCTTGGGCATAGCCCACAGCCATGCCGACACCGCTGTCAGGGATGCCGCAAGCGCAGTCCACCTCAGTCTTGTCTTCCTCTCCCATGACGCGTCCGCACTCGTTTCGCACCATTTCCGTGTTCTTGCCCTCGTAGTTGCTGGTCGGGAAGCCGTAGTAAACCCAGAGGAACGAGCAGATTTGCATGCGGGGATTGGCAGGCCGGAGCACTTCCATCTCGTCGGAAGTGATGCGGACTATCTCGCCGGGACCGACATAATAGCTCGTTTCGAAGCCCAGGTTGGGGAAAGCCGACGTCTCGCTCGTCACGGCAAGCGCACCTTCCTTCTTGCCCACCACGATTGGCGTCCTGCCCCAAGCGTCGCGGGCTGCAATGATGCCGTTCTCGGTGAGGAGCAGCATGGAGCACGAGCCCTTGATGAGCTTGTGGACTATCTCGATGCCGTCCACGAAGCTTTTGCCTTTTATAATAAGGAGTGCCACGAGCTCCGTCGGGTTGATCTTGCCGCTGCTGAACTCGCTGAGGTGTCCGCCTTCGTCGAGCAGATGCTGCGCCAAGTCCTCCTGATTCGTGATTTTCGCCACGGTGACTATCGCGAAACGCCCCAAGTGACTGTTCATAAGCATGGGTTGCGCATCGGTATCGCTGATGACGCCGATGCCCGACTTGCCCTGGAACTTGTCGAGTTCCGGCTCGAATCGCGTGCGGAAATAGGTGCTTTCGAGGTTGTGGATGCTTCGCAGGAACTCGCCTGAGTCGCTCAGAGAGGCCATGCCTCCACGCTTTGTACCAAGATGCGATTGATAGTCTGTGCCATAAAAGAGGTCGTAAGCACACTTTTGCTTCTGAACCGTACCGAAGAATCCGCCCATAGCCTTAAGAGTTGAAAAGGTTAAAAGGTGAAAAGGCAAAGGTTGTTCGATAAGCCTTTCGCCATTTCCCCCCTTTTTTATTTCGGGTGCAAAGGTACGGCAAAACGCACTTTTCTGCAAGTTTTCCCGTCCTTTTTTGTGTCACCTTTTCACCTTTTCACCATTTCACCTTTTATATAATGAGCTTGAAGTCGAGCTGCTTTCGGTAGAGGTCTGCCCTTGCGACCTGTACTTTGACGCTGTCCCCGAGGTTGTACTGATGGTGATAACGGCGGCCTTTCAGGCAATAGTTGTTCTCGTCGAAGTCATAGTAATCGCCCTCCAAGTCGCGGAGCGGTATCATGCCTTCGCACTTGTTCTCGTCTATCTCGACATAGAGACCGAACTCCGTGACGCCGGAAATCGTGCCCTGGAAGGTCTCGCCCAAGTGGTCGTTCATGTACTCGACCTGCTTGTACTTGATGCTTGCCCTTTCAGCCGAGGCCGCGGTCTGTTCCATGTCGCTGCAGTGCTCACAGTATTCCTCGTATTTATCCTGATTGACATTGCGCCCGCTTTCTGCATAACGAGTGAGAAGCCTGTGCACCATGAGGTCGGGATAGCGGCGGATGGGGGAGGTGAAGTGTGTGTAGTAGTCGAACGCCAAGCCGTAGTGGCCGCAATTGAACGTGCTGTACTTGGCCTTCATCATCGCTCTGAGCGTAATCATCTCGATGACATTCTGTTCGCGCTTGCCTTTGACGTCGTCGAGGAGGCGATTGAGGTTGCGGCTTATCTCTGTCCTGTTGCCTGTTGTCTTCAGCCTGTGACCGAACTTCTTGACAAAGTCGGCGAGGTTCAAGAGCTTTTGCGGGTCTGGATTCTCGTGGATACGATAGGGCAGAACCTTAGGCTTGACGTTCTTCGGAACCTTGCCGATGCTCTCGGCCACCGTGCGGTTTGCGAGGAGCATGAACTCCTCGATGAGTTTGTTGGCGTCCTTCGCCACCTTGAAGTACACGCCAGTCGGGTGTCCGTCGGCATCGATGTTGAAGCGCACCTCACACCTGTCGAAGTCAACTGCCCCGTTAGCGAAGCGTTTTTGACGCAGCATCTTTGCCATTTTATTCAATACAATAATTGGTTCGGCGAAGTCCTCTGCCGGTTTTGCCTCTTTGCAATCGGGAGCGGGCAACGGAGCGGAATCTCCAGGGGCGTTGTAATCCTCCTCGCTTGCCTCGTGATGGTCCTCGAGGACCTTCTGCACCTCTTCGTATGTAAAGCGCCGGTCGCTTCGCGTTACCGTGTGAGCCAGCTTCCAATCCTTCACCTCGGCCTTTTCGTTCATGTGGAAGATGACCGAATACGTCAGCTTGTCCTCGTCGGGGCGAAGCGAGCAGATGTAGTTGCAGAGGCGTTCCGGCAGCATCGGCACCGTGCGGTCCACGAGATAGACGCTCGTCGCGCGCTTGTACGCCTCCTTGTCGATGATAGAGCCCTCCTTGACGTAGTGGCTGACGTCGGCAATGTGGACGCCCACTTCCCACAGCCCTTTCTTGATTTCACGAAAGCTGAGGGCGTCGTCGAAGTCTTTTGCGTCGTACGGGTCGATGGTGAAGGTGAGCACATCTCGCATGTCGAGACGCCGACCGACCTCTTCCTCGGTGATGCCCGGCGTGAGCTTCTCGGCCGCTTTCTCCACGGCGGCAGGATAGACATAGGGCAGTCCGTACTCCGCCAGGATGGCGTGCATCTCGGCATTGTTCTCGCCGGTCTTGCCAAGTATGTCTATCACCTTGCCAATCGGGTTCTTCGCCTTGTCCGGCCATTCCACGATGCGGACCACGGCTTTGTCGCCCGTCTTGCCCTTCTTGAGGTATTCCGTCGGGATGAAGATATCGTTGGCAAGGGTTCTGTCCTCAGTCAGGAGATAGGCGTAACCCTTCTGCACCTGCAGGGTTCCCACGAAAGTCTTGTCGCTTCGCTTGATGATGTCGGTCACCGCAGCCTCGCGAACATGGTGTTTCCGTCGGGCAAGCAGCGTGACTTGCACGGTGTCGCCGTCCATCGCATGCTGGCTGTTTCGCTCTGCCACCAGTATGGGTTCGCCGCCGTCGGCAGGCTCGAACGTGTTCTTGCCATTGGCCTTTCGGTGGAAAATGCCGGTCATGACCTGCGAAGGCATGTTCAAAGTGTAGTACCCACGCGGCTGTTCCTTGACGAAGTCGTCCATGAGAAGGCCTTCGAGCACATCGATGAGGAGCATCTTGGCTTGGCTCGTCCGCAAGTGAAGCTCCTTGCAGATGCTCTTCAAGGGAAACGTGACGGCTGGGTTCTCCTGGAAAAAGTCAATAACTACCCTTTCTAAATCGGTCTTGCGCAGTCCTCTGCTGCCTGTTTTCTTCTTGCCCATAATACAAATGTTTTGGGCAAATTTACGAAAAAATCATGATATGTGCGTAATTTCGTGCAGGAAAATTACAAAATAACGCGTGTTTGTCGACTCAACTTTGCACAGAGCGATACTCAACATCGCAGGCGGCGTTCGTTGATTTATCATGATGCAGCAATTGAATCATCATGATGCAGCAATTGATTTATCATGATGCAGCAATGAACTTAACCTGCCAAGTTGAGTCGCCAGGCATGTGGAGGCAGGTAGGCAAGCATGCGGAAACAGCCGTCGCGGAATGCTCCCTTATATAATATAATAATGTATAAAAGGCGATTGACCCTATAATTTTCAATAATGCATTTTTAATTTTCAATTTATTGTCGTACCTTTGCAGCCGCAAACCACATTAAGCAAGAAACGACAAGGCTATGAAATATGCTTTAGTTACTGGCGGATCTCGCGGACTTGGACGTGCCGTCTGCCTCAAGTTGGCCGCCCAGGGGCTGCCCGTCATTATCAATTATCAGAGCAATCAGGCTGCTGCGGAAGCCGTCAAGGCTGAGATAGAGGCCGCAGGCGGTACGGCGGAGCTGATGCCCTTCAACGTGGCAGACGAGCAGGACGTTGACCGCGCCTTCGAGGCTTGGACGGAGGCTCATCCCGAGGACTACATCGCGTACCTCGTCAACAATGCCGGCATCCGCCGAGACGGCATGATGTTCATGATGCCGACGGAAGACTGGAAGGCCGTACTCAGCACGTCGCTCGACGGATTTTATTATGTCACGCGTCGCTGTCTGCCAGCCATGCTTCGCAGGAAACACGGGGGTCGAATCGTGAACATGACTTCGTTGTCGGGCCTCAAAGGCTTGCCCGGTCAGACGAACTACAGCGCAGCAAAGGCCGCTCTCATCGGTGCGACGAAGGCTCTGGCACTCGAGGCAGCCGCTCGCGACGTGACAGTCAACGCCGTTGCTCCTGGTTTCATCGAGACCGACATGACCAAAGACCTGCCGGTTGACGAGCTGAAGCAGCAGATTCCTATGGGCAGGTTCGGTCGTCCGGAAGAGGTGGCCGACTTGGTCTGCTTCCTCCTCTCCGACGCAGCCTCTTACATAACGGGTGAGGTGATATCGATAAACGGGGGATTATACACATAAAGGAGCAAGGGGCAAGGTGCAAGGAGCAAGAGAAATGCCTTGAGATGCAGTGACTATCCTCTTGCCCCTTGCTCCTTGCTCCTCGCCCCCAATAAAAAGACGACTCATGTTTAGAGATATAGACATACTCGAACTCCTGCCGCAGAGGCCGCCGTTTGTGATGGTGGACCACTTGGAGGATTACAGCGAGACACAGACCACTTGCTCCCTCACCGTTCGTCCCGACAATGTGTTCTGTGAGAACGGCGAACTGGCAGCTGCAGGTCTCATCGAACACATCGCGCAGACTTGTGCCGCACGGCTCGGCTACTACAACAAGTACATACTGAAGACGGGCGTCCGCCTCGGGTTCATCGGCGAAGTGAAGGACCTCGACATCGTCCGCCTGCCTCGCGAAGGCGAGACCCTCTGCACGACAATCGTGGTCATGCAGGAGATATTCGACGTCACCCTCGTCAGCGCCGAAGTGCGAGTAGGCGAGGAGGTGATAGCCACCACACGCCTGAAGATAGCTCAGGGACAACAGAGTTCAGAATAAGACAACACGATGAGATTGATAAAAAACAACGGATTACACGGATTATACGGATGGGCTATGCTCCCGATAATAAAGCCTAATCCGTAAAATCTGTGTAATCCGTTGTGAGAGATAAAATAATATGGTAGTTAATGATATGCATGAAAACGTGTTGCGTTTCTCGCGGGAATTCGAGGTTCGCTTCAGCGAAGTGGACATCATGGGCGTCGTATGGCACGGAGCCTACCCGCTCTATCTGGAAGATGCGCGTGAGGCGTGGGGCCATCACTACGGCCTCTGCTACGACGATTACCTGAAGAACAATGTCTTCGCGCCTATCGTCGATATGGACATACGCTATCATCGTCCCATCTTCTACTCGACCCGCCCCCGCATCGACATCGTCTATCGGTACACTCCAGCCGCCAAGATTGTCTTCGACTACGAGATACGCGACACGAAGGACGATGCTCTGCTCACCTCCGCACGCACCATTCAGGCCTTTACCGACCAGCAGTATCAGCTCATCCTCGAGAATCCGGAGTTTTATCTCAAATGGAAACGCTTACACTTTAAAGAAGATGAAGTTACAAGATAACCTGTTTACAATCCTCTCGCAGCAGGAAGCGGAAGGCCTCGCAACCTTCCATCTCCGCATACATCCCGAGTGGCCCATCTACAAGGCGCACTTCCCGGGACACCCCATCACGCCTGGCGTCTGCATCGTCCAGATGGTGCAGGAACTGCTCGGGCTCGCCTTGCATCGCGACGTCACACTTCGCAAGGCAAAGAACGTCAAGTATCTCGCCATCATCTCGCCAGAAGAAGTGGCCGAGCTGACCGTCTCTTTCACCAAGATAGAGGAGCAGGAAGACGGCAGCCTCAAGGTTCATGCACAAGTGGCAGCAGGCGAAACCATCTACACCAAGCTGTCGGCAACCTTCGCGTAACCTGTTATTTATAGTAACGAGAGTCGCTTTTGTAACAATAGCAACAGCCCCCTGCAGTTTGTTCTGCAAGGGGCTGTTTCCTTTATGGTTGAGATTGCTTGCCGCTGTGGCCTGTTGCGCTGACAATTGACGGCTTATTCAGCGAGGCACGCGTCGAGCAGCGTGGAGATGGCCTCCTTGTCGAGATGCTGGCCGATGAACACCAGCTTCTGCATCCTGTCACCATACGTGTCGTCCCAGTCGCGGCGCAGATTGGGGTCGCGCTGCTTCATCATCTCCAGCTCGGCTGCAGGCATCGTGGCATACCATTGCCCCACGTTCTGCAACTTCACCTGCTTGCCGGCCTGCTCGAACAGGTAGCAGATGTCCTCTTCGCCTTTGAAGTAGCAGATGCCCTTTGCCCTGATGATGCCTTTCGGCCAGAGACGAGCCACGAATTGGTCAAACTCGCTGAGCCGCATAGGCTGTCGGCGATACCAGACAAACGTGCCGATGCCGTACTCCTCGGCTTCGCCCTCATCGTGGTCATGATGGTGATGATGGTGATGCTCGTGGTCGTCATGGTGCTCTTCGTGTTCGAGGTGATGATGTTCGTGCTCGTGCTCGTCGTCATCATCATCGTCGTGATCGTCGTGATGTTGTTCCAACTCGGCAATCCATGTTGCGCTTGTCGCCACCTTCTCATAGTCGAAGAGGTTGGTGTTCAGCAGCTTGTCGAGCTCCACATCACCGTAGTTGCACTCGATTATCTGTGCCTTCTTCTGTATGCCGCGCACAATCTGACGGATGCGCTCCAGCTCGTGTGGCTCCACGTCGGCAGCCTTGTTGAGCAAGACGATGTTGCAGAACTCTATCTGCTGAATGACGAGGTTCTCGATGTCCTCTTCGTCGATGTCCTTCTTGGTGAGGTCCGAGCCGCAATTGAACTCGTCCTTCAGCCTCAGGGCGTCCACCACGGTGACGATGCAATCGACGTATGGGAGGCCGTTCTTCGTGACTTCCGGAGCCATTCTGGCCATCGAGCAAATCGTCTGGGCGATAGGCTCCGGTTCGCAGATGCCGCTGGCCTCGATGACGATGTAGTCGAACTTCTTCAACGCGATGATGTCGTAAAGCTGCTGCACCAAGTCCATCTTGAGCGTGCAGCAGATGCAACCGTTCTGCAGGGCGACCAGGCTGTCGTCCTGACTCCCGACGATTCCGCCCTTCTGGATGAGGTCGGCATCGATGTTCACCTCTCCTATATCGTTAACTATCACGGCAAATCGTATGCCTTTGCGGTTAGAGAGAATGCGGTTCAGCAGCGTCGTCTTGCCGCTCCCCAGGTAGCCTGTGAGCAGCAGAACAGGGATATCATATTTCATCATAGTGTTTGTCTGTTTGTGTTTAGCGCCTGCAAAGTTATGAAATAATTATGAAATACGCGAAATAAGGCATGTTTTTATTGATAATCTATTGCGAATTGCAAAGAAAGTGTTAACTTTGCCGCCACTTAGCTACAAATGAGATAAATAAACAAGAACATGCGCAAAACATTACTCGTGCTCGCTGCCTTCGTCGCAGCCATTTTCATGCAGGCTCAGACGTCTGACTATTTCGTGCCTTACAAGCAGGTAACACTCCGTCTGCCCAGCGTTCCCTTGCTGGTCAACGACCCTTACTTCTCTTTCTGGTCGCCGTACAACCATCTATATGATGGAACCGTCAAGCATTGGGACAATCAGCAGAAAGCTATGGACGGCTTGCTTCGCGTTGATGGCAAGGTCTATCGCTTCATGGGGGCACAGCGCTCCACGAAGCTCCTTCCCATTGCTCCTATGGGCAACAGGGGCGGCTATCGTGCCAGAGTAAGGACAAGCCTGTCGTCTTCAATGACGGATACCTGGATGAACCTCGACTTCAACGACACCAACTGGCAGTTCCAGTCAGGCCCTTGGGGAACAAAAGGCGATTACCCTTATGTCCAAACGGAATGGGGGAACAGCGCTGACCGCTACATCCGCCGCCATATCACGCTTACGGCAGAGGACATAAGGGGCGACCTGTGGCTTATCTATTCCCACGACGACAAATGCGAGGCATACATCAACGGTGTGCGGGTTGTGAATGTGACCGAAGAGAAATGGAATCAGAACGTAAAGCTTCACCTGACGGGTGCGGCCAGGGCAGCTCTCGTGGAGGGCGACAATGTGATTGCCTATCATGTACACAACTCTAAGGGCGGTGCCTTGGCAGACATCGGTCTCTACAAGAACGAGCTCGGCTTCCATCCCGGATACGAGGCCATCCCTGGTGCGGCAATGGCCGACGAAGCCCCTTGGGAGGCAAAGGTGAAGACGACTTCTGTCAGCGGCACAGTCTGGGCAAGGGAAACCTTCGACGACTCTTCCTGGGAGACAGAGCAGGGCGCGTTCGGCACTCCGAATGAATATCCCAATGTCAATACCAGCTGGACGGCAACGGGCAGCGACTATTACATCCGTCGCCGCATTACACTTACGGCAGAGGACTTGCAGAAAGAACTCACGCTCATTTATTCTCACGACGATGTATGCCAGGCCTACATCAATGGCCGCCGCATAGTCAACACAGGGAACACTTGGGTGCAGAACGTCGTCTATAAGCTTACCGCGAATGACAAGGCGGTGCTCCACGAAGGCGAGAATGTCATTGCCTACCATGTCCACAATACGACGGGCGGAGCCTTGGCAGACATCGGCCTCTATTACAGCACCAACACCGAAACGCCGGCTGTGCAGACGGCTTGCGATGTGCTGCCTACAAGCACCTACTATACCTTTACATGCGGCCCTGTCGACCTCGATGTGGTCTTCACGGCGCCTTTCCTCATGGACGACATCGAGCTGATGTCCACACCCATCAACTTCATCTCCTATCAGGTGCGTAGCAACGACGAGCAGGAGCACAATGTGCAGTTCTACTATGGCACGACGCCAGAGCTGACGGTGGACAACAACCTCCAGGCTACCGTCTCCACTATCGAAAGTGACAATGACGGGCGCCGTTACATCAAGAGCGGCAGCAGGGACCAGAAGGTGCTTGGCAAGGCCGGCGACGGCATCACCATCGACTGGGGTTACCTCTACCTGCCCGACGTGAATGGCTCGATAGCTGTTGCAGACCAAGGCCTTACCGCCTCCACCTTCGCTTCCACGGGAGCGCTGCCCGAGAGCACATTGCCTTTCGCCAGTTCCGATGAAGGCGAGATGCCGCAGCTCTCTTATGTGCACGACTTCGGCACCGTCAGCCAAGCCAGCAGCTACATGATGTTCGGCTATGATGAGGTTAAAGACATACGATACATGGATGTTGACTACAAAGGCTATTGGGCTCGCAACGGCAAGACCATCCAGCAGGCATTTGCCGAGTTCCAGCAGAGCTACGACGATATCATGACGCGCTGCAGGGTTCAGGACCAGATTATCTACGACGACGGACTTGCCGCCGGCAATGTCAAGTATGCCGAGCTTCTCTGCGCATCCTACCGACACTGCATCGCTGCGCACAAGATATTCGAGGACAACAAGGGCAACCTCCTCTTCTTCTCGAAGGAGAACAACTCGAACGGCTGCGTCAACACCGTGGACCTCACATACCCCTCGGCTCCGCTCTTCCTGCTCTATAACACAGACCTGATGAAGGGCATGTGCACCTCTATCCTCGACTACTGCGAGAGCGACCGCTGGGGCTTCGACTTCGCTGCCCACGACCTCGGCACCTATCCGCACGCCAACAACCAGGTGTATGCCATCCGCTTCCCGGGCGCTGGCGGCGACTTCGGCGGCAATATGCCTATCGAAGAGAGTGCGAACATCGTCATCCTGGCAGCTGCCATATCAGACATCGACGGGAACACGGAGTGGGCTGACCGCTACTGGGCAACGCTCACCAAATGGACCAACTACCTCGTGGAGAACGGACAAGACCCCGAGAACCAGCTCTGCACCGACGACTTCAGTGGCCACCTCGCCCACAACGCCAACCTCGCAGTCAAGGCCATCATGGGTGTGGCTGGCTATGCCAAACTCTGTTGGCTGAGGGGCGACCAGGAAGGCTACACCTCCTTCTTGGCGAAGGCAAAGGAAATGGCCTCCAACTGGGTAAGGCTTGCCAAGGAAGGCTCCCACTTTAAGCTTGCTTACGACAAGCCGGGCACCTGGAGCCAGAAGTACAACATGGTGTGGGACAAGGCTTGGAATACAGGCGTCTTCTCCGACCTGGTCAAGACCCAGGAGTTCAATTATTATGTGAGCAGCGATAACAATCTTCTCAAAACATACGGTCTTCCTCTCGACAGCCGCTCCAGCTATACCAAGAGCGACTGGGAGATGTGGACGGCAGCAATGGCAAACACCAATCTCCGCTTCCTCACCATCTCCGATCTCGTATGGAAGTATGTCAACGAGACGCCCTCCCGCGTGCCTCTCTCCGACTGGTACTATACCGACGGCAACGGCGGCATGGCAGGCTTCCGTGCCCGCAGCGTAGTAGGCGGCCACTGGATGAAAGTCTATGTGGATAAGAAGCTGAGCGGCGAGATAGGCACCTCCATCGCCCCCATCCAGGCTCAGGAAGAAACCAATGGCCAATGGTCGACATTCAGCGGCCAGTGGTACAACCTCAGCGGCCAGAAAACAGAGGCTCCCGCACAGCGCGGAATCTACATCCAGAACGGCAAAAAGAAGGTCGTCAGGTAGGCCCTGAAAACGCCGCGTGCGGCGATGGCAAATTCCGCGTGCGGCGTTGCCCATTTCCGCGTGCGGCGTTGGCCATCGCCGCACGCGGCGTTTTCAACCCCCTTTAGGAGCATAAAACAAGGTCCCTCGCAGGGCCTTGTTTTTCTTTTGTTTTTGTTGAGACACTCTCAGTGCTTTTTTGTGAATTTTAGCAACATTTTATAACAGATTTTTTCGTTTATATATATAAATTATGTATATTTGTAGTCGATTAGGTGCAAAAGGCATATAATTGTCCCGACAAAACATATTCAATTAACTCAATTATAAACCTTAAATCAAAACGAGATGAAAAAACAAAAACTATTAACATTGCTCGCCGCGGTGCTTATGTTGCTGGGCGTGCAAAGCGTTAATGCCGTTACGCTACAGGTGGTGGACGGCACTAATGGTGGCAGTATTGCTCGTCTGGTTGACGGCAATAACGGCACCAAGTGGGAAGGCGGATTCGGTAGCGGTCAGTTCGTCATCCTGAAGAATGCCGCTAACTTGCCTGTCATTCCCGCCAATTACACGATTGTGACGGGTAATGACAATGCAAGTTGGAACGGTCGTGGCTGGAAGGCATGGAAGATTTACGGTGCCAACTTTGCTTACGATGCTGCTGCCGCACGCGACGCAGAGGATTGGGTATTGCTCGACCAGAAGAGTAACATCACACAGGACATCGTTCCTGACGTGAACAGCCAGCCGTTTGACTTCAACTTCTCTGAAGCTGTCACAAAGGGCTATGTTTACTTCAAGATTGAGGTTCTCGAACTGCAAGGCGCTGGCTACATGCAGATGTGTGAGTTCATCCTCAACGGTTGCACAGTAGATGCTTCCTTCTCAGATGTACTGAACAGCTATGATCCTACAGGCTCAGACGCCGACCTCGTCAATGCTTACGCTGCAGGCAAGGCTGCCCTCGCAGCTGCTTCGACTCAAGAAGAAACCGAAGCAGCAATGGCCACTATGTCAGCCTTGCGCCAGGAGATGGAGACCATTAAAAGCGGCAGATTCGTCGCTCTCAGCTGGGCAGCCGGTGCATGGGGCGACGGTCCTGGCTCCAACTTGGTCGACAAGAAGGAAAGTACAAAGTGGGGCGGCAACTTCCAAGGCTCGGACCCACAGTACGTCATCTTCCGTGGCCAGTCCATGCAGCCCTTCTTCTACAAGCTCGTGACTGGTAACGACACAGCAACCAGCACAGGCCGTAACTGGAAGACTTGGAAAGTCTTTGGCGGCAACTTCGCTTCAGAAGCCGAAGCTACAAGGGATGCTGAAGGCTGGGTAGTTCTCGACGACAGACAGGATGTGAATGAAGAATACCTGCCCATGAAGAACTTCTATCCCGCCACATTCGACTTCAATCAGGGTGTAAGCACCGCTTATACCTATTATAAGGTAGAGGTTTACGCACCTCATAATGGCAACCAGCATCAGATGTCTGAGATGTATCTCTGCACACAGGAAGAGTTCGAGGCCATTCGTGCTCCTTATGTGGCAGAGTTCGAAGAATTCGCTGCTGGCTTAGGTGACTTGGCTGTTGAGCCTTCACTTGAGAGCGACAAGGAAACCTTCGCAACACTCTTTGCAGAACTGAAGACCACATCCGACGCAGTTCGTCTGACTCAGATATATAATCAGCTGATTCCTTTGAAGGAGAATCTCACAGAGTCTGCTGCATTCTTGGCTGGCGGCTACCGTGCTCTTGATGGTAATGTAGGCTCAGCTACTTCTGGTGAAGGCTTTGCTAAACTGTTAGACGGAACCAGCAGCACCAAGTGGTGCGGCACTATCCCCGAAGGCGGTGCTTACGTCATCTTCAAGAAGTACGCCGGCACTGGGCTCGCTCAATATATGATGATTACAGGTAACGATACCGGTAATGGTGGCGGTGCCCGTAACTGGAAGAGCTGGAAGATTTACGGCGCATCATTTGATGCTGATGCCGATGCCACCCGCAATGCTACAGCGTGGACACTCATTGACCAGAAGGCAAACATCGGCCAGGACCTCCTGCCTGCAGCTAACTACGCTCCCGCTTACTTCAACTTCAGCGAGACATGGTCGGGCTATACACACTTCAAGATTGAACTGGAATCATGCTACAACGGCACACTCCAGCAGATGGCTGAGTTCAAGATGCTTTCAGACGAAGCCTATGCAGCAGAGCGTCAGGCAATGATTGATGAGCTGACAGCAGCAGCCACCGCAGTTTTGGCAGGCGCAGGCATTGAAGTTCCCGCTACACTGATGCAAAAGCTGATGGCTGCTACTCCGGTTGCCGCATTGATGAACGCTCCCGCAAGCGAGTTGCTTCCCAAGTACAACGCAGCGCTGAACTTTATCAACACAGGCTTGCTGGCCTTGGCAGCTACTGCTGTTCCCGCCCAAGCCGACGGCATTTATCAGATTGCCAATGCTATGCAGCTGGTTTACTTCGCCGAGAAGGTGAACAGCGGCGAGGCTGATGCCGATGCCGTATTGGTTGCAGACATTGACCTCGCAGATGTCAGCCCGTATGAATGGTCGGCCATCGGTACACCCGATGTTGCCTACTCTGGTTCCTTCGACGGCCAAGGTCATGCTATCACAAACTTCGAAGGCACAACACCGGTAGCTACTGGTAAGTTTGGTCTCTTCGGCAATGTCAACGAAGCTACCATCGAGAACTTCAGCATCGCCGGTAGCCTGACAGTTCCTGCAGGCGCATTAAATGGCTCTGGCGTTGTCGGTTGGGCTCAAAGCAGTACTATCTCCAATATCTACTCAACTCTCGTTATTGAAGTAGGCGGCGATGATGCAAGGCATGTCGCTGGTGTACTTGGTTCTGCTCAGAAGGGTGCCAACACCATCACGAACTGTACATTTGCCGGTTCTATTACTGTTGCAGATGGCAGCCACGACTGCTTCGCTGGCATCGTGGGTTATATGTCATCAGATAAGATTGAGAATTGTGTTAACCTTGGCACCATTGACTTCTATGATAAGGGTTGCAACGCAGGCGGTATCACAGGTTACATCAACAATGAAGGCCCAACTGTTGCTAATTGCTTGAACGTAGGTGCAGTTACATACAGAGGTGAAGGTACACCAACTTATAGCGGTGCCATCGTAGGCAGACTCAAAAAGGATGTTCCTAATATTAAGAACAACTACTGGCTTGAGGGCAGCGCCGTTGCTTCATGTGGTGAGAAGGCTCTGGCATCTCCTGCAGTTACATCTGTTACAGCCGAGCAGCTTGCAAGCGGTGAGGTTGCTTATCTGTTGAATGGCAAGACGAGCGATGGCGACCTGGCTTGGTTCCAGACATTGGATGAGCCGAAGGTTTACTTGGCCGAGCAGTATGTCGCTACCATCAACGGCTCGCAAAAGGCTCCGAGGACTGCCGACGTTACTTTGAGCGAGAATGGCGACGGCACCTACACCTTCATGCTTACAGACTTAGTTATCAGCGTGATGGGCCAGGAGCTCACAGTAGGCGACATCAGCCTCGATGGCGTTGTTGTCAATGACGACGGCACATTCTCAAAGGAAGGTACATACGATGTTCCTAACGAGAACATTCCTAGTGAGTACGCTATGTTGAAACCTTACTTCAAGAACCTTCCTTACACACTCAGTGGCAAGGTTAACAATGACAAGCTTTATGCAGTTATTGACATCACGCTCAATATTGTTGTCACAGGTACCACCTATGCTATCAATGTTGTGGCAGGCGTGGACGACTTCGAAGCTGTTGCTCCGGCTCTCACAAGCGATCTGTATCCTGTGCTCGACGCAACTCATGGCATCGTTTATCCGGTAGGACAAGTGCACTGCGACGGCACTCCCTATGAGGATGTGACTTATTCCAATAATCCTGCAGAATCGACGCAGGACGATCATAACTTCGTGGATGGCTTCTGCACCTATTGCGGTGCATGCATCATGACACCTAACGAAGACGGCATCTACGAGATTGGCACAGCAGAGGAACTTGTTATGTTCGCTCAGATAGTCAATAAGGGCGCATACGATGCAGACGCAATCCTTACTGCCGATATCGACATGACCGATGCTGACATCACCAAGTTCCCCATCGGAAGCATTACTGATGCCACAGCCGGACGCTATGTGGGCACCTTCGACGGTCAGTTCCACAAGCTCTCGAACTTCAAGCTCGTCAATCCTTCCGCTCCGAAGAACTACGGCATGTTCAATACGACCACTGGCGTTGTGCTCAAGAACTTCTGGCTCGATTCGTCATGCGAGATTGAGGGTACTGAGGTAGTCAGCCTCATTGGTCGTCACGATGGCGGCGGCACCTTCGAGTGCATTGGCAACTTTGCAAATGTAACAGGTAAGAACAATAACATCGGCGGTCTCTTCGGCGGCGTCTTTGGCAATTCATCAAGCATAAAGCAAGTAACCATAACGGACTGCTTCTCTGCCGGCAAGGTTACCTCTACCAACACTTCTGTAACGAACCACTTGGACTGCGGTGCATTGAGCGGCTGGTTCAACAATGTCAATGTAACCCTTACCAACTTCTGGACAATTGCTGAAGTAGTAAACTACAGGGACGAGGCAAGATACATCATTCGCTGCGGTAATGGTGCAACCTTCACTGCTGACAACTGCTACAGCCTGTATTATGCAGAGAATCTGACTAAGGCCACCTTCTCTCCTGTCACAGAGGAACAGGTTCAGAGCGGTGAGCTTACTTACATGCTCGGCAGCGTATGGCGCCAGACCATCGGAACAGACCAGACTCCTGTGCTCGATCCTGCTCACGGCATCGTGAACAAGATTACCGAGGCCGGCTATGCCACTCAGTATATTGCCGACACCGACGTCACCATTCCTGAAGGCGTTCAGGCATTCACCGGTGAAATAGAAAGCACATGGCTGAAGCTGAATGCACTCGACGGTGTCATCGCAGCTGGCGAGCCCGTTGTCCTGAAGGGTGCTGCAGGCTTCTACAGCTTCATTCCCACCACAGGCGCCACAAAGGTTGAAGGCAACGTCCTGAAGGGTGCTGACGAGGATATTCCCGCCGAAGGCCTGTATGTTCTCGCTAAGCCCGATGAAGCATCTCCAATCGGCTTCTATCTGGCAGACAGCGGCACCATCAAGGCTGGTAAGGCTTATCTCGAGGATGCTTCCGGCGTCAAGGCCTTCTTCTTCGAAGGCGACGAAGCTACTGGCATCGCCAATGTCGGAAATGCTGTCGAGGACGGCCTCATCTACAACCTCGCCGGTCAGCGCGTCGGCAAGATGCAAAAGGGCATCAACATCGTGAACGGCAAGAAGGTGCTTTATTAAAAGTCAGGCTTCCTCCTCTTCGGGGGAGGAAGCTATATATAATAATGTAATAACAAATAATTAAACATATAAGACTATGAGATACATTGCACCTGCAATTAAGATTGAAGAAGCTCAGGCAGCTCAGATGCTTGCCGAGAGCCTGCCCATCATTAGCGGCACAACCGTCAGTGGAGACAAGACATTGGCTAACGAGGACAACGCCTGGGACATCTGGGGCGAAGAATAATATTCCTTGAATCAACAGAAAAAGGCAACTCTCTCATGGGGAGTTGCCTTTTTTTGTTGCCGTCCGATGGAAACGTCCACAGCCGTTTTTTCACCCCACCCCTCGCTTCGCTCGTCCCCTCCCCTTAACTGGGAGGGGAGTTGAAAGCGGTCTCCCCATCCCTTCTGGTAAGCACTCTCCGCTGTTGTGAAGCGGCCTCCCCATCCCTTCTGGTAGGCACTCTCCGCTCTTTGGGGTAAGGGAAGTTGGCATCCCAGCTCCCCTCCCATTTAAGGGGAGGGGTAGGGGTGGGGTATGCTGGGAAAGGGCGTGGAGCCGGGGAGAGTCAATGCTCTCCGCACCATGTTGGAGGAGTGGCCGAAGGTCGCAGCAATGCCTTTTTCCATGTGCCTGCCGGCTCTGCTTCCCCTGCTTCGTTGCCAAACATGCCACGCGATGTTCGTTGCTGCATCATGAATAATCAATTGCTGCATCATGATGAATCAACGAACGCCGCTGCAGGGGTTGGGCGTTTCTACCGGTCGAACCTGATGCCGACCTCTGTGATGTTGGGGATTACCTCGTTTGTCATGAGGTGATGGATGCGGACGGAGCCGCTCTGCCCCTTCTGCATGTGGAGGGGGAGCTGCTGTGTCTCGTACTGATAATGATTGACGCCTTTGGTGAGGGCATAGCCTTCGGCATCGGTCAGGGGATAGCGGACCGTGTCGCATCGATAGGCGTGGGGTGCATCGAGGCATTGCTCAATGGCGAGCACTATGTTGCGGATGCCGATGCCTGCAGTCGTGCGAAGTCCGATGAAGAGTGTGCCGTCGATGTCCGCCTCGGCTTCCGGCAGGAGGAAACGAACGGTGTCGCGCCTCTCCCAACCCTCGGCGGGCAACGGCTTGTAGCTGTGCAAGAGCGTACCCCTGTTGTTGCAGGCAGCGAGAAGCAAGCCTAGAGCGAGCCAGAAATTGCGATGCGTCATTCGGTATGGCTGTCGCCGCGACGCTGTTTGTTGCGGTTCTTTTTCTTGCGCTTCTTCTTGTCGAAGCGGTTGAGGTCTTCCTGCGTGGCGAGGTCAACGGGGCGCTCGGGCTCTTTGTGCCCGCCTTCTTCGAGTGCGACGGGTTTCTCGCCGCGCTGGTTCATCTCGATGACGGCTTTTGCCCGCTCGGCATTGATGGTGACGAGGTTGGCGGCGTTGCGCTTGTCGGTGGAGTAGGTCACTTGTCCCGACAGGATGTCTGCCTTGAAGAGGAAGTATTCGGAGTCCTGCGTGTAGAGTATTGTGTCGCGGGGCGGCAGCTTGCGTGAGGCCTCCACATACTGGTCCACCTCATAGTTCATGCAGCATTTCAGCTTGGCGCACTGCCCTGCAAGCTTCTGCGGGTTGAGGCTCAGGTCCTGGAAGCGAGCGGCTCCTGTGCCCACACTCTGGAAGTTCTTCATCCATCCGGCACAGCAAAGCTCGCGTCCGCAGGGCCCGAAGCCGCCGATGCGACCTGCTTCCTGGCGCGCTCCTATCTGCTTCATCTCGATGCGAACGTGGAAAACGTCGGCCAGCACCTTGATGAGCTGGCGGAAGTCAACGCGGCCGTCGGCTATGTAATAGAAGATGGCCTTGTTGCCGTCGCCCTGATACTCCACGTCGCCAATCTTCATCTCGAGGCCCAGGTCCTTGGCTATCTGACGGCTCTGTATCATCGTGTCGTGCTCGCGGGCCTTTGCCTCGGCATAGCGTTCCATATCGGTCTCCCGAGCCAGTCGATAGACCTTGCGTATCTCCTCGTTGGGCTTCAGGTTGGCATGCTTCATCTGCAATGGCACGAGCTTTCCCGTGAGGGACACCACGCCGATGTCGTGCCCCGGGTTCGACTCGACGGCCACGATGTCGCCCTTCTTGAGCGGCAGGTTGTCGCAGTTGTGGAAGTATGCCTTGCGGGTGTTCTTGAACTGCACCTCTACGAGGTCGGTCACCTCACTGTTGCCGGGAACATCGGCCAGATAGTCATAGGTGTTGAGCTGGGCGTAGTGCCCTGTATTGGCGCTTTGGGCAGCGAATCCATGTCCGCCTTCGCCACTTTGGTATTGCTTATCCATTGTCGTCGTTCCATTAAGAATTAAAAGGGAAGAATCAAGAATCGATTCCTGCCACGGGTATGGGAACCGTTTTTTGTAATCCTTCTTTCTTAACTCCTCATTCTTGATTCTTAACTCTTAACTCTTAATTCTTATCTCTTAACTCTTAATTCTTAATTCTTAACTCTTAACTCTTAATTCTGCTTCAGCAGTACAATCATTTTCAGTGCGAGGTCGAAGAAAACCATTCGTGCGCTGACGTTCTGTGCGATGTCGCGGGCCGCGTCGCTCAGCTCGTTCATGATGCCGACAACGTTGCGCTCGCCTATGAACGGCGCAAAGCGTGTGCTGAAGTTCTCCTCCTCACGACCGAGGAAGTTTATCTTGGGTTGGTGGAAGTTGTAGATGAAGTTCTCGCGCAGTTGCTGCTGGAAGTAGTCGAGCATTCGCTTCTGGCGTTCCCTGCCGAGCTCGGCCACGGCGAGCGACCACGCCTGCATCTCCTTGATGCGACGGGCATAGCTGTGGCGCATCAGTTGCACGAAGAGGTCGAAGAACAGCTGCTGCTCCGAGTCGCGCTGCATGCGTTTCAGCGCCTCGGTGTAGCTGCCCTGGGCGATGTGTGCCAGCAGGTTCGCATCGTCCGGCTGCATGTCGTGGCGCTCTTGCAAGGCTTGGCTGACAACCTCTTCCGGCAGGGCCGGCACATTGATGCGCTGCACACGGCTCTGTATGGTGCCGAGCACGAGGTCGGGCTCTTGGCTGACCAGCAGGAAATGCGTGCCGACAGGAGGCTCCTCGATGAGCTTCAGGAGCTTGTTGCCCGTCTGCTCGTTCATGCGCTCCGGCAGCCAGATGACCACCACCTTGCGTCCGCCTTGACTCGACTTCAGGGCAAGCTTCCTCTGCAGGCTGTCGCTCTCCTGCACATAGATGACTATCTGCTGGTTCTCTGCCCCGATGTCCTCCAGCCAGTCCTCGATGTCGAAATATGCAGAGCGGCTTATCTGGTCGCGCCATTCCTGCAGGAAGTCATCGGAGACAGGCTTGTCGCTGCTCTTGCCCTTATATATAGGAAAGGAGAAATGCAGGTCGGGATGCGTCCATAGGGAAGACATCCGGCAGTCGGAGCACACGCCGCAAGCACCTTCCTCGGTAGGATGCTGGCAGAGCAGCATCTGTGCAAAGGCAAGCGCCAGCGGCAACTTGCCCGCACCTTTCGGTCCGCAGAACATGATGGCATGCGGTAACTTGTTCTCGTTGAGAAGCCTACGAAGGTGCAGCTTCACATCTTCCTGTCCTATGATGTCGTCGAACGTCACCTCTTGTTTAACATTTAATCACTTGCCTTTAGCCATTTGTTTGCAAAGGTACAAAGTTTTTTTGGATTAGAGCTTAGAGATTAGGGATTATTTCGTATCTTTGCACAGAAAAAGGTAAGAATAAAAGCTAATAGTAAATGGCGAATGCCAAATCGTTAAATGGTAAATGGTAAATCGTTAAATGGTAAATGATAAGATGAGAGACTTTAGTGATCTTAAAATAGCAGTGGCAGGCACGGGCTATGTAGGCTTGTCCATCGCCACGCTGCTCAGCCAGCATCATGAGGTGACGGCTGTGGACGTGATTCCCGAGAAGGTAGAGAAGATAAACAACCGCATCTCGCCCATCCAGGACGAATACATCGAGAAGTATCTTGCTGAGAAGAAGCTGAACCTGAAGGCCACGCTCGACGGTGCCGCTGCCTACCGGGATGCCGACTTCGTTGTCATCGCCGCTCCAACAAACTACGACCCGGTGAAGAACTTCTTCGACACGCACCACATCGAAGATGTCATCAATCTGGTCATCTCGGTCAACCCCGATGCCGTGATGGTCATCAAAAGCACCATCCCCGTCGGCTATTGCCGTAGCCTCTATGCAAAGTATGCCCTGACGTTCCTCTACAAGCCCGAGCTGAAAGGCAAGAAGTTCAATCTGCTCTTCTCTCCTGAGTTCCTCCGCGAGAGCAAGGCGCTCTACGACAACCTCTACCCCTCGCGCATCATTGTCGGTTACCCCAAGATTCTCGAGATAAGCGACAGCAACTTCACAGAGGAGAATGCTGCCATCACAGCCATCGGCAACCCCGATGCCAAGCTGTATGCTGAGACTTTTGCCAAGCTCCTGCAGGAAGGCGCTGAGAAGGAGAACATCGACACACTCTTCATGGGCATGAAGGAGGCAGAGGCCGTCAAACTCTTTGCCAACACCTACCTCGCCCTGCGCGTCAGCTACTTCAACGAGCTCGACACGTACGCAGAGGTGAAGGGCCTCGACCCGAAGGCCATCATCCGCGGCGTCGGCCTCGACCCGCGTATCGGCACGCACTACAACAACCCTTCCTTCGGCTACGGCGGCTACTGCTTGCCGAAGGACACCAAGCAGCTGCTCGCTAACTACCGCGACGTGCCGCAGCAGATGATGACGGCCATCGTGGAGAGCAACCGCACCCGCAAGGACTACATCGCCGACGCCGTGCTCCGCATGGCAGGCTACTACAGCGAGAATGCCCAGTGGGACAGCCAGAGCGAGCGCAACTGCGTCATCGGCGTCTTCCGCCTCACCATGAAGTCGGGCAGCGACAACTTCCGTCAGTCGGCCATACAAGGCATCATGAAGCGCATCAAGGCAAAGGGCGCAGAGGTCATCATCTACGAACCCACGCTGCAGGACGGCGAGAGCTTCTTCGGCTCGCGCGTCGTGAACGACCTCGAGGCCTTCAAGAAGCAGTCGCAGGCCATCGTGGCCAACCGCTATGAGTCTGTCCTCGACGACGTCCGCGACAAGGTCTATACCCGCGACATCTTCGGCTGCGACTAAGCGAGCCACACATTATTATATTATATATAACAAATCAGGGAGCAACACAACATTGCTCCCTGATTCGCTTTTAGTAGGGTGAACTATTTAACCAAGATCTTCTTGCCGCCCTTGATGTAGATGCCAGATTGCTTCACAGCCTCGAGCTTGCGCCCAGAGAGGTCGTAGATGGCGTCATCGTCGTTATTGTCCTTTATCTCGTCGATGCCTGTAATGCGATCGTAAACCATGAGGATTTCCTTCAATGTCGAGCCTTCGGGACCGAAGACAATCGTGTATTCTCTTAACGTGTTCAGCCTGCCGGTGGACATCTGCAACATCATTATGGGCTGGCCGGTGGGTGTTCCCTGAATGCCTTCTATCTGTCCTCTGGCGAGGAGAATTCCATTGATTGTCCCTATATCCAGAGCCGTGGTACTTGGCATATCGTAGATGACAGAACCGTCGTTGAAGTCATACACATTGACACCAGGAACGTTGATGCCCAATAGCTTAGTGTTCCCCTGAACGAAGGTAAATGAGCTAAAGCTGACGTCCACCTTGCCGCCACCTTCTGCCGCCGGCTTTATCTTCAGCGTATTTGCCACAGGGTCGGTAACTTGCTTTTCCCCCGTCCGGTCTAAATAGATCTGCCAGAGGTTGCCGGCAAACTCCTGCTCTCCGATAACCGTCAGCTGATAGTAAACCTTCTCGGACTTATAGTATCTGTCGCCTTCGAAGTTCGCATAGATCTTCACATCGCCGCCAGACAGAGGCGTCACTTCGCCAGTCTCGGGATTGACGGTTGCCACGCTGTTGTCCGAAGAAGTCCACTTGACCTTCACATTTGCTATTGTGTGATTAGCCCTCGGTGTAGGCGACATGAATTTCTTACCGGGACGGGTTATGTACACCTTGTTCGGCAAAAGCAGGTTGAGAGTTCCCTTGTTGAACTTGATGGTGTAGGTGATGCTGGGAGCCGTGATGTTTTCAGAGCTAATCTGGCCTTCTCCCGTGTTGACTAGATCTACGCCTACCACCTCTTGCTCGCCAGCCATCATCCAATCCAGGTCCTTCGTTGGCTTGATGGTTACCCTCATGCCGATTACACTTATGCTGGAACAGCCAAGTTCCCAGTCAGAGGCTTTCTGAATGCTTGTTATCGGGTTGCGTCCCACGGAGGTGAAGGTGACGGTCTGCGGTGCGATGGGCTTGCCATAGGTGTATTCGAAGACGAGTTTCGTCTTGTCGGCTTTGAGGCGATAGTCGGGACCGGAGTAGTCTGTTACGCGCGTTTCCTTGTGACTTTCATCACGTGCACAGACACGCTGCTCCATTCCCTTCACTCTTGTAGTGGCTTCGCGGATGACTGTCCATTCGCCCCAGTCGTGGCCGAGACGCTCGAGTTTATGGCCTTTGTCTGTCATCTCTCCACAGTGGTCGCAGTATCTGTCGCCATAGTAACCATCGGATGTGCAGGTCTCTTCGCGTTCGTTCTCCCAATGACTGTTGTAGTTGATTACGCTGCCAGTTCTGGTGTCATAGTATCCATGCGCAACAGGTATTGCCTTGCCCCTGACGCTCAGATTGCAACGGGTGCAGATAAAGTCGCCACTATAGCCGCGAGCAGAAGTGTCAGTTACTTTACCAACACCGGCAATGTAATTGGTACAATAAACTGTCTGTTTTGTTCCTGGTACAGGTGTATTGGACAGAACATGACCCAGAGGAGCGATGGGCTGGCCGGGAATAGTTACCTTTCCGCAATCCAGGCAGACGCGGTCACGCTTATGTCCGTAGAGGGTACAGGTGGGATTCATCTGGTCATTCCAGCCTTCTCTGGTGTGGTGGCATTCTTCAACTTCGGCGACTACGGTAGCAGGACCGTTAGGCATTACGAATGTGGTAGTCTGAGCAGTCGGATTACTAAATACTGTGCGTGGGACTGTAATCCAGCTATTGCCATAAGGAATGTCGCTACTTCCATCCCAGCTAACCAGGTCGTGCCACTTCTTCAGTTTCACGGGGTATGGGTAGCTGTCGTCGCCATTACCATACTGGGCGGCAATGGGGTCATAAGTAATCGTGACTGTCTCGCCTGGACGGGCATAGAACTTGTCGGCCGTTGCGCCAATCATAAGGATGGGATAGGTGCCATTGGGGAAGGTCTTATACTCACTGTAGAAACAGGTGACGCACTGCCGCGACATGGCTCCTGGATTATCCGATGTCGGAGTGCCTTTCACAGACCAGAACATCCAGGCGTGGTTCTCGTTCCTCACAGCATCGCAGGATTTGCAGCGGAAGAAGTGGTAGTCGCTGTAGCGGCCCCAATACTTGGAGTTGGGTTCGCGAGCCTTACCGCTCTGCTGTATCCACATATTATTGTCGTTGAGCGTATACCATACGTGGGTGTGAGGCAGCTTGTCGATCTTCTCGGTCTTCGTCATGCCACACTTGGTGCATGTAATCTCCTTCTGACCAGGATGCTTCTCGGTGGCAGGCTGTGTCACTACGGTTTTGTCCCAAAGGTGGGCTTCGCGGGTGGCTGGGCTCAGCACGCCGCACTTGCAGGCGAACCAGTGCTCTGTGTTGTTGTAGCGAGGTTGGTCATACTTATGCGTGTGTCCGGGCTCAACCTTTGGAATGACGGTCTGCTTCTTGTTGAGGCAGTCCTGGCATTTCTGTTCGTACAAGCCTGTTTGGGTGTCTGTGGCAGGACGAATGAGTGTCCATTCTCCAAAGCGGTGCTTCGAGTTGGACTTCACTTCCTCGCAGCCGTCACCATTGCAATGATAGCTGTGCGTTCCGTCACCATTGTCCATATACCAGCCATACACATGCTGAGCATTCTGCTTGGCGCGTCTTGTCGTCACGCTGCCCTTGTCGTTGGTGATGACGCAATAGTACTCATATGTATCATAGCAGGAGCAACCGAAAACAAAAACAGTCAATCTGTTAGTCGTTGCACCGCTAATCTCATCCTTGCCGCTGATATCGTAATAAAACGAATCTCCTTGCTTGTCCACTAACTTCGTTGGAGTAGATGAGCGTATAAGTCTGTACCATTGATAAGTCAGGTTCTTGCCTCCTGCCTTCACGGTATAGGTGGCATAGCGTGGCACCTCGTTGTAGGCTATGTCGCTCGTCTTGCCCTCGTAGTCCTTGGGCTGGTCGATGATGTAGGGCGAGCCGTCTTCGGGTATGGGAACATAAGGTATGGAGACTGTTCCTGTGAACTGCTCGCAGACGGCGCAGTACACGTTGGCTGTGCCGTTCAAGTGCATAAGGGGATTGGGCTCGCTCACGGTAACGGTCTGTCCTTCGGTGTGGATGGCTTTGTTGACGGCAGCGCCGCAGTCCTCGCAGACCTTCCAGTGAGCCTTGCCGTCGCTCTCCCATTCGCTGCTAATGCTGTTGTGAGCGCAGTCGGCATTGTGGTTGCACTTCTCCAGGCATTGCTCGTCTTCGTAGCACCAGTGCTCGGCAAAGTCTTCGCTCTCCACGCAGAAGTCGTGGTCGCAACCCATCGACGAGGTGTTGGCACCGCAGCAATCGTTGCAGAGCTCGCAATATTCGCAGCGGTCGAAGCCTTCGTAGCAGTCGCCGCATTGCTGGCAGATGAAGTGGTCGGAGTCGTCCTCGAAGGAACTGTCGTCGGGGCAGTAGCCGTGTTCGCAATGGTAACCGTCGGCACAATCCTCGCACTTGCCGCAAAACTCGCAGAGTTCGTCGGGCTCGAAGCAGTTGCCGCAGTCGGAGCAGAGATGCTCGTCCCATTCGCTGCTCTCGAGACATATTTCATGCTCGCAATGATAGTCTTGCTGGCAATCTTCGCAGAGCATGCAGTCCGGGCATTCCGTGTCCTCGGGGCAGGTTCCGCACTCGGGACAGGCATGCTCTTCGTAGTCGCCCGACAGGAGGCAATAGCCGTGCGTGCACCCCGAATCTTCAGATTTTTCGTTGCAGCATTCTTCGCAAAGGCCACAATCATCGCAAATCTCTTTGCCGGAGGCTTCTACGCAATCGCCGCACTCACCGCATATCCAATCGTTGTCTTCGCAGCAGTGGATGCAGTGTTCGCCGTCTTGCAGGCACCATTGTATATTGTTGCCGTAGCCGAAGCAGAAGTCACATTCGGGACAATGATTCTCGTCCATATAGCATCCTTCGCAGAGGCCGCACTCGGAACATATCTCCTGGTCGCAGTTGTGGCACTCGGGGCAGTGGATGCCGTCCTCGCCGAGGTCTCCCTCGAGGCATAAACCGCAGATGTTGTGCTCCATGCAGGCGTTCTCGGCCAGATAGGTCTCCTCGCCGGCCACAACCATGCAGCCGCCACAGTTCTCGCATTGCACTTCGGAGCAGTCTGTGCAATGCCAAACGACCATGTCGGTACAGCCGCACTCCTTTGCACCGCTTCTGAAAGCCAGGGTACAATAGTTACAGAACATCTCGGGATACTGGGCCATCAAACTCTCCCAACAGGAATCACACGTGCGGAATCCGAGGCCTAAATCGTAGCTCTCATCGTCGTCCAAACAGGCTCCGCAGTCGGCACAGTGATGGCGGGTATAGCATTCGTCGTTGCCATTTTCGCTGCAATAGCCGCATTCTTCGCAGAAGTTTTCCATCAGATTGTTCTCGATGTCACTCCAGATATCCGATGCATACTCTGTAAACGGGTCATAATCTTGTTCTTCGCCATAGCGGGCTCCGCACTCCTCACAGGCAAAGCACAGATACACCGTTCCTTCCCCGTCGGCATAGGACTCGTGAACCCAGTAGTCGTCGGGTGTCCAGGCAAAGGCCATGCCCGTATGCAGGAGCAGCAGCGTCAGAATAGCGAGGATGCTCCTCCCTGGCGGCATCCAGCGCTTAGCAGTTGTCGTTTTCATAGCTGTATAAGTTTAGGGGTTATATGTAAGTGAATTTGTGGGTTAGCGTGTAGGAATAGAAGCATGGGAAGGGCGATGTGGTTATTCTTGCCACAGCCTTTATAAGTGTTTCTGCTTGCAAAGATAAACAAAAATGTTAATTTTTCCTTGTTTGATTGAAAAAAAGTGAATGGTTTCTGCTGTAAAACACAGAAAGGACTACAGGGAAAGGGTTATTTAACCGTTAAATTCTTATTATTGGTGTCTGCGGAAACGGCTTGCAGGGCTCTGCATATCCCATCTCGGCCCTCGGTCACTCCTTTCCTTAAGGGCGGAGAGCACAACTTCCCTTACTCCCCTCCCATTCCCAAAAGGGGAGGGGCAGAGCGAAGCGAGGGGTGGGGTGAAAGATACCCCACTTTTGCATACCCCAACCATGCCTCTCTTCTTTATAGGGAGGGGAGTTGGAATGCAAATCGCGTATCTGTTTGTGGATGAGTGTCTTATGTGGACCTTTCGGATGCCGTATGGGGAGCCTGAAAACGCCGCGTGCGGCGTTGGCAATTTCCGCGTGCGGCGATGGCAATCCCCGCGTGCGGCGTTGGCCATTTCCGCAGGCGGCGTTTTCAAACCCTCTGTAGGGGGGTTATTTCACCAGCACTTTTTGTGTATTTCCGTTGATGCTGATGATGTGGATTCCCGATTTCAGCAGCGGCCCTTCTTCCCCGCTGATGCCCTGTGCTTCGAGTCTTCCTTGTGTGGAGAAGACATAGTAGGGCGTGCCTCCCGGAATGCCGCTGATGAAGATGCGACGCCCCCAGACATGTATCTCTGCCCTCGACCATTGCTCATTGACCGTAGGCCGTTGGCTCGTGGCGAAGGCTTCCTCGTTGTATTTCAGCTTGTTGTCCATCCATGCGATGCGTCGCTCCAAGTAGTCCTTGACGTTCTGCACCTCGGCTTCGTAGCTGCCCCATAGCTTCGGGTTCTGATGGACCTTCTTGTTCATGATGGGCCATCGGATGAAATTGAGCCTTTGCGACTCCATCAGCTCGTTTGCCATGCTGTCGACATAAGCCTGCAATTCCCTGACGTTGATGCCGTTGAAGTAGCGGACATTCGCCCACATCTCTTGCAGCGCGGCTGCTGCGCTATAGTCTGATATCAGCATGCGGTCCACCAGAGTCTTGAAGTTGCCCGCATAGGAGCCTTTGGTGCGATAGATGTAGTCCGAGAGGTTGCAGATGGGGTAGGTGCGGTCGTCGTTCTCGAAGGCGAGGTCGAAGTCCCAGACAGGCTCCACGAAAAACTGCGTCTCGTAGCGGTCCTTGTACATGTAGGTGCTCCAGTAGGTGTCGGTGTTGCCGGAGAATTCTCCAACGATGAAATGCCTCAGGAAGCTTGGCATGTTGAGGTATTGCCGATAGCCCCGCTCTGGGTCTTTCCAGTAGCTCTTGTAGAGCGTGTTCTCGAAGGCGCCGTAGTATTGCTTGATGTAGTTGAACTGCAGCGACAGGATGTCGTCGGCGTCGGGGTACTTGACGGTGACCGGCGTGTTGCGGTTGGAGGTGAAGTGCTTGGGCTCTCTCGAGGCGTAGGCATCAATCTCAATGAGGTAGCCGCCGGTGAGCATGTCGCCCTCCGTGCAGGTGCTGTCCATCTCGTAGATGTCCACGCGGTGCGGGCGGATGTCGATGGCGTCGCAGAACTGGTAGCAGCCCTTGTACTCGCCGTTCATGAAGACATCGACAGGCTGGCAGTATGGCGTGAAGCCGATGCCCACGCGCTTGCTTATCTCGAATGCCAGGCAGTTGCGCAGCAAGGTCTTGTCGCCATAGTTGTTGATGAGCGTCCATTTCCTCGCTAGGGCTTTTGCGTTGAGAGGGCGGCGCTTCTCGCTGAACTTGATGCGATAAGGCTTCTTGGGGTGCGTCATCGAGTTGTTGCCTCTGAGGCGCGACGTGCCGTCCTGCTCGAGGATGGTCTTGCCGTCGTTCGAGATGATGCTGATGTTCGACTCAAGTTCGTTGACCTTGTCGACAGGATCGCTGCCCGATGCGGTGTGTATGACGACTGTCGGCAGGTTCGTTACCTGGTAGAACTGGCTGTCGTCGCCTGTCGAGTCGTACCCCCAGAACTCCAGCTCCGCCATCGTGCTGCGCGTGCCTTCGATGCCTTTGTAGCGGACATAGCGGAAGGCCCGCGAGACATTCACGTCGGTGTATGTCATCTCCCAGGAAGGCGCCTCCTCCTTTATCATGAAGAGAGGCAGGGCGTCGGAGAAGTCGGGCTGGTTGGCGCCTTCAAAGAGGCCGAGCAAAGTGCGATCGGGGCCATTGCTGCGCGTGCTTGCGGCAAAGCCAATCCTCGTGATGATGTATGTGTTCCCGAGGTCGAGCCCCACCCAGCCACCGCTCGTAGAGGACGCAGCGAAGTAGGTCGTAAGGTCTCCGTCGAACGCCCATGGACCGATGTTCACGGTGGAAGAACTGCCGCCGGTGCTGTAGTTGTAGCCTTTCGGCGTGCCAATGACCGTGCCCGTCAGCTTGTGTCCTAACGGGAAGGCAGGCAGGCTGACAAGAAGGAGGAGGAAAAAGAAGAGCCCTCTGTTAGTATGTGATCTCTTGTGCATCAGTCGTTGGTCCCTCGACCGTGAGGACACCGTTCTCGTCGATGTTGATCTTGTCCATCAGGACGACGCGTTCTCCCGGATTGCTTGTCATGCGACCGTGATAGACGCAGTAGCGATTGCCATCGGGCATCGTAATCACCATGTTGTGGCCTGTGCCCATCACCTTGCCGCCGCGGCTCACGTTCTCCTGCAGCACAGGATTGTTCTCTGCCTTCGTGAAGGGACCGAGTGGGTTGTCGGCTGTGGCATAACCTACTGCATAGTACTGTCCGCCATAGTGGTTCGCGCTATACATTATATAATATGTGTCGCCTTCGCGGAAGAGGTAGCTGCCTTCCGTCCAGCGGCGGTTCACCTCGCCATGCGTGGCGCTGCGGCTCTCCCATTCGCTCTGCTTGTCTTCAAGTTCTGTAGGCGGACAGAGCAGCAGCACAGGCTCTCCGATGACGCCACTGAAGTCGGGCTTCAGCTCGACGCCATAGACCCAGCTCTCCTCTATCTCCTGGAAGTTGCCGGCCTGGCGCAGGCTGTCTGCTATCTCGCTCTCCACGGCATGCTTATAGCAGCAGCGGCTGAAGTAGAGATAGCACTTGCCAGTCTTGTCGTCGAAGTAAACATTGGCATCGATGATGGGATAGGGGGGATTGAAGACAGGGCGGTCGTAGAGGTCCTTGAAGGGGCCTGCAGGAGAATCGCTGACGGCCACACCGATCTTGAAGTTCTCGCCTTCGTGCGTCGGGTTCTCTCTGTAGTTGGAACTATAGAAGAGATAGTACTTGCCACCACGCTCGTAAACCTCCGGCGCCCAAAAGCAGTCGAGGTTCCACTGGTTGGGGCTGCCGCCTTTATACACTTGTCCGCACGAGTCCCACTCTACGAGGTCGTCGCTCACAAAGGCTTCGAAGCCGTCGCCGAGCGAAGTGCCGTACATGTAGTAACGCCCGTCGCTGGCATGCAGCAGGAAGGGGTCGCCGAACTTCAGCGGGATGGGGTTCGTCACGGTGCTTGTCTTCATCTCGGCCTCCTTGCCAGTATTGCAAGCGAGGAAGCATAGGCACAGAAGGGCCATTAAGAGTTTAGAGTTCATAGTTTAGGGTTAAGAGTTATCCTAGATTGGTTTATAGTCTTCGCTGGTTGTCACTGTTTGCGTGTTCCTTGGGTCGCTGTCGGCTTCGCGGAACCAGTCGCTGTATTCGATGTAGTGGCGTGCGTAGGTCTTGTTCAGGGCTTGAGCCTGCTCGGCGTCAACCTTCTTGATGAATTTGGCAGGCACGCCGCCCCAGAGCTCGCCGTCGCCTATCTGTGTGTTGCTGAGCACGAGCGCTCCTGCTGCTACGATGGCGCCTTTGCCCACCACGGCGTGGTCGAGCACCGTTGCGCCCATGCCGACGAGCGCTCCGTCCTGCACTTCGCAGCCATGCAGGGTGACGCAGTGGCCGATGGTCACGTCGTCGCCCAGGATGCAAGGCGCTTTGCCGTTGAGCGTATGGATGCACGAGTTGTCCTGGATGTTCGTGCGGTTTCCTATCTTGACGAAATGTACGTCGCCTCGCACGACGGCGTTGAACCAGACGGTGCAGTCGTCGCCCATCTCCACATCGCCCACTATCACGGCGCCTTCGCTGAAGTAACAGTGCTTGCCGAATCGGGGAGCGGGCATCCCCTTGAGTGTTTTGATTATTGCCATAGATGTTGATGATTTTGTTATATATGTTGCGATGGCATCGCAACACACTGAACCTTGAGCCACTGGCTGTCTTCTTTATTAAGAAGAGGAGAGAGAGCGTCATATACCTTCTTGTGATATGCTTCGAGGTAGGCTATCTCTTCCGGCGTCATCATGTCCCAGAGGACGGGGGTGAGGTCGATGGGGCAGAGCGTGAGCGGTTCGAGACGCAGGAAGCGGCCGAACTCTGTTTCGCCGCCGTCGATGATGAGCATCGTGTTCTCGATGCGCACGCCATGCTTGCCTTGGCGATAGATGCCGGGCTCGTTGGTGACCGTCATGCCTGCATGCAGCGGGGCGGGCTTCCATGTGTGGCGAATCTGATGAGGCCCTTCGTGGACGCACAGATACGAGCCGACGCCGTGCCCGGTGCCGTGTCCGTAGTTGATGCCGTGCTGCCACATCGCATAGCGAGCCAGCGCGTCTATCTGCGTGCCGCTGATGCCGTCGGGGAACCTGGTGAGCGCCAAGCGTATGTGTCCCTTGAGCACCAAGGTGTAGTCGAGTCGTTCCTCGTCCGTCAGCGGACCGAGCGCGATAGTTCGTGTGATGTCGGTCGTGCCGTCCTGGTACTGAGCGCCGCTGTCCAGCAGCAGCAAGCCTTTGGGCTCGAGCACGACGTCCGACTCCGGAGTGGCTTCGTAGTGGACGATGGCGCCATGCGGTCCGTAGGCGGCAATCGTGTCGAACGAGAGGCCTCGGTACAGGTCTTGCTCTGCCCTCAAAGCCGTCAGCTTCCTGTCGATGCTGAGTTCTGTCTCCTTTCCTGCTTCTACGGCTGGCTTCAACCAACGCAGGAACTTCACCATCGCCACGCCGTCGCGAATCATCGCCCTGCGGAAACCAGCTATCTCGGCAGGGTTCTTGACCGACTTCAAAGACCCTACCAAACCTCCCCTTAAAGGGGAGGCTTTCTGAGCCTTGTCCTCTCCCTTTAAGGGAGAGATAGAGAGGGTCTGGATTTCTCCGTATGGTTTTACCCTTACACCTATTCTTTTTAGGTAGTCCTTTACGCTGTCGTCGAGCTTTTCGCTGTCGATGAAGAGCGTCACCTCGTCCTGAGTGAGCAGGACATAGCTGACGAAAACGGGGTTGCAATGTACGTCGGAGCCTCGCATGTTGAGGAGCCAGGCTATTTCATCCAGTTGGGAGATGAGGATGCTGTCGGCGTTCTGCTCGCAAAGCGCCTGCCGCACGCGCTCTATCTTGCTTTCGGCCGACTCTCCGGCGAACTCCAAAGGCTGAATCTCCACCTTGTTCTTGGGGATAGGCGGGCGGTCTGTCCAGAGCTCTTCGGCAGGGTCGAGGTCCGTCCTGAGCAGGATGCCGGCCTTGCCCAACGCAGACCTCAGCTCCTCTATCTCGGCTGGCGTAAAGACTTCACCGTCCACTCCGACCGTGTTATTATTGAAGATTGAAGATTGAAGATTGAGGTCACAGCCTTCCGCCTCCTTTTCAATTTTCAATTTTCCATTTTCAATTTGGTCTGTAAGCCAAGTGGTGATGGAAGGTGTCTCCGGCAGTCCGTCCTTCATGAGCGTGAAGGGTGTGCCTTCGAGCTGCTGGGCGGCGGCGATGAAATAACGGCTGTCTGTCCAAAGCGCTGCGTCGGAGAGGGTGACGACGGCGGTTCCGGCACTTCCGTCGAAGCCCGAAATCCACTTCCGCGTCTGCCAATGCTCGGGCACATACTCGCCCTGATGCGGGTCCGTGCTTGGGAAGATGAAGGCACTCAGGCCGTTCCGTTGCAAATAGTCGCGTAGTGCGTTAACTCTTTCAGCGATGTGTGTTGCCATACTTAGCGTGTTATGTTCGTTGCTGCATCATGATAAATCAATTGCTGCATCATGATAAATCAATTGCTGCATCATGATAAATCAATTGCTGCATCATGATAAATCAATCAACTCCCCCTGCGGTGTTGTGTGACGGGGAAGGCGAACTTGCGTCCTCCCTTGATGTAAATGCCGTGAGACGGCGTGCCGAGGATGCGGCGGCCGCTGAGGTCGTACCATTCATCGTCAGGCCGTTTCCCGTCTGCCAACTGGTCGGGGATGCCGACGGGATTGTCGTTGCGGTATGAGTCTCCGTAGTACCAGACGGGCTGATGCCTGTTGTCGGGCACGGGATAGCTGTCCTCGTCGAGTGTCTGGAACCAGGCCTGCTTCCCATCCGTCCTGCCGGCATTGAGCTCGTAGCACAGCTTCCCGCTTCGCATGTCGTAGTAGTCGGTGCTTTTTGCATCGGCAGACACCTGGGCGTTCCAATCCGTGTAGTAGTATGTGTCGAGGACAATGGCTTTGCTGTTGTTGCGGCAGAGGATGTCGCCGCCGTTCGAGCTGATGTTCATGCTGCCCTTCATGAGGCAGTTTGATATGAATCCTGTCGCCGTAGCCCAGCCCACGAGTCCTCCGCAGCAATCTACTGCGTTGCCGTTTATGCTGCCGGCGAAGATGCAATCCTGCAGCACGCCGATGCCATCAGCCTCGCTGAAGAGGCCGGTCAGCCCGCCGTGAGTGCCGTCGCCGCTGATGGTGCCGTTGATGTCGATGTAGCTCTGGCATCGGAGCAGCGTGCCGCCCAGCAGTTCGGCAGCAAGGCCGGCAAACTTCTGGCTTGTGGTTATCGTGCCACGCACAATGAGGTCTTGCACCGTTCCCGACAGGTGGCAGAAGAGTCCGGCATAGTCCGCATTTCGAACCAGCGCGATGGTGATGGTGTGGCCGGCGCCGTCGAAGGTCCCGCTATAAGTCTTGCTTTGTCCGATCATCGTGGAGGGATAGGCGGTGAAGTCAATGTCGTCGGTCAACACACCGCAGATGTCCGTATATCCCTGGTCTATCAGGTGTGCGAACTGATTGAGCATTTCTGCCGAAGCAATCATGTAGTATCCGCGTTCGTCGCGTGGCAAGTATTCCAACTTGATGCGTCCGCAGTACTGACAGATGCCGTTCAGGAAGTTGTGCTCGTCCTGCATGTTGAGCGACGCGTCGTTGGTGAAGTCGCCGATGGTGGTGTAGGGCGTGCCGTCGCAATGTACGTGGGAGAAGCAATAGACAGTCTTGTGCGTCGTGTCGGGCACGGGAGAAATGTCTGTGCCGAGTGTCTGCCTCCACGATGTACTGCCCGGCTGACAGCCTTCCAGCATGAAGCAGGCCTCGCCGTACATCACCTGGTTCTCTGTCAGAATGGTGACATCGCCGCATGCATTCGAGGCGTCCCAGTTCCCCAGGAAGTAGTTGTTCGTGGATGTGACATTGTTGCTGTTGCGAGCCAGCAGGTCGCTGCCGCTGGTGCTGACTGTGAAGTTGCTCGTGATGAGGCAGTTCGAGATGTTGGTCGAGCCGCTTGCCCATCCCGATACGCCTCCGCAACAGTTCGTTCTCGTGCCGGTTATGCTGCCGCTGATGAGGCAGTCGCGGACAATGGTCCCAGTGTTCGAGATGCCCATTATGCCGCCGTGTGTGCCGTCGCCGTTAATCGAACTGACAATCTTCACACGGCTCTGGCACCGCTCTATCGTGGCATTCTCTGTCTGTGCCGCTATGCCGCCGGCATACTTGTCGGATGTCGTGATAGTGCCTTCCGTGATGAGGTCGTGCACATAGCCGGAGAGGTAGCGGAACAGACCGGCATATTGCTCCGTCCGGCTCTGGTTCAACTTGATTTTGTGCCCTGCTCCGTCGAACTCTCCCTTGTAGTAACTGCCGTTGCCTATCATGGTGTTCCGATAGGAAGAGAAGTCGATGTCGGCCTTCAGCACAGCGCCGAGCGATACTTGCCCCGAGTTGACGCGATTGGCGAACTCAGCCAAGTCGGCCGCCGAAGCAATCTCCATAACCTCCTGCTCCTCGCCGCTTGTGTCGTTGTTGATGAATCTGTCGAGCCACGCGACACGGTTCTCCACGTACTCCTTCATCCATCCCACCTCGACTTCATACGAACCTCCGGCTCGCGGATTGACCTGTATCAGTTGGTCCAATATGGGCCACCGCATAAAGTTCAGGCGTTGGGATTGCATCATCTCTGCCGCCATCGAGTCGATGTATGCGGTGAGACTCTCGGCGGTAATGCCCAAGTGCTCTCGCGCATCGTTCCACATCGCCGCCATCGAGTCGCGAAGAGCTTTGTCGGAGAACAGCCTTTTGAGCAATGCCCGCGAGTTCCCTGCGCCGCCACGGGCAAGGGAAAGGAAGTCCCCGAGGTCGTTCGTCGGGAAGTTTCGGTAGTCGTTGTCGAAAGCATTGTCAAAGTCCCAGACAGGTCCGACACGGAATAAGTCCTCGTTTCGCTCTTTCGTCAGATAGCAACTCCAGAAGGCATCGGGATTGCCAGCCAGCTCTTCTGTCAGGAAGTACTGCAGAAAGCTCCTCTCGTCGAGTCGTGAGCGGAAGCCCAACACAGGGTCGTCGAAGTTGGATGCCAGTATCTTCGCCTCCATCAGGTTGAACTCGCGACGGATATACGCCGCCTGTTCTGTCACAATCTCATCGTCGCTCGGGCTCTTGATGGTAATGGGATTGCCTGCCGCACTTGTGAACCATGAGGCTTCATTGCTGGCGTAGCCGTCAAGCTCAAGCAGGTAGCCACCCGTCAGCGCCTCGCCTTCGGTGTCGGAAGGCTGCATCTCCCAGATATCGATGCGGTTCCTGTCAACAGACAACTGGTCGGTCAGTTGGTAACAACCGCGGTATTCACCGTTGACTATGACGTCCACCGGTTCGCTCCACGGCACGTAGTCCATCCCCATTCGACGCGCTATCTCGAATGCCACGAGGTTGTGCATCAGGGTTTTGTCGTCGTAGTTGTTGATGAGCGTCCATTTCTTGGCTTTCGCCGGCGAACGCATATCAGAGTTCCTGAAGATGCGGTGTGACTCGGTGAACTTGATGCGGTAAGGCTTCTTGGGGTGCGCCATCGAGGCATTGCCGCGGAGTCGCGATGTGCCGCTCTCTTCCTGAATCATCGTGCCGTCAGCATATATGAAGGTGAAGGACGAGGCGATTTCGTTCACCTTGTCGTAGGGCTCCACATTGTCGACGGTATGAAAAGAGACGGTTGGCAGGTTGGTCACCTGATAGAAGCGTGTGTCGTCGCCTTCGCCAGCATGCCCATAAAACGCAACTTCCGCTATGTTGCACCGAGCGTCGGCAGGACCGACATAGCGCACATAACGGAAGCCTCGCGACACATTCACATCGGCATAACTCATGCTGCCAATCGTGCCTTCTTGGTCTATTAAATAAAGTGGGACACCGTCCAGGAAGTTCGGGTCGTTAGCCCCTTCAAAGAGAGCCAGAAGCATTCGCCTCGGCCCAAGGCCATCGTTGCGAGGCGACCAGCCGACACGGGTGATGACGTGCGGCTCTCCAAGGTCCAGCCCGACCCAAGTCCTGCTTCGTTCGTAGGAAGCAAAGAAGGTGTTGAGGTCGCCGTCGAAGGCATCGGCCGCTGTATTGACGATCGTGCTGGCTTGCCCTGTGGAGTAGTCAACGCTTACGGCTGTGCCAATCACCGTTCCTGAAAGCAGTTTGTCCTGAGCGCTCAGCGTGAAGCAGGGCATCAGCAAGAGCAGAATCAGGGCCAGCGGCGACTTTGTGTTTATCAGATTCTTGTTTGTGTCTTGCTTCAAGCCACAGAAAGGACAGAAGTGTGCGTCGAAGGGTAGGGGAGAGCCGCATTCGGGGCATAGCTCTTTCTTGTGTTGGACTTTGTGGTCATGCACCATCTGTGCACTCACGATACCCGTCGGCACAGCCATGATGGTGTAGCCCATCAGCATGACTATGGCAGAAAGTACGCGGCCGAGGAACGTGGCAGGAGCGATGTCCCCGTAGCCAACTGTCGTCATCGTCACGACGGCCCAGTAGATGCTGGTCGGTATGTCGGTGAACGGCGTGTTGGGAATGCTGCCTTCCACCATATACATCAGCGTCCCCATACTGATGACCATGATGACCATGAAGAGGAAAAAGACGCCAATCTTCGGGGCGCTGATGATGATGGAACGCATCAGGAGGTCGCCTTCCTGAAGGAAGCTGAAGAGCTTGAACACGCGGAAGACACGGATGAGGCGGAAGGTGCGCACCACCATAAGGTAGCGAACAGGGCCGAAGACCCATCCGATGTAGAGCGGCAGCGTGCTGAGCAAGTCAATGATACCAAAGAAGCTGAAGGCATAATCGCGTGGCTTGTCGGAGCAGTAAAGGCGGCAAAGGTACTCGAGGGTAAAGAAGAATGTGAAGACATACTCCAATACGGTGAACACCAGCTTTGCCTTGGGCGGCATGCCCTGCAAGCTTTCCAATATGACAATCAGTATGCTTGCGACAATGCTGCAGAGCAACGCGACATCGAAAGCCTTCCCAAGCGGTGTGTCGCTTTGGAAGATAATGACGCGCAGCTTCTTTCGCAATGCCTCATTATGCATGGCTTTCTGCCACAGCCTCCGTATCGTGTTCATAAACTATTAGAAGAGTGTGTTCTCGATTATCGTGCCCATCTGCCAGACGCAGCGAACCTTGAGCTTCTCGTCGAGGATGAGCACGTCGGCATCCTTGCCGCGAGCCAATGCACCCTTACGTCCGAAGACGCCCATGATGTGTGCCGGTGTTTCGCTTGCCATGCGGACGGCGTCCTCGAGAGGCACTTCCGCTTGCTGTACCATGGTGCGGACAAGGCGGTCGGTTGTTGCGATGGAGCCGGCGAGGGCGCTGCGGTCGGAGAGCTTTGCCACTCCGTCCTCGACGATGACGCGCTCGTCGAATGCCTTTGCGTCAGGTCCTGCGGCAGCCACAGCCAAGGCGTCGGTGATGAGTGCCATGCGCTCAACGCCCTTAATCTTGTATGCCATGCGGAGGATGGTGGGCGGCACATGGATGCCGTCGGCAATGCATTCTATGGTCATGTCGTCGATGAGGTAGACGCTCTCGACTGTGCCTTCGTATTTGTACCCCATCTTGTTGTGGAAGCCAGGCATCGCGTTGTAGAAGTGTGTGACATGTGTGAAGCCTGCTTCGAATGCGGCCTTCACGTCGTCGTATTCTGCGTTGGTGTGTGCAATGCTTGGCAGGATGCCTTTCTCTGCGCAGTAGCGTCCGAACTGCAATGCTCCTGGAAGCTCAGGTGCAGCGTCCCAGCGTGTCAGGCAATCCGAGTGTTCCACGATGGGGATGTACTCGTTGGGGTCTGGGTTCTTTATCCATTCCGGCATCTGTGCCCCAGCCTTGTTGGGACTGAGGTAGTGGCCTTCGAGGTGCAGGCCGAGGATTGGGGAGTCCTTCTCCTGCATAAGGCTGTTGCAGGTCTGCACTGCCTTCTCGATCATGGGCACAGTGCTGCTTGAGAGTGTCGGGAAGATGCTGGTCGTGCCATGCTTGGCGTGAGCTGCCACAGCCACCTTGAAGGCTTCGGGAGTGCCTTCCTGGAAGTCTCTGCCGCCGCCGCCGTGAACATGTATGTCGATGAATCCGGGCACGACATACATGCCTTTGGCGTCGATGAGGTCTGCTCCGATGACGGCCAGGTCACAGTTCGTCACCTCAAGTATCTTGTTGTCTCGCAGAATGATGCTGCCGTTCTTGAGCCATCCTTGGGGCGTCAGGATTTTGGCATTGATGATTTGTGTTAGCATAGTTGTTAGGTTACTTTATGTTATAACGTTATGACGAAATGCCGTGATGACGATATGTTTTATACCATACTGTACACCACATCCATGATCTTCTTGCCAATTGCGTCGGCGGCCTCCATGGTGCTGGCTTCGCTATAGACGCGGACGATGGGTTCTGTGTTGCTCTTGCGGAGGTGCACCCACTTGTCGGGGAAGTCTATCTTCACGCCGTCGATGTCGTTCACCTCTTCGTTGGAGTACATTTCCTTGACCTTCTTCAGGATGGCATCCACGTCTGTCTCGGGAGTGAGGTCGATGCGGTTCTTGGCGATGAAGTAGGGAGGATAGGTGGCACGCAGTTGGCTTGCCGTCATTCCCTTCTTTGCGAGGTAGGTGAGGATGAGTGCGATGCCCACCAGAGCGTCGCGTCCGTAGTGGGCTGCAGGGTAGATGACGCCGCCGTTGCCTTCGCCGCCGATGACTGCATTCGTCTCCTTCATCTTTGTCACCACATTGACTTCGCCCACGGCGGCAGCGTTGTACTCGCATCCATACTTGCGAGTTACATCGCGAAGGGCACGGGTGGAGCTGAGATTGCTGACCGTATTGCCCGGCGTGTGCTGCAGGATGTAGTCGGCAACGGTGACGAGTGTGTATTCCTCTCCGTACATTGTTCCGTCTTCGCAGAAGAGGGCCAGGCGGTCCACGTCGGGGTCAACGACGAACGCAATGTCGTGTCCGCCCTTTTGCATCAGGGCTTTTATGTCGGCGAGGTTCTTCTCGAGATGTTCCGGGTTATGCTGGAAGTCGCCGGTCGGCTCGGTGAAGAGACCTGTGACGGTCTTCACGCCGAGTTGCTCGAGCAGTTTGGGCAGGATGACGCCGCCTACGCTGTTGACGCTGTCGAATGCCACGCGGAAGTTCGCCTTCCTGATGGCTTCCACATCCACGAGGTCGAGGCCGAGCACGAGGTCGATGTGCTTCTGGTCGTAGGTGTTGTCCTCGCGGTAAGACCCGAGGTGGTCCACGTCGGCATACTCAAAGTCCTCGGCTTCTGCGATGCGCAGCACTTCGTTTCCTTCCTCTTTGTTGAGGAACTCGCCGCGGGCGTTGAGCAGTTTCAGCGCGTTCCACATGCGTGGGTTATGGCTGGCGGTAATGATGATGCCGCCGCATGCGCCTTCCATCGTGACTGCTACTTCTGTGGTGGGCGTTGTGGCGAGACCGATGTTGACTACGTCGAAGCCCATTCCCATGAGCGTTCCGCAGACCACATTCTTCACCATGGGTCCGGAGATGCGGGCATCTCTGCCCACCACAATCTTGTTGCTCTTCACCGTTGTCGTGCGGCGGATGAGTGTTGCGTAGGCAGATGTGAATTTCACGATGTCGAGAGGATTGAGCGTATCACCTGCTCTTCCTCCGATGGTTCCTCTGATTCCAGAGATAGATTTGATAAGTGTCATAACTGTTTGCTATTTAGTGATTTACCATATACTGCACGGGTGCTTTCCAACCCCCTTGTGAGGCGCCTGAAAACGCCGCCTGCGGGGATTGCCAACGCCGCACGCGGAATTGCCCATCGCCGCACGCGGGGATTGCCATCGCCGCACGCGGCGTTTTCAACCCCCTCACAGGGGCTTTCCTCCTTCCACGTATGGCCACCCCTCATCGTCCCATTTTATCGGGGAAATGAAGAGCGGTCGGCTGGCTGGTCTTCTGCTTCCTTGCACATGGCAATGGTAGAAGATATATTCGTTGCCGTCCTTAGCCTTGAAGATTTCTCCACAATGCCCGGGTCCGTAGAACTTGTCGCCTTCGTCGCTATGAAGCACGGTGGTGCCAAAGCCTTCCTTCATGGGACGGCCCTCTCTGTCGAAGAAATCGTCGGTGAGTTTCTTTGCACGACCCACTTTCAGCTGGTAGGTGTGGTCGCCGAAAAAGCCGGAACTGACGAAGAGATACCAGTACTTGCCGTGTTTGTGCAGGTACGAGCCCTCGAACACCTTCGAGCGACTGGGGTTTTCCTCAACCTTCAGGCCTGCCACATGCTCGTATTTGGCTCCTTTCTTCAGCGAAAGACCGTCCTTGGCAAGCTCTACGCGATGTATGCCGCCCACCGAACCGAAGAAGAGCCACACTTTCCCCGTCTTGGGGTCGGTGACGACCTCGGGGTCGATGGTGTCGTGAATGCCCGTCTCCTTGCCGCTCGTGATGATGTCCACAATGTGGAACAGGCCAGGGGCAATCTCCTGAAAGACCCCGATGTTGCTGTCTTCCGCACTGTTGTAGAGGGTGAGATACAGGTTTCGTTTGCCTGCGACCGTCGCCACATCAGGCGCCCAGTAGCGTTCGCTAATGTTTTGCATTATGCCCCAGGACTCGAGGTCGATTGGCGGCACATCGTTCCTCTCCCAGTGAAACAGGTCGTCGGAGACGAGAGAGCGGGTAGGATTGGTGGCAAGACAGTGATAGCGGCCGTCCTCGCCCAGCCAAATCGTAGGGTCCGGCCAGTCGCCAGGCCACACGGGATTTTTGAAATTCTGTGCCATAGCTGTGCACGACCACAGAATTGTCAGCAAAAGTGATAGATTGCGAAACATAGTTTTTCTATACCTTATTATATATATAATTAGGCGCAAAGTTACGGATTTCCTTTGAATTCTGCAAGGGAAATGATGGAAAATAGCAGGCGCGGGGCCATTAGACGCAAGGAAAAGTGTTTTTGTGCACATAATTTTTGCCAGTTATGCGGGAAAAGTGTAACTTTGCAGGCAAATAAAGCAAAGAACATATCCTGTATGAAGAACAAGTTTCACCTTTCATTCTTTCATTTTCTCATTCTTTCATTCTGCCTGTCGGCTTTGCCTGTGAGTGCAGCAGACGAGCTGAATCCGGTGGCAGACCCCGCCGCGGTGGTCACTTCGGGCAATGCACGCTTCACGGTTCTCACGAGCCAGATGATTCGCATCCAGTACAGCCAGACCGCCCAGTTTGAGGACAGAGCCACTTTCGCCATTGTGAACCGACACCTGCCGGTGCCCGAGTTTACGACCGAAACATCCGACGGCTACCTTTACATCCGCACGGAAGACCTCACGCTCCGCTATAAGGAGGGCAGCGCCTTCAGTCCTTCCGACAAGAAGCCCGACAACCTCATGGTCACTTTCCTGCTCAACGGAAGAAACGTCACCTGGTATCCCGGCAAAGACGACTCGATGAATCTGCTCGGAACGAACCGCACGCTCGACACCGCTTGGGGCGACAATGCCCGCAACAAACTGGAGAAAGGCCTCCTCTCACGTGCCGGATGGAGCATCATCGACGAGAGTCCTTCCACACTCAGGGGTGATGGAAGTACTACTTACGCCTACGAACCTAAGGAAGACGGCATTACATGGTGGGCAAATCCGCTCGATAAAACCGCCATCGACTGGTACTTCCTCGGTTATGGCCACGAGTATAAGAAGTGCATTCAGGACTATACAAAGGTCGGCGGCCGCGTGCCTCTGCCCCCGAAATACATCCTTGGGTACTGGTACAGCCGCTATTGGGCTTACACAGATGAGCAGTTTAAAGAGATTGTTCAGGACGTCGAATCAAACGACATTCCGATGGACGTGCTCATCATGGACATGGATTGGCACAAGAGTGGATGGACAGGATGGAGCTGGAACACGAATCTTATCGAGAATCCTCAGCAGCTGATTAGCTATTTCCATCAGCATGGCTTGAAGACTGCCCTCAACCTGCACCCCTCCGACGGCGTAGGAACTCATGAGGATTACTATTCGACTATGGCAAACGCCTTGAAGGATAGGACGAGGCAGACCCTGAAGTGGAAGGTCGAGGACTATGACTACATGAAAGCCCTCTTCAAGTATGTCATCCGACCTCACGAGCGAGAAGGCGTCGACTTCTGGTGGTTGGACTGGCAGCAAGCACTCACCGTAGGCAAACACGGTCAGGAGAAGAACTACACGCTGGCAGAAGGCTCGGAAACCCTGGGCGAGACTTTCTGGTGCAACCACACGTTCTTCGAGGACATGCAGAAGAACCGCCCGACGCTCAGACCAGTCATCTATCACCGGTGGGGCGGGCTCGGTTCGCACAGATACCCAATCTGCTTCTCTGGCGACACATGGGCCGCCTGGTCAACACTCGGGTATGAAATCTTCTTTACAAGTAATGCGAGCAACGTCCTCTATGCCTATTGGGGCCATGACCTCGGGGGACATCAGGGCGGCAACAACGATCCGGAGCTCCTCCTCCGCTGGTTGCAGTTCGGTGCTTACACGCCAATCTTCCGCACACATGCCACAAACGACCGCAAACTGGAACGCCGCATCTGGAAGTACAGCAACTTTACCCAGCTCCGCGAGGCTGTCCGCCTGCGCTACAAGCTGTTCCCTTATCTCTATACTGCCGCACGGGAAACCTATGACACGGGCATTGGCATGAACCGCCCTCTCTATTATGATTACCCGGAAGACGGCAATGCCTACCTCTACGAGGACGAGTACATGTTCGGCGGCGACATGCTTGTGGCTCCTATCTACACGCCTCAGCGGGAAGGCAAGAGCATGCGGAAAATATGGCTGCCGGAGGGCAAGTGGTGGGATGCCTCGTACTTCCGCCTGATGGACGGCCAGCAGACTTTCATCTGCGCCTTTACGCTCGACCAGTTCCCCGTCTATTATCGTGCGGGCAGCGTCATCCCCTTCTATCCGGTGCGTCGTACAGTTGTCAACGACCCAGGCGAGATTATCCTCAAGGTTGTGCCAGGAGGAAACGGCTCGGGCAAGTTCTATGAGGACAAGGGCGAAGGCCAGGAGTATAAGGGCGATGCCTGGACGATGACGACCTTCGTGCAGAAACGTACCGAGAGCGATGTCACACTGACCATCGGCGGCCGTGAAGGCAGCTTCGAAAGCATGCCGACGGAAAGGAAGTGGACGGTAGAGTTCCTCGGAACGCCCGCCTCTTTCATTCGCGAAGGCATCACTGTCAACGGCAACCCTGTAGAAGAATCGGACGTCGCATACGATGCCGAGACGGGAACCCTTACAGTCACCGTCAGCACGAGCGACCTGTCCGCACCCATCACCATCAATGTTCCACTTGGCCAAATAGCATAACACAATGAGACACATTATATATATTATAGTATTGCTTGCAGCGGTCAGTGCCTCTGCACAGACACCGGCACGCCTTTACGTTCGCGGCTCGGCAGTGCCTGGCGGCGTGCAACAGCTGACGAAGTTCTCGACGAATGTCAGCGGACGTTATACTTTCAAGTTCCACGGCAAGCTGCTCCCCGGCACCCTTTTTATCACGACGACTGACACACCGAGGATCACATCCTACTACTATGCCCCAAACCTTGTGGACACCGACATCGTGACGGACAAGGCTGGCTATACTCAGAAGCGCGACAGCGTGGGAGCAGAGTGGGCGGTGCTCTTCGAGGCAGATAACTACCGCTTCACCGTCGACATCGCCAACAAGCAAGTCACTGGCGAACTCTTTACCCGATGGTACGAGGCATGGATTTGTGGCGGTTGCGTAGAGGACGAACAGGGAAAAGGCACTGACAGAGAAGGCAGTTGGCAGATTTCGGCCGGCAAGCAGATGGTGCAGGATCCGCATGACCCTAATGTCTTCGAGTGGACAGGACTGTTGGCGAACTACACATTCAACGATGAGCCTAAGCGATTCAAGATAAACGGACAGTACGGATGGAGCCCCAAAGTCCTGCATCCCTTCACACAAGACGCCTCAATACTGACAGCCAAGCAGGTATGGTACAACGGCTCGGAAGACTATAAGTGGGTGATAAATAAGAATGGCTATTATCGCATCAAGATAAATGTCTTTGAGGAAACCATCGAGGGCAAGTACCTGGGGACAGAGCTTCCCGACGGCATCCGCCTGACACCCGAAGCAGAGGCGGACATCAGCGTCGCAGGGCGTTCGATAACGCTTCGCTCGGAGAAAGTGATGACGGTGCGCCTCTTCTCGCTCGACGGCACCCAGCATGCCGCAGCTTCCGGTTCGGATGTCACCATCACGGCACCCGCCGCAGGCATCTACATCCTGACGGCAACGGACGGAAAGCACGGCACAACGAGGAAGATTGTTGTGAAATGAGCCTGTTTCAACACGTTTTTCTGACAAAAAGAGCAAGTCGGGAAATAATTTTTAATTTTTAATTTTTGATTTTTAATTATTTGTCGTACCTTTGCAGTCCATTTGAAAAGACACTCACAACGGGGCTGACTGGATTTGACAGCAGGCTGAGGTGTTGTGTAAGCACGCAGAGAGCTGGTTGTCCCTCTCTATAATCTCTGACTTCCGAAAGTTTAATTGGCGCAAACAACTACGCTCTCGCTGCCTAACCGAAGCACAGTAGGTTACTGGCCTTATCTCGGCACCAGGTGCTGAGACGAGACATCGCTCAAAAGCTGTTGTTCCGAAGCGTTTGATCAAGCGGTGCTAAAAAATCGGGAATAGTCGTGGGAGACGTCTCTATCCCGCGGCGAAACTCATAGAGACTAAGGTATCGGTTGGTGGTCCAGGTCTTGCCGGTGCACGAAAACGAAGGCTGGAATAAGCGTGTAGAAAGCACAGGACGTCCCTGTTTGGACGAGGGTTCAATCCCCTCCAGCTCCACTAACGTTTCGCCCTCCGAGGATTTCACCCTCGCGAGGGTTGACTATTGTCGAGCTAAAGCTTCTTGCGCTCTGCTTTTAGCAGATGCTCAGGCGGCAAGCCGGACTTTCGTTTCACTCAAGCGGCAAGCCGGAGCAATCCCCTCCAGCTCCACTAACATTCCTTTTGTTCGGTCGGATTTGTAATCCGGCCGTTTTTTATGATGGGATTTGTAATCCCTCTATTCCCCTTTTCTCGCAGGACAAAGGGCAATACAAAATGTCATCGGATTGCTCATCCGTCAGGATGCAGACATTCCCGCTATTTGCCGTTTTGTCGCCATTTTGCCCGATTTGCTTTCTTTTTGCTATTATTGCACACATCGTAAGGTGCCGGAAAACGGGACGAGACATGCCTCGTTTGCCAACGCCGCCTGCGGAAATTGCCAACGCCGCCTGCGGAAATGGCCAACGCCGCACGCGATGTTTGCAATCGCCGCACGCTGCGTTTGAAATTACCCCCTGCAGCGTTTGTGGAATTCTCACGCCAAAAAGTGTGCAAAAACAGCCGAAAACTACATGTTTTGCAAGGTGCGCTTTGCAAAACGGCACTTTGGAATGAATGATGCACGATGAAGCGTGAAAAATTGCCGCTTGTGTTTCAGGCAGTTACGTAATTTTCGCTTTTTAAGCGCTTCTTTTTGAAAAAGGGTACAAAAGTGCCGGCGAGAGCATTTTAAGCGATTCTCGCGAGTCTGTGAAAAATGCGGGTGTAAGCAGAACGGGCTTTTTTGTGACATTTTGTAAAATTGAGCAGGGCGGCTCGTCATGGCTGGTTTCCGATCCGACATCGTAGAATATGTTGCACTTTTTTCGCCTTTTCCTTGCTTCGTGGCACAAAAAAACTTAACTTTGCGCTTGAATAGTGGTAAATTCCAATACATTATTTATTATGAAGAAACTGTTTTTCCTAATGCTGGTCATGTTTTGCGTGAGTGCAAGCGGCCAGAAGAAAGTCATCGATTCGAAAACGAATTTTGCGCGCGAGGCGTTGCAACCTTACCTTGATAGCGGCGAGTTGCCTGGCGCAATCAGTATTTTCTATAACAACGGTGTGCAGGAGACGTGTTGCATCGGCTACGCGAATGTGGAGACGAAGCGCCCCATCAAGCTCGACAATGTGTTCATGCAATGCTCTCAGACAAAGGGTTTCTGCGGTGTGACCATCGCCAAACTGGTGGAGGAAGGCAAGCTCTCGCTCGACGACCCCGTGTCGAAGTATCTGCCTGAGTTCAACGAACTTTGGGTGCAGGACAGCAATAAGGACGGCATCAAGACGCTCCACAAGGCGAAGAACGTGCTGACGGTTCGCATGGTCCTCAACCACACCGGCGGTTTCCCCTTCGAGTGCAGTGCGAAGCGGAGCGACGTGCGTGGCGGCGGCTGGTCGGGCGGCGCTCCTCTCCGACAGGTGGCATCCATCGCGGCAGGTTCGCCCATCTCGTTCGAGCCAGGTACGAAGGACCAGTACTCCAACACGGGTATCGACATCGGCGCCGCTATCGTGGAGGTTGTGACGGGCATGAAGTGGGAGAACTACCTGAAGAAAGAGGTGCTCGACCCGCTCGGGATGAAGAGCACTTGGTTCTGGCCGACCGACAAGCAACTGAAGACTCAGATTGAGATGTACGACGTGAAGGCAGGCCAAAAGGCAGTCTATCGCCTCGAGAACGGCTGGGAACAGCGTCCGTACAACGACGGCCACGTCTTCGCTTCGGCAGGCGCAGGCCTCTGGACAACGGCAAACGACCAGCTGAAGTTCTATAAGATGCTGATGAACCTTGGCGTGGGCGACAACGGCGTCCGCATCCTCAAGGAAGAGACCGTGAAGTCTATCCTCGCCGTCACCACGAGGCCCGACAACCTCGGCGGCTATTCGCTGGGCCTCAATGCTCCGAAGAAGGACGGCGAGAACGAGTGGTTCGGCCACGGCGGCGCTTGGGGAACCAACTGCATGGTGAACTGGCACAAGAAGCAGCTCAAGCTGTGGGTTGTGCAGGTCAATGGAGGCCAGCCCTGGAGCGGCGCCATGAACGAGGCTGCCAACAAGTTCTTCTCCCAGACCATAGACACATCCGGCATCGACGCATACACCGGAAGGACGAAGTAAAGCCCCCTCTCCCGACCTCTCCCCCGAGGAGGAGATGAGAAAGGCAATGGTCAATGTTGACTTCGTCGAGCTTAAGCTTCAATAGTTTAGTGATTAATGATAACGAGTACGCAGAATCCGCGCATCAAGCACCTGTTGCTGCTTCAGCAGAAGTCGGCGCAGAGAAGAGCCGACGGCCTGTTCGTCGTGGAAGGCCGCCGCGAGGTGGAACATTGTCTGGCGGCAGGTTTCCGGCTTCGCACGGTGTTTGTCTGTGAGGCGATAAGCCCCCCTCCAAACCTCCCCCAGCAGCCTCCCCTGTCCCCTCCAAAGGAGGGGGGAACCGTCGCGGCAAGTCACCCCTCCTTTGGAGGGTTTGGGGATGGCTCTTTCTCTCCTCCTTTGGAGGGGACGGGGGAGGCTGTCGAGGTCGTCGCCGTCAGCCCCAATGTCTATGAGCGCATCGCCTATCGAGGCGGGACAGAGGGCATTGTGGCTGTCGTAGAGGCCAGACAGACTGCCCTCAGCGAGCTGAAGCTCTCGCCGTCGCCGCTCATAGTGGTTCTCGAAAGCGTGGAAAAGCCCGGCAACCTCGGGGCTGTCCTTCGCAGCGCCGATGCTGCAGGAGCCGATGCAGTTGTGGTTTGCGACCCCCTCACCGACCTCTACAACCCCAACCTCATCCGTTCGGCAGTCGGTGCGCTGTTCACGGTTCCCTGCGTTGCCTGCAGTACCGAGGACTGCATAGCATTCTTCAAGGAAAGGGGCATACAGATACTTACCGCCCAACTGCAGGATTCAAGGCTCTACTACGACACGCCGATGACTGGCCCGACAGCCATTGTGATGGGGACTGAGGCGACGGGATTGACCGAACAATGGCGCAAAGCCGCCGACGCCCACATCCGCATTCCCATGCTCGGCCGTTTGGACTCGCTGAACGTCTCAGTCAGTGCCGCCATACTCCTCTTTGAGGCTGTCCGGCAACGGCAAACGGGATTTAAGGCATAATATTTGCCTTCAAATGCTTTGGGTTTATATAATTTTATGTATCTTTGTGCGGAATATCAGCTAAAGGATAACTTAAACTTACACATGATGAAAGCAAAACGACTACTCAGCGCAGCATTTCTGATGCTGGCCTTCTGTGCAATTGCAACGGCGCAGAGGCGAATGGACATCGTGCTCAAGGACAGGACAATAACCTCCATCAACCTTGACGACATCAATTACATGGAGATAGCGGAGAGGCCAGGTGATAACGAGATAGACGGCATCTGGTATCTCGGCTGGAAGGTCACCAGCACTTCCACTACGAACAACAAAGGTGTGGAGGTTCTGATCTTCACTGCCAGCAGGATGAAATGGCTTACGAGCTCTTCGGAAACGGTCTACAACCTTACTTATGACGAGACGAGCCCCCTGTCGGGTTCTCTTATCACCGCAGTCGATAATGCCAGTGGCCTGCAAAGGAAGTATAAGATCTTTGCTAACGACGGTGAGGTGCTTGTGCTTTTATATAACACTACGAAGTACTATTTCTATAAGTCGCGTCAGGCGGCTATTGATGCCTGGAAGCCCGAAAACGGTAATTACCTCACCCGTCAGCAGTATGCCACTAAGGAGGCTGTGTGGAATAGCAACATCAAGGGAGGCAATTCCCACTCCGACAGCACTCCCATGGGCAAGCACTTCGAGAGATTCCGTGCCGCCACAGCCGACGACATTGCGTGGCTTGCCGATCCCAAAAACCAGCCGGACACAGCTTTTCATGGGATACATGGCAAGAAGTTCTTGACGAAGACCATTACCCTCTATCCGATGAGCAGCCAAACGCCTGTGCCTGCCGATGTCAACCAGCATGGCATCGGAGACTGCTGCATGTGCGCCGTCTTTGCTTCCTTCGCCTATATCTATCCCGCCTGGATTAAGTCCATCATCGAGAAGAACGGCAACAACTATACCGTACACATGTTCGATCCGAAGGGCAACCCGGTTGATGTCGTCGTGGACAACAAGATAATCTGTAACGAAGACGGCGGTGTCTATCAGGTTAGCGGCAAGAACGGCAAGTACAACTGGGCAACCATTATGGAGAAGGCGCTCATGAAATGGGAAAGCTGCTTCAGATGCAACGGGATTGGCGGCATCGGCACAGAGCATGCGGCTCCTCCCTTTACGGGCAATGGCGACAGCTATAGCTTCGACTGGGGCGACAGGCTCTACAATGCCGAGTATAAGATGATTGTGGACTATGCCCTGAGCAACGGCATGATCAGCGTCGGCGGTTTCCACGAGAGTGGTGTCCTCATGGGCCAACTGGAGAGTGTCACGGGACATGCCTTCACGGTGATGTATGCCGACGAGGGTGCCGACTACTTGTTTGTGATGCGCAATCCCTGGGGCAACGAACCGAGTGGCTCCACCGCCTCCAACAGGACCGACGGCAAGCTCAAGATACCCAACGAGCATGAGAAGCTGCGTCTCGTCGACTTCCGTCTTGTCTATCCCGGAGCGCAGATGGCTGAGTACAAGAAAGAGAATCTGGGAGGCTACACGCCGCCGCGCTTCAATGCGAAGTACGAAGACATGAATCCTTCGGATGAGATGCTGCGCATGTACAATGTGAAGAACTATGTTCCCGTCTTCCCGATAGAAGAGGAGGAGCATGAACTGGTAACGCCCATGAAGTAGAGGACGGAATCTTTTCACTCAGATAGCAAAGTCCCCTGTCGGCAGGCCTCAAACGCCCGTCGACAGGGGATTTTCTTTCTTCGCGCGGAGGCCCTGAAATCCCCGGCTGCGGCGTTGGCAATCCCCGGCTGCGGCGATGGCAATCCCCGCGTGCGGCGTTGGGCATCGCCGCAGCCGGCGTTTTCAATGCCCCTTCAGGGCGTATTTTTCTTCGGAAAATGACAAAAAAAAGAAGCGGTCCTCACGGATTGCTTCTCCAAAAACTAAAACTAACAACTATTATTAACCTTCAAACAAATCTTTCTTACCTAAAACTATTGAATTAGCATGTTTATGTGCTTTGTTTTTCTTTTCGCACTGCAAAGGTACGGCAGAAATTTCATTCTGCAAGGAAAAAGGAAGAAAAAAGCACAGGAATACCAGTTTTGTTGATTTATATCAAGACATTTGCATTTTCTTGATGCAAAACAACACTATTTTTGCCGAAAAAAGGTGATTTGGCTATAAACCATCGTCGATGTCGAAATCGAACTCGTCCACCTCTTCTTCCTCTTCATCGTCATCGCTATTTGCGGAAACGACATTGCAGGGGTCGAAGCCGGCGGGCACATCGAAGTCTTCCGACTGACTGTAGCCAAGACGACTGTCGGCATAGACTTTCTGGAGGAAGTAGGCTGCAATGGGTAGCGCTGAGTTTGCGCCTTGTCCGTATGCCATGCTGGCGAAGTGGACGTCGTGTTCGTCGCCGCCGACCCATGCGCCAAAGCTGAGTCTCGGCGTATAGCCCACGAACCAGCCGTCGCTGTTGTCGTTGGTGGTTCCCGTCTTGCCGCCCATCGGAGCCGTGATGTTGTAGCGGCGTCGCATGCGAGAGCCCGTGCCGGTGTCGACCACGCCTCTCATCATGATAATCATCTTGTAGGCCGTCTCCTCGGATATCACCTCTTTTACTCTCGGCTGGAACTGTGCAATCACGTCGCCGTCGCTGTTCTCGATGCGGGTCACATAGAGAGGCGTGCGTCGCACACCCTTCTGGGGGAAGGCAGAGTAGGCTCCGACCATCTCGGCAAGCGAGATGTCGCACGGGCCGAGACAGAGGGAAAGTGAAGGATGGATGTCCTGGTTCATTATGCCGAAGTCGTGCAGGAGCTTGACAAAGAGGTCGGGGCTGAGCTGATTGAGCAGATAAGCGGATATCCAGTTGTTACTGGTGGCCAATCCCCACTTCAGAGTCACCATCTCTCCATAGCGGGCCCGGCTGCCGTTGCGAGGCGTCCACGCTCCGCTTCCTTGCACATAATAGGTCTGCTGTACGTTGGGAGCCACATCGCAGGGCGACCATCCGCTCTCCATGGCCAGCGAATAGAGATAGGGCTTGATGGTAGAACCGACTTGGTTCTTGCCAAGCGTGCACATGTCATATTGGAAGTGGTTGTAGTCAACACCGCCGACATAAGCCTTCACATGTCCCGTCTCTGTTTCCATACACATGAAGCCTGTACGGAGGAAGGACTTATAGTATCGGATGCTGTCGAGCGGAGTCATGAGGGTGTCCTTGTCGCCTTTCAGCGTATAGACCGTCATTTCAATCTTCTTGTTGAAAGCTTCGTCTATCTCTGCATCGGTAAAGCCTGCCTTCTTCATGTCTGTGTAACGCGGGCTCTGCCGCTTGGCTCGAGCCAGGTCAGCCTTGGCCTTTTCGGAAGAGATGGCAGAGGCGTAAGGCGCGTTCCTGTTGTTGCGCTGCTCTTTGTCGAAGAGAGGCTGGAGCTCGCCGGTAACATGCTTGGCTACGGACTGCTCGGCATATTCCTGCATGCGGCTGTCGATGGTCGTGTAGACCTTCAGGCCGTCAGTATAGATATTGTAGGGACGCCCCTCCCGATTGTAGTTCTTGTTGCACCAGCCATAGATGGGGTCTTGCTCCCAGGCCAGCGAATCCTCGTAGTACTTTTGCTGTTGCCAGGAGGCGTAGTCACTGCGGACAGGCTTCTTTGCCATAAGGATCTGGCGAAGATAGTCGCGCAGATAGGTGGCATGCCCTTCTTTATGGCTGACGCGATGGAAGTTTAGCCCAAGGTCCCTTTCTCTGAGCTCTTCCCGCTGCTCCTCTGTCAGGAAGCCAGCCTTCTCCATCTGCAGCAGGACAGTGTTCCGACGGTCGATGCAACGCTCGGGACGGCGGACTGGGTTGAAGTAGCTCGGGTTCTTGCACATTCCGACAAGCAGAGCGCATTGGCATGTGTCGAGGGCTGCCGGCTCCTTGCCGAAGTAGGTCTGGGCAGCCGTTTTAATGCCGACAGCATTGTGGAGGAAGTCGAAGTAATTGAAGTACATGACGATGATTTCCTCTTTCGTGTAGAAGCGCTCCAGCTTGAGGGCAATCACCCATTCAATCGGCTTCTGCAGAAGGCGCTCCATCGTCGTGGCAGCCTTCTCGGAATAGAGTTGCTTGGCAAGCTGCTGCGTGATGGTGCTTCCGCCTCCTGCGCTCTTCTGCTGGAGCACGCCTCGCTTCACGATGGCTCGCATCAAGGCCATGAAGTCGATGCCATTGTGCTCGTAGAAGCGGACATCCTCAGTCGCGATAAGCGCCTGGACAAGGGCCGGAGGCAGTTCGCCATAGTCGGCAAAGACACGGTTGGCACTGCTGTAGCTCCATGTCCCCAGCTGCTTCCCGTCGGCCGAGAAGACCTGAGTGGCAAACTTGTTGACGGGATTCTGCAATTGCTGGATGTCGGGCATGTAGCCGATGGCTCCGGTAAAGATACAGAAGAAGACGACGCCGATAGCAAGCGCTCCCAGTATGAAGCACATCCAAAGGAAACGGAAAAACTTCTTTCTCATCAGAAATTTAGTTTTAAGACTACAAAGGTACGAAGAAAAAAGAGAATAAGAAAAGAAGAGAATAAGAAAATGAGGAAAATAGATAATAATTCTTCATTCTTCACTCTTTATTCTTCATTTATTCGTATCTTTGCAACTGAAAACTGTAAAGCAATGGAAAGTAGAAGCCTTGTAACCATAGCCAATCATTCGCGTGAGAAGATAGAGTACCTCATCAGGATGGCTCAGGAGTTCGAGAAGCATCCCAACCGCCGCCTCCTTGAGGGAAGGATTGTCGCCACATTGTTCTTTGAGCCCAGCACTCGCACGCGTCTCAGCTTCGAGACTGCGGCGAACCGTCTTGGCGCGAAGGTCATCGGGTTTGCCGACCCGAAGGTGACGAGCGGCACAAAGGGAGAGACCTTGAAGGACACAATCATGATGGTGTCGAACTACGCCGACATCATTGTGATGCGCCATTATCTGGAGGGAGCCGCGCAGTATGCCAGCGAAGTTTCGCCAGTTCCCATCGTCAATGCAGGCGACGGAGCGAACCAGCATCCCAGCCAGACGATGCTCGACCTCTATACCATCTATCAGACGCAGGGCACGCTGGAGAACCTCAACATCTACCTCGTGGGCGACCTCAAGTACGGACGCACTGTTCACAGCCTCCTGACGGCGATGCGCCACTTCAATCCGACCTTCCACTTCATTGCTCCCGACGAGCTCGCCATGCCCGAGCACTACAAGATGTACTGCCGCGAGAAAGGCATCAAGTACGTTGAGCATCAGGACTTCGATGCCGACACCATTGCTGGCGCTGACATATTATATATGACGCGCGTGCAAAGGGAGCGCTTCACAGACCTCGACGAGTACGAACGCGTCAAGGACCGCTACCTGCTGAGCCGTGCTATGCTTTCCAAGGCAAAGCCCAACATGAAGATTCTGCACCCGCTGCCTCGCGTCAACGAGATAGAGTACAGCATCGACGACACGCCCTATGCCTACTACTTCCAGCAGGCGCGCAACGGACTTTATGCCCGACAGGCCATCCTTTGCGACACCCTCGGCATTACGCTCGACGACATAATCAACGACAAAACCATCATCTCATGAAACGACAGGAACTGCAGGTGGCTGCCCTGGAGAACGGCACAGTCATCGACCACATACCCTCCGCCAAGCTCTTCGAAGTGATAAGCCTGCTCCACCTTGAGGAAGTGCGCTCGGCCGTTACAGTCGGCTACAACCTCAAGAGCAAGAAGATGGGGCACAAGAGCATCATCAAGATTGCCAACAAGTTCTTCTCCGACGACGAAATCAACCAGCTTTCCGTCGTGGCACCTAATGTCACGCTCAGCATCATCCGTGGCTATGAGGTGGTGGAGAAGAAGGAGGTGAAGATGCCCGAGGAGCTGATAGGCATCGTCAAGTGCGACAACCACAAGTGCATCACCAACAATGAGCCGATGCCGACGCGTTTCCACTTCCTCGGCAAGGAACGCGGCACCCTGCAGTGCCATTACTGCAACAGGGAAATAAGCCTGGCAGACGTTAAATTGGTATAAGGAGCCTCCTCCCATCCTCCCCGAGGGGAGGGGATAGTTAAGCAAACAAGTATTTAATTTAATTGTAAATAGTCTAATTGTAAATGAATCAGGATTCAACCATCTTCTCCCTCATCAAGAAAGAGGACGAGAGACAGCGCAAGGGCATCGAGTTGATTGCCTCAGAGAATTATGTAAGCGACCAGGTTATGGCAGCCATGGGCTCTTGCCTGACCAACAAGTATGCTGAAGGCTATCCCGGCAAACGCTATTACGGCGGATGCCAAGTGGTGGATGAGGTGGAGCAGCTTGCCATCGACCGCGTTTGTGAGTTGTTCGGGGCCGAGTACGCCAATGTGCAGCCTCACTCCGGAGCTCAGGCCAATGCCGCAGTCTTCCTGGCTTGCCTCAACCCCGGCGACACCTTCATGGGCCTGAACCTTGACCACGGCGGCCACCTCAGCCACGGCTCCCCGGTGAACACGAGCGGCATCATCTACAAGCCCGTCGGCTACAACTTGAAGAGGGAGACGGGCCGTGTGGACTACGACGAGATGGAGCGGCTTGCCCTTGAGCACAAACCCAAGCTCATCATCGGCGGCGGCTCGGCATACAGCCGCGAGTGGGACTATAAGCGCATGCGTCAGATTGCCGACGAGGTGGGAGCCATCCTGATGATTGATATGGCGCATCCTGCCGGCCTCATTGCCGCAGGCCTCCTCGACAACCCTGTGAAGTACGCACACATCGTGACGAGCACGACGCACAAAACCCTTCGCGGCCCTCGCGGCGGCATCATCCTCATGGGCAAGGACTTCGACAATCCCTGGGGCAAGACCACTCCCAAGGGCGAGATCAAGAAGATGTCGGCCCTGCTGAACAGCGCCGTCTTCCCTGGCATCCAGGGCGGTCCGCTGGAGCATGTCATCGCAGCCAAGGCCGTTGCCTTCGGCGAGGCTCTGCAGCCCGAGTTCAAGGAATGGGCAAAGCAGGTGAAGAAGAACGCCGCAGTTCTGGCCGACGAGCTCATCAAGCGCGGCTTCGACATCGTGAGCGGCGGCACGGACAACCACTCGATGCTTGTCGACCTGCGCTCTAAGTATCCCGACCTCACGGGCAAGGTTGCCGAGAAGGCGCTCGTAGCAGCCGACCTGACCGTCAACAAGAACATGGTGCCCTTCGACAGCCGCAGCGCCTTCCAGACCTCCGGCATCCGTCTCGGCACGCCGGCCATCACGACTCGCGGAGCCAAGGAAGACCTCATGGTCAAGATTGCCGAGTTCATCGAGCGCGTGCTGAATGCTCCCGAGGACGAGGCCGTCATCGCTCAGGTGCGCAGCGAAGTGAACGCCATCATGGAGAACTATCCCATCTTCGCATATTAAGGACATTCGCCTGTAAAGAAGAATATCAAACGCATTGGCGGCGGGGTTGCATCGGTGCAGTCCCGCCGCCTTTTGTTTGTCAGTATGACGATTGACATAATGTCGCTGAATTTGGGCTTTTGCTTGCAATGTGTCAAAATTCCGTAGGGCGAAAAACTGGACGAAACACGCCCCGTTTGCCATTTCTACATGGGGCGATTGCCGACGCCGCACGCGGGGATTGCCGACGCCGCACGCGGGGATTGTCAACGCCGCACGCGGGGATTGGAAATTCCCCATGCTATGATTGGCGAATTCGGGTGTCGAAAATGGTGATAAAACACGCAAAAACAGGCGATTTTGCCATGTGGAGATGGCATTTTGGAAATTGAAGATTGAAGATTGAAAAATGAGGGGTTGCGGCAACTGCTTGAAGGAGAGTATGTTCAGAAATCCTTTCGTTTTAAGCGCGTCTTTTTGAAAAAAGGTACAAAAGTGCCAGCGAGATGATTTTAAGCGATTCTCGCGAATCGCCCCGAAATCGCAAAGTAAGCAAAATGCCGTATTTGCTTACAATTTGTCAAATGCGGTCTACTTATTGCCCGAGGGCTTGTCAAAGTCCCGCGATGTTCGAAATATGGCTTTATATCACATTTTTCTTGTTAACTTGCCCTATAATTAAAAATAATGTGTTATCTTTGCACGCGAAATAGACTAAGGGAAAGGATTATGGCAACGGTTGTAGAAAGAACTCCAAGGCGGATAACTGTCAGCTTAAGCCCCCAGCGTTGGAAAAGAATCCAGCAGTTGGAGAAAGCCGACAAACTGTCCAGAAACGCAGAGCGTACTCATTATCGTCATGAGGCACTTTGTGGAATTTTCCGTAACGATGCCACAGAACGCTCACTCGTAGAGGAATACCTTGGCGAGAAGTACAGAATCTAATCTTCGCCAGACGATGAAAGTATTTCTCGACACGAACATCTTCCTTGAATACTTCGAGCAACGGCGGGAATATGAGGCTGTTGGCAAGCTTCTCAATGCCATAGAAGAGAGACAACTGACTGGCGTCGTTTCCGTGGGGTGTGTCTATACGTTGGCCTATCTTATCCGTATGGAGTTAAAGCGTCAAGGCATTCATCGTCCGGAACAAACGGAACGTTTGCGCTCCTTGCTGGGTATAATTCTTCACTTGGTCAAGGCGGTAGGTGTAAATCATCAGCGGCTGAAGGCAGGAGTTGCCGATGTGTCGTTTGATGACGTGGAGGACAGCTTCCAGTACCAAAGCGCCTTGCAGGCCAAGTGCGATGCATTGGTTACAATCAACCTGCGTGACTATAGCGGTGCCGACGCGTCGAGAATAGAGGTCCTTTCGCCTGCCGAGTTCGTCGGCAAATACCTGCTATGACAAGAGGTAAAGGTAAACAGTAAATCGTAAATGGCAATAGAAAAGACTCAGCAACAGTTCGAGAAGGTGATGGCCGAGTGCCGTGCGCTGTTCGTGAAGAAGCTCCACGACTACGGCGCAGCATGGCGCATCCTGCGCCCCTCGTCGCTCACCGACCAGATATACATCAAAGCCAACCGCATCCGCAGCATCGAGATGAAGGGCGTGGCTTATGTGGACGAGGGCATCCGTCCGGAGTTCATCGGCATCGTGAACTACGCCATAATCGGCCTCATCCAGCTGGAGAAGGGCTTCAGCGAGAAACCCGACGACATGACGAAGGAGGAAGCTATCGACGCATACGACCGGCATGCGAACGAGGCGCTGCAACTGATGCTGCGCAAGAACCACGACTACGACGAGGCTTGGCGGGGAATGCGCATCAGCAGCTACACCGACCTCATCCTCATGAAAGTTTTCCGCACCAAGGAGATAGAGTCGCTTGGCGGCGACACCTTGGTCAGCGAAGGCGTTGACGCCAATTACATAGACATGCTGAACTATGCTGTGTTTGGATTGATAAAGCTAACTTACGGTGAAGACGACCCTCAGGCATAACCTTGCCCTTGCGGCGATGGGCGTGGTGCGGATGGTGCTTGCGCTGACGTACCTGTTCTCGGGTGCGGTGAAGCTCATCGACCCTCGCGGCACTCAGTACAAGATAGAAGACTACGGGGCAGCCTTCGGCATCACCAGCCTCTTGCCGGAAGGCGTGCCTCTGACGCTGGCCTGCATCCTGGCTGTCATCGAGTTCCTGATGGGCATCTATCTGTTCTTCGGCATCCGCAGGCGTCTGGCAGCGACTGTGTCGATATGCTTCCTGCTCGTAATGACGCCGCTGACGCTCTATCTGGCTCTCAGGAACCCCGTGTCGGACTGCGGCTGCTTCGGCGATGCTCTGGTGCTCAGCAACTGGCAGACCTTTGGCAAGAACGTCGTCCTGCTCGTCCTCTCTGTCCTCGCCTTACGCTATTATAAGCTGATGCCGCACTTCATCGGAAAGAAATACCAGTGGATGGTGGCGCTCTGTGCCCTTGTCTTCGCTGTCGTCTTTATGAGCTACAACCTATGGAAGTTGCCCGTCATCGACTTCCGTCCCTATCACGTCGGCGCAGACATCCGAAAGGCCTGGATGGACGACCAGCAGAGCTACGGCCAGTTCATCACGACCTTTATCATGGAGAAGGACGGCGTCAGGAAGGAGTTCGCACTCGAGGACTATCCCGACAGCACTTGGACATTCATCGATTCGCATACCGTGGAGGTGGAATCCTCGAAGCGGACAGGGGTAGGGGACTTGTTCATTCAGGACGCAATGACAGGCGAAGACCTCACCGACCAAATCCTCTCCAGCGAAGGCTATACCTTCCTGCTCATCGCTCCCTACCTCGAAAAGGCCAACGATGGCGTGATGGGCGAACTGCTTTCCCTCTACGACTACAGCCAAGAGGCCGGCTGCGAGTTCTATTGCCTCACCTCGAGTGGCGAAGAAGCTATCCTCAACTGGAAAGAGATGACAGGAGCCGAGTATCCTTTCTGCCACGCAGATGCGGTCGTGCTCAAGACCATGATACGCTCCAACCCGGGCCTCATGCTCCTGCACGACGGCAAAGTCGTGGGCAAATGGCCCTCCACAGACCTCCCTCATCCCAACGACCTCGAAATACCAGAATAACGTAATACCGAAATAACGTAATAACGAACTAAATCAAAACACTCATGAGAAAGAAAATCGTAGCAGGCAACTGGAAAATGAACAAGACCCTGCAAGAAGGCGTAGCACTCGCCACCGAGCTTAAGAACATCCTGGCCGCTGAGAAGCCCAACTGCGAAGTCATCATCGGCACTCCCTTCATCCACCTCGCCACCCTGAGCGAGCTGCTGAAGGACAGCGTCATCGCCGTCAGCGCAGAGAACTGCGCCAACAAGGAAAGCGGTGCCTACACGGGCGAAGTAAGCGCAGCAATGGTGAAGAGCACCGGCGCAGAGTATGTCATCCTCGGCCACAGCGAGCGTCGCGAATACTACCACGAGACTCCCGAAATCCTCAAGGACAAGGTTGACCTCGCCCTCGCCAACGGCCTCAAGGTCATCTTCTGCATCGGCGAAAGCCTCGCTGAGCGTGAAGCAAACCAGCAGGAAGCAGTCTGCAAGGCAGAACTGGAAGGCAGCGTCTTCCACCTCTCCGCTGAACAATGGAAGAACATCGTGATTGCCTACGAACCCATCTGGGCCATCGGTACCGGCAAGACCGCAACAGCAGAACAGGCAGAGGAAATCCACGCTTACATCCGCAAGTGTGTGGCCGACGTGTACGGCGCTCAGGCAGCCGACGACACAACCATCCTCTATGGCGGTTCCTGCAAGGCAAGCAACGCTCCCGAACTCTTCGGTAAGCCCGACATCGACGGCGGCCTCATTGGCGGCGCAAGCCTCAAGGCTCCCGACTTCAAGGGCATCATCGACGCCTGGAAGTAAAAGCCTCTCCCGTCCCTCCCATAAAGGCAAGGAGAGAAAATGGTAAATTGTAAATGGTAAATTGTAAATGAAGTACACCTTTGCCCTCGCCCTCTTGCTGAGCGCTACGACTCTGAGCGCTCAGCAGACCTTTACCGAGAAACTGCAGGAAGTAGTTGAGTCGGCGGGCAGAATCGTCCTGCATCAGGATAAGTCCATCACAGACCTTGTGAACGGCGCATTGAAGTCGGGCTCCTCCAAGAAGAAGCAGGTTGACGGCTCAGAGCAAGACTCCATCGAAACGGCTCCTGCGGACAGCATCTTGCATGGAATCAGAGTGAAGATGAACGGCTATCGCATTCAGGTGTACTTCGGCGACAATTCGCGAAAAGGTAAGGCTGAAGCGCGGGCTGCCGGCTTGCGCTTCAGGAATTACTTCCCCGGCCATTCTGTCTATGTGAGCTTTATCTCGCCTCATTGGTTGTGCAGAGTCGGTGACTTCCGAACAAACGAAGAGGCAAGAGAAATGCTCCGGCAGATTCGTGAGATGGGCATCTTCCGCGAAGCCGTTATCGTGAAAAGTAAGATAAACGCTAGACTCTAAGCATGGAAGAACAGTATAAGCACGAACTAACCCCCACTCAAAAGCAAATCTCGGAACACATCCGCGCCATCCTCGACCTTCTTGGCGAGGACGCTCAGCGCGAAGGTCTCGTCAAGACGCCGAAGCGTGTGTCAAGGGCGATGACGTTCCTCACGCAAGGCTACGAGCAAGACCCTGTGGCCATACTCAACTCGGCCAAGTTCAACGAGGACTACAGGCAGATGGTCATCGTGCGGGACATCAATTTCTATTCTCTTTGCGAACACCACATGCTGCCTTTCTACGGGAAGGTGCACGTGGCATACATCCCGAACGGACAGGTCACGGGTCTGAGCAAGATAGCCCGCGTGGTGGATTGCTTCTCGCATCGCCTCCAGATACAGGAGCGCATGACGAAGCAGATACGCGACTGCATCCAGGAGGCCTTGCAGCCCTTGGGTGTGATGGTTGTCGTCGAGGCTCAGCACATGTGCATGCAGATGCGAGGTGTGCAGAAGCAGGGTAGCATCACAACGACCAGCGACTTCTGCGGCGCCTTCAATCAAGCCAAGACCCGCGAAGAGTTCCTGCAACTCATCAGGGCTTAGCTTTCAGAACACTCCGATCATTCAGAATACTCCGATTACTCAGATAATTAACTATGAAGAAACTCCTTTTAGGTGATGAGGCTGTAGCTCTTGGCGCCATCAATGCCGGACTGAGCGGCGTGTATGCTTACCCGGGGACGCCGAGCACAGAAATCACCGAATACATACAGGGCCATCCCCTTGCCAAGGAACGCGGCATCCATTCGCGTTGGTGCACGAACGAGAAGACGGCGATGGAGGCTGCCCTCGGCATGTCGTATGCCGGCAAGAGGGCTTTGGTGTGCATGAAGCATGTAGGCATGAATGTGTGTGCCGACGCTTTCGTCAACAGTGCCATTACGGGTGTGAAGGGCGGCCTGATAGTCCTTGCTGCCGACGACCCCTCGATGCACTCTTCCCAAAACGAGCAGGACTCGCGCTTCTACGCCAAGTTTGCGCTCGTGCCATGCCTCGAGCCCTCCAATCAGCAGGAGGCTTACGACATGATGGCTTACGGCTTCGACCTCTCCGAGCGGCTTGGCGAGCCCATCGTGCTGCGTGTCGTGACGCGCCTTGCGCACTCTCGTGCCGCGGTGGAAGTAACAGAGCCAAAGGCCGAGAAGCTCCTTTCGCCTGCGACCGACCAGTGGGTGCTCCTGCCAGGCATAGCGAGGAAGAAGTATGTGAAGCTCCTCGAGAAGCAAGACGCCATGAAGCAGGCTTCGGAAGAGAGTCCCTATAACAAGGTAGAGACCTCTGCCAGGAAGACAGGCATCCTGGCTTGCGGCATTGCATACAATTATGTGAAAGAGGCCGTCGGCAGCGATGCCAACCTCGTCAAGATATCGCAGTATCCGTTGCCGGAGGATAAGATAAAGGCCTTGGCAGCTAAGTGCGACGACCTTCTCGTCATCGAAGACGGGCAGCCCGTCGTGGAGGAGCTCGTCAAGGGCTTGCTCGGCGCTGGCTATCCTGTCAAGGGACGCCTGACGGGCGACCTGCCTCGCACGGGCGAACTGAATCCCGACAATGTGGCAAAGGCCTTAGGAAAAGCGACAGGAGCTGTGTTTGCTCCTGCCAAGAACATGGCCGCTCGTCCACCTCAGCTCTGTCAGGGCTGCGGCCACAGAGACGTCTATGCTGCCTTGAACCAAGTGCTTGCCGACTATCCCGAGCATCGTGTCTTCGGCGACATCGGCTGCTACACGCTTGGCGCACTGCCTCCCTTCCAAGCTCTTTCATCCTGTGTGGATATGGGCGCAAGCATCACGATGGCGAAGGGCGCTGCAGATGCAGGACTCTTCCCTGCCGTGGCCATCATCGGCGACTCCACCTTTACGCATAGTGGCATGACGGGCCTGCTGGATGCCGTCAACGACAAGGCCAACATTACCGTCATCATCTCCGACAATCTCACGACAGGCATGACGGGCGGACAGGACTCCGCAGGCACCAACAAGTACGAAGCCATCTGCCTCGGCCTTGGTGTCGAGCCGGAACATGTGCGTGTAGTCGTGCCTCTGCCGAAGAACATGCCAGAGATAACCCGCGTCATCAAGGAAGAAATAGAGTACAAAGGCGTCAGCGTCATCATCCCGAGAAGGGAATGCATCCAAACCTTTGCAAGACATGCAAGAGCCAAAAAGCACTAAACAGCATGAAGAAAGACATTATATTATGCGGTGTGGGCGGACAAGGCATCCTCTCCATCGCGACCATTATAGGCGAGGCAGCCACGAAGGCGGGGCTCTTCCTGAAGCAGGCTGAGGTGCACGGCATGAGCCAGCGAGGCGGCGATGTGCAGTCGAACCTGCGCCTCTCTACGGAGCCCATCTGGAGCGACCTTATTGCCGAGGCAGGGGCAGACCTCATCATCTCTATGGAGCCGATGGAGGCCATGCGCTATCTGGGCTACCTGAGCAAAGAGGGTAGGATAGTGACGAGCTCAAAGCCCTTCGTCAATATCCCCAACTATCCTGATGAAGACGCCTTGCAGCAGGAACTCGACACCCTGCCCAGCATTAAGCTCGACATAGAGTCCGTGGCCAAGGACTGCGGCAATCCCCGCGGCGCCAACATGGTGCTGCTTGGCATGGCCGCTCCCTTCATCGGCATCCTCTCCGTCGAGAACCTACGCGAAGCCATTGCCACCGTGTTCTCCCGTAAGGGTGAACAAGTGGTGGAAGCCAACCTCAAGGCCTTTGATGCCGGCGTGAAGGCTGGAGCATAAATCACAATAAATAGAATAGTCGTGTTTGACAGAGAACAAGTAAACAGCATCATCGACTCGATGGGCCTCGGAGACTTCTCCCAGGCCACCATCCGCGATATACAGGCCCTCTCGCGTGTCCTTGAAGAGAAGACTGGCGAGGAGGTCATCCATCTTGAAATGGGCGTGCCGGGTCTGCAGCCTTCCGAGATAGCCCTGAAGGCTGAGGCAGAGGCCTTGAAGAACGGTTGTGCCACGATTTATCCGCCCAATGGCGGCATACCTCGTGTGAAGCAGGCAGCCTCGGAGTTCGTGAAAGCCTTCATCGGAGTGGATATCAATCCCGAAGGCTGTGTGCCGACCACAGGAAGCATGCAGGGCACCTTCGCCACCTTTATGGCAATTCACCATGCGTTTGCCGGCACAAGGCAGGACACCGTGCTGCTCATCCAGCCGGGCTTCCCGGTTCAGACCACGCAATGCGATGTGATAGGCCTGAAGCACCAAGCCCTCGACATCTATCACTACAGAGGGAATGACCTCATAGAGAAGCTTGAGGAAATCGTTTCCAAAGGCAACATCTGTGCGATTGTCTATTCAAATCCCAACAACCCGTCTTGGGTATGCTTTACCGAAGAAGAGCTGAAGGGCATGGGAAGCATTGCAACTAAGCACGACATCCTTATCCTGGAAGACCTCGCATACTTTGCGATGGACTTCCGTCGCGACCTCTCGCATCCCTACCAGCCGCCTTTCCAAGCCACCGTTGCACGCTATACAGACAACTATGTGCTGTGGGTTTCGGCGTCGAAGGCATTCTCGTATGCTGGTCAGCGCATCGGCGTGACTTGCATCTCCAATCAGCTTTTCCATCGCACCTTTGCCCCACTGAAGGACAAGTTTGGCGTCGGCACCTTTGGCGACTTCTTCGTCGGACGCCTCATGTACACGCTTTCGAGCGGTACTACGCACTCCGTTCAGCATGCCATGTCGGCATTGATGGAGGCAGCGGTCAGGGGGGAATACAATTTCCTTGATGATGTGCGTGAGTATGGGCGTCGGGCCAAGTTCATGAAGGACGTGCTTCTGGCCAACGGCTTCTATCTCGTTTATGACAACGACATGGGAGCTCCCTTGGCAGACGGTTTCTACTTTACCGTTCAATATCCCGGCATGAGCGACCTTCGGCTGACTCGCGAACTCATGACCTACGGCATAGCCGTCTTCCCCCTCGATACGATGGGCTCTACTCAGCAGGGCGTCCGCATCTGCACCTCGTTCTTCCGTCGCGAACAGGAGCCCCTGTTCGCCACTCGCATAGCCCAGTTCCATAAAGAGCACGCTTCGAAGTAGGACACGCCATTGACCAGAAACTAAAACGCCGCATGCGGAGACTTGAATCTCTTCATGCGGCGTTTTCTGTTTCCCCATGCGGCGTTTTGCGTATCTCTATACAGCGTTTTCCATTTCTCTATACAGCGTTTCCCGTTTCCCCATGCGGCGCTTTCCATTTTTCCATGCGTCTTTTCCTGTTTCCCCATGCGGCGTTAAAAGCCTGGAAGGCTTTACTTTGAGTATCCGGTGGGCGAAGCCCCCGGTATCAGCGGATATAATACTTTCTTCTGCCTGGAAGGCAGTACAAAGAACCGCCCCTGGTACTGCCTTCCAGGCAGGATTTGGAAAGTGGTCTCTATGTTCTGTCCGAGGGCTTTGCCCTCGGTTACATCAAAGTATAGCCTTTCAGGCTTAACTCCCCTCCCATTCCATGAAGGGGAGGGGCAGGGGTGGGGTAGAAATCCAGGCTGTTTTCCCTGAACACCAATAATGCGGCGTTTTCTGTTTCTCTATGCTCTGTGCGGTGTTGAAAGCCTTTCAGGCTTAACTCCCCTCCCATTCCTTGAAGGGGAGGGGCAGGGGTGGGGTAGAAATCCAGACCGTTTTCCCTGAAC
>JAFRQD010000063.1 GCA_017428785.1 Bacteroidaceae bacterium
CTACGAGTTCGTTCACATGGGCAAGTTCATGGATGCCATCAAGAAAGGCGTTCCTGCCGACGAAGCCCTGAAGAGTGTCACTGGCACTTACGGTCGCACAAAGGCCGAGGACGGTGCAGTGAAGAGTATTGACCCACGTAAAGAATAGGAGGAATACATTATGATTAGAGAAGTGAAATTCGAGTCACAAGACCGCCGTATCAAGCAGATTCTTGCTTGCTTGAACAAACATGGTATTGCTTCTATCGAGGAGGCCAACCAGATTTGCGAGGCTGCAGGCCTCGACCCCTACAAGACTTGTGAAGAGACACAGATGATTTGCTTCGAGAACGCAAAGTGGGCTTACGTTGTAGGCACCGCAATCGCTCTGAAGGAAAAGGCAAAGGATGCCGTAGAGGCAGCCAACTATATCGGCGAAGGCCTGCAGAGCTTCTGCATCCCTGGCTCTGTTGCTGACGACCGCAAAGTAGGCATCGGCCACGGCGAACTGGCTGCACGTCTGCTCAGCCCTGAGACGAAGTGCTTTGCCTTCCTCGCAGGCCACGAGAGCTTTGCTGCTGCCGAAGGCGCCATCAAGATTGCTCAGATGGCCAACAAGTCAAGACCAGCCGACAAGCCCCTCCGTTGCATCCTCAACGGCCTGGGCAAGGACGCAGCCATGATTATCAGCCGCATCAACGGCTTCACATACGTGCAGACACAGTTCGACTATTTCACTGGCGAACTGAAGGAAGTGAAGCGCATTCCTTACAGCAACGGTCCTCGTGCTGCCGTGAACTGCTATGGTGCAGACGACGTTCGCGAAGGCGTGGCTATCCTTTGGAAGGAAGACGTTGACGTGAGCATCACCGGTAACTCCACGAACCCCACCCGCTTCCAGCATCCCGTTGCAGGCACCTACAAGAAGGAGCGCATCCGTGCTGGTAAGGCTTACTTCAGCGTAGCCAGCGGTGGCGGTACAGGCCGTACCCTTCACCCCGACAACATGGCAGCAGGTCCTGCTTCTTACGGCATGACCGACACACTGGGCCGCATGCACTCTGACGCTCAGTTTGCTGGTTCAAGCTCAGTGCCCGCTCATGTTGAGATGATGGGCTTCCTCGGCATCGGCAACAACCCGATGGTAGGTTGCTCTGTTGCTTGTGCTGTACAGGCTGACCTGTACCTCAATAAGAAGTAAGACGATAGGTTCTTTATATCTCCAACTCCTGCCGCTCCACACGAAGCAGCAGGAGTTTTTTTGTGCCCTATCCTAACTGAAGGTATTCGTTGACGGCATCGACGGCGAGGTCTGTCTCGAAACCGCGCGAGAGGAGGTGGCGGACAAGCTTGGCCTTGCGAAGGTAGATGTCCTTCTCGCGGAGGGTACGATCCTTGGCACGAAGGACATCGTTCAATGCCTCGAGATAGTCGTCGTCGTTGATTGCCTGCATTCCTTCCTCGATTTCTTCATCGCTGAGGCGGAGGTGCCGGAGCATTTGCCTTATCTTGATGCGGCCCCAATGGTTGTAGCAGAACTTGTCGTGGCAATAGGCCCGGGCAAAGCGCTTGTTGTCGATGTACTTCTCCTTCACGAGATAGTCCATGATGTTGTACGCGTCCTGAACCGAGACGTTCCACAACGAGAGTTTCTCCATTATCTGAGCCTTGCAATGTTCGCTGCCGCTGCATAGAGCCGTTGCCTTTCCCAGAGCAACCTCCTTCGGCATTAGTCCTGAATCTTTCTTGCCCATACAAACCGATTGTTTTCGTAATCGTCCTTTACCACCTTCGCATCTTCGTAGCCTTTTTGCAGAAGGAGTTCGGCCACTTGCTCGGCGTATGCCCTGTTGACCTCGAAGAAGAGCAGCCCCGAGTCGGCAAGATATTCCTGCCCGAACTCGCTGATGGCCTTGTAGAAGAGCAGCGGGTCGTCGTCCGGGACAAAGAGCGCCAGATGAGGCTCGTGGTCGAGCACATTCGCGTCCATCGCAGCAGCCTCGCTCTCGCAGATGTAGGGAGGGTTGCTGACGATGGCGGACCATTGAAAATTGAATATTGAACATTGAATTATATCCGCCTTCACAAACTCCACCTCCGCGCCGAGTCGCTCGGCATTCTGCTTTGCAACGGCAAGAGCCTCGTCCGAGACATCGAGGGCCGTCACCTTATAGCCGGCCAGAGCCAGCGTGATGGCGATGCAGCCGCTGCCTGTCCCGATGTCGAGCACCGTGCTTCCTATAGGGACATTCTGACGGACGAGACGGACGAGTTGCTGCGTCTCGGGCCTGGGGATAAGCACGCCCGGACGGACAAGAAACTCGCGTCCGCAGAACTCCTCACTGCCCAAAACATACTGCACCGGCTCGCCTTTCGCCACTCTATCCACAATTATTTGCAACTCTTCATTGTCCTTTGCCGATAATGTCGTATCTTTGCCAAGGAGAATGTCTGTGCGAGAGAGGCCGAAACGCCGCTCCATGATGAGTTCGTAGAGCGCTCTGCCCTCGCCCGAACCGCATCTCTGCTGTAACTTCTGCAGTGCATTCATGCTGCAAAGATATAAAAAAGATTAAAGATTAAAGAATAAAGAATAAAGTTTTTTTGTAATGACCGAGATGCAACATAAGGCTCTCCCCCAAAGGGGGAGCGGGGAGGGGGCCGAATTCTATATGCAGCGATGCCTGCAATTGGCGCGATGCGGAGAGGCCGGAGCTGCGCCCAATCCGATGGTTGGAGCCGTTGTGGTCTGCGACGGACGCATCATCGGCGAGGGCTTCCATCGACGCTGCGGAGGTCCGCATGCCGAGGTGAACGCCATCGGCAGCGTCAAGGAAAGGCATCTCCTCAGCCGCAGCACCATTTATGTCAGCCTTGAGCCTTGCGCACACTACGGCAAGACGCCGCCCTGCGCCGACCTCATCATCCAGAGTGGTATCAGGCGAGTCATTATTGGCTGCACCGACCCGTTTGCGAAGGTCAACGGCTTGGGCATCAGGAAGCTGCAGGAGGCAGGCTGCGAAGTGACGGTCGGAGTGCTCGAGGAGGAGTGCCGCGAACTGAACCGCCGCTTCTTTACTTTCCACGAGAAGCACAGACCGTGGATTACGCTGAAATGGGCGCAGAGCGAGGACAAGTATATAAGCCCCCTCCCCGCTCCCCCTTGGGGGGAGTGCCCAAGCTGCAAACCGGTTCGCTTCCAAAGCACTCCCCCCAAGGGGGAGCGGGGAGGGGGCTGTAGAGGGAGCGAAGAGGGAGCTATATTTTTCTCCAACGCCTTGACGCAGACGCTTGTGCATCGCCTGCGGGCTCGAAACCAGGCCATCCTCGTTGGCACAAGGACTGCGCTTGCGGACAATCCGACGCTCACAACAAGGCTTTGGGACGGGCCGAATCCTTTGCGGCTGACCATCGACCGCCACAACATTCTTCCCCCTACCCTTCACCTGAAAGACGGTAGTACGCCGACAGTCATCTACACGCACGAAACGCTGCAGGAGATACTCGAGGACCTGTATAATCGGGGCATTCAGACGCTGCTCGTCGAAGGCGGTTCGCAGCTGCTGCAAAGCTTCATCGATGCGGGCCTTTGGGACGAGGCACGCATCGAGACGGCTCCTTTCTGTCTGGGCGACGGCGTGAAAGCTCCTGTTCTGGCAGCAGGAGAACTGGCGAGCAAGGTTTGTTACTTCGGAAACGAAGTGAAAACGATAAAAAATCTTTACAAAAAATTGTAACATTTCAGGGTGCGTCAGGTGTTCCGGCACAGGGCGATGACAAACGCCGCACGCGATGTTTGCCAACGCCGCACGTTAAGTTTGCAATTACCCCACGCGGCGTTCACCAATTCCGCAGGCGGATTTTCCCCAAAAAGCATGCGCCATTTAGCGCCGCAGCACAAGAAACTTATACTCTCTTAACCCAGCGTCTCAAAACGAGGTTTTGTAAACATCTGACTATCAGGTGCGACTTGATTTAAGCGCATTTCTCGCGTCCGGTGGCCTCAAGTGCCACAAGACAAAAAACAAGCTCTCAAAAGCGAACTGATTGAGAAAAATCTTTACATTTTCAGCACAAACAGGTTCTGCAGTCGGAACCCCTCAGGCACACACGTCTCGCAGCACAACCGCACACATTGTGGGGCGGTGCAGGATGTTAAGTTGTGCCCGTTTTCCCTAATTAAACTTAAAATAAGCACGATTTTGGGCATAAATCGTAAATTGTAAATTGCAAAATCGTAAATTATTCGTATCTTTGCACCTTGAAACCACATACACACGCAATGCGTATAAACGAAACAAGTAGAAAAAACTGGCTTTTGATGCTTTTGGCGCTCGTCGTTATGGCGACCTCCTGCTCCAAAGACGACACCGTCGTAACAACCCGCGACGACTACTGCTACATAAAGTCCGTGGTGCTTGGAACCGTTAAGCGGAAGACCAAGACGCTCAACACCTCCTTCCAAGGTAGCACCTACGAGATGACCATCAATCTGCGCGACAACACCATCGAGAACCGCGACTCCCTGCCCTACGGCAGCCTGCTCGACAGAGTCCTCGCCACCATCAGCTTCGACGGCTCCACGCTTGCCTACCGCACAAAAGGGTCCGACGAAGGATGGACGGCCTACAACGCCACCGACAGTCTCGACCTCACGAAGCCCCTCGAGCTCTACCTGACGAGCAACGACAACCAGTCAAGCCGCACCTACACCTTAAAGGTCAATGTGCACAAGCAGGAAGGCGACTCTCTCTACTGGAAACAATGCGAGAAAGAAGTGGAAGCGCTCAATGGCATGACCGAAAAGAAGGCTTTCACCCTGAACGACAAGCTCTTTGTGCTCGGGCAGAAGGGCTCCGGCACAGTCCTTGCTGAGCGCTCCTCGATTGAGGCTCAGGGCAGTTGGGAAGAGACGGCAACAGACCTGCCCGCCACAGCCGACCTGCAGACGCTGCGCCAACAGGAAGACAAGTTCTATATCAGCACAACCGATGGCAAGATCCTTACCTCGACCGATGCAAAGGAATGGCAACAAGTGGGCACGACCATCCCAGCCGGCCTGACGCTCGTCGAGAAGACCGAGAGGCTCTACTACATCCTTTCCGAAGGCAAGTTGCTGCGCTCCGAAGATGCCACGAACTGGGAAGAAGAGCCGCTCGATGCAGAAGCCACTCTGCTGCCAGCCACCGGAATCAGGGCATTGAGCGTAGAGCAAGCCAACGGCAACAGCCGCATCGTGATGGTCGGCCAAAGAGAAGGCAGCGACAATGCCGTCGTCTGGAACAAAATGTGGAACGGGAGCGAGCCTGAAACCGGCGCATCGTGGATATACTTCCCCATCTCTCCCGACAACACCTCTCCCTGCCCACGGCTCAACCACCTCAACCTGCTCTCCTACGACGGCAAATGCATCGCCTTCGGCGGAGCTTCCGTCGACAAATCCCGCAAAGCCCTCGACGCAGCATATATCAGTCAGGACTACGGCATAACATGGCGACACGATGGCGAGCTACGCATGCCTGCCGAGTTGAAAGGCACGGAAGACTGCATCACAAGCACCGTCGACAAGAACAATTTCATCTGGATAATCACCAATGCACAAGTATGGCGAGGAAGACTGAACAGACTTGGTTTCGCACAGCAATAGCCATCTGCTGCCTGTTCCTCTGTTTCGCAGCAAAAGCGGAAGACGAGGTAGAGTACAAGATGGATATGGGCGTAGGGCTTGGAGGCTGCTTCTATTTGGGCGATGCCAACGGAGTACCCTTTGCCAACCTCAGCGGAATGGGAGCCATTACCGCCCGCCGCATCCTCAATGCACGTATGGCAGTCAAGACCAACCTCGCTTTCGGTCACATCCATGGCACCACCGACGGCTTCATCCCCACGGACGCATATAGCGAAACCATCGAAGGCGGCCTCCCCACAAAAGTCAAGTTCTCGCGTAACGTCATGGACATCGGCGCACAATTCGAGATGAACTTCTGGGGCTTCGGGACAGGCGTCGGCTACAAAGGCAACAGCCGCATCACGCCCTACATCCTGGCCGGACTTGGCGTCACCCTCGGCATGGGAGGCGGCGGAGGCTTTTGCGGCGCCATGAACATACCTGTGGGCATAGGCGTGAAGTACAAGTTCAGACCTCGCATCAATCTCGGCTTCGAATGGACAATGCGCTTCACCTCAACCGACAAACTCGATGCCACATCAAAAGAAATGACACAGCTGCACGACCCGTACGGCGTGAAAAGCGGCTTCTTCAAGAACAAGGACTGCTACAGCTTCGCCATGTTCTTCATCACATACGACATGTTCCCGAAACTCCGCAAATGCAACAACTGAAGTAATTAAGAATTAAGAAAGATACAAAATATGGAATTCGAACTCGACAGAAACAACATCCCCGAATCCATCGCCATCATCATGGACGGCAACGGACGCTGGGCACAGGAAAAAGGACTACCCCGTTCAAGCGGACACCTGCAAGGAGTGGACAACGTGACACGCATCACATCCGAATGCGCAAGGCTAGGCGTCAAGTTCCTGACCATGTACACCTTCTCCACCGAGAACTGGAACCGTCCGGAAGAAGAGGTGAAGATGCTGATGGGCCTCGTGGTCGACAAGCTCGAAGACGAGATATTCATGAAGAATGATGTGCGTTTCCGCTACATAGGCGACCTCGAAAGGCTACCAGCTCCTGCACGCCAACGAATCCTGGACTGCATGGAGAACACCAAGAACAACAAGCGCATGACGGCCGTCACAGCCCTCAACTACAGCAGCCGCTGGGAACTGACCAAAGCCATGCAGGACGCTGTCCGTGAAGCTCAGGCCGGACACATCAAACCGGAAGACATAAACGAAGAATATGTCTCGAAGCATTTGGAGACGAACTTCATGCCAGACCCCGATTTGCTCATCCGCACAGGTGGAGAACTGCGCATCAGCAATTACCTGCTTTGGCAATGCGCCTATAGCGAGTTCTACTTCTGCGACACCTATTGGCCCGACTTCCACGAAGAAGAACTGCACAAGGCAATCGCAGCTTACCAGCAAAGGCAAAGACGCTTCGGCATGACCGGAGAGCAAGTCACCAAAGGCTGAACACAAGAAACCTACGGCAAAGAAAAGTGAAAAGAACTTACCTCATCATATTTGCCCTCTTCGGGCTGCTTCTTCCCATACTCCCGCAAATAATACAGCGAGAAGTGGCTCCCGAAATCGATTATAGTCGAACGCCCAGACAATACTATATCGGCCAGATTACAATCGATGGCGTCAAGAACTATGACGACCGCCTTCTCATCGGGTTGAGCGGCCTGGCAGAGGGACAGAAGATAGAGATTCCCGGCGAAGAGATAACGAAAGCCGTGAAACGATACTGGCGGAACGGACTCTTCAGCAATGTGTCAATCAGCGTTGACAGCCTCGTCGGCGACTCATGCTACCTGCACATCCAACTCACCCAACGGCCTCGCATCTCAGAAATCAACTACAATGGCGTAAGAAAGAATGAGCGCGACGACCTGAAGGAGAAGATGGGACTGGTGAAGGACAATCAGCTGACGCCAAACATGATTGACCGCGCCATAATCCTCGGAAAAAGGTACTTCTCAGAGAAAGGCTACAAGAATGCCGAGATAAACATCGTGCAGCGGGACGATGCCGGTGCCCCAGAGAAGATCATCGTGGATGTCAATGTAGAAAGAAAGGACAAGGTAAAGATCAACCACATCTACATTACCGGCAACCAGAACCTCAGCACAAAGAAAATCAAGGGCAACATCATCAACAATGGTGTCCTGAAGAAGATACACGAAAAGCATTCAATGGCCGGCTGGTTCAGAAGCAAGAAGTTCGTGGAGGCAAAATACAAGGAAGCAAAGGACAACCTGCTTGTCAAGTACGGCGAACTCGGTTATCGCGATGCCATCATCGTGGCAGATAGTGTGGTACCTCACAACGAACAGGATGTAAACATCTATATCAATGTGGAAGAAGGGCAGAAGTACTACATCCGCAACATCGAATGGGTGGGCAACACGCTCTATCCGACAGAAGGGCTGAACGAAGTGCTGCGAATGAAGAAAGGAGACGTTTACAACCAAAAGCTCCTCAACGAACGCTTGTTGACCGATGAGAACGCAGTAGGCAATCTCTACTACAACAACGGCTATGTCTTCTCTAAGATTGACCCTGTGGAAACAAACATCGTGGGCGATTCCGTTGACCTCGAGATGCGCATCTACGAGGGACCTCAAGCACATATCAGCCATGTACGCATCAGCGGTAACGACCGCGTTTACGAGAATGTCGTCCGCAGAGAACTCCGTAACAAGCCCGGCGACCTCTTCTCAAGAGAAGCCCTCATGCGTTCCTATCGAGAACTCGCTTCGCTTGGGCACTTCGACGAGAATATCGACCCCAAGGTAGAGCCCGACAGAGTGAACGGAACGGTTGACATCAACTGGGGACTTACGAGCAAGAGCAACGACCAGATTGAGTTCTCGCTCGGCTACGGCCAAACAGGTGTCATCGGCAGAATAGGCCTCAAGTTCAGCAACTTCTGTATGGCTAACCTCTTCAACAAAAACGCTATTCGTCGAGGAGTGATGCCGATGGGAAACGGCGAGACATTCAGCATCAGCGGACAGACAAACGGACGATACTATCAGGCTTACAGCGTCAGCTACATGAACCCATGGTTTGGCGGGAAACGCCCGAACATGTTCAACCTGAGCGCATTCTTCTCGAAGCAAACCGATGTGAGCGACAACTACTACAACTCCGCATACTACAACAACTACTATAACAGCTACCTCTATGGCATGGGCAACAGTAGCTACAACTATTACGAGAACTACTACGACCCGAACAAATATGTGATGCTTTTCGGCATGTCGGTCGGTTGGGGTAAGCGTTTGCGTTGGCCTGACGACTGGTTCCAGCTGTCGGCAGAGCTGAGCTATACGCGCTACATGCTCAAGAACTGGCAGTACTTCCTCATGTCCAATGGTAACTGCAATAACATCAATTTCGGCTTGACGCTGAGCCGCAACAGTACCGACAACCAGATTTATCCGAGAAAAGGTTCCGAGTTCATATTAAGCGCCACCCTGACTCCTCCTTACAGTGCCTTCATCAAGAAAGACTACGCTAACCTTGCCACAAATGCCAACAGCCCGACATACAACAAGGAGATGCAGGAGAAATATCGCTGGATAGAGTATCACAAGTGGAAGTTCAAGAGTCGTACCTTTACTGCGCTGGGCGGTCGGGATAAGTGTTTCGTGCTGATGACTCGAGTAGAGTTCGGCATACTGGGACACTATAACAAGAACAAGCGCTCGCCCTTCGAGACATTCTATGTGGGCGGCGACGGAACAAGCGGGTACAGCACGACCTATGCCACCGAGACGATTGGAATGCGCGGTTACGACAACGGCTCGCTTACGCCAAGAGGAGAGTCGGGTTATGCCTATGACCGTTTCTCGGTAGAGCTGCGCTATCCTTTTATCCTGAGTCCCAGCACAAATCTTTTCGGCTTAGTCTTTGCTGAAGGCGGTAACGCATGGAGCGACATCAAGAACTTCAACCCCTTGGACATGAAACGCTCCGTCGGTATTGGCGCCCGCATCTTCTTGCCGATGGTTGGTCTGCTTGGCATTGACTGGGCATACGGCTTCGACAAAGTCTTTGGCAGCAAGGCCTACTCCGGAAGCCACTTCCACTTCATCCTCGGACAGGAATTCTAAATGAAAAGGTGAAAAAGTAAAAAGGCAAGGTGAAAAAGTAAAATCGTTCCGGCAAGAAAGGTTGAACATAAAGAGAAACATACATTATTATAATATAATAAAGAAAAGACTATGAAAAAGATTTTGATTGCAATGCTGATGCTGCTGGGCAGTTCATCAGTTTGGGCGCAGAAGTTCGCCTTGGTCGATATGGACTACATCCTGAAGAACATTCCCGCTTACGAACGAGCCAACGAGCAACTCAACCAGGTAAGCAAGAAATGGCAGGCAGAAGTCGAAGTTTTGACCACCGAAGCACAGACGCTATACAAGAACTACCAGTCGGAAGCCGTCTTCCTGAGCGAGGAGCAAAAGACTAAGCGTGAAGATGCCATCGTTGCGAAGGAGAAGGAAGCTGCCGAACTGAAGAAGAAGTACTTCGGCCCCGAAGGCGAGCTCTATAAGAAGCGCGAGAGCCTGATGGCACCCATCCAAGAGGAGATTTACAATGCCGTAAAGGACATCTGCGACCAGAAGGGTTACAGCCTCGTACTGGACCGTGCAAGCGATGCCGGCATCATCTTCGCCAGCCCCAAGATTGACATCTCGAACGAAGTGCTCACAAAGCTGGGATACAACTAACCTAAATAAGAAATTAAGATAATAAGATAATAGAAAACATTATGAAAAAGATTCTGATTGCCATCCTTATGATGGCTCCCCTGAGCCTTTGCGCTCAAAAGTTCGCACACTTCAACACTGCCGACATCATTCCCAACATGAAGGAATACACGACCGCCATGGAGGAGATGCAAACCATGCAAAAGCAGTATGAAGACGACATGAAGCTCATGCAGGACGAACTGCAGAAGAAGAGCGAAGAATACCAAAAGGAACAGGCCAACCTGCTGGAGAATGTCCGTCAGCGCCGCGAACAGGAACTGAACGACCTCTACACCCGTCTTCAGCAGTCCTATCAGGACAATCAGGCTGCCCTGCAAAAGGCACAGGCAGAGAAGATGAGTGCCATCAGCGAGAAGGTGATGGCCGTCGTCAAGAAGATTGGCGAAGCAGGCGGCTACGTCTATATCGTTGATACAAGCGCAGGCGTGATTCCCTATGTAAGCACAACGCTCAGCACAGACATCACCAACGAGGTGAAGAAAGAACTTGGCATACAATAAAAGTTGAAAAGTTAAAAGGTTAATACATTAAAACGTTAAAAGGGGAAAAGCCTATGAAACGCTTGTCATTCATTCTCCCGATTCTGCTGCTCTGCATCACGGCTTCGGCGCAGATTCAGTTCGGGTACATCAGTTACGAGCAAGTGCTTAAGGAGTTGCCCGAATATGTAAAGGCAACGCAGGACATTGCTGCCCTGAAAGCGAAGTACGAGGTTGAGGCACAGAAGAGCGAGGAGGAGTTCCAGCGCAAGTTCGTTGACTTTCTTCAAGGGCAGAAGGACTTCCCACAGGCCATCATGCAGAAGAGGCAGGCTGAGTTACAGAACCTCATGGACAATGGTATGGCTTTCCGCATGAAATCGCAGGAACTGCTCGCTCAGGCAGAGAAGGATATGATGCAGGAGGCTCACAAACGCCTGAACCGCGCCCTTCTCGAGGTTGGTGTAGAACTGGGGTATGGTTACATCCTCAATACCGACAACAACAACTGCCCGTACATCAATCCTGTTGTGGGAATCGACGTGACAAACCTCGTCCGGAGGAAGCTTGGCCTTGCTGTGCCAGAAGAGGAAGCGGCAACAGCTGCTCCCGCACCAGCGGCCGGAGAAGAATAACAGTAAATCGTCAAATGGCAAACGACATTGGTCCTATTGGAGTCTTCGACTCAGGGTATGGTGGGTTGACCATTCTGCGGCAAATCCGTTCGCTGATGCCGCAGTACGACTTTCTGTACCTCGGGGACAATGCCCGTGCGCCTTATGGCGAGCGTTCGTTCGAAGTGGTGTATGAGTTCACTCGCCAAGCCGTCCGCTACCTCTTCCAGCAGGGATGCCATCTGATTATCCTGGCTTGCAACACGGCTTCCGCCAAGGCACTGCGCACTATTCAGCAAGTGGACCTCAAGAAGATTGACCCCAAGCGGCGGGTGCTCGGAGTGATACGCCCCACGGTGGAAGTCGTGGGAAGTCTGTCGAAGACACGTCACGTAGGCATAATGGCTACCGACGGCACTATTCGGAGCAAGACCTACGAGCTCGAGATTGCAAAGCAGAGCCCTGACATTAAGGTCACAGGTGAAGCCTGTCCGATGTGGGTGCCTCTTGTGGAGAACGACGAATACGACAGTCCTGGAGCCGATTACTTTGTCAGGGAACGCATCGAGAGCCTGCTAAGTCGCGACCCGCTCATCGACAATGTCATTCTCGGCTGCACACACTATCCCCTGTTGCTTGGCAAGATTCAGAAGTTCATGCCTGAGGGTGTGAACATCATCGAGCAAGGCGGCTACGTGGCACAGAGCCTGAAAGACTATCTCTCTCGGCATCCGGAAATAGAAGAACGCGTCACGAAGGGCGGCTCTGTCCGCCTGCTGACCACCGAGCGGGCTGAACTGTTCCAGGAAAAAGCGACCATCTTTATGGGCGAAGCCCTCAATGCAGAACGCGTCCAACTTTAAACGCTAAACTTTAAACCATGAACTCTAAAAGCGACACTATTGTTATTATTCCGACCTACAATGAGAAGGAAAACATCGAGGCCATCATTCGTGCCGTCACTTCATTGGAAAAGCCCTTCGACGTGCTCGTCATCGACGACGGAAGTCCCGACGGAACAGCCAACATCGTGAAGAGCCTGATGGAAGGTGAGCTGAACGGGCGTGTCCACCTTGTTGAGCGCTCTGGCAAGCTGGGACTCGGCACCGCCTATATCTGCGGCTTCAAGTGGGCACTGGGGCACGGCTACGACTATGTAATCGAGATGGATGCCGATTTCAGCCACTCGCCCAACGACTTGCCGCGACTCTATTCGGCGTGCCACGACGAGGGTTACGATGTCTCCGTCGGCAGCCGTTACATCACGGGCGTAAATGTCGTGAACTGGCCCATCGGTCGCGTCCTCATGAGCTACTATGCCTCTGCCTATGTCCGCACAGTGCTCGGCATCAAGCTTCGCGACACCACCGCCGGCTTCGTCTGCTGGTCGCGCAAAGTGCTGGAAACCATCTGCCTGGATGACATCCGCTTCAAGGGCTACGCCTTCCAGATTGAGATGAAATACACCGCCCTGCGCCTCGGCTTCAAGATAAAAGAGGTGCCTGTCGTCTTCGTCAACCGCGAGCTGGGAACGAGCAAGATGTCGGGCGGCATCTTCAGCGAAGCGTTCTTCGGAGTGCTGAAGCTGAGGTTCAAGAAGTATAAGAGAAACAAGTAGAAATGTTTATGAAGTTAATGAAGTCAAAGGAGTTAAAGGAGTTAAAGACGATACTTGGTGCAGCATCCAAAACTATTGTCCTTTGACTCCCCAGCGAGCGAAAGCGAGTAACTTCCTCTAACTCCTCTAACTCCTAAAAATAATTCAATGATCGAGAAGATAAAGGAACTGCTTGGGCACAAGGAAACGCGACAATTCATCCGTTTCTGCATTGTAGGCGGCACATGCGCGATGATCGACGCGGCCGTCTTCTACTTCGTGCGCCTCTTTGCTCCTTACCAGGTGGCTCTCGTTTCCGGTTACCTCATCTCGCTCTGTGTCAACTACTTCCTGACCGTCTATTGGACATTCCAGACGAAGCCCGCAGCCTTCAACTTTGTCGGCATCATCGGCGCCCACATGTTCAACCTCTTTGTAGTGAGGATGGGCCTGATGCTGCTTTTTGTTGAGGTGCTCGGCCTGAAAGACTCGATTGCCTACATCCCGATGGCCGTCATCAGCGCCGTCACTAACTACCTCGTCATCCGCACCGTCGTAAAGTACACCAGAAAGAAGGAGAAGTAGAATTACTTTGACCAATATCCCCTCCCATCCCTTGAAGGGGAAAGGCGGAGCGCATTGTCCCAACTCCTCTCCCATTCCCTTGAAAGAGAGGGGCGGAGAACATCATCCCTACTCCCCTCTGCAGAGGAAAAGAAATGAATCGGGGACTTTTTGTAAACATTTCTTCCAAGCAGAGGCTCACAGACGGCTTATTTTTGTCCCTGCGGCACTTTTGTACCCCAAACGCAAAATAAGGGCTTAAATCGCATTTTCGCTGAAAACCAGAAAGTTTCAAAGCCATATTTTCAGACACGAGGCAAAGAAAGTATAGATGTCTTGCAGAAAGGCATCAAATGCCGCACACTTTAAGGCCAAATGCCGCATGGAGTGTTGGCGAACTTAGCGTGGGGTAATTGCAAATGTCGCGTGCGGCGTTCACGATTTCCGCGTGCGGCGTTTGGTTTCTCCCCTTGCCGCGTCACAAAACGTCCCGTTTTCAGGTATATTTTTTGTCCTGTTTTTTCCCAAAGTTATTTGTTAGTATCCTGCAAATTCAGCCTGAATTTTCTGATAATAATTGTCCTAATGTTTGCAGGTCTCGGCTTTTTTCAAAACTTTGTCCCTTCACAGAAGGGCGTCTACATCCATGGCGGCAGAAAGGAGGCCATACGATGACGACTTCAAACATGAAGCCCGAAACAACAACATTCCCGCTGCACAACAGGGATTGCTTTCCTGAGTTCTAAGGTCTTCGCTCGTAAACTTGCATCTTCTGGTTGACGGTGACGGGCTCCATGATGTGCCTGAGCAGAGGTCGCGGCCAGGTAAGGTTCCAGAGGTAGCTCAGCGGCTGCCAGATGAAGCGGTAGCGGAACAGCTCCTCGTTGTCGTAGATGAGCCGGTAGTTCGCAGGGATGGGGGCGTCGTAGTACTCGTGGCAGGTGTTGATGGCGCCAATCTCGCGAACCAGATACTTCACCTTTCCCGAGTTGACCCACTCGGCCTGTTCCCGCTTTATCTCAGGATCGAGAATGCTCGAGAGGAAGTAGTTCCGGTTGGGCGGCAAGTGGCGAGTATGCTGATAGATGCCCGTGTCGTAGGAGCTGAAAGTCAGCACCTCGCTGTCCTCCGTCTCGTTTGCATTGATTATCTCGGCCATTTCAAGAACGCTGTGCGGGAAAGTGCCGTTCAGAAGCGTCACAATGTTCCAGTTGGTGGCTATCGCAAGAATGGCGATGAAAAGCAGCACAAGAAAGGCCTTAGAGGCTCTCAGGGCTTTAAGGGTCACAAGCAATGTGAAGAAGGGGAAGAGCGTGAGGAAGTAGTAGAACTGCACCGTCAAGGTAGCGAAGGAGAGGACGAGCATGCCGTAAGTGCCGAAGACGAGGAGCTTCACCTCCTTGCTCACCTTGAGGAAGAAGACCGGAATCATCAGCACTGCCCAGATGCCGAGCTTCACGAGCTTGAACCACCAGAAAGGAGGCTCGCCGTTTGTCCCCACGCCATGATAGTGGAAGATGTTGACCTCGAAGTATGAATACCATAGGGCATCCAGCGTCCCGTGCCACGCAAAGTATATTACCACACAGGCACTCACCAAGGCAAAGCCGACAAAAGCCCAAAGCACCATCTTCCACAGAGCTACCATTTGTCTGTGCTTCCAAGCTATGTAAAGCAACGCAAGGCCCGCTCCCACATAGAAGAACAGGAGGTTGAACTTCATCCAGAAAAGAAGCGCGACCCCAATGCCCATCGCCACGGAATTCCAACGGCTCGGCACTTCCCGATCCCTGACAAACTTCAGCAAAAGGTACAGGCTATGGGCAAAGATGGGAAGGGCGAACTCCTCCACACTGTCACCATAGGAGAAGAAGTCGGAGGAATAGGTCAGGAGGCCAAGAAAAATTGAAAAGGTGACAAGGTGAAAGGGTGACAAGTACGACGTGAAGAGCTTCATCGTCTTCAAAGAATAGAGCAGATAGAAGTAGCAGCACACTATCTCCACGAGATAGATGCCCACAAAGCTGCTCCTCGAAAGCATGGCCGCCCACTCGTGGAGGAAGAAGAGCACAGGGCCCTTGTGGTCGAAGATATCCACATAAAGTTCCTTGCCGCCGAGCATCGCGTTGCCTATCGTCATGTAGACATTGGCATCGTCCCACGGATTGAGCGGATAGAGGAACGAGCAGGTGCTGAACACGCTGATGAGAACTAGCGCAAAAAGGAACAGAAAAAGCCTTCCTTTTAGTTTGTCGTTGACTATCGTCGAGCCTTGCTTCATAGTTTATAATGTATAGTTGCTGCAAAGATACGAAATAATTATGGACTATGAACTATGAACTATGAACTTTTTTTTGTACCTTTGCACGGTAAAATGCGATAATACATGAAACGATATATAACTCTCCTCATTCTCTTCGCTGCCTATTCATTGTTCAATGTTCAATGTTCAATGATTTTGGCTCAGCCTCGCTTTGTGCCTGACACGGACATCAAGAAGGTGGGCGAAGTGGAGTTCCAAGTGCCCCGACAGTTCAGCCTGGGCTTTACAAACAAAGGCGACAAGCCTCTGCACATCAAAGAGGTAAAGGCTTCGTGCGGCTGCCTCGATGTCTCCTTCCCTAAAACGCCGATTGCCGCAGGTGCTCGAGGCGAGATAAGTCTCACGTTCGATGCCAAGCTGCTTGGCTCTTTCTACAAGGAAGTCGAGGTGCTGACCGATGCCTCGGACAAGCCTTCCTACGTGGCCATTCAGGGAACTGTAGTGACAGAAGTGCACGACTATAGTGCCGAATTCCCCATCGACCTTGGCAATGTGAGGCTCATGACGAACACCATCGAGTTTGAAGATGTCAATCGTGGCGACCATCCCACTGCCGAACTTCGTCTTCTGAATGCCGACAGGACTGCTTTCCGCCCCGAGCTCATGCATCTGCCTCCTTATATCTCTGCCGAGTACCTTCCCGAAGACATTCCCGCAGGCAAGACGGGCACCATTCGCCTCACCCTCGACAGCGAGAAGCTCAACACTCTTGGTCTCAACCAGACAAGCATTTATCTGTCCCGTTATATGGGCGACAAGATTGGCGAGACTAACGAGATCCTCGTCTCGGCAATCCTTCTGCCAAGTTTTGCAGACATGAGCGACGAGGCTCTTGCGGGAGCTCCTGAGCTCAGCATCAGCGAGTCGTCGGTCGACATGGGGGCATTCAATGGGAAGAAGGAACTCAGCCGCACCATCCTCCTCACCAATACCGGCAAGAGCGACCTCCACATCCACGCAGTACAGGTCTTCAACAAAGCCATAAGCGTCAGTATCGACAAGAGTACCATTCGCCCGGGCAAAAGCACAAAGCTGAAGATAAGCGTCGCTGCCCGCTACATGGGCAAGAGCAAAGGCCGCATGCGCGTCATGCTCATCACAGACGCACCAAAGCAAGCCAAGCAATACATCAATGTAGAGGTGAAAAGTTGAAAAATTAAAAAATAAACCCTTAACCTTTTCACCTTTTAATCTTTTCAATTTTACACCTTTTCACCTTTTCAATTATTCACCTTTTATATGGAGCATCCTGAAAACAATCCCGAATATGCAGGCTTGACTGTGAACAGTGGCGTAGGTCCTGTCTCTATCGTCAATCCTCACCTCAACCGCAATCGTTTTGCACGTCGTCGCCTCACCGCTTCCGACTATGTGGAGGGCATCCTAAAAGGAAACATCACGATTCTGGGACAAGCCGTCACTCTCGTCGAAAGCACGATTCCCGAGCATCAAGTCATTGCTCAGGAAGTCATCGAGAAGTGCTTGCCGCACTCCGGCAACAGCGTGCGCATCGGCATAAGCGGCGTGCCTGGTGCAGGCAAGAGCACAAGTATCGACGAGTTCGGCATTCATGTCCTCAAGCAGTACGGCGGACGACTTGCAGTTCTCGCAATCGACCCCAGTAGTGAGCGCTCGAAAGGCAGCATCCTTGGCGACAAGACACGCATGGAGAAGCTTGCCGTTCATCCTGACTCTTTCATTCGTCCCAGCCCGTCGGCAGGCAGTCTGGGCGGTGTGGCCCGCAAGACTCGCGAGACCATCATCCTTTGTGAAGCGGCAGGTTTCGACAAGATTTTCGTAGAGACAGTTGGCGTGGGACAGAGCGAGACGGCTTGCCACTCGATGGTCGATTTCTTCCTCCTCATCCAGCTTGCAGGCACAGGCGACGAGCTGCAAGGCATCAAGCGAGGCATCATGGAGATGGCCGACGGCATCATCATCAACAAATGCGACGGAAACAACGTGGACAAGTGCCAGCTTGCAGCCACTCATTTCCGCAATGCACTCCAGCTCTTCCCGCTTCCTGAGAGCGGCTGGGCTCCGCAAGTGCTGACCTATAGCGGCTTCTACGGTTACGGCATCAAGGAGGTCTGGGATATGGTTTACAGCTATCTCGACTTCGTGAAGAAGAGCGGCTACTTCGATTATCGTCGTGCTGAACAGGCTAAGTACTGGATGTATGAAAGCATCAACGAGCAGCTGATGGGCAATTTCTACCACAATCCCACTATTGCCGACATGCTCCAGGCTGCCGAACAAGGCGTGCTTAATGGGGAAAGAACCTCATTTGTGGCTGCCAAGCAGTTGCTCGACTCTTACTTTGCACTCCTCCATTAGCCATTTGGGAGTGCTTGTGGCACCACAAATGCCTATCGATTCACATCCTTGCAGCCAGCGGACATCAATCTCGCTGGCTGTGTCTATCATATAAGAACGGGAATTGGCCTCAAGGCATTTATTGAAAAGGACGCGGCCATTACTGCTCTTCTTGCCGCAAACGAAGAGGACGGCATCATGTCTTAGAGCAAAGTTGCGGATGTTCGGCATACGGTTTGCCACCTGTCGGCAAATGGTGTCGTAGTAGGTAAAGGTGGCATTCGGACTGATGTGTTGCTCAACGTACTCCACAATCTTGCGGAACTCATCGAGCGGCATAGTCGTCTGGGAGTAGAGACAGATGTCGCGATTGAAGTCGAGCTTTCCGGCATCGTCGGCCGATTCGATAATGATGGCGGTTTCCTCTGTCTGTCCCACCAGGCCTATCACCTCGGCATGACCTTTCTTGCCGAAGATGACTATCTGCTTCTCTTTAACCTTTTCACCATTTGACCCTTTCACCTTTTCATCGTATTCCTTCTTGATGCGTTCCTGCAAGTGCAAGACCACAGGACACGTGGCGTCAATCAGGTTGATGGAATGCTCTCGGGCCAAAGCATAAGTGGAAGGCGGTTCGCCATGAGCTCGGAGCAGAACCTTTGCATCATGAATGTCGCGCATCTGTTCGTGGTTGATGGTCACAAGCCCCAACTGCTGAAGGCGGTCGCACTCTTTTCCATTATGGACAATATCGCCCAGGCAATAAAGCAGTTCCTCCTTTGCGAGTTCCTCCTCTGCCTTACCGATGGCTCGTGTCACACCATGACAGAAACCGCTGCTGCTATCAATTTCGATGGTCATTGCTGATATAGTTCTTAAACGATGAATATCCTTTGTTATATATGTATGAGATGACAAAAACACTCAGCATCGTGAGGCTAAAGACCATAGCAGGATTGAACTGGAAAGGCAAAGCCCATAAGACGGCAAGCTGAATGATGGGGAAGTGGAACAGGTACATTTCATAAGAGCAGTTGCCGATGCGCTGAATTGTCGATGCCAGCACAGGTTTGCTAATGCTTATGACCAGTGCAACACATACGGCAGCAATAGGTTGGACGAGATTGAACAGCATAGATTGCCAGTGGCTTGACGGCAGGTTGCCTTCCATGCATTTCGCGAGAGCCAGAGCCACGATGCAGAGGCAAGAGACCTGCAACCGGTGAGCGCTTACCCAAGTCAGATGCCGGAAGACCAATACCCCTGTATAGAAATACACCATCTGTCCGGCGAACTGATACGAGAGGATGTGATACAGTTCGTCGCCCGTCGATTCATAGCACATCTGCATGAATTGCCTATAAAGCACCGAGAGCAGGAAGATGCCCGCAATGACATAGTCGAACGCCCCGCGAAAACAACGCACAACACAGCAAAAGATCGGAATACTGAGGTATAGCATCCATTCCACCTTCAATGTCCACAAAGAGCCATTCACCGCAGAAGTCACAGAATGCTCGAACACACCAGGCAGCTCCGGCTGCAGGAAATTGAGGAAAGCAAGATTCGAGACCAGATACCTCCAGAATGCGATGTCTGAGAAGTATTGCCCGATGGACAGCGTGGATATGAAGGCAAAGCCGACCGCACAGCCTACTACGATAAAGATGTATGGCGGCAGGATGCGACGGGCACGATTGGCAATGTACTGTTTCAGGTTGCTGGCACGCTCATAACTGGCATACACCAAGAACCCGCTTAACCCGAAGAAGATGCCAACGGCAGAGCCTGAACTTATCGGGAAGACGAGATGCTGACCAGTCAGGAAACTGTAGTGTGCCACCACAACCGCAGTAGCGAGCACATACCTGACCCAGTCCATGTTCAGGTATCTGTTAGCTTGCGACATTAAGTGCCATATTACGCCGTATGTTCCTTGAAGCACTACAGCAGTCCGACATTCGCATAAGGCTTCCACGACTGCGACGACTACGCGTCGCTTCATGACAGAAACCCGAACCCAGCTCAATCTCTGTTTTCATGTGACAAAGGTAAGAAGAAAAAACGAAAACGGAAAATGAAAAAAGAAAAATATATGAAAAGCAACAAGAAATAGGGTGATTGCAAACCGGCCCCAGACAAATCTCCCATATCGCATGAGCATTTTGCAGATCTAATGCTGGGCTTCATTCCAACCCCACCCCTACACCTCGCCTTTCAAGGAATGGGAGGGGAGTTGAACTATCTGTCCTTTTAAGAGAAAGACTGGCCGAAGGCCGAGGTGGGGTGCATTCGAGGCGATGTGCGCATTTTTAATTTTTCCCCTTTCATTTTTTATTTTTAATTTTTAATTTTGTAAACTTTCTTTCCGGGCGGACGCTTTCTGGCGCATTATTTTTTTCTCGGTGGCACTTTCCTACCCTAAAGGCAAAATATGGGCTTAAATCGCGTTTTCCTTTATGGATGGTGGTTTGCGAGGTGGCTTTTTGACGAGACAAGCAAAGAAAGTACAACTGTCACGCATTAAATTGCAAAACGGAGCATGTTTTCGGGCCGATTTCCTTGTAGAGCGTTTGGCAACTCCACAGGGGACGATTGCAAACTTCGCGTGTTAAGTTGGCAAACTTCACGTGTTAAGTTGACAAAGTTGACGTGTGGCGTTTGGAATCTTCTCATGTGGAGTTCCCGTTTGTCTCGTTTGGCGGTCGGTTTTTTGTAAAGGATTTTTCACTTCTTTTTCTGTTGACAAACGATAACCTCAGGCAAAGAAAGTGTTTTTTTTTACTTATAGTCTTTCTTTTTTCATGGAAAAAATCGTAACTTTGTGGCGGAAACATGTGCTAATGAACTCAAAAAACTCAAATATTATGAAAAAACTATTACTCCTCAACTTGCTCCTTGCAATGATCTTTGGAGCAACAAGTCTTAGGGCTGCTGAAGGCGATGTGGTCTTTAACTCCACCAACTTCCCTGATGATGCGTTCCGTCAGTATCTTTATCAAGAGTTTTACTTCTATGAGGGCGAAACCCTTACTCAAAAGGACCTTGACAAAGTTAGGTCACTTTATCTAACAGATAAGGGCATTTCTTCGCTCAAGGGTGTTGAATATTTCAAACAACTACGATGGTTGTATTGCAGCTACAATAACCTTACGACTTTAGATCTTTCCCAGAATCATGCAATAGTAACTCTGAATTGTAGTTACAACAAGCTAAAAAACTTGATTTTTTCAAGTACCCCACATGACATAGGAGAAGAAAAACATCTAAATTGCTCCCACAATAACCTTACTTCGCTTGAAGTTCCAATCTACGCAGATTATGGAACCATTTTGAATTGTAGCCATAACAACTTAACTTCACTAAAGATTTTTCAAACACGCGAGAATAATGCTGATTATTTAGCAGTAAATTGTTCCTACAATAATCTTTCGTCGTTGAATTTGGGAAACGCCCTAAATCCTTATGTGTGGAGTGTAGAATGTAGTCATAATAACATTACCCAGTTGGAAGATTTGTGGCGCTGGACTTTCCTTAGGAAGTTGGACTGCTCTTACAACAAACTGAATGGCAACCTTCCTTTGGCTGCAGGCCTTACCTCGCTCGAGGACTTGAATTGTGGCGGTAACGACTTCACATATATTAATCTGCAATACCTGACCGGCCTTAAGCGCTTTACGATGACCGACAGCAAGGTCACATCGCTCGACCTTTCCAATAACACCGAACTGCATTACCTGAAGCTGAACTACAGTAAATTCGACGAGTTAAGGCTCTTGAAAAATACAGAGCTTGATACGGTTATCGTCAACCATTGCGACCTAAACAAGTTGCTTTTCACGAGCGCGGCAACAAACTTGATGCATCTGGAATGCAAATACAACTCGCTGACGTCGCTTTGGCTATACGACCAGCCCAACATGAAGTATCTCGATTGTTCACACAACAAACTGACGACATTGAATTATAACTCAATGCCCCAATTGGAAACTTTCGATTGCTCCTACAATGAGTTTGACTTCCTCGACATCGCGAAACTCACAAACTTGAAACAGTTCTATGCTCATCACAACAAACTCATATCGATTGCAGGCGTTGAATATGTAGATGGGCCGACTTGGATAAACTATGATGCCAATGCCTTCACTCCACAGGAACCGACGACCCGTCGCTTCGAGCGTATTGACTATAATGGTGGCAAAGCTTGGGCACTTTATCTTGGCACAAGTGATGCAAGCCGCATCTTGAACTACAAGACGGACGATGTTTCAGCAACTCCTGTTCTCTATAAAAAGTACTTAATCATTTCCGAAGACTTGAGCCAAATCCCCAGTAAAGTGGAATACGACTTCAAGCCTTTTGCCACAAAGAATGCCTTCAATGTGGTCGTGAACTATGATGTGAAGAACTACAACATCTTGATTGACGGCAAGCAGATGACTTCGCTCAACTTCTTTGACATTCCCGGACTGGTGAGCGGCAAGGCATACTTTGAAGACAAGCCCGAAGGCCTCGGCTGGGCAGGTGAGCCGACACTTGTCCTTGATAATGCAGCCCTTGAGTGGGACGGGACTAATTATGGCATCTATAATAATAACAACTATTATTTCACCATCAAAGTCATTGGTGACTGCTCTATAACAAATAAGGAACTTGCCGCGCTTGAACTTGACGCCGTTACCAGTACAACGATAGAAGGCGGAGGAACACTAAACATTACCTCTGAAGAATATTGTGCTATTAGAACTTGGGCTGTTACTAAGCTAAATATACAAGACAATACAAAGGTAATAGCACGAAGCCTTAACTATAATTATGGTTATTACGACGAAGATGGGGCCAATTTAGAAATCAAAGATGGAGCTATGTTCGCAGTTAAAAGTAAGTATGCACCGCTCTCTCTCGACAGGAACTTACCCGTCTTTGGCGAAGGCATCGACATCCGTTATCCAGAAGGTGCTTATTTTGGCGATTACAATAATCTTTATTATGCTGACGGCACAAAAGTACAAAACGATTGGGCTATCATCGGACCTAGCAGTCTTAAAGAAAGCCTCGGCTTCAGTATCAACGGCAAGATAATGACCCGAATGGATGCGCATGATTTGCTGGATGATGTGCCGGGAGTGGTAAGCGGAGAAGCCTATATCGAAGTAGATAAATACCACATACCGACACTCGTACTTGATAATGCCACATTGGAGTTGGAAGCAATTTTGGGCATGAATTATTACGGCGCGACCCACTGGAATTATATCAAAGTCTTGGGCGACTGTACGATTAAGAATCCCAATGGCGTTGTTTTTGTGCTGAATCCTAACACACTAACCTCCATAGAAGGCGGAGGAACCCTCAACGTCTTTTCCGAAACACTTGCTCCCATCGGGTCGAATAATTCTCGTCTTAAGATAGAAGACAACACGACTATAATAGCAGAGAGCAAAAAAGCGGATGTTGCCCTTTGGTGTCAAGACGGTGCAAAATTAGAAATCACGAATGGAGGCGCGATTGCCGCACACAGCAAGTCCAATCCAATTCTCGTGTTAGATAGCGAGTTCATCTTGGGCGAAGGTACCGCTTTGCGCTATCCTTTAGGGGCTTATATAGGAAGCGATAACATTATCTATAATGCTGACGACACAATAGTGGAAGACGATTGGATTGTCATCGGTCCGGATAATGAGAAGACAAAGGATTTGATAACAGGAGTCCACGAGATTGACAACAGTCAACAGACAACAGACAACGGATTTATCTATAATATAGCCGGTCAGCAAATGTCAAATGGCAAATTGCCTCGTGGCATCTACATCCAGAACGGCAAGAAAGTTTTAAGATAATAAGGAATGTGGAAAAAGCAAAGCCCCGCCGACCAATGAGTCAGCGGGGCTTGCATTTGTTCCTGTATATCATGCAGACGCCATGTCTGCGCTACCACTTGTTCTTTTAATCTTCTGCTGCAACCCTGTAATACTGCTCCAAGAGCCAAGCCTTTTGCTCTGGAATAGTCATGTTACTGTTATCTAACACAATGGCATCTTCTGCCTGACGAAGCGGACTGATGGCTCGAGTAGAGTCAATACGGTCGCGCTCTATCACATTGGCACGAATCTCGTCGAAATCACACGCTTCTCCCTTTGCCTTCAGCTCATCATAACGACGCTGTGCACGAACATCAACACTTGCAGTCACAAAGACTTTCAACTCTGCATCAGGAAAGACAACAGTCCCGATATCGCGCCCGTCCATGATGACACCTTTCGCTTCTCCCATCAGACGCTGGAGGTCGACCATGGCTTCGCGTACAAAACCAAGCGTGGCGATGGGGCTGACATACTTCGACACTTCCAGCGTACGTATATCACGCTCCACACAAACGCCATTGAGATAGGTGTCAGGACGCCCCGTCTCCTCATTCAACTGGAATGTTATCATGATGTCCGACATGCGCTCGCGAAGCCCTTCTTCGTTAATACCTGACTCGGAAATCAGGCCGTTCTGCAGGGCAAAGAGCGTCACCGCACGATACATCGCGCCCGTATCTATATATATATAGCCGATTTCCTTGGCGAGATCCTTCGCCATTGTGCTCTTGCCACATGACGAGTGGCCGTCGATTGCTATCGTTATAAGTTTCATTGTTCTTTCTGGAAATTATAAGCTAACGTAAAGGCGAGGGTCGGAGCGCTGACATGATACTTGGCGTATGCAAGGCCGAACTTCAGCCGCTTCAGGTTGACGCCACCGCCGAAGGAAAGACCTGCGGCATGCGAAGAGCCTGCGGCAGTCATCTCGTAACCGCGACGGAAGTTGTAACCCATGCCAACATAGAACTTAGTATTGATGAGCCACTCTGCACCAAGCACGAAATGGTTGATGATTATGCTGCCTGTCTTGAGTTTGCTGCCGGTAGTGAAGTAGTCGTCCCTTGTCCATCGCGTCATATCAACCATCGTGACAGAGATGCGGATAGGAGCATGGCCGAGCGACTTTGTAAAGCCCATCTCGAGGTCGGCTGGCAAATGGTCATGTTGGTTGCCAAAGCTCTTGACCTGTCCACCGAGGTTACGGGCTGCAAGCGAGAACGAGAAGTCGGTCTCCTCGTTGTAGTAGTTCAGTCCGAGGTCGGCAGCCAAGGCGCAAGAAGTGAACGCGCCATAATGCGAATAGATGAACTTGGCCGTAACACCGCCCGCCCAGCGTTCGCTGAGAAGGTGGCTGTACTGACCGCCGATGCAAAGGTCAAGAGGCTTAAACGAACCGACCTCCTCGCCCGAAAGCAGTGTCTCTTTCGTGGAACCGTATCCCACGAACTGCGCATTCACGCCCCAGTTCCCTCGCGCTCCAACTTGTTGAGAATAAGCGGCGGCACCAGTATTACAACCTTGCATATAAGTCATAAACGAGAAACCAACCGTCTTGTCACTGACGCCTGTAAGCAAGGCCGGATTCTGTATGGCAAGAGATATGTCGTCCTCAATGAGGGAGATATTCTTTCCGCCAAGCGCCGTAGAATGCGACGAGACAGGTAAGTTCAGGAAATTGAATACGCTACCGCTCTCCTGTGCCGCCGTACGAAGCAAGAAGCAAGGGGCAAGGAGCATGAGCAGGAGAAAGATATACTGTATCTTAGTCATTTTATTCATAAATCGACTCCAAAGGTAAGGCTTTTTATATCAATAACGGACATCATAGGCACAAAATTACATTCAAACGCAAAAAAAAGACTCTTTTTGCACGCAGATTAAAAAAAATGGTGTAAATTTGTGGCATGAATAATGTTTTTTGACAACAATAACAACGAAATACAAAATGGAAGCTAACAAAACAGTAAACGAAGAGCTGAGAAATCAGAAGTCGACCAACATGCTGATTGGTTACATTCTGGCACTCGCTGCTATGTTCGTTGCCTTCGAGTACACTCAGCGTGAAGTGAAGGTTGTAGAAGAGGACAAGATTTATGATTTCAGAATGGAAGAGGACATGATTCCCATCACCCAGCAGCAGGAAGTGATGGCTCCTCCTCCAGCAGCTGCCCCCACTGTAATGGAGTTCATCAACGAGGTTGAGGACGACACCGAACTTCCCGAGGAAGAAGTGGAGACCACCGAGGAAATGAACCAGGCTATCACAGCCGTTGTGGGCACAGGTGCTCCAAGTGCAGCCGTCGTGACAGGTCCCGTTGGTCCTGTTGTCGAAGCCGACGACGATGACCGTATCTACGAAATGGTAGAGGAGAACGCACAGTTCCCCGGCGGTGACGCAGAGTGCTTCAAGTGGCTGAGCGAACACATCAAGTATCCAAGCATCTGCCAGGAGCAAGGGGTTCAGGGCCGAGTCATCGTGAACTTCGTGGTCAACAAGGACGGTTCAATCGTCGATGTGAAGACCGTTCGTTCTCCAGACCCCAACCTTACCAAGGAGGCAGAGCGCGTCGTGAAGATGATGCCGAAGTGGAAGCCTGCCCGTCAGGGTAACAAGCCCGTGCGCTCACGCTTCACACTGCCCGTCATGTTCAAGCTGAACTAATTTTACTTTAACACTAAAGACAACAACCCCTCCTCCCCCTTAAGGGGGTCGAGGGGTCTCTTATATTATATATATAATAATGTATAGTAGCAAACAACTGCTGCAGATGGTGGAAGAAGCCATCACTGCCCTACCCCTTGAGCGCGAACCGCAAGGGCTCTACGCCCCCATTCGCTATGTCCTTTCACTTGGCGGCAAACGCATCCGTCCCGTACTCATGCTCATGGCATACAACCTATACCATGATGATGTGAAGGCTTGCCTCATGCCGGCAATAGGACTTGAAGTCTTTCATAACTTCACGCTCCTTCACGACGACCTCATGGACAAGGCAGAAGTGCGCAGAGGCAAAACCTGTGTGCACCTGAAGTGGGACGACAACACCGCCATCCTCAGCGGCGACAACATGCTCGTGCTCTCCTTCCATTATATGATGCAATGCGAGGAGGCAAAGATGCCTGCCGTGATGCGTCTCTTTACCAAGACCGCCACAGAGATTGACGAAGGGCAGCAGTACGACATCAACTTCGAGACAAGAAATGATGTCACGGAGGCTGAATACATCGAGATGATTCGTCTCAAGACTTCCGTCCTGCTGGCTTGTGCCCTGCAGATTGGAGCCACTCTGGCCGGAGCTCCTGAAGAGGATGCTCAGGCTCTTTATCGTTATGGAGAATGCCTCGGCCTTGCCTTCCAGCTCCAGGACGACTACCTCGATGTCTATGGCGACCCTGCTGTCTTCGGCAAGAAGATAGGCGGCGATATTCTTTGCGACAAGAAGACCTTCATGCTCATCAATGCCTTCCTTCATGCCTCTGACGAAGACAGAGCAGTACTGCAGGAATGGATAGGGAACAAGGACTGCAACCCCGACGAGAAGATAAAAGCCGTCACGGCTCTCTACACGAAGATCGGAGTTGACCGCATGGCTAAGGAACGCATGAACGCTTATTATACAGAAGCTAAAGCGTGCCTGGACAAAGTCAGCTTGCCGGAGGAGCGCAAGCAAGTGCTTCGTGAGATTGCCCTTGAACTCATGGGTCGCCAGAAATGATAGATACGCACAGCCACATCTACGAGCCCGTTTTTAGCGCCGACCGCGAAGAGGTCATCATGAGGGCAAAGCAGGCAGGCGTAGAGTACATCCTTCTGCCCAACATCAATGTTGAAAGCATCGGGCAGATGCTCGACCTCTGCCGTCGCTATCCAGGATATTGTTTCCCCATGCTCGGCTTGCACCCTGAAGACATCGAGGAGAACTACAGGCAAGTATTGGCCGAAATGAAGGCTATGTTGGATGAACCCGACCATCCTTACATCGCAATCGGCGAGGTAGGCCTTGACTACTATTGGGACAAGACCAAAGTAAAGGAACAGGACGAGACATTCCGCACACAGATTGAATGGGCCATCGAATATCATTTGCCCCTTATGATTCACTCCCGCTCTGCTCATCGTCAGCTCGTTGCAGCCATAAGCGAATACAAAGGCGAGGCCCTTTCCGGCGTCTTTCATTGCTTCGGAGGCTCCGCAGAAGAAGCACATGAGTTGCTCCAGTTCCCAGACTTCATGCTTGGCATCGGAGGCGTCGTGACCTACAAGAACAGTCATCTGGCCAAGACGTTAACCTCAGTACCTTTGGAGCGTATCGTGCTCGAGACCGACTCTCCCTACCTCACCCCTGTCCCTTATCGTGGGAAGCGAAATGAGAGTGCCTATGTGGTAGAAGTCTTGCGGAAAGTGGCACAAATATATAATGTAAGCGAGAAAGAGGCAGAAAGCATTACAAACAACAATGCAAAGCACATATTTCCATGCTTGAACTCTCTATAAGGCCTTCAAAACAACAAAAAACACACTTAAAATGAAACTTTTTAGCCAAAAGCTATGGTAATATAAGAAAAAATAGATATTTTTGTAACCGAAAAGCGCGAAGTAAGACACAGTTCTCACTGGCGCGCCGTAAAGGGAGAGATGCTCGAGTGGCTGAAGAGGCACGCCTGGAAAGCGTGTGACCGGCAAAACTGGTTCGCGAGTTCGAATCTCGCTCTCTCCGCAAACAGAAAAGAAACATAACAAAATCATAAACATTTAAACAAACAACACAATGAAAAAGTTATTTGCAATTATTGCAATGGTTGCTGCTTGCTCATTTGCCGCAACATCATCTGTAATGGCTCAGGAAGACGAAGCTACTGCCGAAGTGGTAGAAGCCGTTGATTCTGTTGCTGAGGACACCACTGCAGTGGAGGCTGAGACTGTTGAAGCCGCTCCCATCGTAGAGGAAGAGAACGAAGGTGTATTCAAGAACCTCAAGACAAAGTTTATCGAAGGTGGCGCAGGCTTCATGTCACTCGTTGCCATCGCCCTCGTACTGGGTCTCGCATTCTGCATCGAGCGCATTGTTTACCTGACTCTCGCTCAGATCAACACCCGCAAGTTCTGTAAGGAGCTCGCTGACCTCGTTGCCAAGGGCAAGATTGCTGATGCCATTGAGAAGTGCAAAGCCACTCGTGGTCCAGTAGCGCAGGTAAGCCGCAAGGCAATGGAGTGCCTTGACAGCAATGACCGCAACGACATCGGTACCATCGAGCGCACCATCAACATGGAGGCAGAGGTTCAGGGCACATACCTCGAGGAGAACTGCTCTTGGATCACACTGTTCATCGCAATGGCTCCGTCACTCGGCTTCTTGGGAACTGTGATTGGTATGGTGATGGCCTTCGACGACATCCAGCGCGCTGGTGATATCAGCCCGACAGTCGTTGCAGGCGGTATGAAGGTCGCCCTTATCACAACCATCTTCGGTATCATCGTTGCCCTGGTTCTTCAGGTATTCTACAACTACATCCTTTCCAAGATTGAGTCACTGACCAGTAACATGGAAGAGGCCGCTCAGGAACTGCTCGTAATGTGCGTTAAGAGCGAGAAGTGCAAGAAATAATTTGTAGGATTAGAAATTAAGGAATAGAGATAGGGATTAGTCATGAAACAGAACTAACAAAGTTCTGCACGACATAAGTCAACTAAGAACTCCTGATTCTTAACTCTTAACTCTTAATTCTTAATTAATAGAGTAGTACTATGAAGATTGAGAAAATATCAAGTCGTGTGCTCCTGGCTTGCGTCGCCTTGATTGTAGTATGCTTTGCAGCGTTCCTGCTCATTGGCTACGACAATCCTGTTGGCGACAACAACGAGCCAAAGCTCACCAACATCATCATGTGGCTCATGTACGGCCTCATCTTGGTAACGGCAGGTCTCACCGTTTGGTCAGCAATTCGCGGCATGCAGAACAGCAAGGGCACCGACCCTGCTGCCATTACTGGTGTCCCTGGTGGCAAGATTACTCTGTTCACCACAGGTCTGACCATCGCATCTCTCATCCTTGGATGGGTTGTAGGACTTGGCGAGAAGGAATTCACTGCCCAGGACGGCACTGTGACAAGCGCAGGTTGGGTAACCGTAGTCGATGTGTTCATGGTCAGCATGGGCATACTGCTTCTGGCCGCAGCCATCGCAGTAGCTGTCAGCATGACCGGCATTTTGACAAAGAGTGCAAGTAAGTAATAAGTAAACGACCTTAAAACAAGAAAGAATATGGCAAAGACAAAAAAGAAGATGCCGGGGTTGAACACCACTTCTACCGCCGATATCTCTTTCATGTTGCTCATCTTCTTCCTGGTCACCACATCAATGGATACCGACATGGGTCTGGCACGCCGCCTGCCCAAGCCGCCAGATCCAGATCAGGAAGATGCCACCATGGACATCAAGAAGCGTAACATCCTATATGTCCGCCTCAATTTCAACGGACAACTGTGGCTTGAGGACGAGACAACCAGAGGCTACGCTGAAATGAGTGAGCTTCGTCCGCGCGTCAAAGAGTTCGTAAAGAACGAGCAGAACCTGAGCGTATTGCCAGAAAAGCACGTCAAGAACATCGACCTGCTGGGTCAGTGTTTCGTGACAGACAAGCATGTCATCAGTGTTCAGACAGACCGCGCCACACCCTACGATGCCTATTTCCAGGTGCAGAACGAACTTGTGGCAGCCTACAACGAACTTAGAAACGAACTGTCAAAGCAAAAGTTCGGTCGTGAGTTCCAGTACCTCAAGGACGAAGAGAAAATGGCGATAAAGCAATACTATCCCCAGAATATTTCTGAGGCTGAACCTAAAAAGTATGGAGGAGACCAATAATGGCAGGATTCAAAAGAAAAGAGCGTCGTGGAATGCCTGAGATGAACACCTCATCTCTGCCCGACTTGATTTTTACCATCCTTTTCTTCTTCATGATGGTTACCACGATGCGTGAAGTGACCCTCAAGGTCAAGTTCACCATCCCCGCAGGTACAGAACTCGAGAAACTGGAGAAGAAGTCGGTAGTATCATTCATCTACGTAGGTCCCCCTACTGATCAGCTGCGCGCCCAGATGGGTAGCGGTACGCGCATTCAGCTCAACGACCGCTATGCAGAGGCTCGTGAAGTCATGGACTTCATCGCTGCAGAGCGTCAGGGCATGACCAATCAGGCAGAGCAGATTATCAGCATCAAGGCCGACCAGCGCACGCAGATGGGTTACATCATCGACATCAAGGAAGTATTACGTAAATCCTGGGCACTGCGTATCAACTACTCAGCGTCCCGCAGGAACTAATATCGGCTCGCCCGATCCAACGCTAAGAAGCGGCTCCCTCACACCAGAGGAAGCCGTTTTTTAATATTAACAGGGGTTTGCCCTCTGTCTGTAGTCTGTCATCACATAGAAACTTTGACAAACCGCATGTGCTTCCACATCAGAAACTCCAACGAATAAGGACGTGGGAGGCATTAGGAGTAACTTGCTACTGAACAAAAATAGTTGATTATCTGTTTCCTTTAGCCCTATTGTGTGTCTTGCAGAGCATCTGGCAATTCTCGATATTATATAATATTCCCAAACAGATCTAATTGAATATCTTTGCTCTTCAACGTCCAGTAGTTGTCGCCCGACTGTTGTCCGATGTCTTCCAATACGCTTAATATCGTTTGGTTCTCTGGTGTGGTTCCATTCTTCAGAAGCGGCATTATTTCCAGCACAATTTCGTCAAATGTAACGGATCTGTTTTCACGCTCCATGCGACGCAAGAAGCTTGTCAAATAATACTTGATACGAAGCCTCACGTCTATATGTGTTGTGAATTTTGTGTTTTCGCGAATACAGAAAGTCTCCGTCTTTTCATCATAATCAAAATTGTTCATCAGGATAGGAGTCAGGTCTGTGTATTCCCTTTTGAGCAAGTCTAAGAATCCCAGCTCAAGTCCTTTTACAATCAGCTCATCATTGATTTGTTCGAGTGTTGCTCCGTTATTCTTTGCAATGACACCTTCGATGGTCTGCATCACCACATCTGCCATTTCCATGCCAAGGTGTGCCTTCATTATTGTTTTGGGATTACGAACCTTTCTGAAGTTGATAATCAGTTGTCCGCTTAGTACGGTGAATGGATTCTGTCTTTTCTTGAAACTCGACTGTCCGTTCTTTTGCGGTACTGCTCCTACATATTCAAACCCACATCTTTCTGCCGTATCAATTATAAGATGCCAGAACTCCGGGTCTTTATGCGCAAAGACAAACGACATCCAACGGTCAAACTTCAAGACGCGATACATCTCCTGAATGCTTTCTGCAATGAGGGTGTTGTATTCCTTCTTGGATTTAGAATGACCTCCACCTTCTATCGCCTCATTCCTGTAGTCTTCCTCAGTTACTTCTAAATCCAACCAGGCATTCCACATAGCAGAGAGGTCGAGATATGGAATCTTTGCACCGTATGGTGGGTCGGTATAGATATAGTCTATGCTTTCTGAAGGAATAAAGTGAAGGTCGGTTGCTGAGCCTTTAATTATCTGAAGACGGCCTTTTGTCTGATCATTAATAAAAGGACTAAGTTCCTTCTTTGCATCTATGATTTTCCTCAGGCGTATTTCATAGTACTTCATCACGTCCAACTCTACAGGGTGTGGTGCAATGCGGTATCTGTAATATGCAAATGCGCTTGCATTACCTCTACCTTCAGATCTATTAGATGATTGGTGATAAGTCAGGTTGATTTTAGTGAGCAGCCCCGAAAACATTAGCATAAGCGTTTTCTTGATGTTTTCGTCTTTTTGCTTCTGAATGAGGTGTTTTAACAATCCTAACTGAGCCTTTTGTTTGTCACTAAATAGTAAATCTGCTGTTGGAACGTCAGAACCTCTTGCAAGCATGATTGGTTTTGGCTGAGGATATTTCATTATGGCCTCCATAATCTCCTCATTCGTTTGAGGTTCTTTCTTTAGATAGCTCGTTTTGATGTCATTGAAGGCTTTTATCAACTCGTACTGGTTTATTTTTACTGTTAACGCGTCGACCATAAAAATAGCCATTGGATTTATGTCCACATTGATGGCACGTCGATTTGTCATCATTGCTTCAATTGCGGTAACACCACTCCCTCCGAATGGGTCAAGAACCACATCGCCTGGAAGTGTGAAGTTCTTGATGTAAGTTTGTACGATATCCCATGCCTGTTTCGTAAAATACCCATGAACTCCAAAATGTCGTTTTGCTGTTTGTTTGTGCGCACGCACCTCTTCTGGCAGCTTTTGGTTTAGGTAATTAAATCCCGACTGCTTTGGCGATTCATATATAACCAGTTTCCCCGTTTGGAAGCTATTAGCCGAAAGCAGGTTCTTAAGCTTATCGAAATAGAAATCTATCTCGTCAAGCTGAAAGTGCAGGATTGGTTCATTATTGCCATCCGTCCGATACAAGGCAAAGTCAATTCCATTGCACAATGCAAAGAAGTTGCTCCTTATTTCCGGATGTGCAGCATAGCTATATGCTTGCGCTATATAATTATCGTCCAAGAGATTTTCACGGGGTCCTTTAGCGTCAAGAACCCATGCATACCGATTCTCAATCTTTAGAACATAGTCGGGGACAAGATGAATAGGAGTTTTCCTGTTTGAGCCAGTCTTCAAGAAAGGATGTTGCAGAGTAAGACTGCGTACAATGTTCTCCCGCTTATATCCAAGATGCCTAAGCAGCGGCAGGATAATTTCTTCCCGGACACTATCTTCCTTAAATTCGTAGTTATCCCTAAGGCCTTGAATGTCAATCTTCCCCCAGAGAATCTCTTTTATTGAATCTGCCATAACGATTGATAGTTTAGTTCGTGCATTAACTATCAATCACGCCAAGGCACAAAAGAAGCGTGATGCTCCATTGCGCATAGCAAGAGGCGGCGTCGGATGGAGCCTCTGTCTCGTTTGCAGGATGCATCACGCTATGCGTGTGCATCGCTATTTACAACGAGAACAGAAGAGCCACTATAGCTCGCCTGTCACATATTATTTCTGTGCTTGTTATACCAATTAGAGTTTCCGACGCTCTTGGCTATGCGCGAAATAATAGCAAATGCTTTCTGTTAGTTCGGATTTCTCCCCGAACATGCTGCAAAGTTAGCGTTTATTTTTGAGACGGCAAAGAAGAAGCGAGAAAAATTATCACAGCCAGGAGCCATTTTTTTGTTACATGTTAATTTCCTGGTATATACAAGGGAACCAAGAATAGCACGAGGGGAATGAAAAAACGCCGCGTGCGGCGATGGCAAATTCCGCGTGCGGCGATGGGCAATTCCGCGTGCGGCGATGGGCAATTCCGCGTGCGGCGTTTGAAGGCCTCCCTAAGGAGTGAAATAATCCCCTCATTCCACGCACTTCACCAGCCCTACCTCGTGCATCGCTTCTCGCCCTCCACTTCACGAATAGGTGGGGAGGCATATCGTGTTCCTTGCCTCTTGTTAGCACATTTTTTTGCAAAAAATTTCATTAAAAAGTGGCTTTTTGTTTGAAATTCGGCTTAGGTTGCTTGTTATCTCAGCAAAAAATCGTAGCTTTGCATAATAATATCAAATGATGAAATGGCAAAGAGAGTCGTCATAACGGGCATGGGCATCTGGTCGTGCCTGGGGACAAGTACGGGTGAGGTATGCGAATCGCTTCGCCAGGGCAAGTCTGGCATTGTGATGGAAAGCGAGAGGCTGAGCTACGGCTATCAGTCTGGTCTGACGGGAATTGTGAAGACTCCCGTGCTGAAGGGATTGCTTGACCGTCATCTCCGGCGTGGCTTTTCCGAGGAAGCGGAGTATGCCTACATGGCGAGCCTCGAGGCGTTCCGTATGGCTGGCATTGACGATGCTTACCTCACAGCGAATGAGGTGGGTTGCATCTTCGGCAACGACTCGTCGGCAAAACCTGTCATCGAGGCGGCGAAGATTATGGAGGAGAAACGCGACTCCGAGTTGCTCGGGCAGAACTACATCTTCCAGTCCATGAACTCCACCGTGAACATGAACCTCAGCACCGCCTTCCATCTGAAGGGTGTCAACTTCACCATCAGTGCGGCCTGCGCTAGTGGCAGCCACTCCATCGGCATTGCCTACATGCTCGTCAAGCAGGGGCTGCAGGACATGGTGCTCTGCGGCGGCGCTCAAGAAACGAACTACTACAGCATGGCCTCGTTTGATGCCATCGGAGCCTTCTCCAAGCGCATGGACGAGCCTACGAAAGCCAGCCGTCCCTTCGACCGCGACCGCGACGGGCTTGTGCCAAGCGGAGGAGCTGCGGCACTGGTGCTTGAGGACTATGAGCACGCTCTGGCTCGAGGAGCGAACATTCTGGCAGAAGTGAAGGGCTACGGCTTCTCGTCCAACGGAACTGCCATCATCAGTCAGCCCAGCGACGAAGGCTGCGTCATTGCCATGATGCGGGCCATGAAAGATGCAGGAGTGGACGCCTCAGACATCGATTACATCAACGCTCATGCCACTTCTACCCTGCAGGGCGACAAGTACGAAGCCATTGCGCTCGACCGTCTCTTTCACGGAAAGCACGCCCTCATCAGCAGTACAAAAGGCATGACGGGGCACGAGTGTTGGATGGCAGGAGCCAGCGAGATGGTTTATTCCCTCATCATGATGCAAAACAACTTTGTGGCACCCAACATCAACTTCGAGAACCCCGACGAATTCTCTGAGAAGCTCAACATTGCCAAAGTCACCACAGAAGCGGAAATCCAGACAGTCCTGAGCAATTCCTTCGGCTTCGGCGGCACAAACAGCGCTTTGATAATCAGCAAATTGTAAAGCCGATTAACAGATTCTGGCATCCGTCAGCCTTGACCTTTTTCCTCCCAACTTGGGAACGACTCTCAACATACATGCGTCGATGTCAAATAATCCACGTGTGAATTTCAAACTATCCACGCGAGGATTTTCAACTATCCACGTGTGGATTTCAAACTATCCACACGAGGATGGAGTTAAAGCCTCTCGAAAGTAAGGTATTTCCTCAGCTAAGAGGGTTGCCCACCTTTGGTTGCAAAGGTTGTCGGGAATGTTATGCTCAGCTCTAAGCAAAATAAAACAAATCATTTGCCATGTGAAAACTTAATAAAAATGTCACTTTTTGTTTGAAATATGTACTTCGCCGCTTGCTATATCGAAAATAATTTGTAGATTTGCATTTAAAACGCAAGACAAAGAACTAATGTTAAAACCTTAATGCCAACTATTATGAAAAAAGTATTTTTAGCCTTGATGGCAATGATGTTCAGTGTTGCAACCTTTGCCGGCAACCCCTTGAAGGTCGTAAGCAGTAGCGTGGCGTTAAAGAGTTTCATGAAGGAACAGGCCACTGCCAATCTGGTGATCGACTGGAAGAATGCCAAATTTGACAACAAGAAGTCGGCAGCCTCTGAGTTCAATAAAGACGACGACTATGCCTTCATCCAGAAAGACTGCGCCGAGAAGTTCATCGAAGGCTTCAACGCCAAGTCGAAAGGCATCAAACTGGAGCAAGGAAAGAAAGATGCCGACTATAAGTTTGTTATTACTGTGACCAACCTGGACACTTTCATCAATGTGATGGGCTGGGGAGCTCCTACAGAAGCCAAGATGTGGGGCAACCTGAAAATCACTAACGCCAAGGGCGAAACCATTGCCGACATAAACATCGACGAGGCAGAGGACGGCACCGATCATGTTCGACGCGAGGCCTTTGGAAAGACCTTCATGCTCTTGGGAATAAGGGCTGCCAAACTGAAATAACCTCGTTTTTTTCTGACATGAATCTGTCGCCTTCTTTAAAAAGATACACTTCCGAGCAACTCTCTGCCCGTGAGGCACAAAGGCAGGCCGAATTCATCGCTTGGGGGCCTATCGTGTTCCAAGCCACAAGGCTCATGCTGAAGTTCGGCATCCTCGAGATGCTGCGAGACAGTGAGAACGGACTGACGGAAGCGGAGGTGGTAGAGAAGACTGGGTTCTCGAGGTATGCCGTGAAGTGTCTGCTCGAAGCATCGCTCAGCATCGGCACCGTACTCATCGACACAGACTCCGACCGCTACTCCATCTCCAAGACGGGCTGGTTCCTGCTGAACGACCCTGCAACAAAGGTGAACATTGACTTCAACCACGATGTGAACTATCAGGGATGGTTCCATCTGGAGGAAGCACTCAAGGAAGGAAAACCCGCAGGACTGAAGACTCTTGGCGACTGGCCTACACTCTACGAAGGTCTTTCCTCTTTCCCCGAACAGGCAAAAGAGAGTTGGCTCAACTTCGACCACTTCTACAGCGACTCCTCTTTCCCCGAGGCTCTTCAGATTGTCTTTGCCGAACACTTTGTCCGCTCGCTCTACGATGTGGGCGGCAACACAGGCAAGTGGGCCTTGCAATGCGTAAGGTATGATGAGGAAGTGGAAGTGACCATCCTCGACCTTCCTCAGCAGATAAAGATGATGCAGGAGAACATCAAGGGCAAGCCAGGAGCGGAACGCATCAAAGGATTCGGCATCGACCTGCTCGACAAAGAGACCGGCTTCCCCAAGAGAGAGGGAGGCCTCGATGCCATCTGGATGTCGCAGTTCCTGGATTGTTTCAGCGAAGAGGAAATAGTAAGCATCCTGACTCGTGCGAAGGAAGCAATGGACAAGGACACGCGCCTCTTCATCATGGAACTCTTCTGGGATCGTCAACGCTTTGAGCCCGCTGCATTCTGCCTCACGATGACCAGCCTTTACTTCACCGCAATGGCAAACGGAAACAGCAAGATGTACCACTCCGACGACATGAGAAGGCTCATCGCTCAGGCAGGACTGGAAATAGAAAGCATCCGCGACGGGCTGGGGCAAGGGCACAGCATTATGGTGTGCAAGATTAAAAATTGAAAATTGAAAATTAAAAATTGAAAGATATTAGATGAACAGAACTGAAATTGAAGAAAAGGTAAAGGACTTTCTGATTGAAGACCTGGAAATCGACGAAGAAAAGATTTACCCGGAAGCTCGGCTCAAAGAAGACATGGGCATTGACAGTCTTGACTTAGTCGATATTGTGGTTCTTGTGGACAAGAACTTCGGATTCAAACTTAAGGCAGAAGAGATGGCTGGTGTGGACACCTATGCCAAGTTCTGCGACTATATCGAAAGCAAAGTAGGCTAAGATGGCAGAACAGGACTGGGCAGGGACCACCTACGGCAACGACTGGATGCACAAGTGGCTTATCCGTATGCTTCGCATCATCGACATGCGGATATTGTACCTCTTTGTGGCCGTCTTTATCATCCCTGTCTGCTTAGTTCTGAACCCAAGCAGGGGCATTGCCTACCGCTATTTCCGACATCGCATCGGATATGGCAGACTGAAGTCCGCATGGAAGACATATGTCAATCACTGCCTCTTCGGCCAAGTTGTTGTGGATAAGTTCGCGATGTATGCCGGCAAGAAATTCAAGGTGGAGATAGAGAACTACCATGAGTTCCTCGACCGTGCAGACAGGAAGGAAGGCTTCGTGCAGCTGAGCGCTCACATCGGCAACTACGAGATTGCTGGCTACACACTCGTCTGCGAGAACAAGCGGCTCAATGCCCTTGTCTTTGCCGGCGAGAAGGCATCCGTTATGAGGAATCGCGGAAAGATGTTCGCAGACACGAATATCAGCATGATTGCCATCAGTCCCGACATGAGCCATCTCTTCGAGATAGACCAGGCACTGAAGGACGGCGAGATTGTCAGCATGCCTGCCGACCGCATCAACGGCTCGCCAAAGTTCATCGAGCATAATTTCCTTGGAGCAAAAGCGAAGTTCCCGCTGGGACCTTTCTCCGTTGCCACATTGCGAAGCCTCGATGTGCTTGCTGTAAATGTGATGAAGACCTCGCTCAGGAGCTACAAGATTTTCGTCACTCCCCTACCCTACAACAAAGAAGCCTCGCGCCAGGAACAGATAAGGCAACTCTCCAGCGCCTATGTGGCAGAGCTTGAGAAGCGAGTTCGGCAGTTCCCCACACAATGGTATAATTACTTCGAATTCTGGAACAAGAATGATTAGCGTAATTGCCACAAATATAACTTCGCCTCTTGGCTTCACCACAGAGGAGAACTATCAGGCAGTCTTGTCTGGCTGCTCTGCCCTGAAGCGCTATGAGGGTTTGTGGGGATTGCCAGAGCCATTCGCCGCGTCTCTCTTTACTGAGGAGCAGAAAGCCGCGCTTGCCATTGAAGGGTACACTTTCTTCGAAGCGCTTGCCATTCGCTCCATCCGCAAGGCCCTCACATACACCTCACTTGGCAATGATATATCGAGAATCGTCCTCATATTGAGTACTACGAAAGGCAACATTGAGGCTCTGGGAGAGGCATGTTACTACCCTTCCGAGGCGGCACAGAGAATTGCCGAGGCCATCGGGCTGACCACAAAGCCCATCGTCGTTTGCAATGCCTGCGTCTCTGGCCTCTCTGCCCAACTTCTTGCAGACCGTTTGCTTTCGGAGGGCATTTATGACTACGCCATCGTTGTGGGTGCTGAGGTGCAGAGCAAGTTCATCGTGTCGGGCTTCCAGTGCCTCAAGGCTGTCTCGGAAGAGCCTTGCCGTCCTTTCGACATAGAGCGGAACGGACTTAATCCAGGCGAAGCAGCTGCCACGATTGTCTTTGCGAGGGATGCCAACAAGGAACGCTGGAGTTACAGCCAAATGATTGGCAAGAAGGAGCATTGGTGCCTCATCTCCGGTGCCTCATGCAACGATGCCTACCACAACGTATCCCCTTCGCCGCAAGGTGACGGACTGACAAGCGCCATCAATGCCGTGATGAAAGGCCGAGACAAGTCGCAGCTCGCTACCATCTGCGCTCACGGCACTGCCACCCTCTACAACGACCAAATGGAGTCTGTCGCCATTCAAAGAGCAGGACTTTCAGACATCCCTCTCTCTGCCCTCAAAGGTTACTACGGACACACGATGGGAGCGGCTGGTGTGCTCGAAACCATCCTGACCATGATAGCCACGGGCGACGGCATAATCCTCCCGTCGAAAGGTTTCACAGAGTCTGGAGTAAGCGGTAATGTCAACATCATCGACGAGCAAAAGAAGACCGACAAGCGTGCTTTCCTGAAGATTATGTCTGGCTTCGGAGGCTGCAATGTCGCGGCGATGTACGAGAGGACAACGGACAACGGACAAGCTTTAGCTCGACGAAGTCAACAGTCAACAGACAATGTGAAGCTCGTAAAAGCCCATACCATCAGACTTTCCTCGGAGGACGGGAAGACTTTGACAGATATCTACAAGCAGCAGATTGGGGATTATCCAAAGTTCTACAAGATGGATCTGCTGACACGGCTGGCCTTCGTGGCAACCGAAAAGACCCTCTCTAACTCTCCCTTAAAGGGAGAGGACAAGATGCCTGCTCTCATCCTCTTCAACCACTCGTCGTCTATTGTTGCCGACCGCCAGTTCCTCGACACGATTAAAGATGCAGAGGACTTCTTCCCGAGCCCTTCCCTCTTCGTTTACACCTTGCCCAACATCACGACGGGCGAGATTGCAATCCGTCATCACCTACAAGGTGAGACATCATTCTATATCCTTCCTGACAAAGACGAGGCATTGATGCAGCAGATTCTGGAAGCTTCTCTGGCCGGTACAGACACGACGACTGCCATCTGCGGATGGGTCGATGCAGAGAGCGAGACCTGCTACGAATGCGAACTATCAGTGTATAACATTATATGACATAAGTATGGAACAGTTAATCAACGACCTGAAACTACAGATCAAGGAAGCCCTCAACCTGGAGGAGCTCTCGATGGAGGAGTTCGACGAGAACGCGCCGCTCTTCGGCGAGGATGGCATCGGGCTCGACTCTATTGATGTGCTCGAGATTATCGTACTGCTCGAGAAGAATTACGGCATACGCCTGGCCAACCCGAAAGAAGGGCGAGCCATCTTCCAAAGCGTGAAGACGATTGCAGAGTACGTTCAGGCAAACAGGAAGAAGTAAGTGCCCCTCTCCACCCCTCCAAAGGAGGGGAGAACAAATGGTAAATAGTAAATCGTCAAATCGCAAATAATTTGATGGATATCCAAATAGCAGGTTACGGCATAATTTGTGCGATTGGTAATGATGCGCAAAGCGTTCTGCGTTCTCTTCAAGAAGGGAGGACGGGGATTGGACCGATGCGTTATCTACAGTCGAGCCACAAGGAGTTGCCCGTCGGCGAAGTGAAGCTCTCTAATGAAGAAATGCGGCGGATGCTCGGACAGGACGAGAAGGCAATCATCAGCCGCACCGTACTGATGGGAGCCATCGCTATCCGTCAGGCATTGCAGCACGCCCAATGCTCAATGGTCAATGGACAATGGTCAATGAAAGGCAAGCGTGTGGTCGTCATCAACGGCACAACTGTGGGCGGAATGGACGTCACGGAGCAATACCTGCTACGGATGAAAGAGGAAGACGACCTGCTGCCGCTACTGGAAAAGCACGACTGCGGCAACTCCACACGCAAGATGGCCGACCTGGCAGGCCTGCAGGATGCTGAAGTCTGCACCATATCGACGGCTTGCTCCTCTGCTGTCAACGCCATCATCCTCGGCTCGGAGATGCTCAAGACGGGTGAGGCAGACATCGTCATTGCAGGCGGCACAGAGGCTCTGAGCCTGTTCCACCTCAACGGATTCAACGCCTTGATGATTCTCGACAAGGCACAATGCCGGCCTTTCGACAAGACAAGGGCAGGCTTGAACCTGGGCGAAGGAGCCGCGTTTGTGGTGCTGAAGGCCCCCTCCCCGCTCCCCCTTTGGGGGAGTGCCGCAGTCTCACTGAAGAGGGAAACCTTAGCGGCAATGAAGCACTCCCCCAAAGGGGGAGCAGGGAGGGGGCCTTTCATCCGCGGCTACGGCAATCGCTGCGATGCCTTCCACCAGACGGCTTCGTCGGAGAACGGCGAAGGGGCGTATCTCGCCATGACCGACGCCTTGCAGATGGCCGGGCTGAAGCCGCAGGACATCCACTACATCAATGCTCACGGCACCGGCACTCCCAACAACGATGCCAGCGAGAGTGCGGCCATACGCCGTGTCTTCGGAGAGAACATCCCGCCTGTCTCGAGCACGAAAGGCTTTACGGGCCACACCACTTCTGCCTCAGGTTCCATAGAGACCGTCATCTCCATCCTCGCACTTCTCAACGGCTTCGTGCCCGCAAACCTCGGTTGGAAGGAGCAAGACGAGAGTTGTATCGCTCCTATCGGAAATGAAGAATTAAAAATGAAGAATGAAGAATTTGCTACCGCACGCAATGTTCTTTGCAATTCCTTCGGCTTTGGAGGGAATGATTCGGCATTGATAATAGGAGTCTCCCCCAGCCCCTCCAAAGAAGGGGAAAAGCATCAGGAGGCTGAGGCCCGCGTTGTGGGAGAGGCCGTTATTACCGATATCGAGGAACTTGGTGAGCTTCGTGAGTTTGTTTCTGCAGGCGAGGCTCGAAGGATGGGCAAGCTCTTGAAGGCAGCCACCATCACATCTCTCAAAGCACTGAAAGAGGCAGGCATCGAGACCCCCGATGCCATCATCACAGCCACGGCGTTCGGCATGCTCGAGACGAGCGAGAAGTTCCTCGTCGACATGCTGGAGAACGGCGAGGAGACGCTGAGCCCTACCCTCTTCATGCAGAGCACGCACAACACCATCGGCTCGGCCATCGCCATCCGAACCAAGTGTCATGGCTACAACATGACTTACAGCCAAGGCTCCGACTCACTCGAATGGGCAATGCGCGACGCCCGCCGGCTGATCGAGACGGGCAAGGCAAGGACAGTCCTCGTGGGCTGCCACGACGAAGCAACCCCGCTGTTCCAGGAGTTCTGCCGCCGCATGGGGAAGCCCGTGCCGCAGGACATTTACTCCCGCAGCATCGTGCTAAGCCGTTCTTCGCACGCCTGATTTCCCTATTCCATACAGACAGCCCTTCATACGCAAGCTGCGTACGAAGAAACGCAAGCTGCAAATAAACATACGCAAACTGTGTCTCTCCAGACGCAACTTGCGTATCAAGAATCAAGTACGGGTGAAAACAGAATTTCCTATGCAGAAATCCCTTTCTCCTGCCCATGGAAGTTTACTTCTTCAGCACGGGGCGGACGCTTCGACCAACGTAACGGTCGGAGTAGTTCGTATTGAATCTTTCATCATAAAAGAAGTACATGTTTAGCGCGACGTTGGAGTATGACGTGCCACGTGAGCGAGACCAGTAACATCCTTGGTAGGTTTCTTGGAGAATCGTGTCTGTGCGTAAGCCTGCAGCGGGCAGGAATATGGAGTTGCCGTTGCTCTTGCTCGTTATCTTTCTTCCGTAGACACCATTCATCTTTGTAAACTCGTTCGTAGTGTAGTCGCTGTTGCGCAGTTCGTCCATCTGATCGACGCTCGGCATCTGCCAATTGCGGCCCCAGTTTGCAGTTGCGGCATCGTGGTTAGACATAAGCTCGCTCAAAGGAGACATACTATCATATGTCCTGAAAGTAATGCCGCCATCCATTGTGTCAAAGTATGTGCTCCAGCTGTAGTCATCCTTCGGCTCCGTCTCGCCCCAAGCGAAGTTGCTGCCGATACCGTCGGGGCTGCTGGCGCCGATGTTGCATGTTGCCCACAGTGTGCCGGAGGGCAAGCCCATGTCAACCCACTCATACGCATTTTCCAAGAACACTAAGCTGTCCACCGCAGCGACAACATAAGTGACAGCTTTGCCGTTCTGCCAAATCTTCATAACTTGTGCATGTGCTGTCTGCAAGCCCGCCATAATCAGGAGCAAGGCTAAGATGTAATTCTTCCTTTTCATAATCGTAGGTCTTTATGTGTTGATATCGGATTATACACAATTTTACTGTTCTGCCCTCAAAGTTACAAGAAATTCACTATTACCTGCAAAATCATCGCAGCTTTTTTCCCTTTATTATGCTCATTTCACATGATTATTGCATTTTCCTTATAGGAAAATCGTAAAAGTCACATGGTACATGTTTCTTTCCCTCCTTATATTTTTTTAACTTTTACACTTTCTCTATTTAATTTGCAAGCTGCGGACGGAGATACGCAAGTTGCGGACGGAAATACGCAGTCTGTGATTCCACGTTCGCAACCTGCGTATGAAGAATCAGGCATAAAGGAGGGGAAAAGGCAGAGGGCGGAAAAGGAAAAGAGAAAGGGCGAAAAGGCATAAAGGTGCAGGGGGCAGGAATATTTTTCCTGTCTCATAACTCCAAATTCTTACTTCTTAACTCTTAATTTTCATTGCTCTTGCTTATTATTCGAGAATTTTATCTATATTTGCATCATAATTTAAAAATGTATGCAACTGCTGCCTCTTGCCATCCTCCAATGCCTGTTGCTTGCAAGCGCACAGGTTTTCCTGAAATTCGCCCTTGCAAGGATGGAGCCATTCGGCTGGAACTGGGAGTTCTTCAAGTCGGTGCTCCTGAACTGGCAGTTTGCCCTCTGTGGCATTCTCTCCGGTTCAGCCACTCTGCTTTGGTTCTACATCATCAAGCACTTCCCCTTCAGCATGGCCTATCCGATGGTGTCGCTCAGCTATGTGTTCGGCATGATAGCCGCGATGCTGGTGTTCCACGAAGAGGTGAGCCTGACAAGATGGCTGGGCGTGCTGCTCATCATGGCAGGATGCTACTTCATAGCAAAGTAAAGACCCTCTCCCCGCTCCCATAAGGGGTGAGCTAAAAAGAACAAAGAAATGAAACGATTGATATTATCTGTTGTCTGCTGTCTGTTGTCCGTAGTCCTGACTGCACAAGGCCTCAGCGAACAGAAGATGATACAGACGATGACGTCTGCCGCCGAACAGATAAAGACCATCCGCTGCAACTTCACGCAGACGAAGTACATGAAGATGCTGAGCAAGGAACAGGTTTCGCAAGGCAAGATGTTCTGTCAGCAACCCGACAAGCTCCGATGGGAGTACACGAGCCCCAAGGCAAGCGCTCTTATCCTGGACGGCACGAGTGCCCGCCTGGACAGGGGCAAGGAGCAGGGAACGGGAAGCAAGAAGTTCGTGGGCGAAATGGCACGAATGATAATGAACAGCGTGGCCGGCAAATGTCTTACGGACAGCAAGGCCTTCCAGGTCTCGGCAAAGGAGATGCCTACTGAGTATGTTGCCACGCTTCTCCCACTAAAGAAGGAGATGAAGCGACTCTACGCAAAGCTGGTCCTTCATTTCGACATCAGACAATCCACAGTAACCGAGGTGGAGCTGCACGAAAAGAACGGCGACCGAACCGTCATCGAACTGCATGACATCCAAATCAACTGACCCCCTTTAACGCCCCCTCCATGGGGGAGAAGAAACGGTAAATGGCTAAATGGTAAACGGTAAATGGTCTTTGCTTCGCGACAGAGGCATCTGCGTGGTGATTCCCACATATAACAACCAGGGAACCATAGCCGATGTGGTTCGTCGCACGCTTGAACAATGCCAGGACGTCATTGCTGTGGCAGACGGCTGCACCGACGGGACACTCGATATCCTGCAAGGCATAGAAGGGATTACCGTCGTTTCGTATGAGAAGAATGCAGGCAAGGGAACCGCCCTGAAGCGAGGCTTCAAGAAGGCTCTCGAAATGGGCTTTGCCTACGCCATCACCCTGGATGCCGACGGCCAGCACTTTCCCGAGGACATCCCTGCGATGCTTCATGCCAACCAAAAGCATCCGGGAGCTCTCATCGTGGGGCAGCGCAAGGGACTGGAGGAGATGGAACGCAGCAAAGGCAGCAAGTTCGCCAACGCCTTCAGCAACTTCTGGTTCGCCATTCAGACAGGGCATCGCCTCAAGGACACGCAGACCGGCTTCCGGCTCTACCCCCTGAAGAAACTTTACGGGCTGTCGCTGCTCACATCCCGCTACGAGGCAGAGCTCGAGCTCCTTGTCTTCTCTTCCTGGCACGGCACAGAGATAGTCTCCACACCCGTCAATGTCTATTACCCTTCGCCAGAGGAAAGAGTGTCGCACTTCCGCCCTGTCGCCGACTTCTCGCGCATCTTCATCCTCAACACGCTGCTTTGCATCCTTGCCGTCATATACGGCTTGCCGCTGGCCATATGGCGAAAGCTGATGACATTCCTGCGTACGGCCTACGCCTTGCTCTTCTTCATCATCTCGGTCTTCCTTGTCGTCACACCAGCGGCCATGCTTTGGCTGACCTTCGTCAAAGACCAGGAGAAGAAACGAATGGGCATCCACAAAATGCTTTGGTACTTCTCGAAGTTCGTCACCCTGTGGCACGGCATTCCAGGCGTCAAGTTCTCTGTGGGCAATCCCCATGGAGAGGACTTCCGGAAGCCTGCCGTCATCATCTGCAACCACCAGTCGCACCTCGACCTGATGACTATGCTCATCCATACCCCCAAGCTCGTCTGCCTCACAAAAGACTGGGTATGGAACAATCCCTTCTATGGCTACATCATCCGCAACGCCGAGTTCTATCCCGTCTCCGAAGGCACAAACACCCTGATGCCCAAGCTCAAATCGCTCATCGAAAGAGGCTACAGCATCGCGGTTTACCCAGAAGGGACACGCTCGCCGGACTGCTCGATAACACGCTTCCATCAAGGAGCCTTCTACTTGGCCGAGCAGCTGAATGTGGATATCCTGCCCCTTGTCCTTTACGGAGCAGGCAAGGCTTTGCCCAAGAAAGAGAAGCATCTCCACAAATGGCCCATAAGGATTGAGATTGACAGGCGCATCAGCCCCGAGGAGCTGCAGGCGTATGGCAGTCTTCCCAGGGAGCAAGCATCAGGACTGCGGAAGTACTACAAAAGGCGATACGCAGTGATGGCAAACCGAATAGAGCAAGATGTCTAAGGTCATTATCATAGGTTCGGGATTCGGCGGCCTGTCCTGCGGCTTCATCCTGCAGAAGAATGGCTACGACGTGACCGTTCTCGAGCAAGGGACGCAAGTGGGAGGATGCCTGCAATGCTTCTCGCGACAAGGCGTCAAGTTCGAGACGGGCATGCACTTCATTGGGAGCGCCGCAAAGGGACAGACGATGCATCGGATGATGGACTACCTCGGTATGGGAGATGTGCAGCTCGATGCCCTCGCCCCTAACGGCTATGATACCGTCGCGCTTGGCGGCGAACACTTTCGCTTCCCTAATGGTAGAGAGGCATTCATCGAGCAGATGGCCGACTACTTTCCCAAGGAGAAGGACAACCTGCGGCGATATATCGATCTTGTGGCTCGCATAGCATCTGCCTCGACACTCAATTCCCTGACTTCTGACGAGCGCGACCTGGCTGCCAGCACGGAGTATCAGACACGGAGCATCAACGAAGTGCTCGACGGCCTCTTCCGCGATGAAATGCTAAAGAGCGTCCTTGTCGGCAACTTGCCGCTCTATGCAGCAGAACGCGACAAGACGCCTTTCTCGCAACACGCTTTCATCATGGACTTCTACAACCAGAGCGCATATCGTGTCGTGGGCGGTAGTGATGCCCTTGCGCAGTCCCTTGCCCGTTCCATCCGTGAGATGGGAGGACAGGTCCTGACAGGCAAGAAGGTTCGCCGCATTGTCTGCAACGACACCCAAGCCACAGGCGTAGAGACCGCCGAAGAGTGTTTCTATCCTGCCGACACGATAATCAGCACCGTACATCCCGCCCGTCTCTTGGAGATGCTGGACACCAAACTCATCCGCCCTGCCTTCCGCAATCGCCTGAGCAGCATCCCCAACACCACGGGCTGCTTCTCCCTTTATATCAAGTTCAAGGAGAATGCGATGCCCTACATGAACACGAACTATTACGGCTACCGAGCCTCATCGCCCTGGGACTGCGGACAGGATGACTTCCTTTACATGCATCATTGCCACGAGCCGCAGCCTCGATATGCCCGCAGCGGTGTGGTGCTCTCTTATATGAGCTTCGACGAAGTGGCAAGATGGCAGGGAACAACCGTAGGCCATCGTGGCAGCGACTACGAAGGCTTCAAGCGTTGTCGGGCAGAGCGGCTCATAGGGGCAGTCGAGAAGCTATGTCCCGGCTTTGCCTCTGCCATTGACAGCTACTACACCTCCACGCCTCTCACTTACCTCAATTACACAGGGACGGCGGCGGGTTCGATGTACGGTGTGGCCAAAGACATACATCTCGGTGCAGCAGGACGCGTGCCCTATCGCACCAAAGTGCCCAACCTCCTGCTTGCCGGACAGAACGTCAACTCTCATGGCATAATGGGTGTCCTCGTGGGCACCATTGTGGCTTGCAGCGACCTTATTCCCAAAGACTCATGGCTAAACGTGCACTCATAATAGGCGGCGGACTTGGCGGCCTCTTCTGCGGAGCCATCCTGGCAAAGGAAGGCCTGCAGGTCACCATTCTCGAGAAGAATGCCACGATAGGCGGCGGTCTGCAGAGCTTCACGCGATTTGGTGAGGTGTATGATACAGGCATGCACGTCGTAGGCGGCCTGCAAGAGGGCGGCAACATCAGGCGGCTCTGCCAGTGGCTCGGTATATGGGACAAGGTGCATGTCCGCCCCATCCCTACGGAGTGCACCGACCGCCTCTACTTTGCCGAGGACAGACAATACTACGATATCGCATCCGGCAAGGAGGGTTTTGCGGCCTCTCTTTCCAAGCACTTCCCCCGGCAGCACGACAACCTGAAAGCATATGTGGAGGCCATGTATCGCATCTGCGACGAGATGGATCTCTTCCATCTTCGGCCGTCCACTCGCGACATCTTCTCGCATTCCGAGGAGTTTACCATGCCTGCAGGCAGCTTCATCCGCCAGTATATCAGCGACGAGCGCCTGCAACAGATAGTGGCCTACGTCAATCCCCTCTATGGCGGTCGCAAGGAAGTGACGCCTGCCTTCATCCACGCCACCATTTCCGTGCTCCACATCAATGGCCTGAGCCGCTTTGCAGGAGGGAGCCAGCTGTTTGCCGAGACGCTCGGCAGCGTCGTGAAAGAACACGGCGGAGAGGTCATATCGGGCGACGGCGTACAGCGCATCCATACCGAAGGCAGGAGCATCACCGGCATTACGACCCGGAAGGGAAAGCACTACGCTGCCGACCTTTACATCTCCGACATACATCCCTGCGCTCTCCTCCCCCTCTTCGACGAAGCGTCGGCCTTGCCAAAAGCCTACAGGACACGCATGCAGGAAATCCCCAACACCTATTCCGCCTTCCTCCTCTATCTGAAACTCAAGCCCGAGGCGTTCCGCTACCTCGACTACACCGGCTACTATGTGCAAGGCTACGACAAAGTGTGGAATCCCATGGGCTCCGCTTTCCTCTACATGACGCCGCCCGAGATAGAACAAGGCGAGTTCAGCCGGAAGATGATAATCGCGGCACCGACGGAATGGCAGGAAGTGAAGAGATGGGCAGGCACCGCCATCGGCCATCGCAGCGAAGACTACAAGGCATGGAAGCAGAGGAAAGCCGAGTTCCTGCTCTCGAGGATGGAGGAGATGTTCCCCCGTTTCAAGGACTGCATAGAGGACCTCGACACCGCATCGCCGCTGACGATCCGCGACTACTACGGAGCGAAGGAGGGCACAATGTTCGGCTACGCCAAAGACTGCACGAACATGGCACTCTCGCAGGTGCCCGTCGTCACCAAGATTCCCAACCTCCTGCTCACGGGACAATGCGTCAACCTGCACGGCTTCTGTGGCGTACCGCTCACCGCCATCAACACCTGCGAAGCCATTCTCGGCCCAAACCATGTGATTAACAAGCTATGAAAGAGATACTTCGCAAGGCGGAAAACCATTTCGAGGCAAGGGAGAAACCATTCCCCGAAAGCCAGAAAGACGAGACGCAAGTTGCGTACCGACCTACGCAGCCTGCATCTGCCTTTTCGCAGACAGCGCACCTCCATACGCAGCCTGCGTTTCAAGAACCGAGCGCAGGCTCCGAAAGATCTCAAGATGCTAAAACAAAAAATATCGAACAAGGAATTGTGATTCGCTGGCTGGCAATCATACTGATATGCTGCAGCATGCAGTCCCGTGCCGAAGAGGACATACGGCTTTGGAACGGCACAGAGACCAAAGCGAAGTCTGTCACGCTGACGCCGTTTCCGGCAACAGGCGATTCGCCCTCCTCGGCCGTCATCGTCTGCCCAGGGGGCGCGTATTGCTGGCTCGCAAAGAAGACGGAGGGAACCGAGGTGGCAAAATGGCTGCAAGCGAACGGCATCTCCGCTTTCGTGCTGAAGTACCGCGTGCAAGGCTTTGTGCCCTACATCACACATTCGCGGCTACTCTTCAGAGGCCATCAGTATCCCGATGCCCAGAACGACCTGCAAAGGGCTGTCCAGTATGTGCGCGAATATGCCGACGAGTATGGCATCAATCCGAATCGCATAGGTGTGATGGGCTTCTCGGCAGGAGGACATCTGGCCATGATGTCGGGAATTCAGAATTGCCCTCCCGACTTTGTGGCAGCCATCTACCCTGTGGTAAGCATGTCGCACCCCTGCAGCCACAAGCGCTCCAGGCGGGCCTTGCTGGGCGAATACACGAAGTATAGCCGCACGATGCGCGACTCGCTTTCCATCGAACGGCATGTGTCGAGCGACTGCCCGCCGGTCTTCCTCGTCAACTGCAAGGACGACCACGTCGTGAAATGCCACAACTCGGAGCTCCTCGACTCGGCCCTCACCGCTCAAGGCGTCCCCCATCGCTACATCCAATATCAGACAGGCGGACACGGCTTCGGGGCATCCGAGACTAAGGGAACTGCCGAGTGCCGCGCCTGGAAGGGAGAGTTCCTCAAATGGCTTCGACGGCTGGAAGGTTTTTGATTGAAAATTGAAAATTGAAAGGTTTTTGATTGAATATTGAAAATTGAAAATTGAAAGGTTGAAAGATGGTAAGCGGTAAGTTCGAAGACATACGTCCGTACAACGAGGCGGAGATACCTGCGGCGATGCATCGCATTGCCTGTAGCAAGGAGTTCGCTCTGCTTGCCTCGTTTGTCTTTCCCGACAGACCGACGGAAGAGGTGGCGAGAGAGGTGATGGGCTACAAGACGGTGCGCGAGTTCCAGCTCGGCGTGATGTATCATGCCAACAAGCAGATTCTCGGGAGAAGCACGACTGGCTTCACCTACTCGGGCATCGAACGGCTTACACCAGAGAAGAGCTACCTGTTTGTCTCCAACCATCGCGACATCATGCTCGATGCATCGCTCATGCAGAACATATTGACCGACAACGGCTTCGACACCTGCGAGATAACCTTCGGAGAAAACCTGATGCGAGGCGAGCTGGTCATAGATGTGGGCAAGAGCAACAAGATGTTCAAGGTGGCACGCCCCGGAAAGAATGCGCGTGAGTTCTACAAGAACTCGCTCCTGCTCTCAGAATACATCCGCCAGACACTCGTCGAGAAACGCCAGTCTGTCTGGATTGCACAACGCAACGGCAGAACCAAAGACGGCAAGGACCGCACAGACCAGGGCATCATCAAGATGTTCGGGATGTCGGAAACGAAGGACAGAATCGCTTCTCTTGCCGAACTGAACATCGTGCCGGTCGCCATCTCGTACGAATGGGAGTCGTGCGACGTGCTGAAGGCTATCGAGCTTTACGAGCGCCGCAGAGGTCCATACACGAAAAAGCCAGGCGAGGACCTGAACAGCATCCTGACTGGCATCACTCAACAGAAAGGACGCGTGCACCTCGCTTTCTGCGAGCCCCTCACCGCTGCTCATCTCCGAAACCTGCCCAACACAACAGCCAACGAGTTTCACAAGCAAGTGGCAAGCCTGCTCGACAAGCGAATCTGTTCGGCATATCGGCTCACGCCCAACAACTTCATCGCCCACGACCTCCGCAGCGGGAAGGACACATATCGGGAGATGTATGGCAAGGAAGAGAAAGCGGCATTTGTCCGCCACATGTCAGGCCTCGCCCGTTTCGAGGGGGAATACGATACGAAGGAACTGAGGGACATTCTCCTCGGCATCTATGCCAACCCCATTGACAGCAAAAGACTATTCGAGAAATGATACTGAAGATATACGATTACCTCCGCCGACATGCCCTTGCCCGTTGGGCATCGCTTCTCGCCATAGCGCTCGCCATGATAGCGTCCGTCATGCGTCTCTCCTATAAAGAGGACATCCAGGACTTCCTTCCTCTCAGCGAAACAGACAGGCAGCGGATGGCAGTCTATCAAGACATCTCGGGCATGAACCGCCTTTTTGTTGTCTTCGAGAGCGACGGAGATGCAGAGCAAACCACGCAGGCAATAGATGGTTTCGTAGAGGCCTTGGAGGAGAGCGATACGGCAGGCTGGTGCCAGAACCTGCAAGCGACATTCGACCTCGAGAGCATCTCCGAGACGATGGATTTCGTCTATCAGAACATCCCCCTCTTCCTCAAAGAGAAAGACTACACACGGATGGACAGCCTGCTCGCTTTGCCTGATTTCATGGACGAAAAGCTCGAAGACGACTTAAACGCCCTGATGCTCCCTTCGGGCAGTATGCTGAGCGAAAACATAGCTCGTGACCCCCTCGGACTCTTTGCGCCGGTCTTGCAGGAACTGCAGCAATCACAGCGGCAAATGCACTTTGAGATGTACGACGGCTACATCTTTACGCCCGACATGTCCAAGGCTATTGTGATGCTCTCCTCGCCCTTCGGAAGCAGCGAAACAAAGAGGAACGCCCAACTCGTCGCCTTGCTCGACAAGGCTATTAACACCATGCAAGCAGACTTCCCAGAGATAAAGGCGCACGTCATTGGCGGGCCGCAAGTGGCTGTGGGCAACGCAAGGCAGATTATGCACGACAGCATCCTGGCCGTGTCCTTGGCTGCCATACTCATCTTAGCCTTGCTGCTTTATGCTTTCCGCAGGTTCAGGGACATCCTGCTCATCGCCTTGTCCGTCTTTGGAGGCTGGCTCTTTGCGCTTGGCGGCATGGCTCTTGTGCACGACAGCGTCTCGATGATAGTCGTTGGCATATCGAGCATCATCATCGGCATTGCGGTCAACTATCCGTTGCACCTCATCAGCCATGTGCAGCACCAGCCCGACATTCGGCAAGCACTTCGCGAAATAACCACGCCGCTCCTTGTAGGCAACATCACGACTGTCGGAGCTTTCCTCGCTCTCGTGCCGCTGAAGTCCATCGCCTTGCGCGACCTCGGCTTGTTTGCTTCCTTCCTGCTTATCGGCACGATATTGTTTGTGCTCGTTTGGCTCCCGCACTTAGTGACCTCCTCCACGGAAAACGAAACAGTAAACGGTAAATGGTCAAATGATAAATGTCCTGATATCCTAAGCCGTCTTGCCTCCGTGCAGATAGAGAGAAAGCGATGGCTGGTCGTCTTGGTGGCTGTGCTTACGCTTGTCTTTGCCTACTTCAGCCTTTCCACAGAATTTGATCCAGATGTATCGAACATCAACTACATGACCGAGGAGCAGAAAGCCGACATGAACAGTCCCCTCCTCACCTCCATCAAGGGAGAGGGTGACCTTATCTCTCTCTACACATTCTCCACAGGAAAGGACTTCGACGAAGCTCTTATACTCTCAGAAGCCAAACAAACTGCTCTCGACTCCTTGAAAGAAGCAGGGCTTATCGTGAGCAACCAAGGCGTAAGCCGCTTCCTGCCTTCGGAAGCAGAGCAGGCAAAGCGCATCAACCGATGGAACGAATGGCTCGGCAGACATCCCAGGCTCCTTAGCGACCTCGATGCGGCATCGGGAAAGCATGGATTCTCCACCGAAGCATTCTCTGAATTCAGCAACATCATTGAGGCAGGACATACGGCACATGCCTTTGATTACTTCCTTCCCTTGACTTCCAAAGTCCTTGCAGGGAATGTCTCGGGCAAAGCGAACGCCACGATAGTAGATGTCCTTACCGTTAGGAAAGAAGATACCGAACGCGTCAAGGAGGCTTTGCCCGAAGCTTTCGACATCGCTGCCCTCAACTCCTCGGTTGCCAACTCCCTTTCCAATGACTTCAATTATATAGGCTGGGCTTGTTCGTTGATTGTCTTCCTTTTCCTGTGGCTATCGTTCCGACGCATCGAGCTGGCCGTCATATCCTTCATCCCGATGGCTGTCAGCTGGATATGGATTCTGGGCATCATGTCGTTGCTGGGCATCAAGTTCAACATCGTCAACATCATCCTCGCCACCTTCATCTTCGGCCAAGGCGACGACTACACCATCTTCATGACGGAGGGCTGCATCTCGGAATATATTCACAAACGCCCTATCCTTGCTCCCTACAAACGGAGCATCATCCTCTCTGCCCTGATAATGTTCATCGGCATCGGCACACTCATCTTTGCCAAGCATCCTGCCCTCCACTCGCTGGCAGAGGTCACCATCATTGGCATGTTCTCTGTCGTGCTGATGGCTTACCTCATACCGCCGCTTCTCTTCAAATGGATGATGAGGCGGTTCCCAAAACGATTTGAAACGCTATAGATTATGAAAGAACACATTATTGAATTGCTGTCGGGGGCGCTCCCCATGGTCAATCTCGAATCGGACTTCCTTTTCAGCGAGCTCGACTCTCTTGGCGTCACAACCATCCTGATGCTCCTCTCCGAAGAATACGGCATCCAGTTGGAGGCAAGGGACGCAACGCCGAAGAACCTCAAGACCATCGACTCTATCGTTAAGATGGTGGAAGAAAAACTTGCGAAGGAATGACGCTTGAGCAACAAATCGAACGCTTTGCCAAGACGACGCCGGACAAAGCGGCGGTCATAACCGGCAACGAGACGCTCTCCTACTCGTCTTTATGGGGACGCGTTCAGGAGGAGGCACTACGGTTGGGGCTCAAGGAGGGCCAGCCGCATGTGTTCGTCGCTACGCAAGACACCGACTTCATCGTGACCTATCTGGCCGTTCATGTCTGCGGAGCCGTTGCCGTTCCTCTCGAAGCCTCAACGCCCAAGGAACGTCAGCAGCAAATCCGCGACGAGGTCAATCTTCAATCTTCAATCTTCAATGTCTCCGACATCCTCTACACCACAGGTACGACCGGCAAGGCAAAAGGCGTGATGATTTCGTCGAGAGCATGGACGGCCAATGCCGAGAACCTGATAGACAGGCTTGGCTTCACCTCCGACTTGCTCTTCATCATTTGCGGTCCGCTCAACCATCTTGGCAGCCTCTCCAAGATATATCCCACGCTCATGACCGGCGCTACATTATATATATTGGAGAGTCTGAAGGACATGAACGCCTTCTTCTCCGTCTTCGAGCTGCCTTTCCAGAAGTTCGCCACATTCCTTGTCCCCTCGAGCATCAGGATGCTTCTGCAGGTTGCCTCAAAGGACTTGGCCGCTGTCGCCTCAAAGATTGACTTCATCGAGACGGGAGCCGCTGCCATCTCACAAAGCGATATGGAAAGCCTCTGCCGCATACTGCCTTCTTCCCGCCTCTTCAATACATACGCTTCGACAGAGACGGGCATCGTTTGCAGCTACGAGTACAGCAAGTACGGCTGCGAGCCTGGGCTCTTGGGAAAGCCGATGAAGCATTCTTCTGTTCGCATCGACGAGGATGGCAGGGTGATTTGTTCGGGCCTGACCATCATGTCGGGCTATGTAGGCGCTCCCGAACTGACGGCTGATGTCCTTCGAGACGGAGAAGTCTTCACTTCTGACATCGGCATCCTGGACGGGCAAGGCATGCTGCACCTGAAGGGACGGCAGGACGACGTCATCAATGTGGGCGGATACAAGGTGAACCCTGCGGAGGTGGAAGACGCAGTCAACGGCTTCGAGCCCATCGCCGACTGCATCTGCATTCCTGCCCGCCACATCCTGCTCGGCACGGTGCCCAAGCTGCTTTATGTGCCCAAGCAAGGGCATGAGGTCAGGCCAAAGGACATTGCCGGCTTCCTCCGAGGACACCTCGAAAACTACAAAATACCCCTACTCTATGAGGCCGTCGATGCCATCAGGCACACCTACAACGGCAAACTCGACCGAAAATCTTACCAAAAGTATTAGTAATATGTCTAAACAAAACCTTTTTAATGCGAAATGGGTGCTTCTGCCCATGCTTCTTCTGCCTCTCTGCATGATGGCGAAGAAAGAGAGAATCCTGTCACCTGACGGTCTTACCTATCTCGATGTGAAACTCGAGGACGGCCGCCTCACCTACTCTGCCGGCTATCGCCAACTCGTGAAAGCCAAGAAGAAAGGTGCCGTGCCCGACACGCTCGATGTGCCGATGCTCCTCGACTCGCCCCTCGGCCTCTACACCAATGTGGGCGACCTGAGCAAAGACCTTGAGTACATCCGGCAGGAAACGCCGGAAAACATATCTCACAAGACAGAATATCGTCTGCGACAAGGCAAGCAGAGCGAGATAAGTGCCGAGGAGAACAGCCTCGTCCTCGTTTTCACCAATCCCGAAGCAAAGAAGCGCAAACTGATGATGATGGTCGCCTTCCGAGTCTTCAACAATAACATCGCCTACAGCTACCGCCTCTTACAGGGCGGCGAGACCACGGCAATCGTTGTGACGGGCGAGGCCTCGGGCTTCCGTCTGCCCACCGATGCCACAGCCTTCATCTGTCCGCAGAGCGACCCGATGGTGGGATGGATGCAAACAAAGCCCAGCTACGAAGAGGGATACATCTGGGACGAACCCATCACGAAACGCAGTCAGTACGGACACGGCTGGACCTTCCCCTGCCTCTTCCACGAGGGTGACAAGGGTTGGCTCTTGATAAGCGAGACGGGCGTCAGCAGCAACTACTGCGGCAGTCATCTCAGCGATGCCACATCCGACGGCCTCTTCACCATCGCCTTCCCCATGGAGGGAGAAAACAACGGCTTCGGCAGCACGGGCGCTCAACTGGGGCTGGCCGACTGCAACATCTCTCCCTACGACTGGATGACGCAATGGACGCCCTATCGCACCATTACCTTCGGCCCGACGCTGAAGCCCATCGTGGAGACCACCATCACCTGGGACGTCGTGGAGCAACTCTATGAGCCAAGCATCGACTATAAGGGCTCGCGCAACACTTGGTCGTGGATCATCTGGCAAGACGCGAGCATCAACTACGACGACCAGGTGAAGTACATCGACCTGGCTGCCAGCCTCGGATGGGAAGGCTGCCTCATCGACGGCGGCTGGTACGAGAACATCGGACGCACGGGCATGGAGAAGCTCTTTGCCTACTGCAAGGAGAAAGGCGTGCGCCCCTGGGTGTGGTACAACTCGAACGGCGGCTGGAACAACGCTCCGCAGAGTGCCCGCCAATGCATGCACAACTCCATCGTCCGCAAGAAGGAGATGAAGTGGCTGCGCGATGGTGGTGTGGCCGGCATCAAGGTGGACTTCTTCGGTGGCGACAAGCAGGAGACCATGCGACTCTACGAAGCCATCCTCTCCGACGCTAACGACTTCGGCATTCAGGTCATCTTCCACGGCTGCACGATGCCGCGAGGATGGGAGAAGATGTATCCCAACTATTGCAGCTCGGAAGCCGTCCTGGCCAGTGAGAACCTATACTTCAGCCAAGGTTTCTGCGAGATGGAAGCCCGCCACGCATGCCTTCATCCCTTTGTCCGCAACACAACCGGCTCGATGGAATATGGCGGCACAGTCCTCCAGAAGCGCCTCCACAAAGACCCAGACAAGGGCAATACGCGCCGCACCTCCGATGCCTTTGAGCTCGCCACAGCCATCGTCTTCCAGTCGAGCGGCCAGAACTTCGCCCTCACGCCTCGCAACCTCACCGAACAGCCTCAGTTCGAGATTGACTTCATGAAGCAGGTGCCGACCACTTGGGACGAGACGTGCTTCATCGACGGCTACCCGGGGAAGTATGTTGTCTTGGCTCGCAGACACGCCGGCCAGTGGTACATCGCCGCTCTCAATGCTCAGAAAGAGCCGCTCACCTTGTCGCTCGACATCAAGGGCTACAACGTGAAGAGCCTCATCACGGATGAAGCCGACATCACAAACACCGTATCTCTTCCTCTAAAAGCCGACAAGAAGGGCAACGTGAAGCTGACCGTCCTGCCCAACGGCGGAGCTGTCCTCTTCTGACCGGCGGAAAACCCTAGGCCAAGCAGCAGGAAAGACAATCGCCCCGCGCAGCGTTCTTCCGTCTGCCTCGCCTGAAACTTCATACACAGTCTGCGTATGCACATCTGCAAGTTGCGTTTGTCCATTCGCAGGCTGTGTTTGTAGATACGCAGCTTGCGTATCAAGAATTAAATGTGAGCATCGGGGAAATGTAATACGAAAAAAACAATAATCCGACACAAGCTGAGGACTTTATTCCGCAGACCAAATATCCCTTCGGACATCGTCCTCTGGTAGAGAACACTGCATCCTCACTCCCATCCCATTCCTTGAACGGGAGAGGAAGAGCAAAGCGATGAGCGGAGTAAGAATGGAGGCTTGGTCACCCCACCTCGGCCTTCGCCCACTCCTCTCCTATAAGGACCGAGAGCCCCTCCAAGCCCGCAGGCCGTCTTTAGCGGAGAGCAATAAAACAAAATAAGGCTGGCAACCTGAGTTACCAGCCTTAACATTTGTGCCCAGAACAGGAATCGAACCTGCACGCCTCGCGGCACGCGCACCTGAAACGCGCGCGTCTACCATTCCGCCACCTGGGCAATCTTTAGTTAAGAGTTAAGAGTTAAGAGTTTATAGTTTATCTCTTCACTCATCACTAATCTCTAATCAAAATAAAACGAGACTCAGCGCAAAGCACCTTAATCTCGTTCGAGCGGAAAACGAGACTCGAACTCGCGACCCCGACCTTGGCAAGGTCGTGCTCTACCAACTGAGCTATTTCCGCCTGATACAATGTGAAGAGGAGGAGACTCGAACTCCCACGCCTCGCGGCACTACCACCTCAAAGTAGCGCGTCTACCAATTCCGCCACCTCTCCAACAATGTGTCTCTTCAGTAATTTCGGTGCCTCTTTCAAGGCTGCCTTGAGTGCGCTTCCTCCGAAACGCGAGTGCAAAGGTACATCTTTTTTTGAAACTGACAAAACTTTCCGACACTTTTTTACTTTTTTCCTCATTTTTTGTTCGTTCTCTTTGGAAAGAAAGCAAAAAAAGGGGCACCTCAGTAGCGAGATGCCCCACATGAATGGAGTAAGTTAAACTCACTTTATTACAACCTTCTTGCCTTTCCTGATATAGATACCGGCCTTTGTGGGGCGTGCGCCGAACTTGCGGCCGCTCAGGTCGTACCAGGCATGGTCAATGGTCAATGGCGAATGGCCAATGGTTCCTATGCCGTCGGGATCGGGAGCGATGCCCGAGCCGAACCAATAGTTCCAGGGATAGATGTCATATAACTCCTCGCAGCCATAAGGCACATAGAGCGTTGCACCGCTCATCTCGGTACCTGCCGGCACACCGATGCTCTCGAAGGCGAAGTTGTTCTCATTCGTCAGGAAACCGTCTTGGTCGAGCAGAACGGGCGGATAGTCGCAGTCGATATAAACGTCAGCCACATTCTCGCAATAGCCAAAGGCGTTGGCGCCGATGGTGCGGATGCTCATGGGCAGCGTGATGCTCTGCAGGCTCGACAGACTGCTGAAGGCATCGGCAGCAATGCCCGTCACTACGTAGCCGTCGGCAATGAACGGCACCTTCACCACGCTTACGTCGCTTGCAACAGCCTGGCTTGTATCGCCGTTCGGGTCAGCCTTTACCTCGCAGGTCTTCTTCTGGAGGTCGAGCACACGATAGGTGATGTCGATGCCGTCCTCGTTCCTTGCCGTGAAGTAGATGTCGGTCTTTGCCGTCGATTCGGGGAAGATGATGGTGGCAGCCTTGAAGAGGCGGATGTTCTCGCCTGCAGTGTACGCCATCTCGTCGTAGTCCGACTGCTTGAAGGTGTAGAGGATGTTGTCGGCAGGGCTTACGCCGTCGAATATGTTGATGTTGCCGTCATCGTCGATATAGAAGAGCCTCTTGTGAGCCTTGTTGTAATAGACATCGCCATAGATGTCGTCCCAGAATCCGCCGTAGGGCTCCCACACGCGGCCTACCACTTCGTTCTCGTATGTGAGTTGCCCCACTTGTATCAAGGCCTGGATGCACATGTACTCTTCGTCGTTACTATAGTAGTCGTTGAAGTATGCACCGGGCTTCACCTTGTAGGTCAGCGTGTTCGGGTTGTCCTTGTCGATGATGGTGAACCAGAGGTTCCAGGGAGCCACGTTCCATGCATCCTTTGTACCGCCGGGCACGAGCAGGATGGGATGCGGGCTATAGCCAGGTTCCCAGTAGGTATTGATGGCATTGGCGTCGGTGATGGGCGGTTCTTGTCCAAGCACTGTCAGGCGGTGCAAGTCTATCCACGCATCGAAGGCATTCTCTGCGATGAACTTCACGCTGGCAGGCAGGGTGAAGTCGCTGATGTGCATGCCGTTGGTGCTGGCGAAGGCTTTCACGCCGATGCTCTCGAGAGTCTCGGGCAGGATGAAGTTCTTGAAGTTCGTGCAAGCATAGAACGAGTTGTCGCCAATGCCCGTCACGGTGTAGGTCGAGCCATTGTACTGCACGGTCGATGGGATGGTTAGCTTGTCGTACTGCGTGTAGTAGTTCCTCTCCACGGCGCTGCCAACTGTCTCGTTGACATATGTCTCGCAAGTCTTAGCCGCTTCGTCGGTTACGCGGAACCATATCTCGAGTCCCTCGACGCTTGTGACATGGAAGATGCCTGCGGGCAAGCGGCTCTCGAGGTCGGCCACGATGTTGGGGAACTTGCTCCATGTCTTGCTTGCCTGGAAGCGTGCCAGCACGCCGGGCGACGTCACGACGTGCAGCGTGGCATTGTTCCTTTCAATGGCTTCCCAGTCGAAGGACTTGCTGTAAGCCACGGGGCAGCTCTCGGCATAGCAATAGACGTCCTGCAGTCCGCTGTAGTTCAGCGAGCCTTCGGCCACAGAAGTGATGTGTGAGCCAAGCTCCACGCTCTTCACGCCAACACTGTGCTCGGGGTTGTGCTCGCCGACCATGTAGGCAGGCGTATGGTTTACGCGTTCGCTGATGACGACATGTTTGATGAACGGCAGCCAGGAAACCAGCACGTCGTGCCACTTCATGTTAGAGCCGTCCACATTCACCGAATATGCTTTGCCATCGAAGTCGAGCGTGAGCGTGCCGTCAGAGTCGATGAACCATGTGCCGTCCTCGCCGACAGCGCCGCCCGTGGGCAACAGGATATCTTCATACTCTGTATCGGTCTCGATGGTCATATCTTTCCAGACATTTGCCTTGCGGTACTGAACGGCCATGTCGGCAGGCACAAAGAGATGGATGTTCTTCAGGGTGCGGCCATAGAATGCCTGTGCAGGATATTCTGTTCCGCTTATCACACGCTTGCCCCACGGCAAGGCGGGAGGTGTCGGTGTGGCACAATAGATGGTGTCGATTTTTCCGCAGCCTCGGAAGGCATTGGCATCGATGGAGTCGAGGTTCTCGCCCAATTCGACATATGTCAGGTCGAAGCAGTTGGAGAAGATGTCCTTGGGCAGATACCTGCCCGAGAACTTCACGCCCTTCAGCTTGTAGCAGCTGCTGAAGCAGTTCGTTGCCTCCTCGAGATTAGCCTCGGACAGGTTGATGGACTCGAGCTTGTCGCAATAGAAGAAGGCTTGGCTCTTTATCTCGCAAGGCTGACCGAGCGTCACTATCAGCAGGTTCTTGCAGTTGCTGAAGGCGCCGCGGCCTATGTGCTTCACATTGGGCATGTCGATGATGTTCAAGGCGGTACGAACGAAGGTGAACTCGCCGATGGTATCGACGTTCTCTAAGTTGATGCTCCTCAGATTGGGGCAGTCGCCGAACGAGCCGTCGAGTGTCTTGATGGACGGACAGAGGCTGACGCTCTCCAGGTTGGGGAAGTTGGAGAAGCCGCCCTCAAGACGCTTTATGTTGCCTGTGAACTCGACGCGTCTGGTGCGATTGACGATAGAGTTCGGGTCGCTCTTGCGTCCGAAGCCGAGCTTCACGGGGTTGCTTTCTTCCCAGCCTTTGCCGGGTCCCTTGTCGGCAGCCACAAGCATTACGCTGTCCTCGTAGAGAATCCATGTGCCGTCGCCAAAGCGTCCGGCAGCAACCCATGTGCCACGTCCGTCGGCAATTTTGATGTGGAACTTGCCCCAGTTCTTATCGACGATGTAGTTTGTGACATGTTCATCATCCACATTGAGCGTCACGGCAGATTGTCCGTTGCTGCCTGATGCCTTTCTCGGGCCACCGGGTCTGGGTGTATGATAAGCCTGAGAGTTTATATCGGCAAATGTGAAGTCGTTCACTTCGGCAGGGGTGTTGTCTTTGTTGTCGATGACCTTCAGGCTTGTGCAATACTTGAAGATGTAGTTGCCGGCCTTCTTCAGTCCCATGCCGAGGCTGATGTACTCCAGTCCTGTACAGTTCATGAAGACACAACTGCCCAGCTCTTCCACGCCTGTGATTTGTATGTCCTTCAGTTGCGGGCAGTCGCTGAAGGCAAAGCTGCCAATCTTCTTGCAGCTTTGGGGGATGCGGATGCTTATACAGTTTGGCAAGTCGGCAAACTCATAGTCGCTTATATTTGTGATGCCATAGTCTATGTCAACTGTTCTTATAAACTCGCGGTAGTCATGCCAAGGCTGTTTATTTGCGCTGGTAAAGTTGTCGAAAGTTTTGTAGATTCTCAGCACGCCTTGTTCCTTGTCTTGGCCGCTGATGAGTTCCCAACCCCGGTCCGGGCTGCCCACAGGCCAATCGAACTCTAAGCTTGCCTTCATCTGTCCAAACAAAGGATGATTCTCATAGCTGCCCCCATAAATTACCGGGCCTGCATGCAGGGTGACGTCGGAAAGCGTTATGCCATCGAACATATTGCCGGGGATGACGGCATTGGGGAAGATGTAGTTATTTACATATACATCTGTCAACTGGTTGCAGAAGGCGAAGCAGTTACTGCCGAACTTGCCATGTAAGGTTGAGCCAGCGAATGTTATTTTTTTGAGGCTGCTTCCGAAAAAAGCATTGTCACCGACTGTCTCTGCATTGGCTATGTTGATTTCCTTCAAGCCTGAGTATTTGAAGGCGTTTGGGCCGATGGTTTTAACATAAAAGAGGTCGAGCTCGTCGAGAGACTCACAGTTTTCGAAGGCACATTCGGGAATATCGGTTGCTTCTAAACGCATTGTGTTGCTTATCCAGAGTTTTTTGCAGCCATAGAAGGCAAAGGTACCCAGACGCTTTATATTTATGTAGCTTAAACCGACGAGGCTTTCGCATTCTTGGAAGGCGACATCGCCGGCTATGAGACTTAGTCTTTCATTGTCTTCCCCCTCATATTCCAAAACCTGCAGTTCTTTGCAGAAGCGGAAGCCACCTCTGCCGACAACAAGTTCTCCCATATTCTTGAAGTATATCTCCTTTATGCCTCGGATGGATTCGCTTGCCCTTGTGCCGTGGGTGAAGCATTCGTTGGGAATGGTAAACCTTACATTATCCTTACTACCGACGTATTCTATGTGCATCTCCTCCACGCTGCCGAGCACACTTTTCCATGGGGCGTTGTCACCGAAATCAGGCATTGTGTCGGTGGACAGAACTACATACAGTTTAGAGTCTTCTACGAACCAGCCACCAACAAACTTGCCGTCATCATAAATAGGTTCTCCTTCAACAAGTTTACCACTGGGTTCTGTTGACCATGCACCAGTATGAGTAATATCAGTACGTTCATGATTCAACGGATCCCAATCAAAATAAGCACACATATAGCCTCTTTTTACCTCAGGGTGCTTTGGCGGATAGAAATCGATGTAAGTCTGCAAATATTCTTTTGGCACGATGACATGTGAATCTTTTTCATATGATAAAGGGTAACAATAGCGATCAAATGGGTTCCATAAACGCCAAAAGCCCGTAGGCTCTTCGTAATGGCGTTCCCAGTCTGGTGGGGTTGGGTTCTGTATAAAGATATAATCTGGCCCCAATAACGAGCCAGCCCTCAGCATCTTCACTTTTTTCCCAAGGTCTATCATCCTACAATCTTCTTCTGTATCAATGGAAAATTTCTTGTAGGTTTCCACCAATGGAAGAGATATATTTACGACATGAACGCCTTCAAAGGAAGAGTCTCCCACATAGTCGCACTTAGGGAAACTGATTAATGGAATAGGGTTATGCATAGAACCGCATGCGTAAAAAGAATACATGGCGCATGCTTCGACGTTCTCGCCGCCCGTCACTGACTCGACATTATCTAGGCAGAAGAAGGCGTGGCGGCCGATGTTCGTACAGTCCGAGCTGATGTGGATAGCCTTGATTTTGTCAGCATAGTCGTACCAAGGGGCTTTTCGCTCGCCGTAGTCGGCCATGTCGCCATCGATGTTGACGAATAATGTGCCGTCATCGTCAATCACCCATGAGCCTCTCTTGCAGTTGCCATGGGCAATCTCTGCCCAGGCCGCACTCCCCGCCATCGCCATCAGGCAAAGGAGCAAAAGTAATCGTTTCTTCATAGTTTTTGTAATTTAAGTTTATGTATAAAGGTTAATTGTTGTTTATTGAACATTTTCAGCCGTCGGTCTTTTCATTCATTCTTTCTTGCTTCGTATATCAGATGGTGTGATGCCATAAAAGCGTGTGAAGGCTCTTGTGAAGTTAGGCACTTGCGAATAGCCGCACTTGTCGGCCACCTCGGCGATGGTGATGTCGCGGTAGTTCTGCAGCAAGTACTTGGCCTTATTCATTCGCACCTGCAGGATAAAGCTTTTGGGAGTAACGGACAAGGTTTGTGACAGGCGCCGGTGCAGGCTGGCGGAACTGATATGCATACGTTCGGCTATCGATTCGATGTCGATGATGCCCTTTTCGGCTGCGGCGTTAATGACATCGGTCAGCGTGGAAAGGAACGCCTTGTCGTCGTCGGTCAATTCTGCGAGATTCTGCATTGTGTCCGACACCACATTCTGGTAGCGCCGGTTTATTTCGCTGAACTGGTTCTGCAACGAGTTGATGTCCTGCTCATAGTTCCTTACTTTTTTCTTGTAGCGGCGGTAGGAGTACGCTACTGCAAAGCCGATGAGGACGAGCGACAGGACGGCCAGGATGGTGAATGTCAGGATGATGAGACGGCTCCGACGCTCTGACTGTTCCTTTTCTTTCTGTAAGATGTCGTTGAAGTAAATGGCGTTGTACCTGCTCAGGGCTTCTCCCGTTTCGAGCTGATAGATGGAGCCCTGCAGTTGTTTTGCTCTTTCCAGATGCATCATTGCCTCGTTCGGCGACGATTTCTTGGTTACCTCATACAATCCCTCACGCGCGTGCAATTCATTATATTTATCGCCTTGTTTGAGGAAGAGCATGGCAGCCTCGAGATAGCATCGGGCAGCTTCGTCGTTGTTGCCTTCGCTTGCGAGGATGTCGCCCATCTGGTTCTGACATATTCCCCATGAATGCAGGTTGCTGCTTCGGTGGAGCAAGGGAATGGCTTCCTGGAGGGAACGTCGTGCGGCAGCTATTTTCGAGAGTGCCAGCTGCGCACTGGCCAACTGTGAGAGGCGGACGCCAATCCTTACACTATCGCCCAGCTGGCGTTCTGTGTCGAGTGCCTTCTGGGCATACTCCAGCGACTGTTGCGCATCGTCCAGCGAACGGTACAGCTCAGAGGCTGTGCCGTAGAGCACGGCGCGGCGCGAAAGGTTCGCGGTGAGGCTGTTGGCTGCGATGGCTTCCTGGATGTATTTCTCGGCCTCCTTGGGCTTACCTGCTGCCACAAAGACGCTGGCTATGCTGTTCAGCGTGGAGCTCATGCGGTCGAAGTCGCCTATATTCTTGTCCAGCTCGTAGCACTTATTCAGGGCGGCAACAGCCTTGTCGAATGCGCTCTGACGGAAATAGGCAGCCCCCAGGAGGGCATAGACGTCGCTCTTCGACTGGTTGTCCACCTCGCCCATGCACTGCGTTGCCCGAGTGCAATAGTCAACAGTCGCCTGGAAGTCGCCCTCGCCATAGAAATATTCAGCGATGTAGTAGTACACATTGACATCGACGGAGTCGATATGGGAATCGGCAGGGAAGGCGATGGGAGCGTCTATATATTCGGTTTCGAGGAGATACGAAAAGAAGTTGTTTGCAATTGTCAGTCGCCTCCGGACGTTATCGCAGCCTGCATATTCGTCGGCATAGTGCTTCATTTTCTCGACGTCGGTGGTCTGTCCTTGCAGCGGCACTGCCAAGGCAAAGCACAGCAACGGGATGACGCAAAACATCTTTTTTGCCAGACTATTGATGATGAATCTAATTTTCATGCTATAGTTAGTAAGGTTCCGATTGCAAATTTACTATTATTTGCCCACTTATCATTTATCATTTCTGACGAAAGATTTATCATTTTCTGTAAACATTCCTTAAAATATATCATTTCATGTTTTTATAACATAATGTGTGGATTCTTATTGGGAAATAAATAGTAACTTTGTCCTGCAATAAACACCTAAAACGAATATCTATGAAAGCTTTGTCATTGACTTTAGGACTTGCGGTTGCAGCCATGATGGCTATTTCGTGCGAGCCGAAACAGGAGCCGCAGAAATCATTGGTGCTCTACTACTCACAGACATCGAACACGAAGGTTGTGGCCGAAGAGATAGCATCGAAACTTGGTGCAGACATCGAAGAGATTGTACTCGCAGAACCTTACGGCGGTGACTTCCAGGCGACCATCGAGCGTTGTCTGAAAGAGCGCGAAGAGGGTGTCGTTCCAGAGATTCAACCGATCAAGGCCGACCTTTCTGCCTATGATGTTATCTTCCTCGGTTATCCCATTTGGTTCGGAACCTACGCTCCTCCCGTGAATGCCTTCCTTGCTCAGGCGGATTTGAGCGGAAAGAAGGTTGTGCCTTTCTGCACTTTCGGCAGCGGCGGACTTGAGTCGAGCGTCAAGGACTTGGCAGAGAAGCAGCCGAATGCCGAGATTCTGCCCGGCTATGGTGTTCGTGCAGCCCGTTTGGAGGCAGTACCTGCAGAGGTTGACCGTTTCCTGAAGGCCGGCGGATTCATTGATGGAGAGTATGTTGCGCCTGACGACTTCCCCGAACAACATGAAGCAAGCGAGGAAGAGGCAGCCATCTTCGATGCTGCAGTCGGCGACTATTCCATGATACATGCCAAAGCTAAGACGGTAGCGGCTCGAGCCGTTCCTGAAGGCACAGAATATCTCTTCACGGCAGAAGACCTTCCTCGCGATGCTGACGGCAAGTTGCCTCCAGCAGGAGAATTGAAAGTTTATGTGCTTGTGGCCGAAGGTGAAGCTCCGGTCTTCACACGCGTAGTAAGATAATGTGAAAAGTTGAAAAGAAGAAAAGACATGAAGAACCAGTTTAAGTATTGGGGCGAGGCGCTGATTCTCGCCATCGGTCTCTTCCTGGCAGGAGGAGCCATCAGTAAAGGTATCGTGAAGTTCAAGGAGATGGACCGCACCGTAACGGCCAAAGGTCTCTCGGAGAAAGAGGTGAAGGCCGACAAGGTGACGTGGCCATTGAAGTTCAAAGAGCTGGGCAACGACCCGGCTGAGCTCTACGAAACCATCGCGAAGGACACTCGCACCATCGTGGACTTCCTGAAAGCAAACGGCATCAACGACGAGGAAATCACACAAGCTCCTCCACAGATGGTTGACCAGCAGGCCAACATGAGCTACAGCAGCGAGACGGTTCGCTATCGCTATAAAGCAAACTGTGTGGTGACCGTCGTGAGCAAGAACGTGGACCTCGTACGCAAACTTGTCAACAAGCAGGCCGACCTGATGCGGCAAGGCGTCACCATCATCGGCAATGAATACGATGACGATGGAAATGTGAGCTACGAATTCACGGGCCTCAACGAGATTAAGCCTGAGATGATTGCCGAAGCCACAAAGAACGCTCGCAAGACAGCAGAACGCTTTGCAGAAGACTCCAACAGCAAGCTCGGCAAGATTCGTACTGCCGACCAAGGTCAGTTCAGCATCGAGAGCCGCGACCAGAACACACCTTGGCTCAAGAACGTCCGCGTCGTCACAACTGTCGTCTATTACCTGAAGGACTGAATCCGATTAGAGATTAAAGATTAATGATTAAAGCAAAGGCCTGCCACTTCATTGTGGCAGGCCTTTGTTCGTTTTATCCTATTTCTTAATTATCTTTTTGCCGTCTTTGATGTAAATGCCACGAGGCAATTTACCATTTACGATTTGCTGACCGGCAAGGTTATAGATAAATCCGTTGTCTGTTGTCCGTTGTCCGTTGTCAATCTCGTCCACGCCATCTATCAAGTCATGTGTTGCCTGCGTGTCGGGGCCGATGACAACCCAGTCGTTCTTAACTTCTGTGCCGTCGGCATAATAAAGATAATTGTAAGTGCCAGAAAAATAAGCACCTTCAGGATAGCGTATGTCGATGCCTTCGCCAAAGACGGGTTTGTCCTTGTCGAGATAGAGCGGCTCATACTTACTGTTAACTGCGAACACAGCTCCGTCCTTTATCTCAAGTTTTGCGACATCTCCCTCGTAATAGCCTCTGCCATCTGTGCTCCGCCCTATTATCTTAGTATTGTCCTGAATGGTCAGTTCCGCAAGGACAAAGCTTTGAATACAAGTATTTTTAGAAAATATGTTGAGTGTTCCTCCGCCTTCTACCGTTGTACGCGTAACGGCGTCAAGTTCAATTCCGACACCGTTCTTGCTTGTGATAGAGCAGTTGCCAATGACTTTGATGGTGAAATAGTAGTTGTTATTATTGTAGATGCCATAAGCAAAAGTTTTCTCGTCACACTCGAGCGTGGCATTGTCGAGGACAAGTGTCGGCTCGCCTGCCCAGCCGAGGTCTTCGGGCTTGTCTTCAAAGTATGCCTTGCCGCTCACCAGTCCGGGAATGTCAAAGAAGTTGAGCGACGTCATCTTCTGGCCGTCAACAAAGATGTTGTAGTCCTTCACGTCATAGTTCACGACCACATGGAAGGCATTCTTTGTGGCATAGGGCTTGAAGTCGTATTCCACTTTCTGCGGGATTTGACTCAGGTTGTCGGAAACAATCAAATACTTGTTGCTGATAACAGGACTTGCCGAAACGCCGTCCTTCTTGAAGTTCAGGATACGGCTGGCATCACTTATGCCGAGGTAAAGAGCCCATGCTTCGCCGCCATTATATGAGACACGTTCGAAGCGGCGTGTCGTCGGTTCCTGTGGCGTGAAGGCATCGGCATCATAGTTTTCCCAAGTCGGTCCATCTGCTACTTCAACGCCTTCAATCGATATGAGCCTGTTGTGATGAGCATAGAACCATTTCAGACTTTTGCAACTCGTAATGTCGAGGGATGGCAACTGATTGTTTGAGCAATCAAGGTACAATAGTTCCGGCATATTGCTTAGCGACAATGCTCCGATGTTGTTGTTGCTGCAATCCAGATGCTTCATTTTGTTGATGCCATCTGAAAGTGTCAACACATCGAGGCTGCAATTCTTGACGATAAGCGTATCCATCTCTTTATTGTTGTTAAATATCCTTAGGCGGCCCAAAGGTGTGCCCTCGCAATTCATGTAGTGCAGGTCGGGACAGAAAGACTGGTCGAGCGATGTGACCTTACTGTTCTTCATCGTCAAACGCTGCAGTTTCGTGTTGTAGGAGATATCGAGCGACGTGAAGCTATTTCCGCTACAATCCAAGTCCTCGAGATTAGGAAGATTGGTTACGTCCAGCGATGGAATGTCGTTATTGGCACAGTACAGATTTATTATGTATGTGTTATTTTTAAGATATAAAAACGTAAGTTGATTATCGGAACAATCTACATAAACAAGCCTACTATTTATTCCCACATTAAGGTTTTTCAGTTTATTGTTCGCACATTGTAATTTTTTGAGTTTGGGGCAATATGACAAGTTCAGCGTTGAAAGATTGTTGTTTGAACAATATACGGTATGAATTTCAGGACAATTAGTCAAGTCCAGCGTTGAAAGATTATTGTTTGAACAATTCAAGCCAGTGAGATCATGGCAACTGCTCAAGTCCAGCGTTGAGATACTGTTGTTTTGACAACTAAAGCCATACAATAGGGGTTGCTGACCAAGTACTAATGATGTTAATTTGTTGTCGGAACAATTCATAATTCCCATACGTAACATACTAATATCTAAACTGGTAAGATTATTCCCAGCACAATATAATTCATTTATATTTTTATTATTGGACAAGTCTAATACTGAAATGTGATTATAATTACAAAATAAAAGTGAAATACTCGTAAAGTATTCTATACCTTTTAGTGAATAAATATCCAAACGATCCATATTAAGCGACTTAACTTTATCGCAATCGGCTTTCTTAAGTGTTTGGCCTTCTCGGAAATCAAATCTATCACGAAGATATTTCCGGAACGCGGGGTCAGGAAAGTTTGTAGAGTTAAAGACAACATCTGCTTTAACGGACTGTACTCCAAAGAGCATTGCAAGGAGCAAGTTAAGAAGTAGAATCTTTTTCATAACCTTATAATTTTAGATGATTGTTATTCGATACCGCTTTGATTAGGATAACAAAAAAACGTGGACTTTATCCGTCTACGCTTTCTGATGGTATTGGGGATAACCTTTTGCCGCATCTACGAGTAAAAGCCCACGCCAAACGACGTGAGCATTAGTCTTTTACTCTTGCGGCTTTCTTCTAAATTCCCCAATTCGTCAGAAAGCAAGATTCAAGCTAACGCTTCTTTGTCTATTATGTCTTTAGTTACTTATATCATTGAAGATTGAATATTGAAAATGTTTGGTTATTTCTTTTTATATTTCTTACTGAACAAATCTGAATGCGTGCCTGTGTTCAACATTATAAGGATTAGTTCTTGGTCGTGTTGCTCCCAGACAAGAAGCCAATTGGGCTGTATGTGGCATCCCCATTGCCCCTTTCGATCGCCATGAAGAACATGCGGAAGATAGCTGTCCGGCAATTTGCCTTCAATGGAAAGAATACGTATCGCTTTTCGAAGCAAGTCCATATTATAGCCTCGCCGTTCGCACAACTTCATTTGGCGTTTGAACTCACCAGTAAATCGAATTGTGTACATAATTAATCCTCCAGGCATTGTCGGAATAAGTCATCAACGTCCTTTGCTTCATATACTCTACCTTCTTCAAGATCTCGAAGCGAAAGTTCATAGGAAGAGAAGAGTCTGCGACGGCGAGGAACGGTAATCTTTCCCACGCCTTTCAGCATGCTGATGGCTTTCTTAATATCCTTCAGCATCGAAATATCATCGATGTTTACCAGTATTTGCCCTTGTGCAGGCATTGTCGCTACGTTTGCCATAATGATATGTATGTCTTGTTTTCTGCCTGCAAAGTTAGCATTTAATTCTATAACGACAAAGGAATTGCAGGGAAATGTTGAATTGCAAATGAAATCAAAATAACTCGTCACTCGTCAGGATTATGGGTTAATGCAAAGAGTATCAGCAACATAGAACCTGATAAGTGACCTGATGAGTGATGATGAGTCGTCAGGCACTCATCATCTCTGTCACATATGATTAATAGGGGGATTCAGGCCTATTGGTGATGAGTGACGAGTAAAATGCAAAACACACCATAGGTAAATCGCACTCCGCACTTTGGGGGTGCGCCTTGGTGCTAAAGCTTCCAAGAACTTAACACGTTAAGTTGGCAAACATGGCACATGATGTCGGCAAAATCCACACGTGGATTTGATGAAATCCACACGTGAACTTCGGCAAATCCACACGTGAACTTTGACAACATCACACGAGATGTTTTTCAAGCCTTCGTGTCTCGTCTTTTTTCCCAAAAAGTGACAGAAAAGATAATTTCCTTGAAAAAAATTGAAGAAAATGTTTTGCGAAATGAAATAAAAGCGTAACTTTGCAGCAGAAAACAACAAAAAAGTACAAGTATGATGACAATTAACAATTGGTGGTGGCGTGATTCGAGATTACTATAGTCGCGAAGCACGAAGCCGTTGTATATTGTCAAAAACATAAGAAAGAGGCTCGTCGATAGCGACGGGCCTCTTTTCTGTATATAATGTCAAACTATAAATATAATAATGTATATGAGCTATCACGTTGACAAAAAAGGTTATTACGGAGAGTTCGGCGGGGCATATGTGCCTGAGATTCTGTATGGTACGCTCGAGGCGCTGCGCGAGCAGTATCAGGAAATCATAGACAGCGAGGAGTTTCTGCAGGAGTATTACAGCCTGCTGCGCGACTATGTGGGGCGTCCGAGCCCTCTCTATTACGCGAAACGCATGAGTGAGAAGTACGGCTGCCAGCTCTATCTGAAGCGAGAAGACCTGAACCATACAGGCGCTCACAAGATTAACAATGCGATTGGACAAATCCTCTTGGCCCAAAGAATGGGCAAGAAGCGCATCATTGCCGAGACGGGAGCAGGTCAGCACGGCGTGGCAACAGCTACCGTCTGCGCATTGATGGGAATGCCTTGCCGTGTGTATATGGGAGCTTTGGATGTAGAACGTCAGCACATTAACGTGGAGCGGATGAAGATGCTTGGTGCCGAAGTCTATCCCGTAGAGAGCGGCAACAAGACACTCAAAGACGCAACAAACGAGGCGATTCGCGACTGGTGCTGCCATCCAAGCGATACCTTTTATATAATAGGCAGTACAGTCGGGCCGCATCCCTACCCCGAGATGGTTGCCAAGCTGCAGAGCGTCATCAGCAAGGAAATAAAGTTCCAGCTTCAGGAAAAGGTGGGACGCGACTGGCCGGACTATCTCATCGCCTGTGTTGGCGGCGGAAGTAATGCGGCAGGCACCATCTACCACTATCTCGACGACGAGCGTGTGAAGATTGTTCTCGGCGAGGCTGGCGGCAAAGGCATGGAGACGGAGATGACTGCGGCGTCGCTCAACATCGGTACTGTCGGCATCCTGCACGGCAGCCGCATCAAGGTGATGCAGACCGACGACGGCCAAATCATCGAGCCTTACAGCATCAGCGCCGGCCTGGACTACCCAGGAACGGGCCCCATGCATTGCAACCTCTTCGAGACAGGCCGGGCGAAAGTGCTCGCAGTCAACGATGACGAGGCACTCGCAGCTGCTTTCGAGCTCACTCGACTCGAAGGAATCATCCCCGCCCTCGAAAGCAGCCACGCACTCGCGCTACTCTCTAAGATGACATTCAAGCCTGAAGATGTGGTCGTGCTTACCGTCAGCGGCCGCGGCGACAAAGACCTGAACACATATCTTAAAATTAAGAATTAAAAAAGGAGAAAGAAGAATTAACAGCTAAGGATTAAGGACGAAAAGGATATGGGGATGTAACAATTCTTAATTCTTCTTTCTTAATTCTTAATTATGAAAAAGCCATTATGTATAAATTCCACACTGCAAGCAAGAAGGTCCTTGGCGACCTCATCACGCCCGTCAGCGCTTATCTGAAGGTGCGCGACGCTTATCCGCAAAGCGCACTCATGGAGAGCAGCGACTATCACGGCGGCGAGAACGCAAAGTCGTTCATCGCGCTCCACCCCATCGCCAGTGTCAGCATTGAGCACGGCATAGGTTTCTGCCGCTTCCCCGACGGCGCAGAGGAGCATCACAAAATCGGCAAGAACTACGGCACCGCTCGTCTCATCAATGAATTCCTCAGCAGTTTCAGCATCGAGGGCAACGATGTGGGCTACTGCGGTCTGTATGGCTACACGACGTTCAACGCGGTCCGCTACTTCGAGAACATCGCCGTCAAGGACGAGACGCAAGAGGAAAACGACGCGCCCGACATGCTCTACATATTATATAAAGATGTAGTGGTGTTCGACCACTTCCGTAACGAGCTGACGCTTATCGAGCTGCTTGCCGACGGGGAACAGGACGACCTCGACCAACTGGAGCGTGACCTCGCCAGCCGCAACTATCAGGCGTTCGACTTCCATCCCGTCGGCGAATGCACAAGCACGTTGACCGACGACGAACATCGCGAGAACATCCGTCGCGGCATACAGCATTGCCTGCGTGGCGATGTGTTTCAAATCGTCCTCTCTCGCCGTTTCAAGCAGCGCTATGAAGGCGACGACTTCAAGCTTTATCGTGCCTTGCGAAGCATCAACCCCAGTCCCTACCTCTTCTACTTCGACTTCGGCGGCTTCCGCATCTTCGGTTCGTCGCCCGAAACGCATTGCCGCATCGAGAACCGTCACGCTTATATCGACCCGATTGCAGGCACGACGAAGCGTACCGGCAACAGCGAAACCGACCGCAAGAATGCTGAGTACCTGCGCAACGACCCGAAGGAGAATGCCGAACACGTCATGCTGGTGGACCTGGCTCGCAACGATTTGAGTCGCAACTGCCACAATGTGAAGGTCGATTTCTACAAGGACATGCAGTTCTACAGCCACGTCATCCATCTCGTCAGCCGCGTTAGCGGAGAGCTCGACAACGAGGCAGACCCCATCAAGACATTTATCGACACGTTCCCCGCAGGCACTTTGTCGGGCGCTCCGAAAGTGCGGGCCATGCAACTTATTTCTGAATACGAGCCGCACAATCGCGGTGCTTATGGCGGTTGCATCGGGTTCATCGGCTTCGAGGGCAACCTCAACCAAGCCATCACGATACGCACCTTCGTCAGCCGCAACAACGAACTTTGGTTCCAGGCAGGCGGAGGCATCGTCGCCAAGAGCAACGTCGAGTACGAACTTCAAGAGGTTAACAACAAGCTTGGGGCACTTCGCCGAGCCATCGAAATAGCAGGAGGAGCCTCCCCTAACCCCTCCAAAGGAGGGGAAACAAATGGTAAATGGTAAATGATTAAATGGTAAATGTGATATGAAGATAGTAATCATAGACAACTACGACTCGTTCACCTACAACTTGAGCCATTTAGTAAAGGAACTCGGGGCTGAGGTGACGGTCTATCGCAACGACCAGTTCGAGATGTCCTGGCTCGAGGCGTTCGACAAAATCATACTTTCCCCCGGTCCTGGCATCCCGAGCGAAGCAGGACTGCTGCTCGATGTCATCAAGATCTACGCTGGTCGGAAGCCCATCCTCGGTGTGTGTCTTGGACATCAGGCTATTGGCGAAGTGTTCGGCGGCACATTGACAAACCTCAGCGACGTCTATCATGGCGTGGCCACGCCCGTCACCATAACGGCCGACGACTATCTGTTCGAAGGCTTAGGCAAGACGTTCGAAGTGGGCCGCTACCACTCGTGGGTGGTCGATACGAAAGGTTTCCCCGACTGCCTCGAAGTGACAAGCGTGAGCGAAGAGGGCTTCATCATGTCCCTCAGACATCGCGAGTACGACATCCGCGGCATTCAATATCATCCCGAAAGCGTGCTAACGCCTGGCGGAAAGACGATAATAAAGAACTGGTTAGAGACCCCCTAACCCCCTTTAGGGGGAACAAAAAATGTTCAATGTTCAATATTCAATGTTCAATGATATGAAGCAGTATTTACAACGACTCATTGCCGGCGAGACACTTTCGCGGCAAGACACACATAATATATTAGTAGGCATCACATGTCAAGCCTACCCTGCCGAGCAGATTGCGGCTTTGCTGATGGCGATGCAGACACGCGGCGCGACGGTGGATGAAATGCTTGGCTTCCGCGACGGACTGCTCGAGACGGGCAAGCACGTTAACCTCGATGACTTCGACACGCTGGACATCGTGGGCACAGGAGGCGATGGGAAGAACACTTTCAACATCAGCACTTGCGCTTGCTTCGTGGTGGCCGGAGCGGGATATAAAGTGAGCAAGCACGGCAACGGCGCAAGCACGAGCGTGAGCGGCGCAAGTAATGTGCTGATGGCGCACGGCGTGAAGTTCACCGACGACGAGAGCGTGCTCCGTCGCTCCATAGAGAAAGCCGGCATCTGCTACCTGCACGCGCCCCTCTTTGCTACGGGCATGAAGTTTGTCGGCCCTGTTCGCAAGGCATTGAGCGTGCCGACGTGCTTCAACCTGCTTGGTCCCTTCATCAATCCCTGCACACCAAAGAACTCGCTCCACGGCACCGCGACGCCCACCCAGCTACGCCTCTATGCCAGCATGCACCAGCGTATCGGCGACAACTTCGGCGTCATCTCGAGCTACGACGGCTACGACGAAATCTCGCTCACCAGCGGTTTCAAGTTCGTGACACGTCACTTCGAGAAGGTCTATACGCCCCTCGATATGGGTCTTGCCTATGTGAAGCCCGAAGAGATATTCGGCGGAACGACTGCCGAGCAGGCCAAACGCATCTTCGACGATGTGCTGGAGAACAAAGCGACTCAAGCCCAGACGGATGTCGTAGTTGCCAATGCCGCCTGTGGCATCAGCCTGATGAACCCGAACCTGCCTATCTCGGACACCGTCGCAATGGCCCGTGAGAGCATAGAAAGCGGCAAAGCCCTGCAATGCCTCAAAGCGTTCATCGAGATAAACAGCTAAGGAAATCCTCGTTATAACGTCATAACGTGATAACGAGATAACGACAATTGAAGCAATGAAAGATATCTTAGAAGAAATCGTTGCGCACAAGCGCATCGAAGTGGCCGCGCAGAAGGAGCAGACGCCGCCTCGCAAACTCTATGCCGAGGTGGAGCGAATGATGGCTGAAGGCGTGGCGAAGCGCAGTTTGAGCCAGACTTTGACAGAGAACGACTTTGGCATCATCGCCGAGTTCAAGCGCAGAAGTCCGTCGAAGGGATGGATTAAGGAGGATGGCAAGCCTGAGGAGATTCCCCTTTCTTACGAGCAAAACGGTGCCGCAGCCCTCAGCATCCTGACCGACGAGATGTACTTCGGCGGCTCGCTCGACTTCATAAGAAAGGCGCGACCGCTCGTCAGTCGCCCCATCCTCCGCAAGGACTTCATCATAGACGAATACCAACTTCTTCAGGCGCGACACGTAGGAGCCGACGCCGTACTGCTCATCGCTGCCGACCTCAGCAAGCAGGAAGTCCGCTCGCTTACAGCCACTGCCCATGAGTTGGCACTCGAAGTCCTGCTGGAACTGCATTCAGAGCACGAATTGGACTACGCCGATATCGATGTCGATGCACTTGGCGTAAACAATCGCAACCTGGGAACTTTCGTCACGGATGTGCAAAACTCGTTCCGCCTGGCTGCCCGTCTGCCCGAAGATAAAGTGCTTGTCAGCGAGAGCGGCATCGCTGGTCCGGACACCATCCGCTTGCTGCGAGAGGCTGGCTACAGGGGTTTCCTCATCGGAGAGACCTTCATGAAGACCGACGACCCAGGCCTCGCGCTGCAAGAGTTCATTAAGGAATTGGCATCGAAATAACGATATAACGTCATAACGACATAACAAAACAATGATAATCAAAGTTTGTGGAATGCGAGATGCCGAGAACATTCGGGAAGTGGAACGTTTGGGCATCGACATGATGGGCTTTATCTGTTGGGAGCGCTCGCCGAGATATGTGCGCGAAGTGCCTGCCTATCTGCCTAAGTGTCCGCGTGTTGGCGTCTTCGTCAACCAGTCTCTTGATGAGATACAGAAGCGGATGGAAGCCTTCGACTTCAGTTATATTCAACTTCACGGCAGCGAATCGCCTGAGTTTTGCAAGGAGGTTCGAGAGAAGACGGGGTGCAAGGTCATCAAGGCAATTAGCATAAACCGCCCTACACACCTACAGACCTCCTCTAGCTCCCCCTTAAAGGGGGAGGAATCAGGCAAGGAAGCCTCCCCTTTAAGGGGAGGTTTGGTAGGGTCTTTTGAGGGCTGCGCGAATCTTCTTCTCTTCGACACCAAGTGCTCGACTATGGGTGGAAGCGGCAAGCAGTTCAATTGGGACATCCTTTCCGACTACCGAGGAGACTTACCCTTTCTGCTTTCGGGAGGCATCGGACCTGAGGATGCCGAGCGACTCAGGCAGTTTCACCACCCCAAATGCCTCGGCTTCGACATCAACTCGCGCTTCGAAATCGAGCCGGGCATCAAGGATACAGAAAAGATAAAACAGTTCATAACAGCCATCCGAGAGGACTAGTTATACTAGTAAAACTAGTTAAACTAGCAAAACCAGAACACAAAACAGACAGAAATACAAGATGAACAGGATTAATAAACTATTTCAAGAGAAGAGCAAAGGCTTGCTCTCGCTCTACTTTTGTGCCGGTCATCCGACCCTCGACAGCACCGCCGACATCATCCGCACCTTGGAACAGAAGGGCATAGACTTCATCGAAGTGGGCATTCCCTTTAGTGATCCGATGGCCGACGGCCCAGTTATTCAGGACGCAGCCACTAAAGCGTTGCGCAACGGAATGACCCTCCAGAAACTCTTTTCCCAGTTGGAACCGCTTCGAGGGCAAGGTATCCGGCTCCCCCTCATACTGATGGGCTACATGAATCCCATTTATCACATGGGCTACGAAGCTTTCTTCCGTCGTTGCAAGGAAGTGGATATCGACGGCGTCATCATCCCAGACCTGCCATTCTCGGACTACATGAACGAGGTGAAGCTCATCGCCGACAAGTATGACATCCGCGTCATCATGCTCATCACACCCGAGACGAGCGACGAACGCATACGCTTCATCGACGAACATACCGACGGCTTCATCTATATGGTGAGTTCTGCGGCCACGACCGGAGCACAGAAAGAGTTCGACGAGGCCAAGCAGGCTTACTTCTCGCGAATCGACAAGATGGGGCTCAAGCACCCTCGCATGATTGGATTCGGCATTAGTAATCGCCAGACTCTCGAAAGCGCCCAAGCCAATGCAGCAGGCGCCATCATCGGAAGCAAGTTCGTAACTCTACTCGAGAAGCACAAAGCACCGCTCCCCGCGATTGAGGAACTCTTCAAAGCACTCGAGCATAACTAATCAACTAAGCGTGGCAAATTCGCAAATTAGAAACGGCTAATTGCTCAACTAACCACGCTTAGTTTCTCAATAGACAAAGACTCGCAAGTTCTTGATGCTGCCCGGTGCGCCTTGCTCGGCACGCGGCAGGTACTCGATGCCTTTGATTAGCTTCTCGGAACCGAGGTCGATGACCAGCAGATGCGGAAGCGTAGCTGCCTTTTCTGTTTGCCAATAAGTGCTTTCCTGAAGGTCATAGACTTTGTCGCCGAGATGGTTGCCGTTCTCGTCCTCGCTGTCAGCATACTTCACTGTCCACGGCTCGCGGCTCAGGCGTTTGCCATCGTTGCCGAGAGCATAAAGCTCTGCTATGGCCGTCACATCGCCTTCTTTTTGTGTGCTCTGCGCTTCAATGGCAAGATAACGTCCGCGACTATTCCTCTTGAAATTGACCGTCTGCCAGCCGTTGCCTGCCTTCAGCTCGCCCTCGAACGCAGGAGATTTCGAATTGAGGTCGGGCTTGTCGCCTGGGTTGTTGTGCTTGTTGTTCTTTTCCAATTGCAGCTTGTTCAGCTCGGGTTCTGCCTGTCCCCATACGACACGCTCTGTAGGACCTGCAATGTCGAGGACGATCACCTCGTTCTTGCCCTTCTTGAGCCAGCAGCCAGGCACATAAAGCGTCTGCTGCGGCCCAATCGACCAGATGCGCCCCATGGCATGGCCGTTCACCCAAACCTGTCCCTTACCCCAATTTTCGAAGTTGAGGAACGTGTCGCCCACCTTCTTCAGGTCAAAGTAGCCGCGATAGTAACCGCGTCCGAAGATGAGGTCTTCGCTGTCCTTGGCATAACGCATGGTGCGGCCGAGGCGCATCATGCTGATGGACTCGCGAGTGTTAGGCTTCTCCTTCTGCCACTCAAATGCCCTGACAGCTACCTCGTAGTCATCAGGGATGCGCATGTTCTCCCACATCGTCGGGGTGTATACAATCTCCGTTCCGTCGATGCCGAAATGTGACTTCACGTTGACCGTGATAGTAGGTTTGCTGACTAATCCTTTAAAGTCCTTGATGGCTCGACCAAAGTTGATGCGCCCCATGCCTTCGACGAGGATTTGCAGTTCCTGCCCCCGACTGACAGGTGGCAAGGAGAGCGACTTCTCGTTCTTCACGCGGTCAATCTTGCCGATGTACTTGCCGTCGATAAAGACCTGAGCAAAGTCGTGGGCGTCAATCGTGAGCGTGGCAGTCCAATCCGCTTCTTCTGGCTTCGCAATCTCAGGCAGACGGGTACTGTAGAGCATAGCTCCCCATCCCATGTCGAGTTCTTCAAATGTCAGGGGTGCGCCAACGGTACGGAGATCTTGATCATGATCAACATAGTACCTAAAGTCGAAACCATTGTAGAGCGGTGCGAACTCCGTCAGCTCGAACTTTGGCACCGTAATGATAGGATTAGGAGCCTTGGGAACAGAAGGCATCTTCTTGCCGTCGTTATACTTCTCCATCATCTTGCGGAGTTCCCAGAACTTAGGCGTAGGCAAGCCCCATTCGTTGATGGGAGCGTCGTAGTCGTAGCTCGTCACATCGGGCGCAAAGCCTGGACTATTGGCACCTGCCCAATGGCCGAAAGAGGTGCCGCCGTGGGTCATGTAGAGCGAGAAGCTGATGCCTTTGCTGAGCATCTCGTCCATCCCTTCCACCATGTCCTTGGCGGGGCGCGTCTCGTGCTGAGCTCCCCACTTGTCGAACCATCCGCTCCAGAACTCGGAGCACATCTTCGGGGCATCGGGTCGCAGTTCACCGAGGCGGCGGAACTGCTGGTCGATGTTGGCGCCCGTACCGAAGTTCATCGTCCAAGTGAGGTCGTCGAGACCGTTCTTCTCGAAGTTGGAAGACCAGTCGCACTGGAATAAAGCCAACTCCTTACCGTAGATGCCACGCAAGCAGTCGCGAATCTCGCTGACATACGGCTTGTCCTCGCCATACGAGCCGTACTCGTTCTCCACCTGCATCA
>JAFRQD010000064.1 GCA_017428785.1 Bacteroidaceae bacterium
GAAAAATTATTTGCTTGCCTTTGCTTTTTTGTTTTTATTCGGCTGTTTTTGTATGTCTTGATCCGTTTCTTTGAGCACAAATCGACGATAATATGAGATGAGGAGCGTGGTGAGGGGCAGGGCGATGATGAGTCCGATGATGCCCAGCAGGCTGCCCCATATTGAGAGGCTCAGCAGGATGATGGCGGGGTTGAGACCCGTGACGTGTCCCATGATGCGAGGCGTCAGGATGACGTCCTGTATGGTCTGCACGACGGCAAAGACCATCAAGGCACAGAACAGGATGAGCCAGAAGTTCTGTCCTGTGTCGGCTGCCTTTACGAAGGCGAGGATGACGGTTGGGATGAAGCCGACCAGCTGGAGATAGGGAATCAGGTTGAGAAGGCCGATGAAGAGTCCCAGGCCTATTGCCATCGGGAAGTCGATGATGAGGAAACCTATGCTGAAGAGGATGCCGACCAGCAGGGCGATGAGCGACTGACCGCGGAAATAGGCATTCATTCCGCTTTTGACATCATGTGCCACCATGCTCGCGAAGTGTCTCTGCCCTGCGGGAATGAAGTTAATCCAGCCTTCGGATATCTTCTCATAATCCATCAGAATGAAGAACAGATAGAGCAGCACGATGACGCTTCCCATCAGGCCGATGGCGAAGTTGAGTGTGCCGGAGAGGAACTCCCAAGCCTTCAGGACGAGGCTTTGTGCGACGTCCATGATGCTGCTGTGCTGCAGCAGTTTCATCAATGAGTCGTCGCTGGCATAGCTCTGCAGCATGGCTTGCAGGTTTTCGAAGAGTTGGGAGGAAGCCAAAGTGTCGTTGAAATAGACAGTTATCAGCTTCGACATTCGAAGGCTTTCTTCGATGATGGGCGGGACGACGAGGAATATGACGAGAGACAGGACGGCAAGGACTACAAGCAGGGCCACGACGATGCTGGGCACTCTGTATTTCAGCCGGCATTTTGTCTCGAGGAACCGGACAAAGGGATGAATCATGTAAGCCAATATCCATGCGATGAAGAAAGGCAGCAACACGCTGGAGAGGCGGTTGACGAGCCATACAAGGGCTGTCGCAATAAGGCCTGCGATGAGCCATCGGACCACTCTGTCGAAGGTAATCTGTTTCTCTAACATCTCTTCTTTTACTATTTAAACATTTACCATTTACCGTTTAAACACCTGACATGTGCCATTTAAGCATTTACCATTTACCGTTTTGGCTTTCTCCTCCCTTGGGGAGGTCGGAGGGAGCTGTTGCCCTGGCGTAGCATTCTCTGCAGAGGGGTTCGTACTCTTGTTTCTCGCCGAGCATGACTTGCTTGTCGCCTGCTACGATACGGTGACTGACATAAGCGAGGGCTCCACAGCGGACGCATATAGCATGAACCTTCGTCACCTCGTCGGCTATAGCACAGAGGGCCGGCATCGGACCAAAGGGCTGTCCCTTGAAGTCGAGATCGAGACCTGCCACTATCACGCGGATGCCTCTTGCGGCCAGCTCGTTGCAGACCTCCACTATGTGTTCGTCGAAGAACTGCGCCTCGTCGATGCCCACCACATCGCTCCCTTGGGCCATCAGCAGGATGCTTGCGGAAGAATCGACTGGGGTCGAGGGGATACTGTTGCCTTCATGGCTCACGACGTCTTCTTCGCTGTATCGGACGTCAATGGCGGGCTTGAAGATTTCCACCACTTGCTTGGCGAACTGTGCCCGACGAAGGCGGCGGATGAGTTCTTCTGTCTTGCCGGAGAACATCGAGCCGCACACGACTTCCACGCGGCCCCTGCGCATCATCTCGCCATTGCTTGAACCTACATCTTTCATTTGCTTTGTCTTTTGCAGGACAAATATACAAAGAAATCAGGAATTAAGAGTTAAGAATTAAGAAAAAGACAAAAAAACTCTTAATGTTCGATGTTCGGTGTCCAATGTTCAATGTTTTTTCGTAACTTTGCACCTGCGATATATATATAATAATAAGGTATGGGGACGCTCTACTTGGTGCCTACTCCTGTAGGCAATCTCGAGGATATCACGATGCGGGCACTGAGGGTGCTTCGCGAAGCAGACCTCATCCTGGCCGAAGACACGCGGACAAGCGGCAACTTGCTCAAGCACTTCGACATCAGGAACGCGATGCTCTCGTACCACAAGTTCAACGAGCACAAGACGGTGGAAGGCATAGTGGAACGCCTCTTGAGCGGTCAGACAATCGCAGTTGTCAGCGATGCAGGCACGCCGGGCATCAGCGACCCGGGCTTCCTCGTTGCTCGCGAAGCCATACGGGCCGGCATAGAAGTCATCACACTCCCGGGTGCAACGGCTTTCGTACCGGCTCTGGTAAGCAGCGGACTGCCTTGCGACCGTTTCTGCTTCGAGGGGTTCCTGCCTCAGAAGAAAGGTCGTCAGACCCGACTTCAAGCTCTTAGCGAAGAGACACGGACAATGATCTTCTACGAGTCGCCTCATCGCATCGTCAAAGCACTCACACAATTCATCGAGGTCTTCGGCGCCGAGCGGCAAGTGAGCATCTGCCGAGAAATCAGCAAGATACATGAGGAAAGCGTCCGAGGCACACTCGAAGCGGTCCTGCAACACTTCACAGAGACAGAACCCCGCGGCGAGTTTGTCATTGTGGTGGCAGGAAAAGGCCCCAGCCCGGCATGAAAAACGCCGCGTGCGGCGATGGCAAATTCCGCGTGCGGCGATGGCAATCCCCGGCTGCGGCGATGGCAATCCCCGCACGCGGCGTTTGGAAGCTCCACAGCAATGCTGATTATCAGAGACTTAAGAAACACAAACAGACACACAGAAACAGTAACAAACATTTCAATTCATAATTATGAAGAAACAACTTTTAGTTTTAGCAGCATGCACGCTGGCATTTAGTGCATGCGACATGACAGGTGGCAAGCAGGACGCCTTCGTCCAGGAACGCGACTCCCTGCAACGCATCATCAACGAGAAAGATACGGAACTCGACGACATCCTGGGCGTCTTCAACGAAGTGCAGGAAGGCATCCGCCGTATCAACGAGGCTGAAGGTCGAGTAACGATTGCTGAAGGTAACCCCGAGAGTGCCAGCAGCAAGAGCGTCATCCACGAGAACATGGAGTTCATCAAGGAAGCCATGCAGCAGAATCGCGACATGATTGCCCAGCTGCAGGAAAAGCTCAAGAACAGCAGTATCAAGAACACCAAGATGCAGAAGACCATCGAGAACCTGCAGGCTCAGATTGACGCCCAGTCGGCTCGCATTCAGGAACTCGAGGCAAGCATCGCCGAGAAAGACGCCCTCATCGAGTCGCAAGGCGAGGCAATCGCAGGACTCAGCAACGATGTGGCTTCCCTCACAGAAGAGAATCGCGCAAAGGCTGAAAAGGTGCAACAGCAGGACAAGGAGCTGAACAGCGCCTGGTTCGTCTTCGGCACCAAGAGCGAACTGAAGGAGCAGAAGATACTGGACAAGGGCGACGTGCTCAAGAGCGGCGACTTCAACAAGAACTACTTCACGAAAATCGACATCCGCTACGATAAGGACATCAAGTTCTACAGCAAGAGTGCGCGTCTGCTCTCCACCCATCCTGCAGGAACCTATCAGCTGACGAAGGACAAGCAAGGCCAGTACGAGCTTCACATCACCGACCCCCAGAAGTTCTGGAGCGTAAGCAAATACCTCGTCGTGCAAGTGAAATAAAAGCCTCACCCCAGCGGCCCCTCTCCGAAAAGAAGGGAGTCTCGCCGCGAAAGCCCTACCCCACAGAGAGGGAAAGGCAGGGAAAGGGGGTCTGTAAATTATTCAATAGCAAATTGTGAAGACTTCAAGAAGCAAGCACTATAACTCCTCGCGCTCGTCGCTCCCCTTCGAGGAAGGGATGTCGAACGTGAAGTTCCATAATGTAGTCGACGACAGCCCGGAGACCGCCGTGCTGGTCGGCCTCATCACGCCCAACCAGGACGAACGCAAAACGACTGAATATCTCGATGAATTGGCGTTTTTAGCAGAGACGGCCGGGGCAAAGACCATTCGCCGCTTCACCCAAAGGATGAACGGCCCCAACAGCGTAACGTATCTGGGCATCGGCAAGCTTCAAGAGATTCGCGCCTTCATAGAGAAAGAAGAAGAGGCGGAACGAGAGGTCTCGATGGTCATCTTCGATGATGAACTGTCTGCCAAGCAACTTCGCAACATAGAGAAAGAGCTGAAGGTCAAGATACTGGACCGCACCAACCTCATCCTCGACATCTTTGCCATGCGGGCACAAACGGCCAATGCGAAGACACAAGTCGAGCTCGCCCAGTACCGCTATATGTTGCCCCGACTGCAACGGCTCTGGACGCACCTCGAAAGACAAGGCGGCGGCTCGGGAAGCGGCGGCGGCAAAGGCTCGGTAGGACTGAGAGGACCTGGCGAGACACAGCTCGAGATGGACCGTCGAATCATCCTGAACCGCATCAGCCTGCTCAAGCAAAGACTCGCGGAAATCGACAAGCAGAAGACCACTCAGCGAAGCAATCGCGGCCGCATGATTCGCGTGGCATTGGTGGGATATACAAATGTGGGCAAGAGCACCCTGATGAACCTGCTCTCAAAAAGCGAGGTGTTTGCCGAGAACAAACTCTTCGCCACCCTCGACACAACCGTCCGCAAAGTCATCGTCGACAACCTGCCCTTCCTGCTGAGCGACACCGTCGGCTTCATCCGCAAGCTCCCCACCGACCTCGTCGAGTCCTTCAAGAGCACGCTCGATGAGGTCCGGGAGGCCGACCTGCTTCTCCACATCGTCGATATCAGTCATCCCGACTTCGAGGAACAGATAAAGGTGGTCGACAAGACACTTGCCGACCTCGGCTGCAGCGAGAAACCGCAGATGATTATCTTCAACAAGATAGACGCCTACACATGGGAGGAAAAGGATGCCGACGACCTGACGCCTGCTACGGCCCGCAACGTCTCGCTCGACGAACTCATCCACTCCTGGATGTCGCGCCTCGGAGGCCAGTGCCTCTTCATCTCGGCTCAGGAGAAGACGAATCTCGATACCTTCAAACAGGTTCTCTATAATAAGGTAAGGGAGCTGCACGTGCAGAAGTATCCATACAACGACTTCCTGTTCGAGCATTACGAAGAATAACCAGATACTAACATAAACTGCCCGAGGCCCTGCGAAGCAGTTCCCTCGCCCCTTTACGGGAGAGGGTTAGGGAGAGGGTCCACTTATGGCTGAATTCAAGTATGCCCCAATGTTCCAGATGGGCGAGGACAAGACCGAGTACCGCCTTCTCACGAAGGAAGGCGTCACAGTCAGCGAGTTCGAAGGGAAAGAGATCGTAAAGGTATCTCCCGAAGCGCTGACGCTGTTGGCTCAACAGGCTTTCCACGATGTGGAGTTCATGCTGCGCCGCGAACACAACCTGCAGGTTGCACAAATTCTGAAAGACCCCGATGCCAGCGAGAACGACAAGTACGTCGCCCTCCAGTTCCTGCGCAATGCAGAGACGGCATGCAAAGGCATCCTGCCTTTCTGCCAGGACACCGGCACTGCCATCATTCATGGCGAGAAGGGTCAGCAGGTTTGGACAGGCTTCGAGGACGAGGAAGCCCTCTCTCGCGGCGTGTTCAACACCTTCACGCAGGACAATCTGCGCTATTCCCAAAACGCCCCGCTCAACATGTACGACGAGGTGAACACGAAGTGCAACCTGCCCGCACAGATTGACATCGAGGCTTGCGAGGGCGCCGAATACCGCTTCGTGATGGTCGCCAAGGGCGGCGGCTCTGCCAACAAGACGTACTTCTACCCCATGACAAAGGCCACGATTCAGAACGAGGGCACGCTCCTTCCCTTCCTCGTTGAGGAGATGAAGCACCTCGGCACGGCAGCCTGCCCGCCTTACCACATTGCCTTCGTCATCGGCGGCACCTCTGCGGAGAAGAACCTGCTGACGGTCAAGCTGGCCAGCATCAAGTACTACGACTCGCTGCCCACCACGGGCGACGAGACGGGACGTGCGTTCCGCGACATCGACCTCGAAAAGAAGCTACTCGAAGAGGCGCACAAGATTGGTCTCGGCGCACAGTTCGGCGGCAAGTACCTGGCCCACGACATCCGCGTCATCCGCCTGCCGCGTCACGGCGCCAGCTGCCCCATCGGCATGGGCGTCAGCTGCTCGGCCGACCGCAACATCAAGGCAAAGATTAACAAGGACGGCATCTGGCTCGAGAAGATGGACGACTGTCCCGGCGAACTCATCCCCGAAGAGCTGCGTCTGCCTGGCGAAGGCGGCAAGGGCATTGACATCGACCTCGACAAGGGCATCGACGCTGTCCGCGCTGAGCTGAGCAAGTATCCCGTCTCGACACGCGTCAACCTGAAGGGCACCATCATTGTGGCCCGCGACATTGCCCATGCAAAGCTCAAGGCACGCCTCGATGCAGGCGAGGGTATGCCGCAATACTTCAAGGACCATCCCGTTCTCTATGCCGGTCCGGCCAAGACACCAGCAGGCTATCCTTGCGGCTCGATGGGCCCCACCACAGCAGGCCGAATGGATCCCTATGTCGATGAGTTCCAAGCAAATGGCGGCAGCCTCGTGATGATTGCGAAGGGCAACCGCAGCCAGCAAGTCACCGATGCCTGCAAGAAGCACGGCGGCTTCTACCTCGGCACGATTGGCGGTGTGGCAGCAGTGCTCTCACAGAGCAGCATCAAGAGCATCGAATGCGTAGAGTATCCCGAGCTCGGCATGGAAGCCATCTGGAAGATTACCGTCGAGGACTTCCCTGCCTTTATCCTCGTGGACGACAAGGGCAACGACTTCTTCAAGCAGCTCAAGCCCTGGTGCCCGGGTTGCAAAAAGTAACGGAACAAATAAGGATAAACGAAGAGAGGAAAGCCGCGGGGCTTTCCTCTCTTCGTTTACATTTCACGCCCCAAAATACGGCCCTATTCAGGGGTAAAAAACGCCGCGTGCGGGGATGGCAATCGCCGCACGCGGAATTGGCAAACGCCGCACGCGGAATTGGCAATCCCCGCGTGCGGCGTTTGAAAGCCCTCTACAGGGCATCGGAAAACGTCGGTCTATTCCTTTCCTACAACGACTTTCGCGCTGCCTGTCACATCGGCTTGGTTGCCACCTCCGAAGACGTTGCCCTTGATGTCGACGCCCTTGACTTCGAGACCCGTGCGCGGTGATGTCTCGCCTTCGGACATTGTCACATAGTCAACCGAAGTAAGTGTGCCGATGTTCACCGTCGTGTTGCCATCCACCTTTGCTGCGTTGCCGCCGCCGAAGACTGAGCCGATGGCACCAATGGCGCCAGAAGCGTGAGCAGGCAGGGTAACTGAGGAACCGTCGGACAGCGTGCGGGGCGTGCCGGCATAAATCGATGTCTGCAGAGCATTGTCGCCCAGCGTCTCGCTAATATTGACCGTAGGATTGCCCTTCACAATAGCGCCTGCACCCAATCCGCCGCCAAAGATGCGACCGATGCTGGTAAAGGACTTCACGTTGATAGTAGGGTCGGCCTTGCCGGCAGGTGTGGTATAGGGCGCCTGGTTGCCGCAGCCGTAGAGTTCGCCGATGGTGATGGGGTGACAACCTGTCTCCTCAATGTTCACTGTTATAGAGCCATGAATCAAACCACTCTCGTTGTTGCCTCCGAACACACGATCGAAGTGTCCGCTCGTAATGTTCAATTCAATATCGCCACCTACGTCAGCTCTCTTCGAGCCACCATAGATAACAGCCAACGAAGTGATACAGCCAAGCTTTATTTTTGCATTACCTTCCACGTAAGCCTCATTTCCACCACCATAGATATCGTCAATGTGCAGAAGACACTGATCATTTGCTTCATCGATGAACGCCACTGCTGCAACACGCACATTACCCTTCGTGTTCGATCCAGCGAAAGCACTATGTATGACACCGCCCAACAGACTGACGTCTGCCTGACCTGTCCCATAGGGTACCTTCGTGCCTGATATTACTTCACCTGTCTGACCGTTGTACTCGTATGCATAGTAGCCTACATTGGCTCCAGGGTTCGGGTCGCCGTTGGGCAAGGCATCCTTACCATTACCGCCACCGAAGACGCTGCCTATCTCGTAACAACTATTGACAGTTACATTCGTAGAAGGAGTTGAAGCTGCATTGCCACCGCCATAGACGTACTGGATGCTGGTCTCGTCACAACCCTCAATAATGACTTCGGTCGCTTCTGTTGTAGATTCGGGATTGTTGGGTACATAGGCAGCCATGTTGCCGCCGCCATAGACTGCTGCCACATCGTATGTGGTGTTGTCCTTGCCGGCAGACTTCTTGTGACTGTCGTCGTATCCTTCTGTCCTATAGATGTGAACCAGGACATGTCCCTTCGGCGAACCATTCAGATTGTTGCAGCCAAAGATATTGCCCGTCACCTTGCAGTTGTTGCTTGCTCCTGTCTCAGTGCTACCATTCAACTTCACCGTGACATCGCCATAGACGTATGCCTCAATGTCCTCTGTGGCACCGAAATAATCTTTCTTCTGGCCTAAGCCACCGCCATAGACGTCGCCGATGCCTTCGCCCTCGTTACCAGTGCAACCGATAGTGACTTGGCCCGCTTTGCTGGGAGCCTTGTTACCGCCGCCATAGACCTCGTCGATGTGCATGGCACAAGTGCCTGTCTTGTTGACAAGGACACTGATTGTGCCACCGATGGTGCCCTGAGTATTGGAACCACCGAACACATTACCGATGGTGCCGCCATGAATCTTCACGCTGGTATTGCCGGATATGTTGGCAGGCTCAACCTGTCCGTTGCCGCCGCCAAAGACGTTGCCGTCCACCGTCGCGTGTCGTTGCCAACGAGAAGCTGACGTATTCGACAAACAGACGTGCATAGTTGGCATATTAGGCACAGGGCGTGGGCAAGGGACATGGGAAACACTGCTCCAAAGCCTGAATTACAGGCGATGGCGCACCTTCATATTTGTCCTTTAGAGAAAATTCCTATCCCAAGCAATGATTATCTCGGATAATTGTTGTAACTTTGCATCACCATTGATGATATTGTTTCAAATTGCTTCACTTAATTTATGAATATCCTTTTTCGGTTCAAAGAAAAAAACAAGGGCATAGGGCATCTTGTCCTCTGCTCCCTGGTACTGTTGCTGGTTTCATGTATGCACGATGACGTGGAACCTGCCGACTCGACGATGCTTGTTAAGGTTGGGAACCAAGTCCCGAGTTTTATCCTTACATCTTCAGAAGGAAAAGAATTGACATCCTCTTCGCTTAGCGGACATGTTTACATCCTTAATTTCTTCGACACCGGATGTCGCGACTGTCAGAAGGAACTGCCTGTCATGCAGCAGGTCTATGACGAATATGAGGGAAACGTACTCATCCTGAATGTGCCACGCAGCCAGACAAAGGAGGAAGTAAGCGTTTATTGGAAAGAAGCAGCATTTACCATGCCCTTCTATATCCCCCAAGACAAGAAACTTTATTATAAGTTTGCTACCAAAACCATTCCACGTACTTATATAGTAAATGCTGAAGGAAAAGTGGTTGCAACCTATTCCGATGCTCCAATAGCAGATCTGACTTCAGTCTTACATCACCTGCAACAGTTGCTTGCCAAGGGCAGTAACTGAGAAGGCAACGCCCCTGTTTATTCACCGCACGCCAATAACAAAAGAGAGCTGCATAGTCTTAGGATTATGCAGCTCTCTTAAGTTTATTTTCCGCCTCTCTTGGTAAAGCTTAATGCTAATTCACCATACATCAGTAGCTGATCTTCTTCACCTGTCTCAGGTCATCAGTATTGGCCGTTACTATATAGACACCCTTGGGCATGCGGAATCGGTGTTCACCGAAGTCTGGCTTAGCAGAATAAACCCTACGTCCGCCAACATCAAAGACATTCACTTCTGTGATGGGTTGTCCTGTCGTTGAAGTCACAACAACAATACCATCCTCACCATAGATTTGCAGACTGTTCTCAGCGATTGCCCGCTGGATGCTGGATGCCTGTACGATGAAGAAGCGGTTCTGCGTACGGCCAGGCATACGGGTTGACATTCCAGAGTAGAGGGGCACTGCTTCACCTATCTTAGCATCATAGAGCATCAGGCTGTCGCCCAAGGACTCAACACCTTGGAAGGTAACAGTTGCAGGCTCGTCGCTATTGCTCTCAATGCCAATGGGCAGTACCATGAAGTCGTGGATGCGGTTGACGCTGGTAGCCAAACGGCCTGTCAAAGTGTAAACTACAGGTATGCTGGAACTGATATCGCTGACAATGAACGTCGCAAGGTCTTCCTCTGGCAGGAACTTGTTGCTGGCATCAGCACTCTTAATCACACTGGCCTCACTCTGGTTGCCGTCCCGGTCTGCACGAATGACGAGATAATGCAATCCATCGGGCCTTGAAGACGCTGTTCTTGGAGTAAGCGTCATCATGTCGGTGGTGTACTTCAGTGTGATTTCGCTGACATCATCGCTCTTACTCTTCACGAAGAAGCCATAGCGCGCAGGAACAATCGTCTGCCCCTGCAAGCCGGAACCTTCACCATCATCATATGCTGCGAAGTTCATGTCCGTCCACTTCCAGGAAGTTCCATTTGGATTCAAGTCGGGATTCTTTGGATCCAACTCGCTATTCTTCATCACGAGGAAGTAAGGCATTATGACATTGCTATTCTTCTCGAAGAACTTCTGCATGTCGAGACCGCAAATGAACGGGTTGCCAGCAAGGAAGTAGCCTATGCTGCCCTGTCCTTCGTTCTTTAACGTTACCTCGTATTCTTCTGGCGGAGTGCTGCCATCATCTGGCGTTGCGAAGTAGTCAGAACGCAGACGGCCACGGTTGTTCAATGTTATGGTGTTCGTTGCTGTAGCTCCATCGGGCAATTCACGTCCATCATCGATGTAAACACGCACGCGCCTTTCTATAATATAGCTCTTTGTCCAGTCCCAAATATCGTAGTACTGGTCGTCCTTAGGAAGGCGGAAGACAGTCCGCAAGCTTTCGCTATTGTAGGGGCTCTTCAAGTTGTTGATGGGCATCACGCTGAAACCACCATTGTCGTAGGGCACGGTATGATCGTTGTGCGCACCGCTCCAAGAGCCGCGAACTGCAACATTGATCTTACTGTTTCCGAAAGGCTTATATACCAGACGGTTCAAATAGTCATCAGCATTAGAGCTATCCCACTCAAAACCCTGACCGACTCCTGTCCAGTCTCCTTCCTCATCATAACCGAGGTTTTCTGTTTGGCTGGCATCGTCAGCCGACCAGATGGCACCACGCTCGTAGAGCACTGCCTTGGCCTTGTCCCACTGACGCTGATAGACGGCAGGCGCAAAGCGGTCGTAGTCGAGACCTGAGGGATAGGTGCCGCTGATGCCCCTCATTTCGATATGATTGGTCACATCGAAGTTGATGGGCTCGAAGTAAGTAGTCTCCTGGCGGCCGCTCCATGACGGTGCGTACCATTCTCCGGAGAGTGTTCCCTGCAAGGGTGAGCTGGCAAGGCTCCAGAGGTTCTTAGGCAGTGCGAATTCTACCCATGCCTTGTTATAATTCAGGAGATGAGCATTCACCAACTCTGTTTCAGACTGGAAGACGATGCCGTCGCAGACATTGGTCGAGTAGAGCTCAGTAACCATATCACCGATGTCACGAACATCCTTGGCATGTTGTGATGTTTCGGCATCGTTTTCCCGCTCTTCTGTCCACTCATGAGCCTGGAAGTCGTAGCGGATTAGTGGTGATGATGTGGAGCGTAGGGCAGGGAAACCTGTCAGATTTCCTTCACCATCGACTTCATCACCATCATCATAGAGTTCAGATGCAGGAGCCGTTTCACTTGTCATCATCAGAATCTCAGTGCAGTAGAGCGGAGCAAAGCCTTTGCGCCGCTGACGATCTTGATCGGTAACGTAGTTTACATCGTTGGTCATGTAATAGTTGTCGTCCTCCTCATTAGCTGATAAGAGGATTCCATTGCCACCATAGAGTTCGTCGAAATCAGCACGTCGCCAGTTCTCATCGTTACTCCAATCTTTATTGCCAGCTTCACCTGTCCAGACTTCATAGTCGGGCACAATCTTCAGCAGCACCTCACTATAGCCTTCGCAAGACTCTGCCACGCTACCGGGTTTCATGTCCTCGACAAAGGGGAAACGCAGGTTGTAGGAATAGCCTTCGCGGACGTGGAAATTGTCGTTGAAATAGAATTTCACACATTCCGCCTCATCACCGTTGGTCGTGCCAGGTGTTCCCTTCAAGTAAGTCATGGTGCCTACTACGGGCGGTAGCAGGTTGTCGTAGTTATCTAGGATGTACTGTTCCATGATGGGGTCGGATGAACCAGTAAGCAACACCACCCTTTGCTGTAATTCTTGGGGCATTGTGACACCGACAGCTTCCTCTTCGTTTGCCAATTCAATACCTCTCAGGGGAATATGAAGGTTCTTAGGCGTAGCAGTTCCTGTCTTGTGTACCTGCTCAAACTGTTTCTTTGAAATTCTGACACTTAGCGTGGCAATGTCATCAGGATAGTGTTTCTCGCTGAAACCAACGTGTATGGCAGGAGCAATACCACTGACCTGTATTTTGATAGGTTGCGGCTCTGAGCAAATAAAAGTATAGTTATCCGTACCTGTGTTAATCTGCTGTTCAATAGGAATGGCACAAGCATATACATAATGGTTAATGCCACCCTCGATGTTGGTTTCATCGACAATCTTCATATAATCCTGACTCAGATTGATATCCACTAACTTGCTGTTGAGAATCAGACGCGGCGTACTGCCATCAGATGGGTTAGCCAGTTCACGCAAGTAGTCGAGCATCGCTTGTGTAAACTCTTGGTCGGGATATAACTCTGATGCTCCCAGATGGATGTTTGTATAGAGGTCGGTAGCATAGGGGTTCATTAATCGGAAGCACTTCATGGCATCATAAAGCCTAATGGTGCCATCGCTGTTGGTAGCCGCCTTATATTCCTCCACCGTACCTGGAGTGTCATTGTCAGTTCCTATCCACCAGTCAAAGTTCACATCGTCAAGCACCCAGACTGTTTCATCGCCCTCATCGGTGAATGTATAGCCAGCTAATTTGATGGCAAATGTTACAATGCTATTTTCACAAAAGACAAATTCATCAAGTGACTGTTGACCTTTGTGCCCTACAATCTGTAGTTTAGGCAATAGTTTGAGGTTGCTTTGGTTGGAGCACGCGTCAAGCAGGTTGAACCATTCGGCAAAATCAGGCACGTCTTCATCTACAAGCCGACGCCCTGGCTGAATGGTTAGCAGTGTGTAGGTCTTATAGTCTTCCCATGTGTTGATGCCCATTGTTCCGTTGAATACCAGTTTGCGTATACCATTATCTGTATGGGCAAAAACGGTGAGGTTTTCGTCTTGAGCCATCTTTTTGAAGGTGTAGGATTCCATCGAGCTGAAATTTGTGTTCCATTCAAAGTTACCATAGGGAACGCGCAGTCCTGTTACATGTCCCTCATTATCCACCTCGTCAATCTTCATTAATGCCTCATCGAAAGCTATTTTATAGCTGTTGAAATAGTCAGGATTATCAAATTCGCCCGCATTCAAATGCTCAACGAACTCTTCGATACTGGTATAGTTGAGGTTATGGTCAATGCTCAGTCGCTCACGGAATAATCTATAGAACTTGTCTCGGTCTAGAAATACACAACTCAGATAGTCGGTTTCACCAGGATTGTCTCCAGTGGCTTCCTGCATACCTTTTGATGACAGCAGGCTCTCGAAATCGGTCTCCAGCTTCATCACGGCCAACTCACCACCACAGAGTGGCGACGACATAGCCATGCGCACCTTGGGTAACTTGGCAAATACCCACACGTCGTCCAGCAGATAGTCTCCACCTGTCGTAGAGTAGCTGTTGTTTTCAATGTTCAGTTCATATTCATCATACAGCTCCGATACGACGAAGTCGAAGTAGAACTGATGCCATAACACCTCATGGTTGTTCTCCTCATAGTTAAAGAACTCTGTGCTTCCCTGACGGCGTGCCTTGTTGTCGACCATTCCCGGACAGAAAGTGTAGAGCACAGTTTCCGTATTGCCTCGTTTCCCAATGACACTTAATATCACACCGCCAGGAGTCTTTGACTCAGAATTGTTGGTCGATCCGCCCACAGAAGCCATCCATCCAGAACAAATCAAGCGTGAACCTACACAGAACGTTCCGTTGAACTTAATCCTAGCCACGGTACCAGGCATATCGGATGCATCGATGTAGAGAAAACCTGGATTATACTGATTAGAGTATTGGTCACCCGTATAGCTGCTCACAGGCACCATTTTAGGAGCTATACTATGGCCACTAAAGCCATAAGTTGCCTCTTTGGCAATACCATAGGTTCCCCAGCTGGCCGTTACGGGACCATACGTGTAGTTGGTGGAAGAATATTGAAGTGGTAACGCTGACGAATTGGCGTTATTGCTGACACCCTCACCACCTTCTGTAGCGACTTTGTACGACTGATTTGTAGGATAGTCAAAATCGATATGTGCCACTGGCGGTTGATTATCGCACATGGCTCGCAGACTCTGTGTCGACCGTTCGCTATGTGGTGCGTCATTGCCTACCACATCTTTATAATAAAGTGTTTCTGAGTCATCATCGAACAAGATGGTGAAGCGTGCCAACTGGTATTCTGTAGAAGTGTTTGGATCGCGTGCATAGACCTTGAAAACAGCATAGCTGCCAGACGGCACTTTCCAACCTGTAGGATACTTAAATTTCAGTAGACGACGTCGCTTCATTGTTGAATTCTGTACAACCTGTCCTCTATTGCAGTTGGGAGCAGCTTGAAAGCCTAACAAAGAAACGCCCGCCCCGTGATCCTCCAGTTCATAGCGTACATAGTCGTTACTCACAAGGTTCAACAGATTGTCTTCGCCTTCCTCGCCCCCTTTGTATATCCAATAATTTTCCAATTCATGATTCAATGGAACGAAATCCTCACTGCTGCCGATGGTTTCCGACGGGAAATGAATGGTGTGTTCTTCCAGCCAATTAGCACCACCCTTTGTCATGGCAGTCAACTGGCGGGCCATCACATTGGCGTCAATCAGCGTATAAATATGGCGCAGGGTCAGACTGGGCTCAGTCAAATCACCGCCCACGTTGCCCGTTGAAGCGGAGGCATTCTCATAGGTAAAATCCTGGTAGCGTGTAATATCACTGGCGATAACCAATTCGTTACCGTCATAGTTTATAGGCAGACGAGCTATCATAGAAGTACTTACATGCCCTGTTGTACCCAGCGATGACTGCTTCAGCTTACTTCCAACAACCCACCCATTCTGATAAACGTAGCCACGGACTTCGGGAAGGAAATAATCTGTGGTCAGGGGGGTTTCCGTATCATAGAGATACCAGCGCTGATAGCGGTTATGTTTGGTTGTGCTTGTCTGATTGCTTGTCGATAGATAGAGTGGAGAGAACTCACCTCGTTTCACATAGCGGGTCATATGGTATTCCGAGACATTCTGAATATTCGTACCGTCGTCTTTGGTCATCCAACCCATATTTTCCTGAAGGAACTCAACAGGAAAGTGGATTCCCTGGTTAGCGAGGTTGTCTGCCCTGTCAGCCAGATACGACTGGCGATGGATTACCTTGTTCCCTACTGTCGAGGTGTCGAGGGCACTATTGTCGAGGGTGGTCTTCAGCAGATAAACCCTTGCCTTGTCCGTGCCCACCGCGCCATCAGTAAAGTATGTACCCGTATTATTGTTGTTCATTACAAAGGCCTGGGTTTCACCACCTGATATGCGTTGCATATTCCAACCGTTAGCTACACGCACAAACCTGAAAGAACAGGCACGTGAATCTACAGAAGTTGTCTGGTAGTGTTCTGTCTCAGCATTCCAGCTGATGTAGCGGTCGGCAGAATTCTTCAAAACGAAGTTGTCTGCCGTTCCCACAAACATCCACGCCTCACTGACGTTCTGGTAGATACCCACCAAATCTTCATCAGTATTGAGTCCACGACCAACATCAATAAGACCGCGCGACCCGCTGTTGATATTATTATTCTGCATCAGCAGGAAATACTTCGTAGGTGCTTGCTCAAAGCCCAGAAAAGCGGCATCGGTATTGCGTATCAGCTCCAGATAACACTGCTGAATATTTTCTCCTCCACTTTCTGAAATCTGGCTATTCGCATTGTTATTGTTATTTACTCGGCTTACATAGAGAGAAGCGTCTGCATCCGTTCTGTGCAACACCACATCACCGCTGGCAGTATGTTCCAATACGAACTCAACAGCTGTTCCTGCATTAGCGACAACTGTATAACGTTGATTGTTATTGTTCCAACCTATATATCGGCCTTGTTTGCTCTTGAGGAGGAAGCCATTGACCGTTATCTCCTTCTGCCATATCAGGTCGTTTATATTGGTCGAAGCGGCCGATGTCAGAAGATTCTTCCCTGAGCCGGTGTCCTTGATATAGTTGTTCTCCATGTTGCCACTGCCGGAAAAACGAAGGAAATACTCTTGATCCTCAATCATCGAGTAGTCTATCATTTCAATCTTTGCAGCGTTGCCACCTGCTGTACCAGCTACGACGGGCGAGCCTGCATTGTCGCCTCCCTTAGCCAGTGCAAAGCCATCGCTCTGTCGCACCAAGTTCAACTGGCCCTCCACATCGTAGAAACGGCTCATGTTCACAGCCTGTGTAGCATCATCGGTGACAGAGAATCCATCACCCGATGTAGCCATCGACAAATAATGACCAGCCAGGTTTTTCAGTTTGTCACCTTCCCAGGTCCACAGTTTATTGTTGTCGATACTGGCAACAGGGGTTTCTACACTATGACGCACCTGGATAGTAAGCGTCTGTGCGACACCATTATCAGTAACGTATTGTATTGATCGTGTCTTATTACTGAAACGCATGTAGAAATATCCTTCTGGCACCGTTGAGGTCTGTGCCAATGATAAAGATGAATATGCCATACATGCCAGAAGCAGTACGGCAACGCGGCGGGAGCATTTATAAAGATTGTATATTATATTCATCGTAGTGAAACATGCTTAGAGATTGTCCTCGTATATGTTATAGTTGAACTGATAGGCAAAGCCCCCAAGCTGTAGTTTAATTGTAACCGTTACCATACCAGCAATCTTATTATTGGTCAGTTTTCCGACGATGTCTCCCGAAGCTATCTGCACGAAGCGCTGCTCAAGAATGGCAAGGTCACCGGTGATGACAATACCTGTGCCGGTATTCGGGTCAATAGACTCTGCCACACCAGTTGCCGGCGTTGTCCAACCATATACGTTTTCTTCGGTAATTTCCTGTTCAACTGCTGCCACGCCATTTACAGTATAGGGCTCCCCGGGGAGCACGAAGTTGACATCGCTGTCGTCAAAGCCACGCCAAACTCCTTCCGGATCACTGATGTTGCGGAACATAGGACGGAGGAAGATATAACCACCAGAGCTGAAGGTGATGCTCAGGGCATCGGCAGAGAGCACACGAGCCTGGAAGCCAGCGATGGGCGGGAAGGGCAGTGCCTCGATGCGGAACGTCCAGTCGGTGAGCATGATGGGAATCTTAATCCAGTCGTTGCGGCGAATATAGTCGAAGCCATTCGTCGTTCCTGTCTTCCATGCAGAACCAGATGTCTGGCTATTCACGGTAAAGCCATAGCGCATCTCTTCCACGCCTGCGTCACCGTCAGCACGGTGACGCTTGACCAGGATACGAATGGAGTATTGGTTCTTGGTGGCCGTAGCTGTGGAATTAGTCTCGTTGACATAAAGGAAGAAGGTCTTGGAATCTGGCTCTACAGTTGGCTCATCAGGATTCCATGCATTCAAGGTAATCGGTGATTCTCTAAACTCTACCTTATAAGAAACAGTGTCTCTGTTGGGAATGTCTTCAGGAGTTGCAGGTTCCTGAATGCTGACATCGGTTTCAGTCAATGGGAAGACCTCGTAGCCAATGATGTCTATCTGTTGCTGCGAGTTGTTGATGAAAGTAATCTCGAGCTTTGCCATCGTGCGTATCAGCTCCACCTCGAACGACTGGTTCTCAGCCTCCACCACAGTAACGGCTTGTCCGCCCGTTTTACCGGTCATGGGAATGTTCTTATCCCATCCGTTGGTAGTGGGGAGCGTTACATCCGTCATGTCGGGCATAACCTCTCCTTTCACGATGTTCAAAGAAGAGAAGGGAGCCTCTTCTGGCAGGTTGGCAAAAGCAAATGCCCTGTATGCACCTGGAGGCAGGGTGAAGCGGAATGCATGTTCCTCAGCACCCAGAGCATCACCATGAGCTATTTCCTCAACGATATTGTCACTGTTAACAAATGCCACCCAGAATTCATGAATCTTTTCCTTGGAGTCGGTGGGAGAAAGCCAGTCGCCTGTGGCACGTGTGGCACCGAGATAGCGAGAGGAGAGTCGCACCTGCACCTGAACCATACCCTCCGGCACCTGGTTTATGTTGTCCTCACTGCTACAAGCACTCAGTCCCAAGACAGTGGCGAGGGCAAGAAAACAGTATATGGTGATATTCTTCTTCATACGGCTTTAGATGTATATGATAGGATGCTCTACAGAGTACCATTTCCTCACATAGATGCGCGCCTTTAGTTCCTCAGGCTCGCGCGTTTCGATAGTAGGTGTGCCAGGTCCTGTCGTGGGCTTAAGCATCATACGGTAGATGTTGTTGCGCACAATGCCGAACTCCATAGTGTCGTGGATGACTTCAACATTGTTGGAGTGACGCAGATAGGTGACATAGTAGCAAATGCCATTGGTGTAAGTCACCACTTTGCAGAAATGTTTCTCTGCATAGGCCTCCGCATCTTCTTGATTCTCGAAGTATAGGCACTGGGTCTCGTCGATGTCAGGGGTGTTGGGTTCTGCCATATAGAAAGTATTACCCAGTGTATAGGTGCCCGACGTCAATACGTCGCTTTCGGAATCATAGGCGGTATAGTAGTGTGCCACAGGAGCATAACGGCACTGGAAGATGACGCCAGTAGCGTATTCCGAGAACGTTGACTCCTTGGCAAATGTGTTTTCGTTGACGTAACCCAGAATGACGGTTGAGTTCGTATTGGTAATGGTGGGCATCAAGGAAGCATCGCTGCTCAGCATTGTTGCTATATTGCCAATGCGACTTTCGCCGTAGAGGTTCGTCAGGAATTCTGTATTCGTGCGGTTTGCCTCGTTCTTCTGTGTAGAATAGGGATCGATGACATAATTGGTAGCAATTCCACTGGGTGCCGGACTTTCATCGCCCAGATAGACAAGGTTTGTGCCATTGATATCGTTGGCCACTCGCTTTACGTAGAAAGATGGCTTTTGGCATCCATTCATGATAGCCAAGCGGTCAACATAAAGATAAGCCTGTGGAGCAGATGCCGTGCCGACAGTATAGCGCAATCCATCGCCAGTAATCTCTGAACCGGTGGGAAGGAAGTCGATGCGGGCAGCAAGTCGCTCCACGGTAACATGCATGCGAACAGGGTCCTCAGAATCACCTGTACCTGTGGCATAATATTCGTCGTTCTCGTTGCACATGACGAAGCGTGTGGGCAAGGAGTTCTCTTCAGTGGGTTCTGTCCATGTCTTTTCGGGGATACCTTCTCGCAAGGCTCCCACGGTCTGATAGGTGCCTGTCAGGTCACCTGCATTTGCGACAACTATGAAACGGAAGATAAGGGGATTTATTTCATCTCGGCTGGCAATAATGGGAATAGAGAATGAATAAGTGAGTACATCTTTATATATGGCAGGGTCATAGTCCTTCAGATTCAGATTCTCACGGAAAGAGTCGACCCTTGCCACCTCTTCGTCATTGAAGTAGCGACTTCCATAGAAGCGTGTATTTGCAACAGAATTGATATCTGCTCCGCCACCAATTACAAAGACAGTAAAGTTGTGCAACTTATTCTCGTTCTCACGAGCATATTCCCAGCCGTCGCCTTCTTCGCCTCCATTGGGCATCGCACGAGTGACAGCACCCACTCTCTCGAAGTCGAACGTTAGCTCAACGTAGAGGCTGTCGCGACCATAGCTCTGATAGTTCAGAACATCCTGATAGTCGTCGCTGCAAGCCGTCAAGACGCCAAGCACTGCCAAAGGGAGTATTATATAATGGAACAGTTTCATCCTGTCGTTAAAGTCTGTTTAATAGACTGGTTATTCGAGCGTTACATTCTGGATGCGCTTAATCCAGGGCATGTCATGTATGCTCAAAGTGAGGTATTTCCATCTTCCGCCTATGAGGACGAAGTCGAGGCGGTAATCGTAAGCGCGATCGAGGAATTCCTGCGGTGAGTAGGCAAAGCGCTCGAAAGCGCCACGTCCCTGCTGCAGGATTTCTGGCAAATTGATAGTAGCCACCTCCTTGCCAGAGAGGCGGTTGACAATGTAGAGCATAGCCGGTACGACGGGACTGCTGCCCTGTCGCAGCATAAGACGGTTGAAGTCGAGGTCGGCATGTGCTGCTTCTTCCACTTCATCGTCGCCAGCAGGTCGCTCATCGTAACTCATTGCAGTGGTACGGCTATAGTAGGTGTTCCATTCGTCGTGTGGCGTGTAGGTCAGTTGTGGCGTACCATCTGTGTCCACGCTGTTGTCCCAAAGTACTTTACCATTCTGGTCAACGATGCTGATAGCAAAGTCGGCAATGTCGCAATGAGCAGGGTCGTCGGCCTGACGAAGGGAGATGTGCAGGCGCTTGGTGTCACGCACCAGGCTGACTACGCAAGTGGTGAGTTGGTATTCCTTTACGGTTACTGTCTGTGCCTCGACCATTGCTGGTGTGCTGCTGGCACGCGTCACAGGATTCTGGGTATATTGTGCAGAGCGTAGAATGCCGTGCCAAAGCGTGTCGAGTACCTGCGAAAGGTCGGTGGCGGCCTTCGAGTTAGACAAATCGGTCAAAGTGACACTGAGGTCGTTCATCGGTCCGTTCAGTCCGTCGCGTAGATAGCGCACACCTGGGAGCTGGCTGATTTCGGCATACGGACGCTGGTTGGCCAGTGCCAGTAAGCGATATTCACCAGGTTGCAGTCCATCGACTCTCATGCGGTAGTTGGGGTTGCGCAAGGGTTGGGCAGAGGCGCTATTGTCCTCTGTCTGCGTACGCACCAGATTTCCGGCTAAGTCGTAGACATAGAGCGTGACGCTCCCGACATGGTCGTTGAACATATTGGCTCGCTCTACGTTGTAGTCATAAACAAACTCCACGGAGAGCCCCTGAGGACAATCGTCAAAACCGTCGCTCATCATCGAGCACGATGCTAGGGTTGTGAGAGCCGTCAAGGCAATCAATGTCTTTATCTTGAACTGCATCATTATTGAGTTGAGTTAAAGTATCTATGCTTTTGTGTGTCGCGTAGTGAGTTTTTTTAAGATGGCCGACGCCCGCATTGCGCCGGCCATCTTTTTATGAGAGATTTGGAGGTTTAGAAATTCACTTCCTGAGTGCGCTTCACCCAAGGCAGGATATGAACTTCTGCAGTGATGAAGTAGCTTGTGGGAGGATTGTCGTCGGGAGTCTCGTTACCGCTGAAGTCTTCGGGAACGGGAGAACCGATACCGGAAATCTTCTTCAGAGTCAGAGAGTACCAGTTGTTGCGGACAACACCCCAGCGGCCCAGCCATGCGTTAGCGCGATCTGTGCCATACTGTGTAGCAGTACCATCAATAGTCTGTGTGGCATTTGCAGGATATACCAAATCGTAGTGATTATAAGCCTCAGCAGGTGCGTTCCAAGGAGTCTCGACGTCACCGAAGTGCTGGATGCGAGTAGCATAGTAAGAAATACCACCTACATACTTGTAAAGCTCAGAGTTTTCGGGGTTAGCAACTTCACCGATGTTAGCGCCAGCGAGAGTCTCGAGAGCAGTTACCTGCGCAGTAGTAGCGTCTGCGCCACCGACCTTAACGTTAGCCAGACCGAGAGTAACGGTGTAAGGAAGTTTACCAGTTGTTGCGTCAAATGTACCTTCAGTAACAGTAACTGTAACATCATAAGTTACCTCAGAACCAGCAGGGATATCGGGATCTGTAGAAGCCTTGATAGCAGCATTGATAGCCAAAATCTTCTGGTTGATGACGTCGCGCAGACGAGTCTTAACGACGGCAACGATGTCGGCATTGGTCTTCAGCATTGTGTTGGGCTGACCCTGAATTGTGAAGAAGTCGCCATCGTTGATCTTAGCCTTCACACCAACATAAGTGGTGTTCTTGTAAACCTGTGACTCCGCATCGAAGGTGTTCTCGTAGGTGTAAACAACCTCTTTAGACGCGTGGGTGTACTGTGCGTCTGCCAACTCGGCATTAATCAGACCTGTATTGCCATCGAAGTTAATATCCGTGCCAAAGTAGGTACGATAAGCGGGGTTGGGAGTGTGGGTGTCAGGGAAGAATGGAGTGCGACCTACCATACGATACTTCAATGAGGGAATTGCCTGCATGTTGTAGTAAGGCAGCCAGGTCTTGTCAATCTGACGGGTGTTGTAATAAGCTACGTTCAAATTACCAAGAGCCCATTTTACATCTTCAGCTGCAATAGTAGTAGGTGTGTCATCGCCATCGAGCTGAACGGCGAAATCATCAGCAACTGTAACCTCAACCTTCACAGCGGCACGCTCCACGTAGATGCAAACAGCAGATGTGGCAGCCGTAGCCTCTTCTTTGGTCTTATAGATAGCTTCCTTGTTGATTTCGGTGAAGGTGAGAATCTCTGCATCAGCAGGAGTAGTTTCGCCACCGGCAACAGTTGCGATGGGCACACTGGTCATAACGAGGCCCTTTGCTCCCATAGCACCATAACCAGCTGCTTCCGAAGCAATACCAATGGCCTTCAGCTGCTGCTTCTTGAAGTCAGCACCTGTGGTTGATCCCACTGTTGCAGTAATGCCAGTTGCATTGCCTTCGTCATTCAGGATAACATAAGCATAGAGCTTGTCCGTAATTCCCAGTTCGGGGTTCTTGATTTCCTGAACAATTCTCTGGCTGGTAGAAGTGATGTTACCAATGCCGCTTGCGCCAACAGGTTCATCAGCTGTTTCATTTTCGAATGTGGTGTTGATGGGGAAGGACTGGAAGAACGTTGCAGCGTCCTCGTTAGCACCCTTGAAGAGATACAGTGTACCACTCTTCACAGCATACTCATCTGCAGTGCCATCATTGAGATCCTCGTTAGCACGTGTGATGGGATCACCAGGCATAGCAATGCCAACTGCAAGCCATGAGCTTTCGCCAGGGATAAGGCCATAGCCGGTTTCAGGCTCAGCTACTTCCTTGACAGATTCGCTCGTGCAAGCTCCAAACAGCAGACCTGCTACTGCAAGAGCAAATAGATAAAACTTTTTCATAATTGTTAATAAAACACATTAAAAAATTAATAAAAAGATTAATTAATACTGATTTTCTTATTGATTTTGTAATTTACGGATTGCTTCGCGGTTGCGACTTACGTCGATGCCCTTGCGCTCAGCCTGATCGAGCAGGCGACTGGCCTCGTCGTAGCGTTCTTTGAGGATGCAGAGGACGGCGCGTGCGTTGATTGCCTCACCGCTGTCGCCTGCATTCTTCAGCAGGGTCTCAGCCTTGAGCTTGTCGCCTTCATGCAGGGCAATGTTGGCCAGGTTGATGACTGCGGCAGTGGAGTCAGGATAGATATTGACAGCCTTCTGCATAACTTCGTTGTATTCGTCGCTATAGGTCTTGTAGGTGTTAGCCACCTGCCAGAGCTCGTAGAGTGAGAGCTGATAGGGGCGTTTCTGGTACATCTGCTTTGCCTCTTCAAGCGTAAAGCGACGGATATTGAAGGTGATGTCGTAGTCGGAGCGACGCAGGCTGGGATATACGTTCTTCAGCAAGTAGTTGTACTCCTGTGGATATTTTGCCTTAAGGCTCTTTTCGTCGCGGTCGGCTTTGTTGGTGATACCTTTGTCGAGATCGCCCAAAACCTTATCAATGATTCCGAGAATTTCTTCACGATGTGGCAGTTCGTCGGTGCCCATCTCGTTGACAGCCTGACGCAGTCCTATCCAGTTCTCAGGTGTAGCCTCTGCAGGAGCGAAGACGTCAGCAGGCAGGTTGTAGGCCTTGCGCACATAATCGGTGAGCGACTTAGCACGGTTGGTGGCAAGCATGCTGTTGTGCTGATAGGGAGACTCGGGTGATGCCCAGCCGTGTATCTTGATTTCATGCACGGTGATATTGGGGTCCTGCACCATGATGTCGAGTGTGTCGGTAATCTTGCGCACTTCACGATAGTTGTCCATATAGTCGATCCTCATCTCCCACCTGTCCACAACGAAGTTGATGAATGCCGAGCCATGCAGGCTGAGCATGGGCTTTGAGGGATCTGGAGTGACATTGGCCAGGTCGATGAGTGACAGAGGATCGATAGGCAACCGGCGCGCCACGGAAGGAACTGCGGGCAGATCCGAGAGGTCGCCGCAAGCACACATGTCCTCCTCGAGGCGCAACTGGCTACGTTCCATCCAAGACTGGTAGGGAACGCTGCTGTGATAGTATTCTGTCTGAGCCTTTCCCTTGTTGCGCTTCACATGGGAAACGTCACGATAGGCTTTGTTCGAGACGCCGCGCTTATAGAGCACATACTCTGTACGGCTGTCGATAACCAGTGGCTCGAAGGCAGCCTTCTGCGTGCCGTCGAGAGAATAGAGCACGGGATGCATCACCACCGACTGGTTGCGCTTGAGCTTAAGATTGTCGAGACAAACATCCATTGTAAGCATCATTTGCTCGTTCTGAGGTGTCAGCATAGCATTCTTCACCAGCGTCTGACCGTCGCTCAGCGTCTGTGCGCTCAGTAACTGCGAGGCCAAGATAACGAGGCCTGCAAGAATATGGCGTGGATTGATGGACATATACATTATTATATTATAAGGGGGGGTTAGAGGTTGTAAATCAAGTTAAAGGCCAGCTTCGTCGGACCGAAATAATGATAATGACCGCTGTCGGTCTGTGTGCCACACTTCTCGCATGGGAATTTCTTGTACTTCAGATAGTCGTAGCCTACGCCAATGACAGCCTCGACGCTGAAATGGCGGCTGACGGGCCACTGATAACCATAGACAAAGCCACCGCCGACGAACCATCCCTCGTAGCGATTATCACGGAGACAAGGGGCGATGCCCATCGGAAACTTCACGCCGCCGGCATTGAACTGACCACCCATGGCGTGGAAACCGACGAAATGACCGTTGAACTTCTCGCAGAACCAATAGCGTGCTTCGGGCTGAAGGAGCCAGTGGCGAATCTTCTTGTTGTCGCTGAACGTCCAAGGGTTGAGGCCGAAAGTGGTGTCAAAGGTCCACTTGGGAGCCAATCCCACCTCCATGCCGATGTTGGGAGTCAGGCTGGCATCATACAACAGGTTGTTCTTCAACGAGATCTGTGCCTCTGCCTGTTGGCCTACGGCTATAAAAGCCAACAACAACAGCGCTCGGCCAAGGGTTCTTTGCATGTATTGCATACTTAAAGTTATTATAAAAACGTTACCTTCTTTCTTATCTGCTCTTTGGATTTTGTTTTTTTTGCCGCACCAAACATTTCCTTTTTCCTAAAAACGCGCACAGGCGCAACATGACAAAATCGCAGCAAAAGTACAACTTTTTTCTTTTTCTTAAACAGTTTTATACCTTTGGGCCCCTTTTCACCCTATAATTTTAACTTATTTTAACGTTTTGACTGGCACAAGACTCCAAAAAGCAGGTTTTTCGACGTTTTTCCTACATTCTGGAAGCAGAATGCGAAATAATGTCAAAGTTGCAAACAAAGTATGAATTATACAAAATCGTTGGTAAAATTAGTCAAGATGGCGGTCGAAGCATCCTAATTGATTGCGGAAGGCACTATCGAGCCACAGGAGTAAGGCCTTGAGAAGGGCAAGAGTATCGGCAGGTTTTTGTAAATAAAATTCCACATTCGAAAGCCCGTCATTTACACCCCCTCAGGGATAGTTTGCAAACATCGCGTGCGACGGTCGCAAACGCCGCACGCGGAATTGCCAATCGCCGCACGCGGAAATGGCAAACGCCGCACGCGGAAATGGCAATCGCCGCAGGCGGCGTTTGGGAGCACAAAAGGCGAACACAGGAATCGCCTCATTGCCAGCGGGTTACTTCCGGCTCCACGACTGGCATCTGCAACTCCTTTTCTCGGTCTCCCCCTCCTGTCGCCCTTCCTGTCGGAGGCAAGAGGCTCGCATCACATCCCTTCAGATATGTAAAGTTTTTTTCACAGAAAATGAATGAAGAAAAACGGGGGTTTTGACGCCGGAAAACGAGCGGGATATTAGGCTCTTGTGATGCGTCGGGAGCTTCTGTTTCTGAAAATCGCCCGCGATTGTGTTTTTCTTCCCCATTTGCTTGCAAATGTGAAAGAAAAGTTGTACCTTTGCATGCAAATTTAAAAGAAACACCTAACAACTCCCTATGGAAGAACTCGAAAAAACCCCGCAGGAATACAGTGCCTCGAACATACAGGTGCTGGAAGGACTGGAAGCCGTACGCAAACGCCCCGCTATGTACATTGGCGACATCAGCGAGAAGGGCTTGCATCACCTTGTATATGAAACCGTCGACAACTCTATCGACGAAGCCCTCGCCGGCTATTGCACACACATCGAAGTGACCATCAACGAGGACAACAGCATCACGGTGCAGGACAACGGCCGCGGCATTCCCGTCGACATGCACGAGAAGGAACACAAGAGCGCCCTCGAGGTGGTCATGACCGTGCTGCATGCCGGCGGCAAGTTCGACAAGGGCAGCTACAAGGTCAGCGGCGGTCTGCACGGCGTAGGCGTGAGCTGCGTCAACGCCCTTTCTTCCAAGATGATCAGCCAGGTCTATCGCGACGGCAAGATCTATCAGCAGGAGTACAGCATCGGCAAGCCTGTGACGGGCGTGGAGGTCATCGGCACAACCGAACTGCGCGGCACACGCCAGCAGTTCTGGCCCGACAAGACCATCTTCACGACCACTACATATAAATATGACATCCTCGCCAATCGTATGCGTGAATTGGCTTACCTGAATGCAGGCATCACCATCACGCTGACCGACTTGCGACCCGATGAAGAGGGCAAAACAAAAACTGAGAAGTTCCATAGCGAAGGTGGTTTGAAGGACTTCGTCCGCTACATCGACAGCAGTCGTACCCACCTCTTCGACGACGTCATCTACCTCAACACAGAAAAGCAGGGCACTCCTATCGAGGTCGCCATCATGTATAACACCGCCTACACCGAGAACCTCCACTCCTACGTCAACAACATCAACACCATCGAAGGCGGCACACACCTGCAGGGCTTCCGTATGGCCCTGACACGCGTCTTGAAGAAGTACGCAGAGGAGAAGTACGACAAGGAACTGGAGAAGCTGGCCAAGAACAGCGTCGAGATAAGCGGCGAGGACTTCCGCGAAGGCCTCACGGCTGTCATTTCAATCAAGGTGGCAGAGCCTCAGTTTGAGGGTCAGACCAAGACAAAGCTGGGCAACAGCGAGGTGGCTGGCGCCGTACAGCAGGCTGTGGGCGAAGCGCTGACGAACTATCTCGAGGAACACCCGAGGGAGGCGAAACTCATCGTCGACAAAGTGCTGTTGGCAGCACAGGCCCGTGTGGCAGCACGAAAGGCTCGCGAGAATGTGCAACGAAAGAGCCCGATGAGCGGCGGCGGACTGCCCGGCAAACTGGCCGACTGCTCGGACAAAGACCCCGCAAACGCCGAGCTGTTCATCGTCGAGGGTGACTCTGCAGGTGGTTCAGCTAAGCAAGGCAGGAATCGTCACTTCCAGGCCATTCTTCCCATTCGCGGTAAAATATTTAATGTAGAACGCGTAATGTGGAACAAAGCCTTCGAACACGAGGAGGTGAACAACATCATACAGGCGCTGGGCGTGAAGTTCGGCCTCAACCCCGATGACTACAAGGAAGCGAACTACGACAAGCTGCGCTACTACAAGACCATCATCATGACCGATGCCGACGTCGATGGCTCGCACATCGACACGCTGCTCATGACGCTCTTCTTCCGCTATATGCCCCAGCTCATCAAGGACGGCCGCCTCTACATCGCCACTCCCCCACTCTATCGCTGCAGCTACGGCAAGATCGAGGAGTATTGCTATGATGAGGACGCGCGAATCCGCTTCATCCAGACCTATTGCAACGGCGACGCCGACGACACGAAGCTCCACACACAGCGCTACAAAGGTCTCGGCGAGATGAATCCCAAGCAGCTTTGGGAGACCACAATGGACCCCGAACAGCGCCGCCTCAAGCAGGTCACCATCGACGATGCCGCAGAGGCCGACTACGTCTTCTCCATGCTGATGGGCGAAGATGTAGGCCCTCGCCGCGAGTTCATCGAGAAGAACGCAACCTTCGCCAATATCGACGCATAAGGCTTTCCTAGACAGTCCTAGGTTTTCCTAGGTCTTCCTAGGAACTCCTAGGTCTTCCTAAGCCTTTCAATAAACAAAGAAGCGGCAGCTCGATGAGCTGCCGCTTGTACGTTATAGCGAAAAGATTGTGGCTTATTAGCCGAGCTTCTGGATGTACTTAGCCAATTTAGATTTCAGATTGGAAGCCTTGTTCTCGTGAATGACGTTAATCTTAGCGAGCTTGTCAAGTGCCTTCTGAACACTGGGATACATCTCAATTGCAGCAGCCTTCTCGGTTGTAGCACGAAGCTTGCGCACTGCATTACGCATAGTCTTAGCGTAATAACGGTTGTGGAGTCTTCTCTTCTCCTCCTGACGAATGCGCTTTAATGATGATTTGTGATTAGCCATCTGTTTTTCTATCTAATTTTATTACTTGTTTGTTTTGTAGTCCCTAGGAGAGTCGAACTCCTCTTTAGAGAATGAAAATCTCTCGTCCTAACCGATAGACGAAGGGACCTTACCTTCGCACTTCATTTACTCAGTGCGCTGACTTTTAGCCAGTACTTTCGAGCATGGGGCTCAATTGCGGGTGCAAAGGTATAACAATTTCCGAGACTGACAAAATAATTTCAAGGAAAAATGCTCCTTTCACTGCATTTTTCCTCTTATTGGTTAACAAAACGGATACTTTTGCGTATCTTTACATAAGAAAACGCACTATATAGTATGATTGAGACAACTCGCGGCATTGTGCTGCATTACAACCGCTACAACGACGACAGCGCCATCGTGGACATCTTCACGCTGTCGCGAGGCAGTGTCTCTTTTCTTGTGCGCGACCGCCGCGGGCAGCGTAAAGGCGGGCTGCACGCCACACTTCTGCGCCCGCTCAACATCGTAGAACTGGTGTTCGACTATCGGCCATCCGCTTCTTTGCAGAAGATTCAAGAGGTACACATCGCACATTGCTACACTTCCCTGCCCTATAACCCGATAAAGGAGACAGTGGCCCTCTTCCTCTCGGAGTTCCTGCATAACGCCCTGAGGAACGAGGTGAAGAACGAAGACCTATACCATTATATATTATATAGTCTGCAATGGTACGACGCGACAAACGAAGGATTGGCCAACTTCCATGTTGCCTTCCTCATCCGTCTGACGCACTATCTCGGCTTCTGGCCAAACATAGACACAAAGAACATGCTGCCTTTCTTTGACCTGAAAGACAGCATTGCCACAGAGACAGAACCCTCGCACAACTTCTTCCTAAAAGGCGAAGAGGCTGCGCGGCTGCCTCTCTTTCTCAGAATGAACATCAGAAACATGCACAGCTTCCGCCTGAACCGAAGCCAGCGCAACCGCATCCTGGATGTGCTGACCTCGTACTACAAGCTGCATGTGCCGGAGTTTCGCGACCTCCGCTCGCTTGCCGTCTTGCGGGAGCTCTTGGCCTAAGACGCCCTCCTACAGATCGAAAGCAACGCCCATTGTCGGCGATTCGGTCTCCTGAACAGGACTGCTCTTCTCCTTTATCTTGTTCACCTCGTCCTTCGTGCGGTTGTAGGCAGGACGGGCATCGACCATCGAGATGATGTCGTCGTTGTCGAGGTCCTCGTCCGAGAAGATGTAGGTGTTGTGGCGACGCCGACGCACAGGCGAACCCGTCGATGAGCCGTAATAGAAGCCGGCGCGCTCCTCGTTGTAGTCCTCGCGTTCCTGATCGACGGCAGTCTTCTCCTGCTCCTTCTGCTCCACGATGCTACGCACACCCGGGACATTCTGCAAGCCGAAACCAGTGGCAAGCAACGTGATCTTCACTTTGTCACCGAGCGAACTGTCGGTAGCAAGGCCCCACTTTGTCTCCACATCCTTGCGGAAGCGGCTCATGAAGTCGTTCACCTCGTTCATCTCCTCCATCATCAGGTTGCCCGTCTCGTTCTCGCTGCAGAAGTTGATGTTGAGGAGAACCTTGCGGGAATTGAAGATGTCGTTGTTGTTGAGCAGCGGGCTGTTCAGTGCCTCCTGGATGGCCTTAGACACACGATTCTCGCCCTCGCCATAACCCGTACTCATAATGGCCACACCGCCGTCCTTGAGGACTGTCGTGACGTCCTGGAAGTCGAGGTTGATGGTGCCGTGCATCGTGATAATCTCTGCGATGCTCTTGGCGGCGATGCTGAGCGTATCGTCTGCCTTGGCGAAGGCATTGATGACAGTCAGCTCGGGATAAATCTCGCGAAGACGCTCGTTGTTGATGACCAGGAGGGCATCTACGTGCTTGGCTATCTCCTCTACGCCGTCCAGTGCCTGATTTATCTTCTTGTTTCCCTCAAACTTGAAGGGAATGGTGACGATGCCGACGGTCAAGATGCCTGCATCCTTCGCACATTGTGCAATGATGGGAGCAGCGCCAGTACCTGTGCCGCCGCCCATGCCTGCTGTGATGAAGACCATGCGTGTGCCGTCGTTGAGCATCTCGCGGATATCCTCGATGCTCTCCTCAGCACGCTGACGGCCTACAGCAGGGTTGTTGCCGGCACCAAGACCATCCTTGCCCAACTGCAAGTGGTTGGGGACAGGCGAGTCGTTGAGGGCCTTCTTGTCAGTATTGCAAACCACGTAGGTCACCTCGTGTATGCCTTCGCGATACATGTGGTTGATGGCATTGCCGCCACCGCCGCCTACGCCCACTACCTTGATGATGCAAGGGTTCTCGGTCTTCTTCACATTGAAGTTAATGCCGCCAAAGGGCTGTATGTTCTTTTCTTCTGCCATAGCTGTAGTGTTTTATCATTCAAGGTAATGTAATTATGCGTTATCGTCGTCGCCTTCAGGGTCATCGGAAAGCATTCTCTCGAAGGTCTTCCAGATGCGGCCGAAGGCAGAGGGGCCTTTGGGCTTCTCTGGAGTCTTAGGTTCCTCCTGCGGTTCCGGTTCAACCACTTTCTTCTCCTCTTCCTGTTTTGCCTCGAAGTCAATCTCTGTCTGAGCAGGAGCTTTAGCAGCTTCGCCCACGCAGTTCTCCTTGCCTGCGAGCAGGAGGGAGTAGAGTGTGTTGAGGCGGTCGTGGTCAGTCACTTGCAGGCCGAAGGAGATGGTGACGTTCTCCGGGTGTCCCTTTACGATGCGTACGTTGAGTTCGCCTGAGGTCTGACGTGAGAAGGCCTTGACGAGGTCGGGTATGCGTGCGGCACCTCCTGTCACAATGATGCCCGAAAGCATCTTGTCCTTGTAGGCGGAGATGTGATGATAGATGTTGGCTATGATTTCCTCGTAGCGAGCCTCGACTATTTCCTGCAACTTCTCCTCGTCTTCTGTGCGGTCGAAGCTCAGATTTATCTTCTGTCCTGTCTTGTCTTCGCTGTCGGACCGGTAGGCCGTGCCGTACTTCTTCTTCAATTCTTCCGCCTCTTCTGCCTCCACTTTGAGGCTGGTGATGTCGCTCGTCACATTCGAGCCGCCAAGAGGAATCACGCAGAGGTGGCGCAGGATGTTGTTGAAGTACACACTCACCGTAGTCGTGTCGGCTCCCATATCGACCAGCGCACAGCCGGAACGCTTCTCGTTGGCTGTGAGCAGAGCGTCCGCTTCACACAGAGGCGAGATGAGGATTTCCTGCACCTCCAGGCCAGCACCTTTGACACACTTGCGTATGTTCTCCTCGAGCGTCGGGCGGGCTACGATGTTGATGAAGTTGGCCTCGAGCATCTCTGCCTGCATGCCTACAGGGTCGACAATGCTGCGGCTGCCGATAGTGAACTCCTGAGGCACCACTTCCTTTATCTCAGCATTGGGATAGACGACGCCGTTGTTGGTGTCGCGCATCTTGTCGATGGTCTTGTGGGAAAGGAGTTCGAGGCCGTCGAACTGCAGGAGTACACGATTGTGTACTGAGCGCAACGACTGTCCTCCCAAACCAACATAGATACTATTGACTTTGACACCCAGTTTGTCGTTCAGCTTGCTAACGACACGCGTCAGCGCTTGGGTAGTCTTGTCGATGTTGTCGATGATGCCCTTGCGAATGGTGTTGGGTGAATCTTCCTGGGCATAGGCAAGTACCTGCATACTGCCGTCGGGTTCCCTCTTACCTGCGATAGCACGTATAGCTGTCGATGCCAGCTCTACTGCAATGATAATGTCTTTTTCTGCTCCCATAATATTTGATGTTTTATATGATGCTATTTTGTGCCGCCAGAGGCGCTTCCAAACGCCGCACGCGGAATTGCCAATCGCCGCACGCGGAAATTGCCATCGCCGCACGCGGAAATCGTCATCGCCGCAGGCGGCGTTTGGCGACATTGCTTCCTCGCTGGAAACCAACGACTTGGCCGATTGGAAAGAAGTGAAGTGAACATCATTTCTTCTTAATGTTTGCTTTAGTACATACCACCTGGCCGTCGTACGCCAGACTGATGGTCTTGTATTTATTCCACCCTACGCGCTCCAGACCTTCGCGATAGAAGATGCGCAGGCGGCTGAGTTTTTCCTGGAAGCCTTCGGCACTGCCCAACTCTATGACATGCTGCCCGACGCGAGGATAGAGCTTTATCTCGTCGGGGCCAACGACATGTATCTGTTCTATCTGCTCGCTCCAGAAGAGGTCGTCGTGGATGAATCTGGCAAGCTCCAGGAGGTGTTCGGAGGCAAACTTCTTCGTGACATTTCCCGTCGCTACGCACAAGTCCACGTTGAAGCTGGCGGTAGGCATCGTCAGACCAGTGCTGGAGAGGTAGTAGTCCTCGCCCTTCTGGCTGATGACGTGCAAGATGGGCTGCTGCGGAACGACCTTGATGCAAAGCCTGCCTGCGGCATCGTAGTAGCAGGAGGCGCTCTCGATGTGCGACTCCTCAAGCATCAGTTGTTCTATCTGCTCCAGGTTGATGTCGCTTATCTTCATCCCCTCGGGCGTTATCTTGTTTCGTGTCAGGATGGAACGTACAAACTCGTCGGTAATGAAGCCGTCGGGGATAGTGTCTATTATCTCGACACGAACGCCTTCGCAAGTTCTGTCCTCTGCCTGGCCGCCGAATTTCCAGACGGCAACCACGAGGTAGCCCACCACTGCCAAAAGCAGGAATATCTTTATTGCAGTCTTCATGATAGAGGTCGCAGTATTTCGGTTATCTGTTGCACATAGTCCTCGATGTCGCCTGCTCCGAGCGTGACGAGCACATCGAAGCCGCCCTGACGCACCACATCGAGTATCTCGTCCTTGCGGCACATCTGTCGTCTGATGCCAGGCCTGAGGTTGTCATATATAAGGGCACTCGTCACGCCAGGGATGGGCGCTTCGCGAGCAGGGTATATGTCCACGATGCAGACGTCGTCCAGCAACGAAAGGGCATCGGCGAAGTCGCGGTAGAAGTCACGGGTTCGCGTATAGAGGTGTGGCTGGAAGATGGCCTTGATGCGTCGGCCTTTGTAGAGCTCACGGATGCTCTCGAGGCTGCGGCGTATCTCTTCGGGATGATGGGCATAGTCGCTTAGGTAGGCCATCTTGTCTGTCTTGATGTGGAAGTCGAAGCGACGGTCAACGCCACCGAAGGATGCCATGCCCCGGCGTATCTCGTCGGCTGTTGCACCTGCTATCTGTGCCAAAGCCATCGCAGCGATGCCGTTCTCGATGTTGACACTGACAGGCACACCAAGTTCTATGTCCGAGATGTTTCCCAATGGCGAAACGAGGTCGAAGGTGATGCGTCCGTTGCCAATGCAGACGTTCTCTGCATGGAAGTCGCCCTCCTCTCGGCTGTAGGTATAGACAGTGACGCCTTCCTGCACGGCAGGCCTCATCTTCAGTCCAGTATGCATCACGAGGTAGCCGCCGGGAAGTATCAGGCTGCTGTACTTGCTGAAGCTCTCCAGATAAGCTTCCTCGCTGCCGTAGATGTCCAGGTGGTCGGCATCTGTAGCCGTAATGACACTGGCGAAGGGTGTCAGCCAGTGGAAGGAGCGGTCGAACTCGTCTGCCTCGATGACAACATACGGGCTCTTCTGGCTCAGGATGTAGTTCGTGCCATAGTTCTTCGTGATGCCGCCAAGGAAGGCGTTGCAGTCCACATGGCTCTGATGAAGCATGTGCGCAGCCATACTCGAGGTCGTCGTCTTGCCGTGCGTGCCTGCCACGCAAAGTCCTTTCAGGGAACGCGTCAAGGTGCCGAGCACTTGGGCACGCTTTTGTATGTCAAAGCCTTGCTGGCGGAAGAAGGTCAATTCTGTATGCTCCGCAGGGATGGCAGGAGTATAGACCACAAGTGTGCTTTCCTTGTCGCGGCAGGGAGCAGGAATGAGGTTCACGTTGTCTTCATAGTGAATCAGTGCCCCTTCTTTTCGAAGCTGCTCGGTGAGGTCGCTCGGTGTCCTGTCATAACCAGCGACAACAAGGCCACGACTGAGGAAGTAACGCGCAATGGCACTCATGCCAATGCCGCCGATGCCTACGAAATATACTGCCTTCATACCTTCTTCTGTTGTGCAAGTTTTATTACCTCTTCGGCGATGATGCGGGCCGAGTCGCGCAAAGCCATAGCCTCTGCATTCCTGCCGAGAGCTTGAAGCTTATCTGTATCAACAACCGTCTCCAATGCAAGCGGTATGAGTTGTTCGGGAGCATCAGCATCGCGCACAAGCAAAGCCGCCTGCTTGTTGACGAGCGCCATCGCATTGTGCGTCTGATGGTCTTCTGCCACATTGGGACTGGGCACAAGGATGCTTGGCTTTCCCAAGAGACAGAGCTCGCTGATGCTGCCTGCACCGGCACGGCTGATGACGAGGTCGGCCAGGTGATAGGCCTGGTCCATGCGGCTGATGAAGTCCGTCACGACGAGGTTGCCGGGTTTGCCCTTCACGTCGAGCGTTTGCTCTATGTCTTTCTTGTAATAGCTGCCTGTCTGCCAGATGAACTGTGCAGGCGATGCGGCGATGCGGGAAAGGTTGCGCATGACACTCTCGTTCAGAGTACGCGCTCCTAAGCTTCCCCCAATGAGAAGTATCGTGGGCTTCGAGGGATTGAGGCCAAAGGCTGCGGCACATTCCTCACGCGTCAAGGAGTCGTTGAGCAAACTCTGACGGACGGGGTTGCCTGTGAGCAGGATGCGCTCCTTGGGGAAGAAGCGTTCCATGCCCTCGTAGGCCACACATATCTTGCTTGCTTTCTTGGCTAATGTCTTATTGGTGAGGCCGGCAAAGCTGTTCTGCTCCTGAATGAGACAGGGTATGCCGAGTTCGTATGCCGCATTGAGGGTAGCAGAGCTGGCATAGCCGCCTACGCCAACCGCCACATCAGGCTTGAAGTCGCACAATGTCTTCTTTACCATACGCTTGCTCTTCAGGAAATCCATCAGGATGCCGATGTTACCCGGTTTCCACAAGGGACGAAGCAGGCCGCGTACTGGCAGACCTATTATCTCGTATCCGGCAGCAGGCACTCGCTGCATCTCCATCCTTCCTTCCGCACCTACAAAGAGAATCTTCGTCTCGGGATTTATCTCACGCAGTGCATTGGCTATGCTCACAGCAGGAAAGATGTGTCCTCCTGTGCCACCACCACTTATTATGACTCTCAGTTCATCCATATACATTATATATATTATAGGGCCTAATAGGAACTGTATTGACTATAGGCTTTCTGTTAGTTGTTTGGCTTCATACTCAGGTTTGCGCTTTGCCGTATGGCTCACGCTTAGGATCATCCCTATGTAGGTACTGGTAATGAAGAGACTCGTACCGCCACGGCTGACGAGCGGCAAGGGCTGTCCCGTCACGGGGAAAGCGCCTACTGCCACAGCCATGTTCATCATCGCCTGCACCACTATCATCAGCGCCAAACCCATCACCAGATAAGATGGGAAGAGCGCTTTGCATTTCTGTGCAATGCGCATGGAGCGATACATCAGCACGAGGTAAAGGCCCAGCACAAGAACAGCCCCGAGGAAGCCGAGCTCCTCTATGATGATGGCATAGATGAAGTCGGAGAAAGCCTGCGGGATGAAGTCGCGCTGGCGGCTGTTGCCAGGGCCTCGACCGATGACATTGCTTGTCGCTATGGCAACCTTCGCGTATGCCTTCTGCGGATTATCTTGTGGCCTGTATTCGCTCGGGTTCTCCGGACGCTCCTGCTTGTCGGTGATTCGGTGTATCCAAGTCGGCACTCTATGCAGAGGGCCATCGGACATCTGCCATTCGGTGAGTGTCTTCTCAGGGATGGAATATGCTATGCCGAAGATGCTGCCTATGCCAAGCATGCCCAACAGGAGTGCGCCGACGAGTATCTTCTTGCGAATCTGCGCATAGAAACATATGCCAAACATAGCGATGGCTATGATGAAAGCAGTAGAAGCATTCTCCGTAAAGATAAGCAATATCGTAATAAACGCAGTCAGAGCCACTATCTTGAAGCCCATCGGACTTGCTCCCTTCTCATCGCGCAACGAGGAAAGGATGAAGCAGCTGAAGCCCACAAGACTCAGCTTTGCAAGCTCACTGGGCTGGAACCTTATGAAGCCTATCGATATCCATCGGCCGGCGTCGTTTGTCTTCTGACCGATAACCAGCACAGCTATCAGCAGGAAGATTGAGATGAACATGCCAAAGGTGCAGAACAACTTGAAGTAGTTGCACGGGATGAGATGCACAAGCCAGGCAATGAAGATGCCCATCAGCATGAAGGAGCCATGCTGCATGATAGGGTCCCAGTATGCGCCGGAGGCAAAGGTCATGCGCGAACTGGCACTATAGACCTCAATGAGCGAGATGGCGCACAGGATGAGGAACACAGCCCAGATGCCCAGGTCGCCATGTATCAACGTCTTGTCCTTAAACTTATTCAGTTTCATTTCTCTTCTCTTATTCTTTGTTATGGCCTTAAGGACCTTAGAGACCTTAAGGACTTTCAGGACCTTTTTCTGTTTATAGATTTCTCACTTGTTCGCAGAACTGCTCGCCTCGGTCTTCCATGTTCTTGAAGAGGTCGAAGCTGGCGCAGCAGGGGCTGAGCAGAACGGTGTAGCCTGGCTTGGCCATGCGGCTGCAAGCCTCAACACAATCCTTCATATTATTGGTATCTGCCACAGGAATGCCCATTCCATCGAAGAAATCGTGCAGTTTGCTATTGTCTGCGCCGAGATAGACGAGGCCTGCGCACTTCTTCTGCACGAGCTCCTTGATGGCATTATAGTCGTTGCCCTTGTCCTTACCGCCGATGATGAGGATGGTGGGTGTGGTCATGCTTTCGAGCGCATACCAGCAGGCATCCACATTGGTTGCCTTCGAGTCGTTGATGTACTGCACACCTCCCACGCGGGCCACTTTCTGCAGTCGATGCTCCACGCCTTCGAAGTCGCTCAGGCTTTGGCGGAGCGAGGCGTCGTCTATGCCGCTGATGCGAGCTGCGATGCCTGCTGCCAGACTGTTGTACATATTGTGCTTGCCGCGCAGGCTCAGGCTTTCCTGCTCCATGTTGAAGGGCGTGGGGTACTCGATGACGTACTGCCCGTCGGCAATGTAGCCTATCATGCCTTCCTTCTTGATGATGCTGAAGGGACACATCTTTGCTTTGATGCCATACTTCCTGAGTTCGGCAGTGATGATGGGGTCGTCGTTCCAATAGATGAACGCGTCGTCCTCTGTCTGGTTCTGTACGATGCGCATCTTGGCATCAGTGTATTTCTGCATCGAATTCTCGTAGCGATCCAGGTGGTCGGGCGTGATGTTGAGCAGGATGGCGATGTTGGCGCGGAAGTCATACATGTTGTCCAGCTGGAAGCTGCTCAGCTCGATGATGTAGTAATCGTAGGTGCAGCCCTCTGCTATCTGCAGTGCGAGGCTACGACCTATGTTTCCGGCGAGGCCGGCATTGTAGCCTGCCTTCTTGAAGATGTGGTAGATAAGGCTCGTGGTGGTCGTCTTGCCGTTGGAGCCGGTGATGCAAATCATCTTGGCATCCGTGTAGCGGCCGGCGAACTCTATCTCGCTGATGACGGGGATGCCTGCGTCTCTGACCTTCTGCACCATTGGCGCATCCTCGGGAATGCCAGGGCTCTTCACCACTTCAACGGCATTGAGGATGAGTTCCTCCGTGTGTTTGCCTTCTTCCCAAGGCACATCGTAGTCGCGGAGCACCTGCTTGTAGTTATCCTTTATCTTGCCCATGTCGCTGACGAAGACGTCGAAGCCCTTCACCTTAGCCAGTGCAGCAGCTCCAACGCCGCTTTCGGCGGCTCCAAGTATCACAATCCTTTTCATCTCTTCATTTACCATTTAACCATTTACCATTTACCATTTGTTCCCCCTAAAGGGGGCTAGGGAGTCTTCTATCTTATCTTTAATGTTACTATGGCGAGTGCCGCCATGATGATAGTCACTATCCAGAAGCGGACGGTTATCTTTGATTCAAGCCAACAGCCTTTAGGCCAGTTGATGAGCACCTTGAAGTTGGAGGGCAGTTGTCCCGGGGCGACGCGGAAGGTGTCGTGCAGCGGCGCACGCTTGAACACGCGCCACTTCAGTCCGCGCCGATTGCCCATCTTGGCATAGTTGGTCTGCAGGATGACGCTCAAACTCTCCATGAGGAAGACGAAGCACAGCAGCGGCAGCAGCAGTTCCTTGTGTATGATGATGGCCGTCACGCCGATGATGCCGCCGATGGCCAGGCTGCCCGTGTCGCCCATGAACACCTGGGCGGGATAGGCGTTGTACCAGAGGAAGCCGATCAATGCGCCGACGAAGGCACAGATGAAGATGACGAGTTCCTCCGACCCGGGGATATACATTATATTCAGGTAGGCAGCCATGTGGATGTGGCTGCTCACATAGGCCAGGATGCCGAGCGCGATGCACATTATCGCCGCGTTGCCTGCGCACAAACCGTCCATTCCATCGTTCAAATTCGAACCGTTGCTGACCGCCATCACAATGAAGGTGGTGACCAGCACGAAGAAGATCCAACCTGCCGCAGTACGGTATCTGCCCAAGAAGCTGAAGATGTCTGCGTAGTTGAGGTTGTTGTTCTTGACGAACGGGATGGTCGTGATGGTGCTCTTCACCTCTTCGCTTCTGTGCGTCACGACTTGCTCAGTGCCTTGCCTCTCATCCTGTATGTTCTCGCAGATAACGGCATCCGGGCTCATCCAGAGCGTCAGGCCGACAACCAGGCCGAGCAGCGCTTGTCCGAGCAGTTTCCAGATGGGGCGCATGCCGTCCTTCGTCTTCTTCATCTTGATGTAGTCATCAGCAAAACCGAGTGCTCCGAGCCATACCGTAGTGAAGAGCATGAGGAGCATGTAGATGTTGCGCAAGCGGCCCAGCAGCAGGCAGGGGATGAGCGTGGCAACAATGATGATGATGCCGCCCATGGTGGGCACGCCCTTCTTCTCCACACCGTAGGGGTCGATGCTGGGGTCTCTTTGAGCCTCGCTGCCGTGATGTTTCTTCATCCAGCGGACGAAGTACTCGCCGAACCACATGGAGATAATGAGGCTCAGCACCAGCGTAAGCACTGCACGGAAGGAGATGTAATGCCACAGATTAGCACCTGAAACTCCGAATTCGCCTAAGTATCTGAACAGGTAATATAGCATGTCTTTTATATGACTTTATGTTGTGTTATTTTGTACTCTTTAGTGTGTCTGAAATCCCCGGCTGCGGCGATTGCAATCCCCGCGTGCGGCGTTGCCAATCTCCGCGTGCGGCGTTGGGCATTTCCGCAGGCGGCGTTTTCAAGCCCCTTCTGAGGGGGTTATATTCCGAACGCTTCGCGTATCACTTCGTGGTCGTCGAAGTGATGTTTTACCCCCTTAACTATCTGATAATCTTCATGTCCCTTTCCTGCCACGAGGACTACGTCGCCCGGCTGTGCCATTGTGCAGGCGGTGCGGATGGCTTCCCTGCGATCCACAATGCTGATGACGCTGCGCCTCTGACCGCTGTCGAGGCCTGCCAGCATATCGTTTATTATCTCTTGAGGGTCTTCGTTGCGAGGGTTGTCGCTCGTGATGATGACGCGGTCGCTGTTCTTGACGGCTTCCTGGGCCATGAGGGGGCGCTTGCCCTTGTCCCTGTTGCCGCCAGCGCCGCAGACCGTCCAACACTGGCCTTTGCCCTGCAACACCTCGTTGATGGTTGTGAGGACATTGACGAGGGCGTCGGGTGTGTGGGCATAATCCACGATGGCTGTGACACCTTCCCTGGAGCGGATGGCCTCGAACCTGCCGTTGACGGGCTTCTGCGCACTGAGCAGGACGAGTGCCTGTTGCGGCTCGACGCCCAGCATGACGGCGGCTCCATAGACTGCCAAGAGGTTGCTGACGTTGAAGCGCCCCACGAACTGAACGCTGACATCCCTGCCGTCTATCTCAAGATCCATACCCTCGAAGCTCTCCTCCATGATGCGAGCCTTGAAGTCGGCTGCTGAGTGGAGCGAATACGTCTTGACCGTCGCCTTGCAGTTCTGCACCATGACCATTCCGTTGCGGTCGTCGGCATTGATGATGGCGAAAGCGTCGGCGGGCAAAGCGTCGAAGAAGCCCTTCTTGGCGTCGCGGTAGTTCTCGAACGTGCCGTGATAGTCCAGATGGTCGCGCGTCAGGTTGGTGAAGATGCCGCCGCTGAACGAGAGGCCTCCGATGCGCTTCTGGCTGACGCTGTGACTGCTGACCTCCATGAAGGCATAGGCACAACCCTCGTCGGCCATCTGCCCGAGCAGACGGTTCAGCGTGATGGGGTCGGGAGTCGTTACCTCAGTAGGTACCGGCTCGCCGTCGATGTAGTTGCAGACGGTACTGCACAGGCCGCACTTGTAGCCCAGCTGGCGGAAGATGTTGTAGAGCACGGTGGCGATGGTCGTCTTGCCGTTTGTGCCAGTCACGCCGATGAGGTGCATGCGCTTGCTCGGGTCGCCGAAAAAGTGCGTGGCCAGCATGCCGACCACATCCCCTGTATTGGGATAGACGAGATAGGTCACATCTTCTTTGATTGTTTCGGGCAACTTCTCGCATACCACCACGCCTGCACCAAGTTCGATGGCCTTGTCGATGAAGGTATGGCCGTCAACCTGAGTGCCTCGCATGGCTACAAATGCTGCACCTTTCTGGATGCGACGGCTGTCTATCTCGATGCCTGTCACTTCCCTTTCTATGCTTCCCACCACCTGCTGTGGCTTGCAATCATGTATGAGTTGCTGTAGTTTCATTGTCTTCAATTAGTTGTTCTTTGGTGATGCTGTCAGTGTGATATATTTGCCTTTGGTAGCGACAGAACCGGCTGCAATGTCCTGCTTTGTGATCTCTCCGCAGCCATTGATGCGAACTCGCAAGCCTCGCTTCTGCAATGCGAAGACTGCGTCCTTCACGCCCATGCCGATAACATCGGGAACCTTGTTCAACGAAACGGTGTCCGTTTCAGCCAGGCTGAGCTGCTTCTTCGAAAGGCCCATGCCCTCCACGATGGCTTCGGCACGCTGCTTGCTGCCTTTCGTCACCTCGGGCACAAAGACAGAGTTCGTGTCGGCGGCTGCAATGGCATTGCGCATAGAGTCTCTCGACATGATGTACTGCGATATCTCGCTGAAGACGGGACCGCACTGTCCGCCGCCCGATGCAGGCAAGCCGCTCTTGCGGATGCAGACGATGCAGCTGTACTTGGGGTCGTCGCTGGGGAAGTAGCCGCAGAAGCTGACCATATACTTGCGGGCTGCATACGAACCTCCCACACTTATCTGTGCCGTTCCTGTCTTGCCGCTCACCTTGAAGAACTTGCCGCCATTGCCTGCCTTCTTGCCGAGACCGCCGCTCACGACGTGCTCCAGGCAGTACTGGATGTCGCGGAGCGTGGAGGGCTTGCATATACGCTCCTTGATGACCTCCGTCGGGAACTCGCGTATCACCATGCCGTCCTTCAGCTCGGCCTTCACGAAACGCGGCTTCACCATCTTGCCGCCGTTGGCAATGGCATTGTAGAACGTCAGGGTGCTGATGGGCGGAAGCATCGTCACATAACCGATACTCATCCATGGCAGGTCTGGCTTGCTCCAGAAGCGGTTCTTGTCCTTTGGATGCGGAACATAAGGCTCACCCCTGCCTACAAATGGAAGATTCAAGGGAATGCCGACGCCTTCGCGATGCAAGCCATCAACATAAGCGGAAGGATTGCTTCCATAAGCCTCATCGATTATCTTGCTCACACCGATGTTACTGCTCTGACCGAGGATGTCCTCCACCTTCAATGTGCCATAGCCGCCACGATGCCAGTTGTGGTCCTTCATGTTTCTGCCATGCATATTGACGATGCCCGGAGCACAATCGACAGACTTGTTCAGGTCTATCTTGCCGTCTTCGAGAGCTACCATAATGCTGGCGGTCTTGAATGTCGAGCCAGGCTCCCAGAGGTCACTCACGGCATTGTTCTTCATCTCATAATATTCGCCGTCTTCGCCACGAGTGAGGTTGACGATAGCCTTCACGTCGCCTGTCTTCACCTCCATCACGACAGCAACGCCCACCTCGCCGTTCACCAGCTCCTCCTTCAGCTTGCTGCGAAGGGTGCGGTCGGCAAAGTCCTGTATGTTGATGTCGATAGTCGTGAGGAGGTCGTGCCCGTTCTCTGCCTGAGCATCAATGATGGGAACCCTCCTGTTGCGCACGGTGATGAAATGCTTCGAGCCAGGCCGTCCTCTAAGGATGCTGTCGAAACTCAACTCGAGGCCGCATTTTGCCTGACTGCTTGTGTCGTTGTACAGCTCGCCAATGGTGCGGCTTGCCAATCCGCCGTACGGCTTGAGGCGAAGCAGCATCTCGTCGGCATGGAAGCCACTTTTGTACATGCTCTCCCTGAGAAGCGGCAACTCTTTGCAAGCACGATACTGAACATACGAGGCGAGCTTGGGATAGATGCGCCAAGAGTACTTGCCGCGGCCCTTTCCCTGCACAAGACGCTGGCGGAACCACTCCGCATCGCGGTCCGGGAAGATACGGGCCAATCCTTGCGCTATGCTGTCGAGGTCAACTCGGAATGCCGAGTCGCGGAACGCTCTTGTCTTTGCCTCAATACTCGAATCGGGATCGTGCACGGCGAAGTCCATATAAAGCGCATACTTGGGCACAGTGCCGGAGAGCACCTGGCGGTCGCAAGAAAGGATGTTGCCGCGATTGGCAGGAATCTTGGCAATCTTGCTGTTACGACCCACTTCCTTCCAATAGTCGCTCTCGGGTGGCAACATTGTATAGAGAGCCTTGCCCAGGATATACAATCCTGCCAAGCACATCAGCACGAAGATAACGATGTAGCGTCTTGGGGCTTTATCTTTGTTGGTTTGCATAATCAGGGGCTTACTCTTTTACATTGATAATAAACGGCGCTACTTTGCTGGGAGTCAGCGTGCTGTCGCCTTGCTCGCGGAGTTTCTGCTCAAGTTGGCTTTGCCTACAGAGTTGCGTGAGCTCGCTTACACGAGTGATGCTTCTGTATCGCCAATCCTTGAGTTCTGCCTCGAGCTCTGTTTCCTTCATCATCTCAACCTGTGCTTGATAGCCATTTGTGATGTAGAGGAAGACACCGGCCAACACCAGGAGCATCATCTTCCACTGGCTCAGGAACCAGCGAGGAGCAGCATCCAGCATCTGGCGAAGACTGGCAGCGGTCTCTTCATCGACATCATCCTCGTCGCCAACAAGCGAACGCATCAGCTTTTCCTTGTTGCTGACGGGCTCCTTCTCTTCTTGAACTTCCGGACTCTCCGGAGTTTCTGAAACTTCTGAAGCTTCTGAAGCTTCTGGAATCACTTCCTGGAGTTCCTCGATGTTATCTATCTCTATCTCAGCCATAGGTTGTTCCCTATTCCTTAATTTAATCTTTAATCCCTAATCTTTAATCCCTCTTCCTTGCCACTCGAAGCTTTGCCGAACGGCTGCGAGGATTGCTTTCCAGCTCTTCTTCACTCGGTATGATGACGCTGCGATTGACTGCCTCGAGCGGTGCGTTGCTGCGTCCGAAGAGGTCGGTCTCTACTTTTCCTTCGGCATTGCCGGCCTTGACGATGTTCTTCACCATACGGTCCTCGAGGGAATGATAGGTGAGGATGCTGAGGCGACCCGCAGGCTTGAGCAGTTCTGTGGCTGCATCGAGCATCTGCCTCAGGGCAACCATCTCGCCATTTACCTCTATGCGGAGCGCCTGGAAGACACGAGCCAGGTCCTTCTTCTCGCGGTCGTACCCCATCAAAGGCTTGAGCACCTCCACCAGTTCCGTCGTCGTGGTGATGGGCGTCTGCTGTCGTGCCCTGACGATGCTGGCGGCGATGCGGCGGCTATTCTTCAGTTCTCCATAGAGGTAGAGGATACCCGAGAGTTGCTCCTCGCTATACTCCTCCACTATCCTCCTTGCATCGAGGCTGGCCTTTCGGTTCATCCTCATGTCGAGCGGAGCGTCGAAACGGAAACTGAAGCCTCGCTCTTCCTCGTCGAAATGATGACTGCTTACGCCCAGGTCAGCAAGGATGCCGTCCACCTGCTCGTGCCCGTAATAGAGCATCCAATTCTTCAGGAAGCGGAAGTTGCTGCGGATGAAAGTGAAGTTCGTTTCGCCTTCCAACTCTTTTGCATTCAGCAGAGCATCTTCGTCTTGGTCAAAACTGTAGAGATGTCCTGTGCCCCCAAGGCGTCGGAGAATCTCTTTGCTGTGACCGCCGCCACCGAATGTGAGGTCGACATATATGCCTCCGGACTTGATGTCCAGTCCGTCGACTGCCTCTTTCAGCAGTACCGGCACATGATATTCCTCACACTTCGCGTACATTATTAATATATTAAGACACCCCTAACCCTCTTAAGGGGGAACCTTTTTCCTTTCCTTTCCTAAAGGGAATCGGTGGATTTCATCATTTCCTCCAGGATGTTCGCCACCTTATCGGGATCGCTGAGGAGGTCTTCGGCAGCTTGCTTGCTCCAGATTTCGATGGTGTCGTCCACTCCGATGAATCTCACGTCGCTCTTTATGCCAGCATGCTCGAGGTATCGACGGGGGATGAGCATTCGGCCACCGCTGTCGAGGGTGATGTTCTCTGCATCGGCCGTGAAGAGACGCATGCCCTGACGCTGATGGCGGTCGAAGGGATTGGTGCGGGCCCTGACGCTATCGACCTGAGCATCCCACACACTCTTCGGGTAGAGCACAAGGCAGTTTTCAAAGAGGTCACGACGCAACACGAGGCCTTCCTCCTCTTCCTTTTGCAGGATTTTTCGGAAGACGCTGGGCACGAAAACACGTCCTTTTTCGTCCGTCTTGGCATCTATGCTACCCGTGAATCTCATCGTTTTTTCCTTTTTCTTTAGAAAATCTGCTGCAAAGATACACAATTCCCCACAATTCCCCACACTTTCTGCAAACTTTTTTTTCTTAACCTCTTGACTTATCTTGTTGATAACCCGTCAAAGCGTCACCCTTTTGGTTTCGCAAAAGCCCATAAATAAAGGACTTTCAGCACTCTATGACATATAAGAAAGAGCTGTTGAAAACTTTTTCACCAACATTACAAAATTGGTGGGGGAAAGTTTCATTTCGACTGAAATACACCGCACATTTGCCATGTTTATATGCAAAACCACATGTATTATGTGGGTTAACTTACATTAAATATTCTCTGAAGACCTTTTTTTTGCTCTTTTTTTTGTACCTTTGTTGCCCGAAAGAACACTATAACTTTGTTTATATGTCACTTAAAAGACTTCTCCCCCTACTTTTGCTTCTCATGACAAGAACAGCAAATGCTGCTGACACAGTTACGGACTTCATTCTTGATACGGTAGATAGCGGGGAAGGCTCCTGGCCTTGCCTCTTCTACGAACTGAACTACAATTCCGACATCTCGCCGGCGGAAAAGGCCAAGTGGTATGCTCTTGACGAGGACGAGAGCTATTGGCGCGAAGGCATCGGCCCTTTTAGCATCGACCAGAACAAGTTCCTCGTCACACAATGGCAGAGCACAGTACACCCTATTCTCATCCGACGCCACTTCACTCTCACAGAAGAGGACTTGCAGAAGATTGAGATTGGTATAGTCAACCTGACCTACAGCTACGATGAGAACCCGATATTCTGGCTCAACGGCATACGACTGACATCAGCCACAGGCTGGAACGACAACAACTATGCCACCTTCCGCCTTCCCAATATCAGGAAGAAACTGCTGGTGAAGGGTGACAATGTCCTTTGTGTCTCTCTGCAGCAAGGTGCCGGAGGCGGACACATCGACTACGGACTGTCCGTAACCTACGACCCGACAAGAACAGCCATCAGTCTTATTTCTTCTCCCGAGGAGAAGGAACGTGTGTACAACCTGCTCGGGCAGCAAATATCTGCCGACACAAAACATCAAGGCATTATTATCACACAAGGTAAAAAGATTATTCGTAAATAACAATGCACATGAACAAAGCCCTTTCCTTCCTGGCATTCTTGCTTTTAACCGCATGCTGCCAGGCACAGACCAACGTCACTATTGTGGACTGCCCCGACCGCGAGCAGAGCAACGCTAACTACACCAACTTCCGTGAACCCCTGCAGCAGGCTCCGCTCCTGAAGCTGCCCGTTGGCAAGGTACAGCCCAAAGGTTGGCTTCGCAAATACCTTGAGTTGCAGCGCGACGGACTGAACGGTCAGCTCGGCACCGTCAGCGCATGGCTCGACAAGAACAACAACCAATGGCTCTCCAATCAGGGCGACCACGGATGGGAAGAGGTGCCTTACTGGATCAGAGGCTACAGCAGTCTGGCCTTCATCCTGGACGATGCTGCCATGAAGCGCGAGGTGGACACATGGATCAATGCCGTGCTCAACAACCAAGCCTCCAACGGACGCCTCGGCCCCGACGGATATGATGGCTCAAGCCCCGACCTCTGGGCAAAGATGCCGATGCTGTGGGCTCTGCAGACCTACTATGAAGCCACCGGTTCGAGACGTGTCCTGAACGCCATGAACCGCCACTTCAAGTGGGAACTGACCATCAACGACAACAAGTTCCTGAAAGGTCTTTGGCAGGAGAAGCGTGGCGGCGACAACCTCTGGAGCGTACTCTGGCTCTATAACCGCAACGGCGACAAAACCATCCTGCCCCTCATCGACAAGCTCCATCGCGCCACTTCCGACTGGACGATGCAGGGCGACCTGCCTAACTTCCACGGCGTGAACGTGGCCCAAGGCTTCCGCGAACCTGCCACATATTATATGTACACGGGCGACAAAGCGATGCTTGAGGCAACCTACCGCGCCCACAACGAGATGCGACGCCGCTTCGGACAGATGCCGGGCGGTATGTATGCAGCCGACGAGAACGCCCGCAACGGATACTATGACCCGAGGAACGGTGCCGAGACCTGTGCTATTGTAGAGCAGATGGCAAGCGACGAGATTCTGATGGGCATCACGGGCGACATCTTCTGGGCTGACCATTGCGAGAACGTGGCTTTCAACTCCCTGCCTGCCGCACTCACGCCCGACATGCGAGCCTTGCGCTATATCACATCGGCAAACATGGCTATCAGCGACGAGAAGAACCATGCGCCCAGCATCGACAATGCCTTGCGCGGCATGCTCAGCATGAGTCCTTTCAGCTCCCGCTGCTGTCAGCACAATCACGGCATGGGCTGGCCTTACTTCTCTGAGCACCTTGTGATGGCAAGTGCCGATGGCGGTCTTGCCACGATGCTCTACGCTGCCAACGAGACAACGGCTCTGGTGGCCGACGGCGTCTCGCTTCGTATGGAGGAGACCACCAACTATCCTTTCGAGGAGACTATCACCCTGACGCTCCACCCCGAACGCGATGTCACCTTCCCCCTCTACCTGCGCATTCCGGCCTGGGCAGAAGGGGCATCTGTCAGCGTGAATGGTGAAGACCAAGCCATTGCGGAGGCTGCCGGACGCTATGTCCGCATCCAGCGCGAATGGCAGGAAGGCGATGTCGTCAGCCTGCGTCTGCCCATGACAGTTCGCACAACCGTTTGGCAGCAGAACAAATCGAGCGTCAGCGTCGATTATGGTCCGCTCACCCTCTCGCTCAAGATAGAGGAGGAGTACGAACAGCACGACAGCCGCGACCCAGAGTTCGTGCAGGACGACTCTCACTGGCAGTCGGGTGTCGATGCCTCGCTGTGGCCCTGCTATGTGCTTCGGGCGAAGAGCGACTGGAACTATGGTCTGGTGGTCGACGAACAGAACCTTCCCATCGAGTTCAGCGTCCAGCACAAGCCCTGGCCCGAGAACGACCAACCCTTCACCCTCGAAGGTGTGCCCTTGGAGTTCACGGCTGTCGGCAGACAGATTCCGTCGTGGAAGTTCGACGCCACAGGTATGACGGACTTCCTCCCCACAAAGTACGCCAAGCGAGCCGAGACAACAACGCCCATCACTCTCGTCCCGATGGGAGCTGCCCGCCTACGCATCTCAGCCTTCCCCAGGGAGAAAGAATGATTGCGTCAACTCTCTGATTTCTAATACCCGCTTGAGGATTCAAAACGCGACACGAGGACTTTGCAAAATCCACGTGTCGCGTTTGTGTTTTCCACACGTGGATTTTCCGATTTCCTCGTGTGGCATTTTTGTTTGTATCGGCTTCCTTGCATTTTAATCGACTAAAATGCAAAAATAGGCAAAAAGGCACATAAAAAACCTTCAGACGTATTCAAGCGTCAGAAGGCGGTCGGGGGAGAAGACACTCTGAGCTGTCGAGAGCAAATCCTCGGGAGTGATGGCATCGAGGCGCTCGAAAAGTTGCTCCCGTGAGAGCGTGGTGCCATAATGGAGATAACGCTTCGCCATTCCGATGGCCACATTCTCGAAGTTATCGTAAGAAATGCCGATTTGCCCCTTCAGCTGTCTTCGGGCAGCATCGAGAGCATGCTGGGAAAGGGGGTGCTGCACCAAGCGGTCCAACTCTCGAAGGACGAGTTTGTGGCATCGGGCTCTGTCCTTTGCATCACACCCATAATAAACACTCCAAACGCCTGTATCCGTGTAGGTTGTCTGGTTGCTCTCGACGGTATAGACCAGTCCGTTGCGTTCGCGAAGAGCGAGGTTCAGGCGGCTGCTCATCGCCGGTCCGCCCAGCATGTTGCTGAGGAAATAAAGGTGCAGATGGCGAGGGTCGTTACCCCCGAACGACGGGGCTCCGACAACCACATGAGCCTGGTGTGTATTCTTCTCTCGGAGGACGTTAAAATCCCCGCGTGCGGCGATGCCAATCTCCGCGTGCGGCGTTGGCAATTTCCGCGTGCGGCGTTGGGCATCGCCGCACGCGGCGTTTTTTCCCACCGCACGGAGCACTTTTTCAGGCTCCACATTGCCCAACACATAAAGCACCATCCTGTCGGGATGATAAAGACGCCGGGCGAAGCGATGCAGGTCGCCGGAACGGTACTTCCGTAGCGTTTCGGCATCGCCCAGAATGTTGCGTCCGAGGGGATGAGACGGGAAGATAAGGCTCTCGAACTCGTCGTAGATGAGTTCCGCAGGCTGGTCCTGATAGCTCTCTATCTCGTCGATGACCACTTCCACCTCGCGGTTCATCTCTTCCTGGGGATAGGTGCTCTCCAAAGCGATGTCGAGCAGGAGGTCGATGGCCCTCGAAACATGTTGCTTCAGGCAAGTGCAATAATAGACCGTCTCCTCTTTGCCTGTAAACGCATTGAGTTCTCCGCCCACGCTCTCCATGCTCGAGATGACTTGCCGAGCCGAGCGACGGCGGGTCCCCTTGAACGACATATGCTCGATGAAATGGGCCATTCCGCTCTCTTTGGGCAGTTCGTGGCGAGTGCCGGCATCGATGGCGATGCCCAGGTACACCACATCCGTCTGTCCCGGAGTGCAGACAAGCCTGAGGCCGCATGGAAGAGTGTAAGTTGTGAACATATTTAAAAAAAGGCGGGAAACAATCACTGCTTCCCGCCTCCCAACTCATATAAACTTATACACTAATTTTTGAAAAAATCCTTTACGGCCTCATTGGGAACCATCTGCTCGTCGAATGAGTAGGAACCTGTCTGAGGGTTCTTCACCATCTTGATAACCTTGGTGTATGAACGGCCATCGGTTTTACCCGTCTGAAGGGTTGCGACTGTTTTCTTTGCCATAACTTATATTACACTTAATGGGTTATTACTTGATTTCCTTATGAACAGTCATCTTTTTCAAGATGGGATTATACTTCTTGAGCTCGAGACGCTCGGGAGTATTCTTTCTGTTCTTCGTGGTGATGTAGCGGGATGTGCCGGGCAGACCGCTCTGCTTCATCTCGGTGCACTCCAGAATCACCTGGATTCTGTTGCCTTTAACTTTCTTTGCCATTTCGTTAACTCCTTCGTTAGATTAACCGATTACACGAATATCCTTCCAATCACAATAACCTTCAGCCACTGCGTTCTTCAGAGCGGCGTCGAGTCCTACCTTATTGATGTAGCGCAGACCGGAAGCGCTGATGTTCAGACTAATCCAGCAATCCTCCTCCACATAGTAGAACTTTTTGGTGAACAGGTTCACGTTGAAGCTCCTCTTGGTGCGGCGCTTGGAGTGTGACACATTATTGCCAATCATGGCCTTCTTACCGGTAATTTGACAAATCTTAGACATTTCTAATCTTCTCTTTTTAGTCTATTCCAATAGACGACTTTTTCCAAACCGGCTGCAAAGGTACGACATTTTTTCAATCCGCCAAGCATTTTGCCCCTTTTTTCTTATTTAATATGTGTTTTTATGGAATTTTTAGTATCTTTGCAAACAAAAACCCATTATATCATGCAAACTAGAACACTCTTACTTTGCGCTGCCCTGCTGCAAGCGCTTACACTGTGGGCAGAGGACTTCACCGTGTCTTCTCCCGACGGACACTTGAAAGCAACGGTATCTCTCACCGACGGGAAGCTCAGCTATTCTGTCGGAAAAGACGGCAGAACCATAGTTAGCGAGTCGCCTTTAGGACTTAAGTTCTCTACATTGAACCTTTCGGAAGAGCTGGAGCTGGTGGAGGCTGTGAACGATTCCGTCGATGACGCCTACTCTCTTCCCGTAGGCAAACGCAGTCAGTACCGCGACCGCTGCAACACACTTTCCGTTACGACGAAAAGGGGGACATGGAGGATGACCGTCCTCTTCCGCCTCTACGACGACGGTTTTGCTTTCCGATACATCATCCCAAAGTACGGGGGACACACTTCGGCGAACTTCACCGAGGAAGCAAGCCGCATCCGTGTGGCCAACATCGCCAGCACGCTTGCCTGTCGGTTCCTGGGCAATTCGGGCGGTAACGACCCTAACTATCCCTACGAAGGCCTCTATACGAACTATACCGACTGGCAAACGCTTCTCGAGACTGGCGACAGGCGCTACAACTCCCCTACCCTCGTCTATAACGGGACCGACTATCTCCTCATTTCCGAAGCCGATTGCCGCGGCATCTTCTGCACCTCTCTGACAAAAGCCGAGGAGCAAGTGGGCGAGTTCTCCTACAGTTGGGCCGGACAGACAAAAGACTATGCCGAGGACAAAGCACACCGCATCACATGCAACCTGCCCGCCTATACACCTTGGCGAATGGTGGTGTGCGGCGACATAAAGACCATCTTCGAAACGACGATGACAGAGAATCTGTGCCCGCCTACCACGATAAGCGACCTCAGCTGGATTAAGCCAGGCGTCGCTGCATGGTATTGGGGCGGCTCGGATGGCGGCAAGGGTGAGATAAAGAATGCTTATGGCGGACTCCGCGAAGGCGAGTGGGCACACTGCGAACTCTCAGCAGAAATGGGCTGGCCCTACTATCTCATCGATGCAGGCTGGAGCTCGTCCTGGTTCCCCGGCTTCGTGAATGATGCGAATGCAAAAGGTGTAGATTGCCTCCTTTGGGGCGACTCCAGGCTCATCTATAGTCAGGACTTCTCAAACGAGAGGATGGACGCGACTATGAAGAAGTGGCACCAGTGGGGCATGAAGGGCATCAAGGTCGATTTCTGGGAAGACGATTCGAAGGAAGCCATGGAGCGAATCGAGAAACTATACAAGACTGCGGCGAAATACAAGATGATGGTCAACATCCACGGCTGCACGCGTCCTTCAGGCCTGCGCCGCACCTATCCCAACATCATGACGCAGGAGGGCATCTTTGGCGGCGAGCAGAACTTCTGGCATTCAAAGAAGAACACGACTCAGCAACACTTAGGCGTCCTCTTTACCCGCAATGTGGTCGGGGCGATGGACTACACGCCCGGCGACTTCGCAACCTGGCGAGGCAGCATCATGACCCATAGAAGTATGGGGCATCACATGGCTCTGCTGACGCTCTTCGAGAGTGGAATCGTTCATATTGCCGAGTGCCCCCAGAACCTGAAATACTTCTTGGGTCGCGACATCATGAAGCGTCTGCCCGCTGCCTGGGATGAGAGTCTGCTCCTGGAAGGCAATCCGCAGAAGTTCGCCACAGTCGCCAGGAGGAAAGGCAGCGACTGGTGGGTGTCGGGCATCAGTGTCAACGAGCGTTCCTGCCGACTGAAACTGGACTTCCTCGAAGAGGGAACATCCTATACGGCCTACATCTATCGGGACGGCTCTTGCCGCTCCGACCTCAAGTTCGAGAAGAAGCAAGTGACGAAAGGCAACACCATCACCATCAAGGAAATCAGCGAAGGCGGCTTCCTCATGCAGATCTCTCCCGACGACAACCTCGCTGTGCCTCTGGAGCGCACTACCTACGAGGCTGAAGCTTCCACAAATACGCTTACCGGCAGAGCAAAAGCGAAGGAATACTCTTCGCTTCATGCTTCCGGAGGCAAATTCGTAGGCGACGTCGGGCTGGGCAGCAAGATTCAGTTCAAACGCATCAAAGCCTCTCACACAGGCGATTACATCCTGACCATCTACTACATCTCGAAGGACACGCGGCCGGCCAAGCTTCTCGTCAACGACGTGCAGATTGGCGACACGATATTCTACCAAAGCAACGGCGACTGCACCAGTTCTTGGGACCCCGACGGGATGGGATGGAAGATGATTCCCATCACTCTGAACAAAGGCTCGAACAACACCATCACCATTCAAGCCTTCGACGACCTTTGGGCACCTAACTTCGACCGCATCACGCTGCATCCCGTCCTCTCCGACGACGAGATTACAGGCATCGACCCTATACTCCTTAAAGACCCTAAAGACCCTAAGAACCCCAAAGACCCTAACTATTTCGCCCTCGACGGCCGCAAACTGGCGGGCACACCTTCGCGGGGCTTTTACATTCACGACGGAAAGAAACTCTTGAAGCAATGAGACACATAGCACTCCTGACATTCCTGAGCTGGGCATGGTTCTGCTCGGCACAGACCGAGAAAGATGCCTGCACCAGCATCATGGTGGGAAAGAACGCATCGACCGACGGTTCGGTCATGACGAGCCACACCTGCGACTCGTGGTATCGCACCTGGATGAGCATCGAGCCTGCAAAGGACTATCCCCGCGACACCATCATGAGCATCTACGAGGGGACGATGCACACCGAGCACTCCAAGGATATGACGGATGTCAAGGAAAGGGGGACGATTCCTCAGGCGCGTCACACCTACCGCTTCCTCAACACGGCCTATCCCTGCCTGAACGAGAAGCAGCTGGCGATGGGCGAGACGACCATCAGCGGCCGCGACACATTGCAGAACAAGAAGGGGCTCTTCATGATTGAGGAGCTGCAACGCGTTGCCCTGCAGCGCTGCACAACGGCCCGACAGGCCATCCGGCTCATGGGCAGCCTCATCAAGCAGTACGGCTACGGCGACAGCGGCGAATGCCTCACCATCGCCGACCAGAAAGAGGTGTGGATCTTCGAGGTGTTCGGCGAGGGGCCGAAACAGATCGGGGGCGTCTGGGCAGCCCAGCGCATACCCGACGACGAGGTGGCGGTCAGCGCGAACATCTGCCGCATAGGCAAAATCGACTTAAGCGACACGGACCACTTCATGGCTTCGGACAATGTCTTCTCCGTAGCCAAGCAGTTAAACCTTTGGGACGGCAAGGAGGAATTCTCTTTTTGGAAGGCTTACTCTGGCGGCAACTATTTCAACGAGCCGAAGAACTACAGCGTGCGCGAACTTTTCATCATGCAGCAGCTTGCTCCCGATGCCAATTTTACCGATGAAATGGGCGAATTACCACTCTCGGTGAAGCCGAAAGAGAAGGTTTCTGTCGAGAGGGTCTCTAAGCTTTTGGGCTCATATTATGAGGGTACGGACCTCAGCCTTTCGTGCAAAATCGACTCGCTGGCTAAGGATGGCAACGGAGTGAAACTGAAAGGAGGCAAGCCGCTGATAAGCAACCCCTGGATGCGTCCGGATGAGATTCGCCGCTATGCCGGTCTGCTGAACGACAGCACGATGGCCAACATCCGCACCGTCAGCGTCTCCTGGTGCGCCTACAGCACGGTGATTCAGCTGCGTTCGTGGATGCCCGACGAGATAGGCGGTGTGGCTTGGGTTGCGCTCGACAACCCGGGACAGTCGCCTCGCTTCCCCATTTTCTCTGGAAATACTGAGCTGCCCATGATGCTTGGCGTCTGTGGCCAGCATCGGAAAAGAGACGATGCAGCACTCTGGCATTACCGCGAGGCAAACCGAATTTCATCGATGAAATGGGGACAAACTCGCGAATCGCTACAGAAAGCTCAGCAATATTTCCTCGACAAAGCAGAGCGCGAACAGGCGTTTGTGGAACGTACCTGGTGGAACACCGATGAGAAGGAGCGGACGGCTTTCCTGAATGGCTACACGGCGGACTTTTTCAATGCCACCATTGGCCGCTGGGACGAACTGGCCCGCAAGTATTGGCGGCAGTTCTGGTCGGGCTTCTGAAGCTGCCTGATATTCTACCCCACCCCTACCCCTCCCCTCATAGGGGCGGGGAGATTCGCCGCTAACCCCTAACCCCTCCCATTATAGGGGAGGGAAACTGCTGTGCTTGCTTACCCCACCCCAACCCCTCCCCTCATAGGGGCGGGGGATTTTTTGTGACTAATGCTCCCCTCCCATTCGTGGATGGAGAGGGGTTGGAGTGGGGTCTTAAAATCCCCCTTGAACGGCCCTTTCAAACGCCGCCTGCGGAATTGCCAATCGCCGCACGCGGGGATGACCATCGCCGCAGCCGGGGATTGCCATCGCCGCACGCGGCGTTTTCTATCCCCTCCTGAGGGCTTCCGAGTGTTGACCCGCTTTCTTTAATTTTTCCCCTTTTCATCGGGATTTTTTGCCTTTTAATATGCATTTTGGAAGAAAATGACAAATGCAATACCTTATTTTGGAAGATTTTATCAACCACCCTAAAGAATATTTGCCGTATCTTTGCGGCAGAAAACAAAGCATTTACCATTTAACCCCTTTCTATTTACCGTCGTGAAACTATCAGAGAAGCAAAAGGCAGCTCACCAACTTGCAGCAGAGTATCTCAGCTTTCTGGATGAGCATGAGGCACTGGTCGACAGGCTTCTCGAAAGGAAGTGGAAACAGATAGAACCACAATTGGAGCAGATTATAGAAAGAAAAATTCGAGAGTGCTTGGCTTCATAAGTAAAAAATTGTATTTTTGCATACACATAATAATAATAAATATTAAAAAATACAACTATGAAAACATCTCAAACACTTATGAGAATGATTATGGCGCTGGCCATAGTGATGTTCCCGCTGCTCAAAGCCCATGCCTGGGATTGGGAGTGGACCGACACATGGAACGAAGCCGTAGCCACCTGCGACGAGTGCGGTTCCGAGTACATATTCTATGCCGAAAGCTCGTCCGAGGCAGAGGAGACTGCCGCAGATTTCTTCTGCGATGAGTGCGGCTCGTGCACGAACGATGTCAATTCCGATTGCTTCCGTTCGCACCACTGCCAGTTTTGTGACAATTGTATCGATAATGGCGAATACCACGACGGCATCTTCAACATGTTCGACGAATACATTTGCTACGACTGCGCAGAATACCTCATCGAAGAAACTGGTGTTGGATGTCCCTACTGTCATGAAATATTCGGCGAAGGTGCCTCAGAGTGCGACTGCGAATACTCGATGATAGAGAAACACTGCACGGACTGCAGCGAAGTGCAATGCGATAAGTGCGGCAACTGTATGGTCATCGACGGAGAAGAGACCGACTTCGCGACGGGCGATGCCTGCGTGGAACATGCCATCTGCCACGTGTGCATGGAAGATGCGGCGGCCGAGGACTTCATCCACTGCCGCGAATGTTTCCGTTGCGACGAAGATGTCTGCGACGAATGCGGACTCTGCGAGAGCTGTGCCAGCTACCAAGAGCACTGCCCCGAGTGCGGCGACTGCTTCGGCGACGAAGTGGTCTGGTGTGAGTTTGGCGGCGAACATTGCATACATTGCTGCGAAGAGAACGACTGGAAGTGTCCGCAATGCGGCAAGTGCACCGAAGGAGCCGGCGTCGAACTTTGCTCTAACTGTGAGCTTTGCGAAGACTGCTGCTATAACAACAGCGAGTCGGAGGGTTGCGAACATGGCTACTGCATCGCTTCCGCCGACTACGAAGACCATCTCTGCCCCGAGTGCGGCGAATGTCCGCATGATGATGAGTGCGAGTACTGCGGCCTCTGCCCCGAGTGCCAGGCAGACTATCACTGCGAGCACGAACTCTGTCCCGACGGTTCTGACTGGGACGACCACGTCTGCCCCGATTGCGGCGAATGCTTCGACGACGGCGAGCTTTGCGAATACTGCGGACTCTGCGAGAACTGCCGCGAACATTGCGACCACGATGTCTGCCCGGAGAGCGACGACGACTTCGGCGGCCACTTCATCTGCGACCAGTGCGGCGACTGCTACGAAGGCGAGGAGCGTTGCGACATCTGCGAGCTCTGCCTCGACTGCTGCGCCGACAACACGTCTTCTGTTGGCTGCGACCATGACCTCTGCATCGAGAGCGACGAATTTGCCGAGCATTGGTGCTACGAGGACGACCAGTGCCTCGAACTCTGCGAGCACGATGCAGAATGCCTGCACCAGAACGTGAGCACAACATGGAGGAAAGACGTCAACGCTCACTGGAATGTCTGCGAGGACTGCGGCATCGCCTTGAACAAAGCCATCCACACCGAGGGAACGCCCGTCACCCTGACTGCGCCCAACCCCAGCACACACACCAACGGAACGGCTCAGGTGAACTGCGAAGTCTGCAACTACAGGATGAGCCTCATCACCATCCCATACGCTGAGGTAGCTGCCGACGGCAAGCCATACATCCTCAGCCAGCCAACCGACTACACAGGCAAGACCAACACCAGCGCTTATCTTGATGTGCCTCAACGCTATGCCACATTCAAGGTGAGGGCAGGCGGCGCGAACCTGAGCTATCAGTGGTACAAGAAGTACGGCGACGGCTTCAGGCCTGTCACGGACGACACGCCCGACGAAGACGGCTTCTACCAACATGCCGGCGCACAGACAGCAACATTGAAGGCAATCGTCCATGGCGATGCCTGCGATGAAGATCAGCAACAATACAATAAGTACTACTGCGTCATCTCGAACGAGCGCGGCAGCGTGACGTCCGACATCGTCACGATTAAGGCACAGCACGTCTTCGGTCGCTACAGGTCAAAGGACAGCGAGACGCACGAGAACTGCTGCTTCGGCGAGTGCAGCGCGATGAAGGAAGTCTCCAAGCACCGCTTCACAGAGTGGACACTCGTTCGTCCTGCCACCTCCGACGAGACAGGCCTGCGCGAACAGACCTGCTTGGACTGCCAGTACAAGAACAGCGAAGTCATCCCGAAGGTAGAGCCTGGCCACGTTCACTCTTACGACATAGCAAAGCACAGCATCACGCAGCACTGGTTCGTCTGCAAGTGCGGCATCTCAAGTCCCGAACCCGCACAAGACCACAACTTCGACCAGACTGAAGTCATCACAGAGCCTACCGTGAAGAGGAATGGCGAGAACAAACTTATCTGCTCCGCCTGTGGCTTCTCGAAGACAGAGAAGACTGACAAGCTGCCGCATACGGAGCACGAGTGGTACGCATGGAACGACCCCGACATGTTCATCTGGGGAGCCAACGGCAGGTTGGTGCCAGACCCGAACAGGGGCAGTC
>JAFRQD010000065.1 GCA_017428785.1 Bacteroidaceae bacterium
CAGCTCGGGAATGATGCGCAGCTGGTGGCGCAGTCTCTGACCGAGGTCGTAGCGTACGCTGCGGATGTTGGCGGTGACATTGTTGACAATCTCTTGGGCTTTGTCGGAGGGGAAGACGCTGAGATAGACGTTGCAATAGCTCAGGTCGGGCGACACGCGGCATGCGCTGACGGTGACCATCACTCCACGCAGTCCCTTGCCTTGCTCCACGAACATCTCGCCCAGTTCCTTCTGGATGAGGCGGTTGATCTTAAGTTGTCGTGTGCTGTCCATAGAATTAGCTGATTTGGCTGCCAGGCTTTACGTCGGAGAGCGTGGTGGTGGTGACTACGGAGCCGTCCCAGTTGGTGGCAGAGAGTATCATTCCTTCGCTGACGAGGCCGTTCTTAAACTCGCGGGGAGCAAGGTTGGCTACGAAGAGCACTTGCTTGCCTTTGAGCTGCTCGGGCTCGTACCACTCGGCGATGCCGCTGACGATGGTGCGCTTCTGCATGCCGTCGTCGATGAGGAATTTGAGCAGTTTCTTCATCTTTGGCACGCGCTCGCACTCGAGTACGGTACCGACGCGGATGTCGAGTTTCTGGAAGTCGTCGAAGGCTATGGTTTCCTTGACGGGCTCAACCTTATACTCGGCTTCCATATTGGCCTTGAGGGCGTCCTCCAGTTTCTTTGTCTGTGCCTCGATAACGCTGTCCTCCACCTTGCTGAAAAGCAGGCTCGGCGAGCCCAACTGCTTGCCTGGGGCGAGGAGGTCGGTGTTGCCCAGCTGCTCCCAGCGGAAGGATTCCATATTGAGCATCTCGCGCAGTCGCTTGCTGCTGAAGGGCAGGAAGGGCTCGAAGGCGATGGCGAGGTTGGCGGTGAGCTGGAGGGAGATGTTGATGATGGTCTTCACGCGCTCGGGGTCGGTCTTGATTACCTTCCACGGCTCGCTGTCGGCGATGTATTTGTTGCCGATGCGGGCTAGGTTCATGGCTTCCTTCTGGGCGTCGCGGAACTTGAAGTTGTCGAGCAGTGTCTCGAGCTTTGCCTTTATTCCGTCAAACTCGGCGAGTGTCTCGCGGTCGAAGTCGGTGAGCTCGCTACGCTCAGGCACGAGTCCTTCGTAATATTTCTGAGTGAGTTGCAGGGCGCGGTTAACGAAGTTGCCGTACACAGCCACCAGCTCGTTGTTGCAGCGCGCCTGGAAGTCTGCCCAGGTAAAGTCGTTGTCCTTGGTCTCGGGTGCGTTAGCGGTGAGGACATAGCGCAGCTCGTCTTGGCGCCCAGGCAGTTCGTCGAGGTATTCGTTGAGCCATACGGCGTAGTTCTTGGAGGTGGAAATCTTGTTGCCTTCAAGGTTGAGGAACTCGTTGGCGGGCACATTGTCGGGCAGGATATAGTCGCCGTGCTCCTTGAGCATGGTGGGGAAGACGATGCAGTGGAAGACGATGTTGTCTTTGCCGATGAAATGGACCAATCTGGTCTCGGGGTCCTTCCACCATTTCTCCCAAGAGCCGAGCTCGGGATGGGCGTCGCAGAGCTCCTTGGTGTTGGAGATGTAGCCGATGGGGGCGTCGAACCAGACATAGAGCACCTTGCCCTCTGCACCTTCGATGGGCACAGGAATACCCCAGTCGAGGTCGCGTGTGACAGCACGAGGCCGCAGTCCGCCGTCGAGCCAGCTCTTGCACTGACCATAGACGTTGGAGCGCCACTCCTTATGGTCCTCCAGAATCCACTTCTCGAGCCACTGCTGGTCTTTGTCGAGAGGCAAGTACCAGTGCTTGGTAGGCTTCTTGACAAGGGGATTGCCGGTCTCAGCATTATATGGGTTGATGAGTTCTTCGGGCGAAAGCGTGGCGCCGCATTTCTCGCACTGGTCGCCGTAAGCCTCGGGAGCATGGCAACGCGGACACTCGCCACGGATGTTCCTGTCGGTCAGGAAGTGGCCGGTCTGCTCGTCGTAGAACTGCTCGCTCACCTGCTCGATGAACTTGCCCTCGTCGTAGAGCTTGCGGAAGAAGTCGCTCGCAAGCTTGTGGTGCGTCTTGCTCGTCGTGCGGCTATAGATGTCGAAGGAGATGCCGAACCTCTCAAAGCTGTCCTTGATGAGGTTGTGGTAGCGGTCCACCACCTCCTGCACCGTGATGCCCTCCTTGCGGGCACGGATGGTGACGGGCACACCATGCTCGTCGCTGCCTCCGATGAACAGGCACTCGCGGCCCTTCAGGCGGAGATAGCGGGCATAGATGTCGGCCGGCACATAGACGCCAGCAAGGTGACCTATATGGACTGGTCCGTTCGCATAAGGCAGAGCGGACGTAATCGTTGTTCTCTTGAAATGTTTATCCATGATTGTAAGTGTTTATTGCCCACAAAGGTACGACTATTTCCACTCACAGCCAAACATTCCAGAACCTTTTTTCGATAAGCATTAAAAGACTACACCTGCATTTACATAAACGCCGCAAGTGTGAACTTTGTTATCGTATAAATGTTTGCCAAATTTGTAGAGGTGGTCATCTTCGAAGATGGGCAGGAAATCGGCGCTGAAACCCAGTCCCAAGTAGAAATGGTTGAAGTCGAAATGACCGCCGACCTGCATGCCGAACTGGAAACGCCTCGTGCCGTCAATATCGAAATAGTTCAATCCGTCCTCGTCTTTTCCCAAAGCATTCACCTTGAAGTTGACTCCCAAATAAGGCGACAGATGAATCTTCGTGTTCGGAATGGCGAAACGGTACGCCACATTCACGGGAATCTCGATGGCAAGGTACTTGTCGAAGTCGCTGAGAAAGTCGCCGAGACCGACATTGGCCTTCACGCCGACCTCTGTATACAAAGGCAGGCGACACTTGGTCACATTGAAACCACTCATCCAGCCGACATTGAAGCCGTTCAACAAATCGCTGACATTCTTGTCACCACGCTCGGTATAGAAAATCGTAGGAGCATAGCCAGCATAGAAACGGTGGTAAAATTTGCTCGGCCCCACTGTCGTGGCGGCAGAATTCTCAGCAGGCTCCTTAGCCAAAGCCATCGCACTTGAACCCATACAAAGAGCCACGAGTGCAAAGAAAACTAATCTCTTCATTTTGTTTATTGTTTGGTATTATCAACTAATTCACGCCGCAAAGTTACTTCCTTTTACATAATCTGCCAAACAATCAAGGAACTTTTTCATCTTTTCTTGCCCATCGCTCCCAATATTCCCATCATTATCATCTCTCACATCGTTCCCTTCATCCCCATCTCTCTCCCATCATTCCCATTTCTCCCATCGTTCCCATTTCTTCCTTTCTGTTCTCCTCCCCTTTCGCCTCCCGTCCCGTATGTTGCGATGCCATCGCAACCTTCGGTCCCCTTCTCTCCCTTCTCTCTCGTTCTGTTCTCCCCTTTCGCCTCCCGTCCCGTATGTTGCGATGCCATCGCAACCTTAGCAACCACCACATCTACCACAACAAAAAAGCCCTCCGAGATTCCTCTCGAAGGGCTTCTGCTAAAAAAACGGCGGCTACCTACTCTCCCACGGGTGTGCAGTACC
>JAFRQD010000066.1 GCA_017428785.1 Bacteroidaceae bacterium
AAGTGAAAAGTGAAAAGTGAAAAATTATTTGCTAAGGCGTTTTTTTTGCTTCTTATACCTTATTTATATAATATATTTCATATCTTTGCACGCTCATTATATGCCTAATGTTAGAAACGAAAGAAATACCACCGACGATTGAAGTGGCTGGCTGGATGGCTCTTCCTATAGGATTGATGTGGTCGGCAAGCTTCCTCTGCACAATGTATGGAACCAGCTATCCGATGCTTTCTATGCTGAGTACTGCATTGGGAATCGTCAGTATCTACACTCTCTACAAACAGCTGACGAACTACCGACGGCTGTATCCTTCGGTAAGTTGGTTGCATATCCTTCGGCTTTCGTTTGTGACTTGCTTGCTTGCTGGTTTGCTGACGGATGCGGTCCAATATGCCTACTTCCTCTGGCTCGATGGCGGAAGATTGCATTCTCTCTTGGGAACTGCGATGCAAAGCGAGGGATATCGTGAACTTTGGCAAAAGATGATGCCCGAAGCGAACTTGGATGATGTGCAGAAGATAGTGCAGTCGATGACAGTTAAAGACATTGTGCTTCAGCTGACATTCTATAATATCCTCCTGGCTCTGCCTGTTTCTCTCATCGCAGCGCTCCCCGTGAGGTCCCCGCAAAAAGGGAAAGACTTAAACAATAAATCGTAAACAGTCAAATCTTAAATGGAAATGGTGGACATTAGTGTTGTTGTTCCTCTTTATAACGAAGACGAGTCGCTTCCCGAACTCTTCAGTTGGATAAAGCGTGTAATGTTGAATCATGGCTACAGCTACGAGGTTATCTTCGTCAGCGACGGTAGCACAGACCGTTCTTGGGAAGTCATCGAGGAACTCAAGAAAGAGAATCCCGATGCGGTTCACGGCATCAAGTTCCGCCGCAACTACGGCAAGAGCCCTGCTCTCTACTGCGGTTTCGGTGCAGCGAAAGGCGATGTGGTCATCACGATGGATGCCGACCTGCAGGACTCTCCCGATGAGATTCCAGAGCTTTACCGCATGATAAAGGAGGAAGGTTACGACCTGGTGAGCGGCTACAAGATGAATCGAAGCAAAGGCGACCCGCTCTCGAAGACTATTCCCACGAAGCTCTTCAACGCGACAGCAAGGCAGGTGAGCGGCATACACAACCTTCATGACTTCAACTGTGGCCTGAAGGCATACAGGAAAGAAGTGGTGAAGAACATTGAGGTCTATGGAGAGATGCATCGCTACATTCCCTATCTCGCCAAGAATGCCGGCTTCGACAAGATTGGAGAGAAGAAGGTTCATCATCAGGCACGCAAGTTCGGCAAGTCGAAGTTCATGGGGCTCAACCGCTTTGTGAACGGCTACCTCGACCTCCTCTCGCTTTGGTTCCTGAACAACTTCGGGCTCAAGCCGATGCATGTCTTCGGCTTCATCGGCTCTTTGATGTTCATTATCGGCTTCCTGGCCGTGTGTGTTGTGGGCGGCACAAAGCTCTACTGCATGGCTAAAGGCATCCCCCACCCTCTTGTCACCCGCAGTCCTTACTTCTACATTGCACTTACGATGATGATTCTCGGCACCCAGCTCTTTGTGGCTGGCTTCCTCGGAGAACTCATCAGCCGTAATGCTCCTGAGCGCAACAACTATCAGATTGAGAAAGAAATATGAAGCAACGGCTCTTCGTCATATTGTCCGGATTATTATTACTCGTTGCATGCGAGTCGTATGATTGCACCCTATACAATTATGTGGGCTGCTATGCAGCATTCGATGTAGAGGGAGAAAAAGCAAAAATCAACGACACGCTCACCATCACTTCCGGCAAGAACGGCCCTACTCTGCTGAATCGTTCTGTCGCTACGGCTTCGCTCAACCTTCCTCTCAGCTATTGGCAAGACGAAGACACGCTGGTCTTCACGGTGGAAGGCAAGGAGTATTTCATACAAGATACTGTCTGGATAACGAAGACAAACCAGGTTCATTACGAATCGCCCGACTGTCCGACGACGCTCTTCCACACCATCCAAAGTGTACGCAACACGAATGAGTTCATCAAATCCATTACCGTCATACGCTCTTCAGTGAACTATGAACTTACCACGAACCTGCAGATTCATTTGTTTCCTGACGCTGATTAGCCTGGCTTGCTTCCCTCTGCAAGCACAAGAGCCAGAGAAAAAGGAGAAACAACCTTTGCTGAGCGGCGTTGCGGTCAGTGCAGATGTTGTCGGCTTCGCCATGAAAGCCGTGGGAGCCAAGTTTGCAAACATGGAGGTGGGGGCAAGAATCAACATTCTCGACAAGTTCTTCCCTGTTGCGGAACTCGGCATAGGAGACTGTAGCAGAAAGGGAGGAGAGACCGGCAACACATTCAGCACGACCTCGCCCTACATGCGTTTCGGACTCGATTACAACTTCAACAAGAAGCACAACGGCAACCGTATCTTCGGCCTTATCCGCTATGGATTCAGCTCGTTCAAGTATGATGTTGGTAACGAAACGTTTACCGACCCCGTTTATTTGATTACTGTTCCCCTGAATCTGAATGGCGAAAAGGCAACCGGACAATGGCTCGAGTTCGGTGTGGCCGTTGAGACTAAGCTATGGCGCTTCATCCGGTTTGGCTGGAGCATGCGCTACAAGTTCCGACTCAGCCTGAAATGTCCGGAAGAGGGGAACCCCTACTTCATTCCCGGTTTTGGCAAGAACGACAGTAATGGCTGGGGAGGAACGGTGAATCTCATCTTCGATGTAGGCAAAGGCACATTCAATTTCAAGAAGAAAGACAAGTCGTAACATGAGAAAGCGACAGTTATACATAGCCCTGCTGGCAGTTGTGGCGATTGTCGGCCTGCTGTATCTCAGGCATTCCTCGCAGAGTGCCCGCTGTTCGATGCTCAGCAACGAAGGCACCATCTTCGGTACGCTTTATCATGCCAAGTACCTTTATGACAAAGACCTGCAGGCAGAGATTGAGGCCGAACTTGCGAAAGTCGATGCCTCCCTCTCGATGTTCAACCCCAAGAGCACAATAAGCCTAATCAACAGGGGCGAGACCGACGGAACAGACGAAATGCTGAGCGAGGTCCTAACGCTCTCCTTTTCCGTCAACAAAGCTACCGACGGAGCCTTCGACCCCACAGTTGCTCCGCTTGTGAACGCATGGGGCTTCGGCTTCAAAAGCGGCCAGATGCCCAATTCCATGCAGGTGGACAGCCTCCTTTCGCTCGTCGGCCTTTCCCACATCCATCTCCAAGACGGCAGACTCATCAAGGACAATCCGCTCTCCATCCTCGACTTCAGCGCTATTGCCAAAGGCTACGGAGTGGACAGAGCCGCAGATGTCTTGCGAGGCAAGGGCATCAAGAACTTCATGGTCGAGATAGGCGGCGAGGTGGTTACCGAGGGCCTGAACGAAAAAGGAGAGGCTTGGCGAATCGGTATCAACAAGCCCGATGACGACTCCACCTCGACAAATATGGAATTGCAGGACATCATATCGCTCTCCGGCAAAGCCATTGCCACCAGTGGAAACTACCGGAACTTCTATATCAGCAATGGCAAAAAGATAGCCCACACCATTAATCCCAAGACAGGTTATCCAGCCCAATCGGACATCCTTTCGAGCACCGTGATGGCACCATCCTGCGCAGAAGCGGACGCATTCGCAACGGCGTTCATGGTTCTGGGATTGGAGGGAGCGAAGCAAGTCCTGCTGCGACAGCCACAACTGGAAGCCTACTTCATCTACTCGGACCATCAAGGGAACTACCAGACCTGGTGTACGGAAGGGTTCAAGAACTTAATCATAGAATAAACAGGATGCAGGACCTCAGCACTCGATACGCACTTCTCACGCGGCTGCCTTTGCTTCAGGGCATCAGCAGCACGGAATTGCTCAACTGGGAAGATGCTTTGCGGCTCGACTTGGACGAGTTTCCTGCCTCCCGCCTGCCGCTAATCCAACAAGGAGACAATTGCACGCAGCTGCTTTACCTTGTTGAGGGCGAGCTGCTTCGCGAGCATCGTTCGGCCGACGGGAACTTTGCGATTCGCTCCATCCTACGGGCTCCGGCTGTCATCGAAGTGGACAGACTCTTCGGACTCAATCCTACATACGAATACACCTACTGGGCAAAGACGGAAGCCAGGATGCTGGGCATACGAAAAAGCCTGATTAACAGCCATCTGATGAAGAGCGAAGTCTTCCGGCTGAACCTTCTCAACACCCTCTCGGCCATCGCTCAGAAAAGAGCTGCGGCACTTCGTCCCCGCCAATTGGGGAGCGTGGAAGAACGATTGAAGCACTTCATCCAAACCCTCTTCCCCGACTGCGAAGGCGAAGTTGAGATAAGCATCAAGATGAAAGACCTGGCCCGATTCACAGGCGACTCCCGGCTCATCGTCTCCCGACTCCTCAACCGATTGGACGAAGCGGGTAGCATCCGGCTCGGCAGAGAACACTTCGCCATAAAAGACATCCGGCAATTCCTCTCATCTCAACACGAATGATTAACCCGTTTAACATGTGACAATACAAAACACTCCAGCAGGCGTTCGTTGATTTATCATGATGCAGCAATTGATTTATCATGATGCAGCAATTGATTTATCATGATGCAGCAAGCAACTAACCTGCATGAGTTGAGCAAAAGCGCACGCCAAAAAGACCAACACAGCATGAACATACTACTCGCACAGGATTTCGAGACGCTTCACGGGACTGCTCCCTTCTCCCAGATCAGGCTGGAGGACTACGAGCCGGCCATCATCGAAGGAATGAAGCAGGAAGACGAAGCCATCGAGGCTATTGTCCGAAATCCGGAGCCGCCCACTTTCGAAAACACCATTGCGCCAAGAACCGGCGAACTGCTCGAAAGGACGACGAGCCTCTTCTTCAACCTCGTAAGTGCCAACACTTCCGACGAAATGGACGCGCTTGCCCAGAAGCTCTCGCCGATGCTTACAGAGCACTATGCCCGCATCATGCACAACGAGAAGTTGTTCGACCGCATAAAGTTGGTTTATGAGGGGCATGAAGTGAGGGACAAGGAACAGGAAAAGTTGTTGCAAGACACATACGAAGGCTTCGTTCGAAGTGGTGCTTTGCTCGACAAAGAAGGCAAAGAGAGGTTTGCCCAAATAGAAACAGAGCTCGCTCAGCTCGGTCTGCAATTCTCTCAGAATGAGCTGAAACAGACGAATGACTTCGAGCTTCACATCACCAGGCAGGAAGACCTTGCTGGTTTGCCTGACACCGCTAAGGATGCAGCCGCGCTGGCAGCCAAAGAGAAGGGAAAGGAAGGTTGGCTCTTCACACTTCACGCTCCCTCCTACGGCCCGTTTCTCACTTTCGCAGACAACAGGGAACTGCGTCGGAAAATGTACCTCGCCAAGAATACACTCTGCTGCAAAGGGGACAGTTCGGACAATAGGGAAATCGTCCGTCGCATAGTCAATCTGCGCCAGGAGCTGGCCAAGATGCTCGGCTACAAATGCTTTGCCGACTATGCTCTCAAGGACAGAATGGCTGAGACGACGGCCAGAGTGAACGACCTCATTGAGAAACTCTACGAGGCCTACATGCCTGTGGCGAAAGCCGAGCTGGAGGAAATGACCTCCGACGCACCTCTGGAAGCCTGGGATTGGGCGTATTACAGCCACAAACTCCAGCTCAAAAAGCATAACATCGACAGCGAAATGCTCCGCCCTTACTTCCAGTTGGAGAAGGTGAAGGATGGCATCTTCGGGCTTGCAACCAAGCTCTACGGCATCCGCTTCAAGCTGCAACCGGGGATTGAGGTCTATCATCCGGATGTGGAAGCCTATGAAGTCTTCGATGCAGACGGCACCTTCCTGGCTGTCCTCTATGCCGACTTCTTCCCCAGAGCAAGCAAGCAAAGCGGAGCTTGGATGACAGATTTCCAAGAACAATACATCGACGAACAAGGCATCGACCATCGTCCTCATGTCAGCATCGTGATGAACCTCACGAAGCCGACTGCCGAAAAGCCCTCGCTACTCACGCTAAGCGAGGTCGAGACCTTCCTTCATGAGTTCGGCCACGCACTCCACAGCATCTTCTCACATGTGCACTACAAGGCCTTGAGCGGCACCAACGTGAAGCGCGACTTTGTGGAACTGCCCTCGCAAATGATGGAGAACTTCGCCGTAGAACCCAATTTCCTCCACACCTTCGCTTTCCATTATGAGACGGGAGAGCCGTTGCCCGACGAGCTCATACAGCGAATCAGAGACAGCCGCAACTTCCATTGTGGCTACGCATGCATTCGACAGCTCAGCTTCTGCATGCTCGATATGGCATACTATACGTTGACCGAACCGCTGACAGACGACATCATGGACTTCGAGCGAAAGGCCTGGAGCCGCACCCAGCTGTTGCCCGTTGTGCCGGAAGCCAATATGAGTGTGCAGTTCTCGCACATCATGAGCGGCGGCTACGCAGCAGGCTACTACAGCTACAAATGGGCAGAAGTGCTCGATGCAGACGCTTTCAGCCTCTTCCTCGAGAAGGGCATCTTCGACAAAGAGACGGCAAACCGTTTCCGCAGGGAAATCCTCTCGAAAGGCGGGACAAGCGAACCGATGCAACTCTATGTGAACTTCCGAGGCAAAGAGCCCGACATCAAGGCTCTCCTCAAACGCAACAACATACAGAACTGATGAAAGACCAAGAAAAGAAACAACGCGACCTCGACCTCCGCTACCTCCGAATGGCGCAGATCTGGAGTGAGAACAGCTATTGCCAGCGCCGCCAAGTAGGTGCCCTCGTAGTGAAGGACAAGATGATTATCAGCGACGGCTACAACGGCACTCCCAGCGGCTTCGAGAATGTCTGCGAGGAAGATGGCATAACGAAACCCTATGTCCTTCATGCCGAAGCCAACGCCATCACCAAGATAGCACGGAGCGGCAACAATAGCGACGGCTCAACGCTCTACGTCACAGACTCCCCATGCATCGAATGTGCCAAGCTCATCATCCAGGCAGGCATCAAGCGCGTCATCTACAGCCGCGAGTATCGCCTCACCGACGGCGTTGACCTCCTTCGCAGAGCAGGCATCGAGGTTAAATTGATTAAAACAGAATCTCTCTGACTACACGCAAGGTAGTCATATTACTCAGAAACAAGATGGACAACAAACACCGTTTTACGCCCCTATTCATTGCCATCGGCACGATAGTTGGCATCTTTATCGGCTCATTCTATACAAGCCATTTCTCCGGCGGCCGCATTAACATCATCAACACAGGCTCGTCTAAGGTGGGCTATCTGCTGCAACTTATCGACAACAACTATGTCGATACCGTCGACATGAACACGCTTGTCGAGGACGCTATGCCGCAGATACTCAGCGAGCTCGACCCCCACAGCAGTTACTTTGGGCCGAAGGAAGCCGAGGAATCCGTAGAGGATTTGAGAGGAAGCTTCAGCGGCATTGGCGTGCAATTCACGATGGAAAAGGATACGGTCAATGTGATGTCGGTCATCCACGGAGGCCCAAGTGAAAGAGTTGGCATCCTTGCGGGCGACCGCATCGTGACAGCCGACACAACTTCGCTCGTCGGAATGGATACCGACTCTGTGATGAAGAAACTGAAAGGCGTGAAAGGCACGAAGGTGAAGCTCGGAATCAAGAGGCACGGCACAAAGGACTTGCAGTACTTCACCGTGGTGCGCGGCGACATTCCTGTGGTCAGCGTCGATGCCTACTACATGATGGGCGACAAGACTGGCTACATTCATGTCAAGAACTTTGGCGAGCAGACCTATGCCGAGATGCTTGTCGCCCTTGCCAACCTCAACATGGAAGGCATGCGACAGCTCATCGTTGACCTTCGCGGCAATAGAGGCGGCTACATGCACATCGCCATTCAGATGGTCAATGAGTTCCTGCCTGCGGGCAAGTTGATTGTCTATACCGAAGGACGCAAGAGCCCTCGTGAGGAGTTCGCCAGCGATGGCCGAGGCACCTTCCAGAAGCTTCCGATAGTCGTGCTTGTGGATGAAGGAAGTGCAAGCGCAAGCGAGATATTCGCAGGAGCCATACAGGACAACGACCGAGGCACGATAGTAGGCCGTCGCACCTTTGGCAAAGGCCTTGTGCAGCAGCCCATGGAGTTCCGCGACGGCAGCGTGGTCCGCCTCACTGTTGCCCGCTACTACACTCCAAGCGGCCGCTGCATCCAGAAGCCTTACGAGAAGGGCCACGGGGAGGAATACGAGAACGACCTCATCGCCCGCTATGAAAGAGGAGAGTTCTTCTCGCAGGACAGCATCCATCAGGACGGCAAGCAGTACGAGACAAGCATTGGCCGCATCGTTTATGGCGGCGGTGGCATCATGCCGGACATCTTTGTTCCTGAAGACACGACGGAAGTCACATCCTATTATCGCGAGGCCGTCCTGACAGGGCTCATCCGTCAGTTTGCCTTCGCTTATTCCGACGAGAACCGCGAAAAGCTCACGAAGCTAAGGACGGCAGACAGGATGGAGCAATACCTCAGGCGTGAGAACCTGCTTGAGAAGTTCGCCCAGTTTGGCGAGAAGCACCAGTTGCGCCGCCGCAACCTTATGCTGCAGAAGAGCCGGCGCCTCTTCGAACGCAACATCTACGGCACCATAATATATAATATAGGCGAGATGAAGGACTACCTGCAGTTCCTCGGCAAGGACGACCCCGTCATCATCAAAGCCCAGGAGATACTCGACAAGGGGCTGTCCTTCCCTGTGAATGAAAAAATGAAGAACGAAGAATGATGAATATGCTGTCGCCCTCAATGGTCTATGGTCAATGCTCAATGGCCAATGGTCAATATAATCGTGTCGTCATCTGTGCGCATGTCAATCCCGACGGCGATGCCATCGGCAGCTCGCTTGCCCTGAAGCACTTCCTCTCGAGGAAGGGCAAACAGGCTACTGTCGTTGTCCCCAACATCTTCCCCGACTTCCTCAAGTGGTTGCCGGGAGCCGAGAGCATCCTCGTCCACACCAAGCAAGCGGAACAGATCAAGCCTCTGATTGAGGCTGCAGACCTCGTTATCGTCTGCGACCTCAACCAGCCGAATCGCCTTGCCGGCTTGGAGCAGGACATCATGGCGAGCAAGGCGCCCCGCATCCTCATCGACCATCATCTCGACCCCGACGAGAACTTCTGTCAGACCATCGTCTCCAAACCCGAGATGTGTGCCACAGCCGAGGTCATCTGCTCCCTGCTCAGCGAATGGGGCGAACTGGACAACATCTCTTTCGAGGAAGCCACCTGCCTCTATTGCGCCATGATGTGCGACACAGGCGCCTTCTCGTTCAACTCCAACCGCCCTGTCATCTACACCTACATCAGCCATCTGCTTGCCCGAGGCATCGACAAAGACCAGATCTACCGCAATGTCTTCTGGACTGCTTCCGAAGCACGACTCAGGCTTCAAGGCTTCCTGCTCTATGTCAACATGAAGGTTCTGCACGAACGCCACACAGCCATCATCACCCTGACCAATGCGGAACGCCGCCGCTTCAAGGTCAAGAACGGCGACACCGAAGGCATCGTGAACCTCCCTTTGCAGATACTTGGCATAAGGCTCAGCGTCTTTATAAACGAGGACACCGAGCATCCGGGCATCATGAAGCTGAGCCTGCGCAGCGTTGGCGACTTCCCCTGCGACCAGATGGCATCGAGGTTCTTTGATGGAGGCGGCCACAAGAACGCCAGCGGCGGCAAGCTGAAGTGCAGCCTCGAGGAAGCTGTGGAGAAAGTCAAAGCCGCCATCGAGAGCTACGCCGACATGCTGAAATAGAGACGGATACTCCCCAAAAACACAATTGCTGCCTGCACTCAAAAGAATCCTTGCAGGCAGCATTTTTTGTTTCCGTGCGCTACATTTACAAATCCTTTGCACTGCATTCTGCAAACGCAGCTTGCGTCTCCAGAATCGCAACTTGCATCCGCACATACGCAGCCTGCATTTCTACATTCGCAAGTTGCGCATCAAGCACCGAGCTCGGCATCCTGCAGAATGCCAGGTGCTTGCCGAATGAATTGAGGCTATTATCTTAATTATTGCTGTCCGGTAAATTCGGCCTGTAGGGCCGTTAAGATGTCAGCCCAGGGCAGCACCCTGGGTTTATGGTGCAACGGTAGAATGCGCCCTAAAGGGGCAAAAGATTTGTGTTTTAGTGCTTTTGCTCTTACAGAGCGTCATTTGCCGCGGCATTTCAATACCCAGGGCGCTGCCCTGGGCTGACATCTTTCTGCCCCTTTGGGGCGTCCCAAGCCCCTGCCACTTACATCTTGCTCTAAATGCCGATGGTTGGGAGGGGGCAAGAGATGATGAAATATTTTTACCGGACACCTATGAATCCTAATAAATCCTGGCGTCGGGTCTTTTTCTTAATGAAGCCTGAGATGATGGGTGATGCAGGCAGGAAGCTCCTCCTGATAATGCGTGACCATAACAAGCGTCTTTCTGGGACGAAGACAGAACTGCATTATAATCTGCCGCACAAGCTCGCGATTCCGGTCGTCGAGGCCATGAAGGGGTTCGTCGAGGATGAGGAGTTCCGGATCTTTCACAAAGGCACGGGCCAAGAGGCACAGACGCTGTTCACCGCTACTGAGCTGCAAGAAAGAACGCTCGGCAACATCATCTATTCCAAAGACATGCATCCAATCGAGGCAGACCTGCTTCTGCTCCGGACGGGGGCGCACATAAAGGCCGACTGAGTCGCTCAATCCGCTTGCCACCACATCGATTGCAGGAATATCCTTCTGGTATGCGCGATGCATCTCGGGGCTCACATAACCGATGTGTCGCTTTATCTCCCATATACTCTCGCCCGTTCCTCTGCGATGTCCGAACAGCTCGATGTCGCATGCATAGGCCTGCGGATTGTCGGCACAAACAAGGCTGAGCAAAGTGCTTTTGCCAGAGCCGTTAGGTCCGCTCAGCGACCATCGTTCGCCTTCATGGACCGTCCAGTCGAGGGGCTGCAAGATGGTTCGGTTTCCGTACTTGATGCTAACATTCCTGAAACGCAGAATCTCCCCTCCTTTTGCAGGATAGAAGTCGGATTCGTTGAGGTTACGGACAGGCAGGCCTGCAATCCAGTTCTTTATCTCCTCGCTCAGTAGGGGTCGAGGCATAGCCGAATATTGCTTCCTGTACTCGCTGAGGGTCATTTTGGGCAAGAGTCGCAAGCTCTCCACAGGAAGGACATGGGTGATGAAGTCTGGAATGTCGTCCCGTTTGCTCAGGACAAGGATGACAAGCAGGTCAGTTTCGCGAGTCAACGTCTCGAGCAAGTCTCGGAAATCCTTTCTGGTGGGTGCATCAAGTCCGATGAAGGGGTTGTCGAGGATGAGAACGCGAGGATTGGTGGCAAGCGCCTTAGCTATCTGGAACTTGCGCAGCTCGCCACTACTCAAAGAAAGAAGCGTGGCATCCCCCAACCTCTCCAAAAGAGGAGCGAAAAGTCGCATCCATTCTTCTTTCTTTTGGAGGGGAAGAGGAAGGCTTTCCCCTACTGTCGGCGCATCGTCTGCAATGTCGTGTTGGTTCCAACGCTGCTGATAGTAATAGGTGCCGTCCTGCTCGCCATAAGAGTCGCGGAAGGAGATGTACTTCAGGTTCTCGCTTACAAGCCGTAACGTGCTGGGATAGAAATCGTAATGTACCTCGTTTAGAAGCAAAGGATAATGTCCCGTGAGCACCTCCACGAGACGCGACTTGCCCGAAGCATTATCGCCGACAATGGCAATCTGCTCGCCTCTCTTTATCTCCAGATTTATAGGCTCAGCCATCCGCCAAAGAGGATGGCGAGGCACACCGTTTTCTATCTTGATAATCATTGGCTGACCTTATCCTTATTCTTCTTAACAAAATCTGCCCAGCCTCGATACTTATGGTCGGTTTCGGGCTTTCCCATCTGCATGAAATGGCAATATGCGGCGCCCAAGGCATCTGTGGCATCGAGGAACTTTCCCATCTCTTCCTTCTCGACATGAAGCATCCGGCGAAGCATATCGGCAACTTGTTCCTTGCTCGCATTGCCATTGCCCGTAATCGCCATCTTAATCTTCGAAGGCGCATACTCTGTGATGGGAACCTGCCGCTGAATGGCCGCGGCAATCGCAACTCCCTGAGCCCGGCCGAGCTTCAGCATACTTTGGATGTTCTTGCCAAAGAACGGCGCCTCGATCGCCATGAAGTCTGGCAGATAGCCCTCGATGATGCTGCACACACGCTCATAGATGTGGCCAAGCTTGAGGTAAGGGTCAGCGAACTTCCGCAGGTCTATCACACCCAGAGCAAGCATCTCTGCCCGCTTCCCGTCCACCCGAAGCACACCGTAACCCATAATGTTTGTGCCTGGATCAATACCTAAAATGATTTGCTCCACAGTCTTTCCCTTGTCTCATTTGGTATGCAAAAGTACGAAATAATTGTCAAATCAAGGCCACAAAGGTAAAAAAATGCTATCAAAAGCTGGCCTTTTGGGAAATAAATCATATCTTTGCCCACGGAAAGTATATAATCTTTATAAATAATGAAAAAGATTCTCCTTATTGCTCTGGTTGCCGCATTCGGTTTGCAGGCACAGGCACAGACACTGAAGCAGAAAGTTAACGTCAGCGGAATCGAGGCAGTCGCTAAGACAAAAGCCGAGAACTATGCAGAGATAACGTTCGACACGCTTCGTTACAACTTTGGCACATTCCCAAAGAGCGAGCCGCTTGTGCGCTGCTCGTTCCCCTTCACCAATACCGGAACCGCTCCCCTCATCATCCATCAGGCATTTGCCAGCTGCGGCTGCACCGTTCCGACCTATACAAAGGAACCCATCAAGCCAGGCGAGAAGGGTGCAATTGATGTGACATACAACGGCACAGACAAGTTCCCGGGTCACTTCCAAAAGACCATTACCATCCGTTCTAATGCTGTCAACGAAGTGGTGCGCCTCACGATTGAAGGCAATATGGAGTAGCATTCTCCTCTTCCTCTGCTTTGCTGCAATGAATGCGGCAGAGGAATGGAATCCTTTGGCGCAGGAAGAAGCCGTCGTGACAAGCGGCAATGCCCGCTTTACGGTACTTACATCAAGACTTATTCGCATACAGTACAGCACCACCCAACGCTTTGAGGACCGCGCCACATTTGCAGTCGTCAATCGTCATTTGCCGGTGCCCCACTTCACATGCACCACAGAGGACGGCTACCTTACCATCCAAACAGATTCGCTTACCCTTCGTTATAAGGTCGGCTCGAAAATCAACAAGCAACACAGGAACAGCTCTGTCCTGAGCATCACATTCCCGATGAACGGACGCCAAATCCTTTGGTATCCAGGGAAGGACGATGCCCTTAATCTGCTTGGCACTCAGCGAACCCTCGATGGCGACATCGGCGACACGCATCGCGTGTTCTTCGAAAAAGGCTTGCTCTCTCGTGACGGCTGGGCTGTTCTCGACGAATCTCCCAGCACACAAAGAGGCGACGGAAGCCGTTCCTTTCCCTTTGATAAAGAGGTGGACGGCATTCCTTGGGTAGGCACCCCTGTTGATGCCAACGCCATTGATTGGTACTTCTTAGGGTATGGACACAAGTACAAGGAAGCGCTTGGCGACTATGTTCGCATTGCGGGTCGTCAGCCTTTGCCCCCCAAATACATGTTCGGCTATTGGTACAGCAAATATCAGGCTTACTCTCAAACCGATGTCCAGCAGCTAATTAAGGATATGGAGAGTTATGAGGTGCCGCACGATGTCTTGATGATTGATTGTGACTGGCACCAGAACTCATGGACGGGCTGGACTTGGAACAAGACGCTCTTCCCCAATCCCGCCTCGCTCCTCAGCTGGATGCACGCCCATAACACGAAGGCTGCCCTCAACCTCCATCCTGCCGACGGCATTGGTTCCAGCGACGATAACTTCGCCAAGATTCGCAGAGATATGGGGCTCGACGCAAGCGTCACGACCGTTCCCTGGCAACTGGAGGACTCCACCTTCTATCGTTCGTTCTTCAAGAACCTGATGCGCGTCAGGGAACGCCAAGGCGTGGATTTCTGGTGGCTCGACTGGCAGCAAGACCTCACGAGCAGCTACATCAAAGGCCTTGGCCAGACCTTTTGGCTCAATCATGTCTTCTATAATGACATGAGGCTGAACCGAACGGACCGACGCCCCGTCATCTTCCATCGTTGGGGCGGAATGGGAAGCCATCGCTACCCTATCGGCTTTTCGGGAGACACCTTCGCAACCTTCGGCACCCTGCAGTTCGAGAGCTACTTCACGGCAACTGCCGCCAATGTTTGCTTCGGCTATTGGGGGCACGACGGTGGAGGCTACCTGCAGCCCAACGACATAAGTACTGACCCTGAGCTCGTGCTTCGATGGATACAGTTCTGTGTCTTCCAACCCATCTTCCGCACGCATGGTTCGAGCCAAAGCCATTCTGAGCGTCGCATCTGGAAGTTCTCGAACCTCGACCTTCAGAGAGAAGCTTTCCGCCTCCGCTACACCCTTGTACCTTATATATATACAGCAGCAAGAGAAGCTTACGATACCGGCGTTTCCATCTGCCGTCCGCTCTATTACGAGTGGCCGGAAGAGAACAAGGCCTATTCTGTCGAGGACGAGTACCTTTTCGGCGACGACATCCTCGTGTCGCCCATCTCTACGCCCGTAGGCAGCGATAATACCTGCAAGCGCAAGACCTGGCTGCCCGAGGGGCTTTGGTACGATGTCTGCCGCAACAGCATACAACATGGCGGCAGCACGATTACCGACCATTACGACCTTTCGGAGATTCCCTACTTCATTCGCCTTGGCAGCATCATTCCCTGCAATCCTCCCGTCTCGCATCTGAAGGCAGAGCCGTCGTCGCTCATCCTTTGGGTGATTCCCGGAGCCGACGGCGAAGGCAAGCTCTACGAAGACCAGGGCGACAGCGAGGCCTATAAGGATGGCGCTTTCGCAACGACGCTTTTCTCTCAGAGACATGATGCCGAGGGCACTACGCTGACCATCATGCCCCGCGAAGGCAGTTATGATGGGATGATTCAGGAGCGAGCCTGGCAGGCTGTCTTCTTCTTGATGGATGAGCCGCTAAGCGTCAGCATCAATGGCGAGGAGACAACCGACTGGACGTACGATGACCAACTTCGCCGCCTCACGGTCAATGTCCCCACTCGTCCCTGCTCAGAAGCCATTGCCATCAATGTCAAGGATGAAGAAACCGGCATCAAGGAAATTAAGAATGAACAATTAAAAATGAATAATGAGGTCTTTGACCTGAGTGGCCGCCAAAGAGTAAATGACAAATGGCCCGGCATTTACATCCAGAACGGAAAGAAAATCCTTAAACCCTTTATGCCATGAAACGCCTCTTGCTTATCCTTTCATTCCTTTATCCTTTTATTTCCTCTTTCTCTCAAAGCCGTATCTGGGCCATAGGAACCGCTGTGCCTGGAGGCAGCCTGGAGTTGACGCCCTTCCCTAACAAGCAATTCAAATATACAGGCCAGCTCACCGAGGGCGGTACGCTTCGTTTCTGCACCGCGGAGAATCCGGAAAGCACCCAGGCTCGCTTCCTCAAGCCTTCTTATGAGGATGCCTATGCCGTGACCAATGCCACACCTTTCACGCTTGTGAGCGACTCCACCGCAGCCCTTTGGACGGTGCCCATCACGGAAAACGTCTATCGCATCACCATCGACGTCAACGCCAAGAAACTCACCGGCGAGCTCTTCCGTCCGTGGAACGAGCTCTTCATCGCCGGAGGCGCCACGGAATGCGGTTGGGTGAGCTATACCTTCCTGCCTTTCACGAGAGACGAGAACGAGGTCTGTGCCTGGGACTGGACCGGCGAACTGAAAGAACGTCAGGAGTTTGGCGAGCCCCGTCGCTTCAAGTTCGAAGGGCAGAACTACTGGGAACCCAAAGAGCTGCACCCGTTCACGCAGGACGAGGACATCCTGCAGAGCACGCAACTGATGCTGGGAGTCGGCATCGACAACAAATGGAGCATCCGTCAGGAAGGCTACTATCACATCCGGGTCGATGTCTTTCGCGAAACCGTTCAGGCGGAGTATCTCGGTGCCGCTCCTACCAGCGAGGCCCCGACTGCTGTCGATGAAATAGCAAATCGCAAACCGTCGGACAATACATTGTATGACCTTCAAGGCCGACAGATCAGCCGTCCGACAAAAGGAATCTTCATCAAAGACGGCAAGAAGTTTGTTGTAAGGTAGAAATCAAGCACTTACAGGTCATCTCCAACCGCCACACAAGGGGGGTCAAAACGCCGCGTGCGGCGATGGCCAACGCCGCACGCGGAAATGCCCATCGCCGCACGCGGAATTTGCCATCGCCGCACGCGGCGTTTTTTAGCCCTCCACGGAGGGGTTTCAAACCACCTGTGCCAGCCTCTCAAACCACACGTGCTAACATCTCAAACTACACGTGTTAACTTGGCCAACTAAGCAGGTTAAATCTACGAACCAAGCGTGTCTGGTTTCTTCTCGAGCAACACGACGTTCTCCACATGTTGCGTGTGCGGGAACATATCCACCGGCTGGACGCGCTTCACCTCGTACTTTGCGGAGAGCAATTGGAGGTCGCGAGCCTGTGTGGCCGGGTTGCAGCTCACATAGACGATGCGTTCGGGGTCGGCAAAGAGGATGGTGTCGATGACATCCTGATGCATGCCGGCACGAGGCGGGTCGGTGATGATGATGTCGGGCTTGCCGTGCTTCTCAATGAAGTCGCGGTTGAGGATGTCCTTCATATCGCCAGCAAAGAACTCTGTGTTCTCGATGCCATTTATCTTGGAGTTCACCTTGGCATCCTCGATGGCTTCGGGCACGTACTCGATGCCGATGACCTTCCTTGCCCGGCTCGCCACGAAGTTGGCGATGGTGCCGGTGCCCGTGTAGAGGTCGTAAACGAGAAGCCCCCTCTCCGCTCCCCCTTTGGGGGAGTACCCTTCAAAAGCAAACTCGCGCGCTACCTTATATAATATATAGGCTTGTTCCGTGTTGGTTTGGTAGAAACTCTTGGGGCCGACCTTGAACCTGAGGCCTTCCATCTCCAGGAAGATATGGTCGGTGCCGCTGAAGAGCTGTACGTCGAGGTCGCCTATGGTGTCGTTGAACTTCTCGTTGTTCACCCAGAGCAGGCTCGACACCTCGGGGAACTCCTCGTGCATCCACCGCAACATCTCTAGAGCCTGCTCCTTTAATACGGAGGCGGAAAGCGTGTCGAAAGGCACAAAGCAGAACTGCATCAAGACCATCAGCTCGCCTGTATTGGAAAGGCGAATCATCATGTTTCTGAGCAAGCCACGATGTTCGCGGGCATTGAAGAAGCTGAGCCCGTGCTCGTAGGCATACGCCTGGGCTCCGTTGCGCAGGCGGTTGTTGATGTCCTCCATGAGCTGGCAGTCACGGATGGGCAGTATCTTGTCGAACGCGCCTGAGGTGTGAAAGCCGACTGCCCCGGGCTGTTCGAACTTCTTGCCCGAACGGATCTCCTCTTCCGTCAGCCAAATCTTGTCGGCAAACCCGAACTCGAGCTTGTTTCGGTAGCACCTGGTCTTCTCCGAACCGAGGATGGGCGAACACTCCGGCAAGGGAATCTTGCCGATGCGCTCCAGGTTGTCCATCACTTGCTTCTGCTTGTAGCGCAATTGGTCCTCGTAGGGAAGAATCTGCCACTTGCATCCGCCGCAAACGCCATAATGCGGACAGAAGGCTTCTGCCCTGCGTTCGCTCTTCTTGTGTATGTGGGTGCAAACGGCTTCGGCATAGTGATGCTTCTTGCGCGTTACACGAAGATCGACCACATCGCCAGGCACAACATACGGCACAAAGACCACCAAGTCGTCTATCCTCACAAGCGCCTTTCCTTCGGCTGCAACATCCTGTATCTCCACTTCACGGTAAACAGGTAATTCTTTCTTCTTTCGAGACATCTTGTAGCTTGTTTTTAATGTTTTCGCTTGCAAATTTATGCATTTTCTTATAATTTTCCTCGTTTTCTTTGGGTTAATGAAGAAAAAAAGGTACTTTTGCAAACTTGTAAATCATTAAATACATAGATATATAACATTATGAGTCAAAAACGTGTTTACACCTTCGGCAACGGACAAGCTGAAGGAAATGCGCAAATGCGCGAGCTGCTGGGTGGCAAGGGTGCCAACCTGGCTGAGATGAATCACATTGGTGTTCCTGTTCCTCCCGGCTTCACCATCACAACCGACACTTGCAACGAGTACTACAAGGTTGGCCAGGAGAAAATTGTTGAAATCCTGCAGGATGACGTAGATGCAGCCGTAGCTCACACCGAGAACCTGATGCGCTGCAAGTTCGGCGACCCGAAGAACCCCCTGCTCGTCAGCGTTCGTTCTGGCGCACGCGCCTCTATGCCCGGCATGATGGACACCATCCTCAACCTCG
>JAFRQD010000006.1 GCA_017428785.1 Bacteroidaceae bacterium
CGGAAATGCCCATCGCCGCAGCCGGGGATTGCCATCGCCGCAGCCGGCGTTTTGGAGGCCTCCCTGAGGCACAAAAAAAAGCCCCCCGCAGACTTGTTCTGCAGGGGGCTTGGATTATTTTCAAGGAGAGCCTGGGAAAAACCTAGGACTGCCTTGGAATGCATGGATTACTTACTGGCCTGCGATGATGCTCAGGATAAACTCTAAGTCGGCTGCATTCACCGTACCGTCGCGGTTGAAGTCGAGGTACTTGTAGTAACCTTCACTTGCAATAGCGGTCAGCACAGCCTCAGCATCAGCAGCATCCACCTTACCGTCGTTGTTGACATCACCTGCAATTCCGATGCCATTACCAGGAGTAACGACTACCTTGTTTGCGGTGGGAACAGTGTAGCGGCTGAAGGTCTCGCTGCCGGTAGAAGCAACATAGAGGTTGTTAGCCCAGTCGAATGCCAGACAAGAGATAGCAGTTTCCTTCACATTGTAGGTGTTCACAATATTCAGAGAGATTCTGCCAGTCTCGCCGGGGATGTAATTGGTCTCGTAGAGAACAATCGAACCGTTGCCGTTAGGCATAGCGATGTAGTTGCCGTCGGGAGAAACAGCGATTCTGCCACCGGAGAGCTCCTTACCGTAGTTGCTGTAGTCCTCGTTGCCTTGTGCATCGAAGTGCTTGAGGGCAGGATATTCAGCAGACAAGGTGCCGGTGCCAAGAGACTGGATGAACCAGAGTCCACCCTGACCGTCTCCGTGGATACCTACACGATACGGGCCGTAAGTGTACTTGCCGTCGAGAGGCTCGAAGTTGGCAGAAGGAGCAGTTGTCCATTCCTTAGCAGTGCCGAGGTTGTAGATAGAGCAGTTGTAGTCGGTAACGTTATACTGACCATTGCTGCGCTGTCCGCCCAGGACATACATCTTGAGGTCTTCGCCCTTGCCGTTGAAGGCAATGCTGAGAGCGGGACGGTTCTGTTCCTCATCACCCACGTAGGTGATACCTGTAGCCTCGTCAAGCTCACCGCCTGTGAAGACAGGAGTCCAAGGCTTGTCGTAGTCCTCGGGATCGATTTCCCATACAGAGCAGTTGCACTTGCCGGAAGAACGAGCCACGAAGAGACGTCCGTCTTCTGTGAACTGGAGGTCCTTGAAGTCGAACTTGTAGCCGCCAGCGATTACGAGAGGCTCCTGACCTGCATTAGGTACATCACCGTAGAAGCCGGGAGTGCCGTCGGCAGAGTTGATGGGCTTGAAGTTCTGGTCGAATGCAAAGATAGCACCGGTCTTGTTGCAAGAGAAGTATATAGGATTGGTTGACTCTGTCGGATAAGCCTCGGCAATGAGCACCTGACCGAAGTTCTTGCTTTCAGGATTGTTGTTGACTGCCAATCCGTAGGGACCCCATACCTTATATACGTCACCTGCGCGGAGCACATCGAGAGAGCCCTTGCCAGTAACAGAAATCTTGAAGTTGAGTTCCTTAGGATCATTGCCTCCGAGCTCACTGATAGGAACAGTTACACTGTAGCTGCCTGCTGTGAGTTCTTCAGTAACGGGCTGGGTGTAAACCAGTTCTTCGCCCTTGACGAACTGTACCTCTGCTGCTTCAGCCTCTGCATTGAGGTCGAAGTAGATGGTGACATTGTCACCGCCCAAACCTGCCTCGAGGTTGTATGCAAATGCATTCAGCTGAGGATTCGGCTTTTCGGTGATGTACTGTCCGCCATAGTAGTAAACAACAGGACCTTCGAACAGATGAGGTGTTGGGTCAACGCCTGGCTCCTGGAACCAGTGAGCATTCTCGCCGGTCTCGCCGTTCAGCTTCCATGCTACCTCGCCGCTTAACAGCTGATCAGGAGTAACTTCTGTGCCCTTCTGATGTTCACGGAATGCAGGATAATAATATACATTCTCAACATTATAGCTATTACGGGCAATAGTGTTGGAGTTGACATCTCCTGCTTCCACTAAACCTATATTCTGATACTGAGAGAGAATCAGAGTGTTCTTAATAGTAAGGGTTGAACCACCCCAACCGCAGACACCACCGACATGAAGTGTGACAACACCGTCATCACTCATCATCAGGTTGTTGACGAGACAGTTGTTGACAACAGCAGTTGAAGAACCGCAGTAACCAACTATACCACCGTGAGTACCGTCACCGTTGATGCCAGAACGCATGGTAAGTGCAATCTCGCAGTTCTCAACAGTTGAGTTGCCAGACATATAGCGAGTGACACCACCCATGTTCTGATGTGTTGTGTGGTAATCACCTGTCAGCTTCAGGTTCTTCACAGTTGCATTCTGCAGTTCGTAGAACAGAGTTGCGGGCTCTGAATATTCGCCTGACGGGATGTTCAAGTCGTCAATCCATACATTGGTAAGAGCATGGCCTTGGCCGTCGAATACACCAGCAAAGATGTGCTGTGCGTTCTCGCCTCTGTTATGACCGATAGGCAGCATCGTAACGCCAGCCATATCGACATCGGCCGTAAGCTTACCCTTAGCATACCTGTCAACTTCACTGGCAATGGTATGGAAGGCAACGAACTGTTTGGTTGTACCGATGAGGTAGTAGCCATCTTCGTCCTGAGCAGGAATCAGGTCTGCTAAAGCCGGGTCAAGAGCAGGATTCAAGGCTTCTTCTGTGCTGAGCGAACCACTTTCGTACTTCCTAAGGAGTTCGTCGTTTGCATTATAAATGGCCTGAATTTCATCTTCGCTGAATACATACTCAGCATCATTTTTAACCCATTGGCCTGTAGCTTCATCCTTAAAGGCCAGATTCATGTTGAAGCTTGCAATATCTTCAATCATGTCAATAGTCTTGTGGAGCTGAACGTAAGCCTGCTTGCCTTCGTAGATAGCCTGGAAGAGTGTGGAGAATGTTTCTGCCGATTCTTGCAGCTTCTCGATGCTGGCTGCAGCCTTTGCTCCGCTGTAATCTTTCAGAGCAGTCTTGAGGGCAGCCTTCAGGGCAGCGGGGAAGTTAGGAGCAGAAGGAGCATTTTGTGAATCGTGCTCATAATCGATAATGCTGTTGGCACGAGCTGCCATGTTGTCGAGCGCTGTGATAAGAGCAGGAACAACAGCATCTGCTTCGCCGTAGTAGGTCATTGTGATGGGACCCCAGCCTGTCCAGTCGTTGCTGTACTTTGTGCCTGGGTTCTTGATGCCGATGGTGAGCTTGCCGTCTTCGCCAACCTTTGCAATGGTATAAGCCTGATAGCGGCCTGCCTTTGCAGCGATTGCCATGCCGGTCTCGCCTTGAACAATGAAGCCGATGGAGTCGGCACCACTTGTGGACTCGCCGTCTTCATAAATATTGAAGTCGTAAGCACTCTTGATGGTCAGGTTGCAGTTCACGCCATCCACTGCTTCAGCTAAATATACAGGATCCTCGATAGCAGCGGGGAAGTAGTTGAAGATGCCGTTAGCATAGATACCAGCAGCATAGTTGGTGCTGTAGCGGTTGTTGCTGGGACGGAAGGCTGCGTTGACGCCAATCAGATAGTAGCCGGGCTTCAAGCCTTCTACACTCTGGTACTGGTCGCCTGTCACATTCCAAGCCTCAACACCTACGAAGGTCTTGCCTTCGTCGTTCACTGTCTCGCCAAAGCCGTTGCCAAAGCCGCCTGTCCAGCCTTCGTTGCCCTTGCTGAAGTCGCTGTTGACAAGGAGGTTGCTGACATCAGAGCCGGCAATATAACCAGTCTTGATGGCCTCGGCAAGCCAATCTTCTACGCGCTTTGTCTCGGCGACGATTTCCTCGGTAGTGGCTGTGTGCACATCCACAACATACTCGTATGAACCGAGCGTGTTCACATCATCGGGCTCAGTAACGTCGTCAGACAGATAGGCTTCGAGGGCTGTACGTACATCACCTTCGAAGTCGGTGTGCTCTTCAAGATAAACCCTGACTTCTTCGCACTTTGTGATGTAAGCTTCATAAGCTGCTGCACTTTCCACTACTGCAGCCTTTGCTTCGGCGACAGCATCATAAGCGGCAAAGAAGTCCTCGATGGTTTCTGCATCGGTCAATGATTCGATTGCTGCATCCAATGCATCAAGGAGAGACTGAGTGGCAAGATCTATCTCGGCGGCAGCCTCTTTCTCTGCAGTCTGTATTGCAGAAGCAACAGAGCCCAGATCATCATTAGGAATAGAGTATATCTCTTCGCCTGCAGCGATGACTACGCCATGGTTGTCGAACGGATAAGGATGTGCATCCTCCTCGAGCGTCTGATACCATACAGGATCTTTGAACTGCTTGCCGTTCAGGTTGAAGCAAAGCACACCACTTTCGATGTCCTCTACAGGAAGCTTGATAGTGGCACGGTTTGCACCCATTTGTCTGTAGTGCTGCTGCTTGTTGGGATCAACGTCAGGAATATCTGCTTCGTAGCAGTTGACAACTTTACCGGAACCACGGGTGAAGGAGTCACAATCGTAAATACCAGCCTCGTTTATCTTAAAGTTAGCCCAGCAGTTGGTAATCTCGGAATTAGCACCAGAGTAACCGCAGATAGCGGCAGACTCGCGAGCGGCTGTGATTTCAGAGGTTACATAGCAGTTGCTGATGTGCATTGCCATAGAGCCACCGGAGCAGCAGCCGATGATAGCACATACATTCTGTGCACTACCTGTAACGCGACCTTCATTACCTATATTAGTAATGTATATGTCACCACTGCCATTGGTGCAACCAATAATGCCTACAAAAGCAGCACCTGTGATGGAGCAGGTCTCGTCGAAGATGAAGTTCTTGACAACAGCACCACTACCTACAAGACCAATCAGACCAGCGTAGTTGCCGCCGACGATGTTGAGATGGCTGAACGTATGGCCTTGTCCGTCGAACTCACCGGTGAACGGTGTGGTCAAATAAGCTGTAGTGAAGGCTTGGCTGAGGTTTACATCGTCCACCAACATGTCAATGTCTGCAGTCAGGCGAGCCTTGCCAGCCGGATATTCGGAAGAGTGCTTAGCCCACCAGATAAGCTGACTGGGTGTGCCAATCTCGTACCATCCATCGACGGGAGTCATCGAGAAGCTTTCGTCAGCAGCTCCGCAAATGATAGGCTGGCCTTCATCGTTATGACCCACGACGTTGATGCAGAAGCCGTCAACAAAGTTGTGAGGAGGAAGAACAGGATCGCCAGCAGGAGAATTCTGATAGGCAGCGCCTACAGGTGTGCCATTGCACAGGAACTCTGCAGCAACAGCATAGACGAGGCCGCCTTCCTTCTTGATAGGCATAGGAGTCAAGTCTGTGCCAATCACCTGATAGAAGCGCTCCACAGCATTTTTCTTACCATTCAGTTCGAATGTGAGCTTACCGCTCTCTATGTCTTCGGGGTCTTCGATAATGGTGAACAGAGAGTGGTCATCAATATCAGGTCCGTAGATGGGATTTGCCACATAACAGTTCGAAGTGTTAGGTGCAGTACCACGGGTGATGTTCTTGGAGTTTTCGATGTTACCGGCACCACCGGCACCATTGAGGTGACCGAGGACTGCACAGTTGTTGAAGTAGGTCGTGGCATTCGACCATCCGCTGAAGCCGCCGATACGCACACAGCCTTCTCCTGATGATGCATCTCTCGGTGTGTTGTAGTCACCAGCATAGATACAGTTCTCTACAGTCAGAGGATTGTTGATTCTGCCAAAGAATCCACCGGAGGAGTGGTCGTCGCCTCTGTCATTATTGATGGTAACGTCGGAGTACACATTGCGTACCAGAGCCATGCGAGCCTCACCTGCCACGGAACCGACAAAATTACCAGTCGTTCCAATCGTGCCGGTCAGGTAAAGGTTCTCTACATTACCGGCCATCTGCGGGAAGAGGGCTGCATTCGCACCAAGATTGCTCATCTCGATTGTCAGGGTATGGCCGTCGCCGTTGAAGTTACCGTCAATCCAGTCGCCGGGATTGAAGATATATTCGCCAGTCTCGGCTTCATACGTGAGGTCGTTTGCCAACTTCATGTTGAGCCTGAAGCCATTGGCGATACGGTTCCAACCTTCTGTAATGTCGATGTCCTCAGCTGTCTTCAGGAGGACAGCACGGTCTGTCGGATCAAACTTGGTGGGATCGTCGAACTCGAAAGCATGGAAGTTGAAGCAACCGCAAGTGGTGCAGACACCATACTTGTCGAACGTGTGCTTTGCTGCCTGGTCGCTGCCAGTGTTGGAGAAGGTGAGGTCGCCCTCTGCCTTGCCGTCGCAACCGGTAGCTGCAGAAGCATAGACAGTTCCTGTGCCGAATGCTGCGGGAACGGGGAACGGGTCTGTTCCGATGTTCTGAACCCAGGCGATGCGGCTCTGGTCGTTGTTCAACTGATAGCAGATACGGCCGTCGGCCAAGTCTTCGTAAGGCACAACGGTTGTAGCTACGCTGCTACTTGTTCCCCACTGATTGGTAACATAGTTGTTGTAGCATGCGCCGCCAGGACGGTTTCCGTAAGGATCTTCATTGTATGTCTCAACATCAATGGCCTTCAGGAAGTCTTCGTGACGTGAAAGGTTGTTGCTGTGACCTACAGCGGCAGTATTAAAATTGTAATCGAAGGTGCAACCATCGCTTATAACAAGACAGTTCACGACGTTACAGAGCTTCTCTGCCCAACCAATGACACCACCGCAACAAACGGTGCTTTCGCCCAGGATGGTAACCTTAGCCAAACAGTTCTCAATGGTTGTACCACCAAAGCCACGTGCTACGATACCGCCGTGAGTGGCGTCACCGCTCACTTTACTATTGATGGTAATGTCAACGTAACAGCCACGGATGATACCGTAATTTTGCGCTACAAGACCTGCGGCAAACTTGTTTTCAGTGGTAATGGTTCCCTCCACCTTCAGGTTCTGGATGACAGCACCAAAGCCCGTGCAGTAGAATAGGGATGCATGCATGGTCTCCGCAATAATGTTGTACTTAATGGTGTGTCCTTTACCATCAAAGGTACCCGAGTACTTATTGGCATCCGTGCCAATCATCGTACCGTCGGTACCCTTGTCAATGTCGGCTGTCAGCACAGCATTGGCATTGACCTGACCACCATTAACGAGTTCAGCAAAGGCAAGCAAGTCCTCTGCCGTACCAATCTGGTAAACGCCTCCCACCTCGGAGAGCGCCCACGCAGCTGTGGTGAAAACGCTAAACAGCGCAATCATACACAGATTCAGTAGTTTTCTTCTCATAAGATGATTAGATTTTGGTTAATAAATAAGGTTAATTGTTTGTTTTTATTAGTTTTTATGCATTATTGCCTAGCAAATATAGTTTTTTTTTCAAATTACCTCAAAACTTTTTTACACTTTTCTTTACTTTTGGGGCTCTTTTCCTCAAAAAAAGTATAAAAAGGGAATTATTTTGAGAAAAAATGCAAAAGAAAGAGGTGAATTTGGCATTGTTGACAAAGGCGCACAGCAAAACATGAAAAGACATGAGAGAAGCTGGAAAAATCCACACGAGAAGTTTGCAAAATTCACACGAGCATTTTGAAAAGTCCACACGAGCATTTTGAAAAGTCCACGGGACATGTTGACAAAGTAAACGAGATGTTTGTAGATCTGCATCCTGGCTCCCCTCCCATCTAAGGGGAGGGGCAGGGGTGGGGTAACAAGAGAGGAGCCCGGCCGTGCTCGTCCAGACGGGCAGAAAGCCTGGAGGGCTTTACTTTGAGTAACCGAAGGGCGAAGCCCTCGGTATCAGCGGATATACTGCTCCCTTCTGCCTGGAGGGCAGTACTTTTAGGTGCCAGCGTACTGCCTTCCAGGCAGGAGCGGGGAGATGGTCTCTTGGTCCTGTCCGAGGGCTTTGCCCATCGGTTACTCAAAGTATAGCCTTTCAGGCTTGAGATACAGGCTGGCGTTACTCTGTAGCAAAGCTGTCAACGCTTGAGATACAGGCTGGCGTTACTCTGTAGCAAAGCAGTCAACGCTTGAGATGCAGGCTGGCGTTACTCTGTAGCAAACCTGTCAACGCTTGAGATACAGGCTGGCGTTACTCTGTAGCAAACCTGTCAACGCTAAAGATGCAGGCTGGCGTTACTCTGTAGCAAAGCAGTCAACACCTGGCGGTCCAAGGGGCGGAGAGCACTGCTTCCAAGCGCCCTTTCCATCGGAGAGGAGGGCCTTTCAAAACGCCGCACGCGGCGATGCCCAACGCCGCACGCGGAAATGCCCATCGCCGCAGCCGGGGATTGCCATCGCCGCACGCGGCGTTTCGGAGGCCTCCCTGAGGCACAAAAAAGCCCCCCGCGGACTTGTTCCGCAGGGGGCTTGAATGATTCCCAGGAAAACCCAGGTCTGCCTAGGAGTTCCTAAGATTAGATTGCTTACTGACCTGCAATGATGCTCAGGATGAACTCTAAGTCGGCTGCATCCACCTTACCGTCGGCGTTGAAGTCAACGATTGCATCAAACTGGTCTGCTGCAATGAGGGTCAGAACGAATTCAGCGTCAGCTGCATCCACCTTCTTGTCCTTGTTAACATCGCCAGGCAGTGCTGTTCCGATTGCGTTGCCAGGAGTAACGGTCTTGTTGTCGTTCCAGCTGGGGATAGCATAGCGGCTCAGTGTCTTGCTGCCACTTGATGCAACATAGAGGTTGTTTGCATAGTCGAATGCAATACCTGTGATGCTGCTCTCTGTGGTAGAGATGTTGTACTTAGGATTGAGGTAGATCATGCCAAGCTGCATGGGAACATAGTTGGTCTCGTAGATGACCAGCTTGTTGTTGCCCTTCGGGATGGCAATGTACTTGCCGTCGGTAGTGAGAGCCATCTTACCGCTGTGCGTTGCAGTGCTTGCGTCGCTGTAGTCCTCGTTGCCTTGTGCATCGAAGTGCTTGATGGCAGGAGTCTCTTCGGATACCTGGCTTGCATTCTGGATGAACCAGAGGCCGCCCTGGCCGTCCTCTTGGATGCCAACGTGAGTTGGGATGGCAGCATACTTGCCTCCGAGAGCAGCAACATAGCCGGAAGGAGCAGCAAAGTTGTACTGCTTGGAAACGCCCAAGTTGTAAACAGCGCAGTTGAAGGCAGCAGGAGTGGTAGCCTCCATGCCGGCCTGCACGCCGAGAACATACATCTTCAGGTCGTCGCCCTTGCCTTCGAGAGCCAAGCCGGCAGCCATGCGGTTCTGTTCTTCGTCGCCTACATAGGTGATACCGGTAGCCTCATCGAGCTCGCCTTCTGTGAAGACAGGTGTCCAAGCCTCGTCGAGGTCATCGGGATTGATCTCCCAAACAGAGCTTGCGCTTGTGCCGGAAGCACGTCCTACGAAGAGACGTCCGTCCTCAGAGAAGCGGAGGTCCTTGAGGTCGAGCTCATACTCGCCGCCAAGCTTCAGAGGAGTCTCGCCAGCAATGTCGAGGCCGCCATAGTAAGAGCCGACGGGCTTGAAGGCTGCGTCGAATGCGAAGAGAGCACCGGGAGTGCCTGTTGAGAACATGTCGGCACGGTCTTCCGTAGGACGAGTCTCGGTGACGAGCACCTGACCGAAGCCCTTGCTTGCAGGATTGTTGTTGACTGCCAAGCCATAAGGAGAGTTGAACTTGTAGCTCTCGCCAACCTTAGTAATTTCCTCAGTACCCTTACCGAAGACAGCAACCTCGTAGGTCATAGCGAACGGATCAGAGCCAACATAGGTCTTGTCGAATGCTACCCTGTTTGCACCGACATAGGTCGTTGCACCTTCGTACATGTAAACCAGAGTGCCCTGTGCATTGTAGAAGTTGATTCTTACCTGCTCAGCCTCAGCATTGAGGTAATAGGTAACAACAATGTTTTCGCCCTCTACATTAGCCTCTACGTTGTATGCGAATGCATTCAGCTGAGGATTGGGCTTCTCGTTGATGTACTGACCGCCATAGAGGTAAACGACGTCGCCATCGAACAGGCGAGGAGTAGCGTCAACACCAAGCGTCTGGAACCATACGGGATTCTCGCTTGAGCTGCCGTTGAGCCTGTAGGTGATGTCACCGCTTGCCAGCTGCTCGGCTGTAACCTGTGTGCCTGCTGCAGTACCCACTGCCTCAACATAGAAGTTGTTGCTCATGGTGCAGTTGCCATCGTTACGGCTGATGGTGTGGCAGCCAGTACTCTTGTCGATAGTGTGACCCTGGGAGAGAATCAGCGTGTTGCGAACAGTAGATGTAGAACCGGACCAGCCGATGACACCGCCGCAAGAGTTCGTTTCCTCGCCGAGGATAGTTGTCCTTACGATACAGTTCTCGACAACAGTATCATCGCCAGCGTTGTTGCCAATGAGGCCGCCGTGTGTGCCGTCGCCAACTACTGCGGAGTGGATGTTAACGTCCACGTCACAGGTCTGAATCAAAGCTTTGTAGGTGTAGCCTGCTATGCCGCCAACGAACTTTTGGTCAGAATAGTAATCGCCAGTCAGCTTCAAGTTCTTCACGGTAGCATTGTCGAGCGTATTGAACAGACCTGTGCGCTCTTCATTGTGAGTAATAATTACATTGGTGATAGCATGGCCCTGGCCGTCGAATGTGCCGCGATAGCTGTAGTCGCTGCGGTTGATAGGCTGCATGCCTATGCCTGTCATGTCAATGTCGGCAGTCAGCTTACCCTTAGCCGTGTAATTGGCACCGGCAATAGAGCGGAATGCAATTAACTCCTTCGGCGAGCCGATGAGGTAGAAGCCTTCATCATCCTTCTGAGGCAGGATGCCTGCGAAGTCAGCATAAGCCTTGTCCACAGCAGCCAAAGCCTCTTCTGTGCTGGCTGAGCCTTCCATATACATCGTAGCAAGTTCCTCGAAACGATTTGAACATGCCACTGCGTCCTCTATAGGGATGACAGTTTCATCTGTTTCTATATATTCGCCTGCCTCTTCGTCCCATTCAACCATAAGCAGATTCTCGCCTTCGATGTTCTCGAGATCTTTGGCTGTATTAAAGAGAGCAACATACGCCTGCTTGCTTTCATAGATAGCCTGGAAGAGGTCGGAGAAGTCCTTTACAAGAGTTTCCTTAGCCTCAATACCTTCTGTCTGTTTAGATTTACTAACAAGTAGGGAAACCTTTTGCTGCAAAGCAACGGGGAAGTTGGGAGAAGCAGCTGCATTCTCTTCGTCATATATATAATCCATGATTGTGGCGGCACGAGCAATCATGTTATTGATTACCTTGTCGAGAGCTTCTTCACCGTCTTCACCGCAATAGGTTACAGTGAGAGGACCCCAACCCGTCCAGTCGTTGCTGTAGTGGGTGCCTGGGTTCTTGATGCCGATGGTAAGCTTGCCGTCTTCACCAACCTTTGCGATGGTGTAAACCTGATAGCGGCCTGCCTTTGCAGCAATAGCCATACCAGTCTCGCCGTGAACAACGAAGCCGATGGAGTCTTCACCACTTGTGGACATGCCGTCTTCATAGATCTTGAGGTCGAGAGCGCCTGCAATGCTCAGGTTGCAGTTCACGCCATCCTCTGCTTCGTCTATATAAACAGGATCCTCGATGACAGTGGGGAAGTAGTTGAAGATGCCGTTAGCATAGATACCTGCAGCATAGTTGGTGCTGTATCGGTTGTTGCTGGGACGGAAGGCGGCGTTGACACCTACAAGGTAGTAACCGGGCTTCATGTCCTCTACAGTCTGGTACTGGTCACCAGTTACGTTCCAAGCCTCAACGCCTACGAAGGTCTGGCCTTCATCGTTCTTAGTCTGGCCATAACCTGTGCTCCAAGCGCCAGTCCAGCCTTCTCTTTGCTTGCTGAAGTCGCTGTTGGGAATCAGGTTGCTGATGTCGGTGCCAGGAGCGTAATCCTCGGCAATGGCATCGGCAAGCCACTTGACAATGCGTTCTGTCTCTGCTGCGATTTCCTCTGCAGTAGCCACATGCTCTGTCACGATGTAGTCGAAGGAACCGAGCGGGTTAACGTCGTTGGGCTCTTCATAATTCTGCTCATCGAGGTATGCCTCGAGAGCGTCGCGCAGATCACCGTGGAAGCTGTTGTCGGTAGCGAGACGGTTCTTGATTTCCTCACACTTTGCGATGTATGCAGAATAAACTGCGGCGTTCTCTGCCACTGCATTCTTCTTCACCTTGAGGTCATCGATAGCATCGGCGAACTCGAGGAGTGTTGTGGCATCATCCAGTGCCTCGATGGCTGCTGCGAGTTCGTCGAAGATAGCCTTAGTGGCGATAATGCCTTCGGCTACTTCTGCCTCATGATTCTTAATTTCTGAAGCCACTTCTGCAAGTTCATCGTCATTGGCTACAGAGAAGTACTTTTCTACGTCGTTTCCTTCTTCATCCTGCTCAGTCCAGCCATAGATGACGGTACCGTGAGAGGGATAAGGATATGGATATTCGTCTGTGCCGATGTCCTGATACCAGTAACCTGTGCGGAACTGATTGCCGTTGGCACGCCAAGCCAGTGCACCGCTCTTGAAGTCTTCTTCGCTGACAGTGGGAACCTGTGTGCCGAAGCGGGCGTAGCAGTTGGTGATGTGTATGTTGTCGCCGCCGCCGTGACGTGCGAAGTAGTGGTCATTGTCCTGAATGCCTTCTACAGAACCTACAGCATAGCAGTTGGTGACGTCAGCATAGCTGCCCAGCCAGCCAGAGAACGAGCCGTTCTCCTTCGGGCCGTAAACATTGCCGACCATACCGCTGTTGTTGATGGTTACATGGCAGGAAGAGCCCATGACGCAGCCGAACACACCGGAGGCATTGGGGCCGCCGTTTGCTGTTACGTTGCCGCACATCATAAGGCCGCTGATGTTGACATGTCCGGCCCAGTTGGCTGTCATGCCGACGATGCCGATGTAGCCGTGACCAAGCATCGAGCAGCTCTCGTCGAGCACTACATTCTTAATAAATACGCCTTCTGCTGCACGAGCGTCAGCATCGCTGATGCCGCCATAAGCCTTGTAAGGCAGACTGTTCATGACAGCCACGAGGCCTACACCGTTGCCAGTGGGCTTCACAATCTTGAGGTTGCTGATAGTGTGGAACTGACCGTCGAAGCTTCCATAGAAGGGTGCGGTTTCGGTACCTACGGTTCCCCAGAACTTTGTGTACTCAAGTTCTTTTTCTTCTCCTCCGATCATGAATGTTTCCGTATCGTTGTACTCCGCCATGTCGATGTCGGCAGTCAGCCTGGCATTGGCATTCAGGTGCGTTGATGCATAGTTCGACCACCAGATAAGCTGTGAGGGAGTGCTGATTTCGAACCAGCCGTCAACAGGCTGATAGTAATCTTCCTGTATGGTGCCGCACACTTGACATACACCATTTTCGAATGTATGAGGTGGGAAAACAGGAGAAGGAGCAGTGTTAGTGTAAGTGGCATCACCTATAGGCATGCCGTCGCAGCGATATTCTGTAGCGTCAGCATAGACGAGTGCGCCTTCCTTCTTGATGGGGCTGGGAACGGGGTCTTCGCCAATCTTCTGATAGAAGCGGTCCAGACCGCTTTGCTTGCCGTTCAGGAAGAAAGCAAGCTCACCGCTTTCAAGGTCACCTTCGTACAAGGTAAACTTGTCGTTGTCGCCATAATCTCTCTCCTGTGGAACGGCATATACATTTTCACAAGTAACATTTTCTGGGTGGCGGGAGATGACCTTGGAGTCGCCTACGCCGTTGAAGATTACACCGGTGAAGGCACAGTTGTTGAAGTAGGTCTGTCCACCGGACCAGCCGCAGAGACCTGCAAGACACTCTGTGGTCTCCGTACCATAGATGTTACCTGCATAGATACAATTGTCAACCAACGTCTTAGAATCTGCCACACCGATAAGGCCGGCAGAAGTGTTGTCGCCGCCGAGAGTGGGATAGATTTCGATATCGGAGTAGACGTTGCGAATCTTCGCGCGGTCATTACGGGTATGAGAGGTGATGGAGGCTGCATACTTGCCACCAGCGCCAATCTTGCCGTGCATAATGACATTCTCGAATGTACCGGAGAAATTGGGCATGAAGGATGCATTCTCGCCCATTTCGCTCATCTCGATGGTGAGTTCGTGGCCGTCGCCGTTGAAAGCACCTTCGAACCAGTTGCCGGTGTTGAAGATATAGCGGCCAGCATCAGCCACATAGGTAATGTCCTTACCCATCTTGATGGTGAACCAGCCACCGTTCTGGATACGGTTCAAGCCTTCTGCCAGGTCGATGTCCTCGGCTGTTTCAATGAGGAAGCTGCCGTTGGTAGCGGGGCGCTTCTGTGCATAGAAGTTGAAGCAACCGCAGACGGAGCAGATGCCGAACTTGTCAAACTCGTGGGCTGCTGCCTGTGCCGTTCCGCTGTTGGAGAAGGTCAGTTCGCCTTCGCTCTTGCCGTCACAGCCAGTCACGTCAGATGCATAGACCTGTCCTGTGCCGAATGCTGCGGGCACGGGGAACTCGTCGGTGCCGATGTTCTGAACCCAAGCGATGCGGCTCTGGTCGGTGTTCAGCTGATAGCAGATGCGGCCGTCGGCCAGGTCGGCATAAGGCACGATGGTGACGCACTTGGTGTTGCCCCATGCATTGGTTGCATAGTTGTTGGTGCTTGCGCCGCCGGGACGGTTGCCATAGATGTCCTGCAGATAGGAATTCAGGTTGACAGCCTGGAATTGACCGTCGTTACGTCCGATGGTTCCGCTGTTGCCATCTATTTTGAATTCGCTGCCGTCGTTGATGACCAGACAGTTGATGATGTTGGTACGACTGCTGCACCAGCCTACGATACCGCCGCAGTTGGTGGTGGTTGCACCCTTGATGACGAACTTAGCCAAGCAGTTCTCGATCATTGCACCCTGATAGCATACGCCAGCAATACCGGCGTGGGTGCCGTCGCCTGCCACTGCGCTGTTCACTACTACGTCAACATAGCAGCCGCGGATGGTGCCGCGGCACCATGCTGCGATACCTGAAGCCTCTTTCTTCTCGGTCGTGATGGTGCCCTGCACCTTCAGGTCCTTGATGAGAGCATCAGCACCGACATTGCGGAAGATAGCAGTGCCGTCGGCTACATTGTTAATAGCATTAATGGTGATGGTGTGGCCTGCGCCGTCGAATGTACCCTGGAAGTCTTGGCCGTCTCGACCAATCATGGATACATCGGTGGCAGGCTTCACTATGTCAGCCGTCAGCACGGCATTGGCATAGGGATTCTCACCATTCACAAGTTCGGCAAAGGCGACAAGGTCGTCCGCCGTACCAATCTGATAGACGCCATTCACTTCGGAAAGCGCCCATGCAGCTGTGGAGACAACGCTAAGGAGCGATGCCAGACACAGATTCAGTAGTTTTCTACTCATAAATGTTGGATTTAAGTGTTAATAAAAGGGTTAATTACTGTATTTTCTTGCTTATTTTTGCAGAATGTCTAGCAAATATAGGATTATTTTTGATTCCGGCAAAACTTTTTAACACTTTTCTTCGATTTTTGGGCGCTTTTTCCCAAAAAGGCAAGGCAGGCGCCTCATTTTTCGCACTCCGGCTAGGGGGAAAAGGGTCAAAAGGGGGACAAAAAAACGCCGCGTGCGGGGATTGCCAACGCCGCACGCGGAAATGGTCATCGCCGCACGCGGGGATTGCAATCGCCGCACGCGGCGTTTTCAAGGCCTCTACGGAAGGAATTTCGAGACGTCGTGCCCGAAGTGCGAAAGCTCGCGCACAAGGGAGCTGCTGAGGCTTGCCAGCTCAGGAGAAGCAGGGAGCAGGACGGTCTCGATGCCCGTGAGCCGGCGGTTCACATCGGCCATCTGAAGCTCGTACTCGAAGTCGGATGTCGTTCGCACCCCGCGCACAATGGCTGTCGCGCCGATGGCCCTGGCAAAATCCACAGTAAGGCCCGTGTAGCTCCCCACCCTGACGCGCGGCTCGCCCGCGTACAGCTTTTCTATAGACGAGATACGCTCCTCGACAGGCATCCAGCCCTGCTTCTGCTCGTTGTAGCCCACGCCGATGACAACCTCGTCGAACAGCCCCAGCGCCCGCCGCACAATGTCGGCATGCCCGAGGGTAAAGGGGTCGAAAGACCCGGGGAAGAGAACCTTATGCATCATCACTCAAAAAATATCAGAATGAGAACCTGTGTCAATCATGATAAGCAGCAGTTCTGCTTCGTACTGCTCCCAGACAAGCAGCCAGTCGCCTTTTATATGACATTCCCACTTACCCTTGTAGTTGCCCGACAACTTGTGAGGGCGATACCTTTCGGGCAATGTTCCTGTCTGCATGAGCAGAGAGATGACCATTCGCAAGTCCTCCATTGGAAGGCCTCGCTTCTTCATTCTCTCCACGCTCTTGTCAAAACGCCTGGTGGTACGAACAGTATAAGCCATGCAACTATATGCCTAAGTGTTCGAAGACTTCTTCCGGAGAAGAGAAAGGACCGCTCATACGGCCTTTGCGAACATCTTCCATTGCTTCGTCAATGCCACTCTTCTTGGTTTTGCTTCTGCGCTGGGGCAAAACCCTCACGCCATCCAACGCATTCAGGACTTTCCGAATGCTGCTCAGGATGGCAGGGTTATCTATTTGGATAGTCAAGGTGTTCGTCATGATGATGCTCCTTTCTTTTATTTCATTTGAATAGGTAAAGACTACTCCCCTCCTCCGGAGGAGGTGGTCAGGGGAGGGGGCTTTCCTCGGCCAGGTCTTCTTCGATGACGAGGTTGTCGATGATGAAGTTCTGGCGCTCCATCGTGTTGTCGCCCATGTAGAAGTTCAGGAGTTCCGCCACTTGGTCGGACTTGTGGAGGGTGACCTGGTCGAGGCGGATGTCAGGGCCGATGAAGTTCCGGAACTCCTCGGGGCTGATCTCGCCCAAGCCTTTGAAGCGTGTTATCTCAGGCTCCGGCCCCAGGTCGTCGATGGCCTGTTGGCGCTCGTCCTCCGAGTAGCAGTACTGCGTCACGAAGTCCTTCGAGAGGCTGAGGTGGCGGGGGCGCTTGCCGTCGCTGTAGGCGGCTTCGTCTGTATTGTCGCGGGCTGCCAGCTCCTTCTCGATGGCACCCAGCTTGGCCTTGCCTATCTTTGTCTTCCTGCCACGCACGCGGAACAAAGGTGTCTGCAGGATGAAGACATGGCCCTTCTTGACGAGGTCGGGGAAGAACTTGAGGAAGAAGGTGAGCATCAGCAGGCGGATGTGCATGCCGTCGTCGTCGGCATCGGTCGCCACGATGACCTTGTTGTAGCGCAGGCCGTCGAGCCCGTCCTCGATGTTGAGGGCAGCCTGCAACAGATTGAACTCCTCGTTCTCATACACCACCTTCTTGGTGAGCTTGAAGCAGTTGAGGGGTTTGCCCCGAAGGGAGAAGACGGCCTGTGTGTTGACGTCGCGGCTCTTGGTGATGCTGCCGCTGGCAGAGTCTCCCTCGGTGATGAAGATGCTGCTCTCCTCCTGGAGTTCGCCCTTGGAGTCTGTCAGATGCACACGGCAGTCGCGCAGCTTGCGGTTGTGCAGGCTGGCCTTCTTCGACATCTCGCGTGCCTTCTTGGCTACGCCGGCCATCTCCTTGCGCAGCTTCTCGCTCTCCGACACCTTCTGCAGGATGATGTCGGCCACATCGGTGTTCTTGTGGAGATAGTTGTCCACCTGCTCCTTGACGAAATCCCCGATGAACTTGTCGATGGAGATGCCGCCGTTGGGTTCGGTCGTCGTGCTGCCGAGCTTCACTTTTGTCTGGCTCTCGAAGGTGGGCTCCTGTATGTTGATGCTGATGGCGGCCACGATGCCGTTTCGTATGTCGGCGTATTCGTAGTTCTTGCCGCTGTAGTCCTTGATGACTTCGGCTATGTACTTCTTGAATGCCGCCTGATGCGTGCCGCCCAGCGTGGTGTTCTGTCCGTTGACGAAGGAGTAGTACTCTTCTCCGTTCTGCTTCGTGTGAGTGAATGCTATCTCGATGTCTTCGCCCCTGAGGTGTATGATGGGATAGAGCGGCTCGTAGTCCATGCGGTCGGAGAGCAGGTCGCTCAGTCCGTCGCGGGATATGATGCGGCGGCCGTTGAACATCATCGTCAGGCCTGTGTTGAGGTAGGTGTAGTTGCGGAGCATGATCTCCACGAACTCTCCGCGGAAGGCGTAGTGCTTGAAGAGTGAGGCGTCGGGTTCGAAGAAGACGGCTGTGCCGTTCTCGTCCTGCGTGGCTTCGGTGGTGTCGCTCTCGAGGATGCCTTTGCTGAAAACCGCGCGTCGCATCTGCCCGTCGCGGAAGCTCTGGACTTCGAAGCGTGTGCTGAGGGCGTTGACTGCCTTGAGGCCCACGCCGTTGAGGCCGACGCTCTTCTGGAAGGCTTTGCTGTCGTACTTGCCGCCTGTGTTGAGCATCGACACGGCCTCCACAAGTTTGCCGAGAGGAATGCCTCGTCCGTAGTCGCGGACTGAGACGCGCAGGTTGTCCTCTATGTCAACCTCGATGCGCTTGCCGGCTCCCATCTTGAACTCGTCGATGCTGTTGTCGATGACTTCCTTGAGGAGCACATAGATGCCGTCGTCGGCTTGTGAGCCGTCGCTGAGGCGCCCGATATACATGCCGGGGCGCGTCCGGATGTGCTCCATGTCGGAGAGGTGGCGGATGTTGCCTTCGTCGTATTGTGCTGAAATCATAGTTTTCTTTCTTATTCTAGGGAATGCCTAGGAATGCCTAGGAGGTCCTAGGAATGCCTAAGGCTGCCTATGGCTGGGAGATGCTCTTCGAGAAGACGGCCCTGCGCTTGTGGATGCTGCAGTCCAGGTTCTTCCACTGCATCTGGCTGGGCATGTTGTCTTCAAGCTGCGGGTGCGTTTCTGCCCACTCGTAGCCGCAGCTGATGCCTTGCGGGATGAGGTCGGCGAAGAAGAGTGCGTTGGCGCCCTTGTCCTGATACTCGGGCAGTACGCCGACGAGCAGCATGTCGAGCACCTGGTGCTTCTTCTTGAGCCACAGCTCGCGGGCGATGTAGCGCCATCCGAAGGGGAAGAGCTTGCCCTGTGCTTTCTGTACGGCCCGGCTCATGCTGGGCATGCAGACGCCCACGCCGATGATTTCGCCATCGGTGTTCTCGACGACGGTCAGGAAGCGCCGGTCGAGCATCAGCAGGAAGCGCTTGGCGTACCAATGCATCTGGTGTTCGTCGAGCTCGCTGTAGCCGTAGAGGTCGGCATAGGCGCGGTTGATGACGCCCAGCATCTTCTCGATGTATCCGCCCTCGCGTATCTCTCGCTTGCTGCGGAAGTGGCGGAGACGGAAGCCGTAGCGCTCCTGTGCGATCTGCGCCACGCGGAAGTACCTGGTGTTGTTGGCTTCGTGCCCTTCCTTGGGGATGAACACCTTGCGCTCCACCCAGCCTATTTCCCTCTCGAGGGCGAGCTGCTTCATGTGCTCGGGGTAGTAGGGATAGTTGTAGATGGTGCAGAGCGTGGAGAGCTGGTCGAAGCCGTCGGTGAGCATGCCCTCGGGGTCCATGTCGGTAAAGCCGAGGGGCCCCACCATGCGCTGCATGCCTCTCTCCTTGCCCCACTGCTCTACGGCATCGAGCAGGGCGCGGCTCACCTCGAGGTCGTCGATGAAGTCGATCCAGCCGAAGCGCACCTCTTCCCTCCCCCAGCGCTGGTTGGCACGGGTGTTGATGATGGCGGCCACGCGGCCCACGATGCGGTCTCCCTTGCGAGCCAGGAAGTAGGCTGCCTCGCAGAAGCGGAAAGCCGGATTGCGGTTGGGGTCGAGCGTCTCGAGCGTGTCCTCGAGCAAGTCGGGCACAGCATAGGTGCAGTCCTTATACAGCTCGTAGTTGAAGCGTACGAAGGCCTTCATCTCTTTTGCAGAGGCAACCTGACTGACGATGACTGTGCTCATTCCTGTTTTCTGTTTCCCTTTAAGGCATATTTATCGTGCAAAGATAATATTTTTTGTTGAGACTTTTGCCTTTCTCGGCTTAAAATAAGTCAAAAAACAACATTTTTTAATTCTTTGGCTTTCCTAAGGACTTTAAAGACCCTGAAGAGCCTGAAGAAAATGCCCCTCAAGGGGGTTGAAAAACGCCGCGTGCGGCGATGGCAATCCCCGCGTGCGGCGTTGGTCATTTCCGCGTGCGGCGTTGGCAATCCCCGCACGCGGCGTTTTCACACTACTCTGCAAGCACGCTGAACTCGGCTCCAGAAGCGAAGTCCGCGCCGTTCTGGCTCGACAAAGCCGTGAAGCGGAGATAGCGGGCTCGCTGTGGTTGGGCGAACATCACTTTCTTCTCTTTCGACGAGTTCTCGAAGTCGCCTTCGCTGACGGGCTCTGTCCAGTTCTGTCCGTCGGCACTCAGCTGCACCTTGTACCCCCTGATGTTGCCGTTGGGGCTGCCGTCCTGACGGGGCAGGTAGGAGAAGCCTTTTATGAGTTTCTCCTCGCCGCAGTCGAAGTCAACCCAGTGCGGGTACTTCGGCACCGTGATGCTGTACATCGTGTGCCAGATGGTGCTCGGGTCGCCATCGACAAGGTTCTTGCCGTACTCCCCGCCCGGACCTTCCTCGCTGCTTACGTAAGCAACGGTGACGGGCACATTCTCGATCTTCTCGAAGGTTGCCGACGTCTTTACTTCCTCACCGCCGTCGTACCATGCACAGACCGTCCCGCCCTGCTTCAGGTCGAATGGCTCGAAGTACTTCTGCACTTTGCCCTTGCCCACACGATAGCTGACAGGAACAGCCTCGCCGTCGGAGCGTGTATCGCCGACAATGGTGACCTTGCCCGCCTTGTCGCGCAAGATGGCAACAGGACAGAGGAAGTCTCTCCTTTTGCCAAAGCCCGACGGCTCTTCCTTATCATAGAAAGGACAAATGACGAGCTTCATCTGATGCAGTTCGCCAAGGACTCTGTCCTGCTTCAACGGGCCGCCTTGTCCGCAGCTGTTGCCGCCCATACCGTTCACGGCGCAGTCAAGGTGGAGATACGTGCCGTCGCTCGCAGGAAGCTCGTGCGGATGCTGTGCAAGCGTCATCTGCAAGGCGCTCCAAGGAAGTGCAGAGGTACTGATTGTGCCAAGTTCGCTGGAGAATGCCAAGCCGTAGCCCTCCGCATCTTGCAAAGCGCACCAACGCACATCCTCTCGGTTACCCATGCTCTGAGGCTTCGGGAAGTTCACGAACTGCTCCTGCACCGTACTGTGGTAAAGCCCGACGAAAGAGCCGGTCTTGCGGTCGTTGTAGTTGTTCAAAGGCCCGCGTCCGTAGTAGGTATATTGGTCGAAACGGCTCGGAAGCTTCACCTCGTAGCCCAACCTGGGCAGCGGCAGGTCGGGATCGCTCGTGATAATGCTGCTCGTAAGCAGAACAACACCATCGGGATAGATGTTGTAGAACTGTGTTGTCGTAAAGCTGACCGGCTCGCCATCGCCCGTCGCGTCTGCAACACTCTCGTAGGGCTGGCCGGCCTTGCCTGCACGATGTTTGGCACCGCCCCTGCCTTTGGCCTGGCTCACGACAGTATAAGCGATAATCACAGACCCATAAGGATCATTGGTAACGACCGGCTTGCCCTTTACTTTATGCTGCAAGGCGTACAATCCGTGCTTGAACCATTGGTCTCTTGCCCAGTTGTCGTTATCCACAGGAGCACGGAAGGCGGACAGCAGCAGCGGCGAATCCTTGAGGATGGTCTTGCCTTCGAACTGTATCCCGCAAAGGCTGCCGGTCTCATTGTCAAAGGTGAAATCGAAGTCCTTGCCGCTCACGATTGTCTTGCCGCCTTTGTCCGTCACCTTCAGCTCACCTTTCTTTATGGCGTAAAGGGGTGTCCAATTGTTCCCCAGAAACAGTTGCTCTGCCATCTGCACATAGCCCTTCTTTGCCCAAGGCATGTCCTGCTTCAGGCGGAACTCCACGTTGAGGAAGTACTCACCCTCATAGAACATATCGACAGGGCAGGCGCATTGCACGTCCATGCGTGGCAGGATGTCCTCCTGCAAAGTAATGGGTTCCCCTCCTTCCATCCCAATGCTTCCGTCATGAATGAGGAAAGCCACAATGTCGTACGTGTCCTTGTATATCGGCTCGAAGTAATTCTTGTTGAAGATAGTGAAGTGCGCCACCGCATTTGCTTCTTTGCCCGATATCGAGTCGAGCTTCACACTGACGTTCTGATAGACCTTCTTCACCTCATAGTACTGGGGCTTGGGCGAGAGGTCGGGCAGCATGATGCCGTTCATGCAGAACATACCGTCGTTGGGCCAGTCGCCGTGGTCGCCTCCATAACCCATGTATTTCGTTCCCTCCGCAGTGTAAGTGTCGATAGCCTGGTCCACCCAGTCCCATATCGCTGCGCCGCAGAAGAAGTTCGTGCTTTCGATGGCCTCCCAATAGTCCACGAGGTTGCCCAACGAGTTACCCATGGAGTGCGCATACTCCGAGATGTGATAGGGATACTTGATGCCCTTGCTGGTGCCTTTGACAGCCTGGCGCACCCAATCGACCGAGGGGTATTGGTTCGAGCCCATGTCCACGATGTCGTTGTTGCGCTCGTATTGTACCGGACGCGACGTGTCGAAAGCCTTGATGGCGTTGTAGGCGGCCACGAAGTTCTCACCCGGGCCTGCCTCGTTGCCCAAGCTCCAGATGACGATGCTGGGGTAGTTGATGTGTGCCTTGACAGCCTCCATCACCCTGGCCACATGGGCTGGTCGCCATTCCGCGGGATGGGAAAGACTGGCCTCTCCATAGTAATATTCGTGGCTCTCTATGTTGGCTTCGTCCTCGAGGTAGAGGCCGTACTTGTCCGCAAGGTAGTAGAAGTAGGGGTCGTTGCTGTAGTGCGAGAGGCGGACGTGGTTGATGTTGCCGCGTTTCATGAGCATCACTTCCTCTTTCATCTGCTCGCGAGTGATGGCGTGGCCTGTGGTGGGATTCGTCTCGTGACGGTTCACACCCTTCAGCTTCACGGGCTGTCCGTTGACATAGAAGTAGCGACCGGCCAGGCCGAACTCGTCGTCGCCGGCCTTCGTGTCGCGTATCTCCACAGTGCGAATGCCAAAGTATGTGGAGGTGCAGTCCAGGAGTTTGCCCTTCCTGTCCTTCAGCTCTGCCACAAGCACGTAGCGATAGGGAGCCTCGGCACTCCAAAGGAGAGGTTCCTTGATGGAAATTATCGTCTGCGCCTTCGCAAATGTGTTTTTCGGCATCGGCCATGCCTCGACTGTGACGCTCCGGACGGAATCGCCCGTCTCGTCGCTGTATAGTTTGACAGGATAAACCGTGTAAGTCAGCTTCATCTCCCTCAGGTTCCTGCTTGTGAGGTTGTAGAGTTTGCGGTCGATGCGTATGGTAGCCGACGAGCCGAGTTCCATTGTGCGGACTGCGAGGTCGCCTATCTGCACCTTCGGCATCGCGGTGAGATACGTGCTGCGGAAGATGCCGGGCAAGCGGAACATGTCCTGTGCCTCGAGGAAGGAGCCGTCGCTGCTCCTGTAAACCTCCACGGCCACGCTGTTCTCGCCGGCTTGCACGAAGTCCGAAATGTCGAAGCTCGCCGTGTTGCGGCTGTTCTTGCTGAAGCCGACATAGTGTCCGTTAACCCACAGATAGAAGAAACTGTCCACGCCATCGAAGTTGATGACGACTTGGCGGCCTTTCCATTCGGCAGGGAGGGTAAAGGAGCGTCGGTAGGAGCCCACTTCGTTGCGATAGGTGTAGGTGGTCCACTGCTTGTCTTTCGGCTCACGCATCACGCCGCCGCGCCAGTCGTCCTTCTTGACTTCATGATAGAAGATGACAGGCTGGTTGACATAGATGGGCACGCCGTACTTCATCTCGCCGTGCTTGCCAAGTCCCTGCACATTCCAGCATCCCGGCACTTTTATGTCGTCCCATCTGGAGACATCGTAGGAGGGGTCGGCAAAGTCCTTTGGCCGTCCTTCCGGAGTGGGCGACCAGTGAAATTTCCAGATGCCGTCGAGGCTTTGGAAATACTTGCTGCCGTCGGGCAACACGGCGCGTGCCGCTTCAGCATCCGGGAACGGAAAGATGTTGGCACGCGGCTGGAGTTTGTTCATAGACAGCTTCTCGGGGCTTTGCCACTCTGTGCCGTCGGGCATCGCGGCCTTTCCGTAGAGGAAGCCCTCGAGGGCATCATCGGCACCGGCGCTAAGTGCGAGTGCTGACAGGAGGAGGGTTGTGAGGAAGTTCTTCATGGGGTATGTGGTTTTATGTAGTTTTCGGTGCTTCGGCATGTCTCGCCAGCAAAGCGACAGGCGGTGGCGACGAGGCGTTGCCAGGCTTCCTTGTCGAGATTCGGGAAGTCCTCGGGCATGATGCCTTCCCAGATGAGGGCGCACGCAAAGCCTGCGTTGAAGCTGTCGCCGGCGCCCACGGTGCTGACCACATCGTGGATGGGCGGTGCCTGGAAGTCGTGGCATCCGGCCGGGGTGCAGACGATGATTTCTCCTGCCCCTGCCGTGCAGATGAAATAGGGGCAGTGCTGACTGATATACCTATTATATATTACGCGCGCGTCGCGCGAGGCGAACATGATTTCGAAGTCGTCGGCACTGCCACGCACGATGGTGCTCCGGCTGAAGTTCTGCAGGATGGCGGGCAGCAAGGCCTCCAGCTCGTCCTGGTGGCTGCGCCGGAAGTTGAGGTCGTAGTAGACGATGGCATTTGCTTCGGCAGCCCGAGACTGTATCTGCTCGATGAGAGGTCGCATGCCAGTGCAGGCCGCGTAGTAGGAGCCAAAGAGGAGGACATCGCCCCGCTCCATTTCGGGCAAGGTCCAGGCGCCGTCCACATGCGGCGGCTCCTTATAGAAGATATAGGAGGCATCGCCGTTGTCTGCGAGGAAGGCCAGGCTTATGCAGCTCTTCTCGCCTTGCCTCACCTGGAAATGCTCGGTGCCTACACCGTTGGCCCGCAGGAAGTCCACCGTCTGCCGCCCCACGATGTCGGCGCCCGTATAACCCACAAAGGTGCAGGGCACACCGGCGCGTCCCACACTGATGATGCTGTTGAAGCTGCTTCCGCCGTGCACAGCCGCCTTGGGCTGTCCGTCCCGGAAGAGGATGTCGAGTACGGTCTCGCCCACCCCCACTACTTTCCTTTTATTTTCCATTTGCTGCTCACTTGCCGTGCAAAGTTAGTAAAAAAAGTCTTCCTGCGCAAATCTCTGCATCGTTTTCTGCATCGTTTTGTGTTAAAAATCGCGCCTTCGCACCTTTTGTGTAAAATAATGAGTCTTTTTCTTGCAGGTTTTTACAATTTGTTTTAACTTTGTGGTCAGTTTTAACACAAGAAAGATATGACAGTAGAAGAAAAGATTAGTATTTTGGTGGAGCGCTATTGCCGCAACCGCTCGCATCTGGCGGACATGATTGGCGTCACGCCGCAAGCCGTCAACAACTGGGTTTACCGGGACCGCATTCCGCGTCGCGGCATAGAGGCCATCATGGCGCGTTTTCCTCAGGAGGACGAGGAGTGGCTGCGCGGCGGGAGTGTGTCGGTTGCCGGCGGGCCGTTGCCGCTGCCCGATGACGATGACGACGACGACACCCCGATGAACTTCAATTCGCCAAGCGGTGCGATGCCGAACGCGGAGGAGCGCCAGGCGGACATCATGTCGCAGGGCAAGACGTCGGCTCACTTCGTGACGGGAGTGGAGCCGTCGCTGGGCGACACGCCCCAGCCCAACAACAGAGAGGGCCTCATCCCGCTGCAGATGCCGCGCCGAGATGTGAAGTATGTCTTCCAGTGCCACGGCGACAGCATGCTGCCGCGAATCCAGGACGGCGACTATGTGGGTGTGGGCGAGGCACTGGGCCGCTACGAGGAGTTCCGAAAGGGAGACCCTTATCTGGTGCAGACCACCGACGGCAGACTCATGGTGAAGATGGTGGAGGACCCGGGGCCGAACTCGTCGTTCCTGCTGCTCAGCACCGAGAACCCCAACTACCAACTGGCCGACGGCGGCAAGCTTGCCAAGAGCGACTTCCGTGCTGCCTACCGCGTCCTCATGGTGATGAGGGACATCTAAGACATTTACCATTTAAAGATTTACCATTTACCATTTATTCCCCCTAAAGGGGGTTAGGGGGTCTTTCCCATTTACCATTTTCTCTTCTCTGCACAAAATATAACCTTTTAACTTTCAACTATTTAATTTTCCCTGTAGGGGGACTGCAAACGCCGCACGCGGGGATTGCCATCGCCGCACGCGGGGATTGCCAACGCCGCACGCGGAAATTGCCAACGCCGCACGCGGGGATTTTCATCACTCCTAACCACATTAAATATCATGGAAACACATGTTCAAATCACCGGGCTGCAATATGCCTGCAAAGAGGCCGAAATACCTGTCGTAATGACTACTTTGGAAAAGCAGAAACCCGAGGTGCTGCTCGTCACGGAACAGACGCACGACTTCGGCATCATTGTCCGCGCATTGATCGGCACAACGTTTCGGGGCGTAGTGAGCCGCTTCGACCTGGAGAATGTGCTGAGCATGATGCAATGCGGCAACACATCGGTTCTGGTGGGGCAGGTGGCGGACACCGACCCCGAGGGACGCTGCTACAACATCTGCATCAGCGGGGACTACCCCACTCCGGACAAGACAGCCGGCTGTACGCTCTGCCGCTGGGACGAATGGCGCTGGACGGGAACTCCGCTCCTGGACTGCTGCCCCGACGACCGACGACTCGACATCAGCCTCAAGGTGGCGCTGGCAGAACTGCGGCTGGGCAGAAGCATGAACAAGCAGACTCTCCTGGAGCACCTCGACATCATCCTGCAACTGGCCCGATGGGATGTCAGCCAAGAGACGCAACAACAGCTCAATCACATTCGCCTGCTGGCAGGTCAGCACACAGACAGCGAGGTCCGCTCCTTCGCTCCACGGCTTCGCCACACACTCACCGCCCTGGGCAGCAAGAAACGGATAAAGGAGTTCCAGGACACCTTCCTCCCCATGCTCTGCCAAAGCAAAGAGGCTGAACAGATGTACTGCCTGTGGAGCTCGATGCATAAAGCCGAACTGAGCGACATCAGGCTGTGGCAGCCGACCATCACCAGCCAGCTGGAGGCCATCGAGGACTGCCTGAAGCAGCTGCCCGCCGACCTCTGCTATCAAAAAGACCAGTTCGGAGCACTCATGCACCGCTTGCTCTACCTGAACATACCACGCTGCAAACTCATGATGCTGCTCTCGGCTCTTGTGATGCGGCGGAAGCTGCAGATGCTTTTGGGCCTGTCGGACGACGAGGCGGAACGGCAGCTCACACTGCAACTGGCGCCCATCTTCTACGGCGACACAGAAAGGGTGCGCAAATTCCTGCTGCTCGCAAGGGGACAAAAGGGTGCCGACATCACATCCCTCGTCAGCCGCTGGGTAAGGGACAGCCACATCTGCGCGGCACTCTGCCATCGGCCTCTGTGGACCATCCTGCACGACGCCGGCATCTACAAAGCCACCGAATCCAATTGGAACATACAGCTGAACATCAGGAAGAGCTGGGGCTAAGACCGTGCCGCAAGCTTCAGGAGCATCCCCTCGAGAAGTATCTCCCCGGAGGCTCGCATGTGGTCGATGACACGCTCTAAAAGCTCAGGATTGAAGCCAGCAAGGTCGAGCTCGTAGGCACTGCGAGGCCCCTCACGAAGCTGCCCGAGGATGTGCTGCCTCAGAGCCTCCTTCTCATCCGCCGCCACCGCCGTCTCCCTCCTGTGCCGGCAGACATCGCAGATGCCGCAATCGCTGTCCGTCTCCTCACCGAAATACCGCAACAGCATACGGCTGCGGCACTGGCTGCTGCCCTCGTCGGCATACTGCAACATCGCCTCGATGCGACGCTCATACTGGCTCCGCCTCTCCTCATAAACGGACTGCGGCAGGGTGACCTTCTCCTTGTCTATCCTGCGACGGCGGAAGGTGACACAAGGCAGATGCTTGCGGGGAATGAACGATATGAGATGCAGCTGCGAGAGCCTCAGGAATATCTGATATATGGCGTCGGCAGACAAAGCGGTCTCCCGCATCAGCAGGTCCTCGTCGATGTAAACGTAGTCCACGAAGATGCCGCCGTAGCGACGGAGCACCGTCAGCACGAGGCGTTCCTCCGAAGGGAAAAGGGCACGGAACAGTTCGTCGCGAGAGACATTGATGTGCAAGCGGCTGGAAGCATCGTCCTCGCTTCGGAACTCGATGTATCCGGCTTTGTCCAGCAAGTCGAGGGCGCCTAAAAGTGTGGTCGGGAAATAGCCGTAAGTGCGGCAGAACTTGTCGATGTTGAACTCACGCGTCACGAGCATGCCGTCGCCCACAGCAATGCCGAGGAAACACCCCAGCAGCTCATAGACGTCGCGCACATAGTCGATGCTGGGGAACTGCTGCGTCATCCGGCGCACCGCCACCTGCCGCTCTCGCCCGTCGGTGAAGAGGATGGCAAAAGCCCGCTCCCCGTCGCGTCCGGCCCGCCCTGCCTCCTGGAAATAAGCCTCAATGGAATCGGGCATGTCGGCATGCAGCACGAGGCGCACATCCGGCTTGTCGATGCCCATGCCGAAGGCGTTGGTGGCCACCATGATGCGCTTCTCTCCACGACGCCAGCGCTCCTGATTCTCATTCTTCTTGAGGCTGGGCAAACCCGCATGGTAGTACGTGGCCGAATACCCCAGCTCCTCAAGCTGCCCGGCCAGTTCGTAGCACTTCCTCCGGCTGCGTGTGTAGATGATGCAGGAACCCTGTATCGACTGCAGAGCATGGAGCATGCCCTCGAAGATGCTGTCCTCGCGCCGGACGATGTACGCCAGGTTCTTTCGCTCGAAACTCATCTGCAGCACATTCCTCTCGCGGAAACGCAACTGCTGCTGTATGTCATCGACAGCCCTGGGCGTCGCCGTGGCCGTAAGCGCCAGCACGGGACAGTCAGGGAAGATGTCGCGGATGTTCGCTACCTGCAGATAGGAAGGACGGAAGTCGTAGCCCCATTGACAAATGCAGTGTGCCTCATCAACCGTGATGAAACTGACCTGCATGCGACGAAGCTTGTTGAGAAACAACTCGCTCGACAGGCGCTCGGGTGATATGTAGAGGAATTTGTAGGCTCCGAAGATGCTGTTTTCCATGACGGTCAACATCTTCTCGTGCTCCATGTGGCTGTTGATGTAGGCGGCCTTGATGCCATGGCGCTTGAGCGCCTCAACCTGATCCTTCATCAGCGAGATGAGCGGCGTGAAGACTATGCAGACGCCCTTCATGGCAAGGGCAGGCACCTGGAACGTTATGCTCTTGCCGCCTCCCGTGGGCATCAGGGCAAGCGTGTCGCGCCCCGAGCCGATGCTCTCGATGACCTGCTTCTGGATGCCACGGAATTGGTCGTAGCCCCAGTACTGACGAAGAAGGGAAAGGTAATCCGTTTCTTTCATTATTAACAGGTCCTCCCCTTTTGGAGGAGCAGGAGAGGGGCTTTACTCTCTTGGCTTGATGTCTTCTATCTGCAGCTGCACCTCGCCACGCTTGTGACTGTTCTCCTCAATATGATAAACGATGTCGAAGGCGCGCTTCGTCTTGATGTAGCGGGCCTGCGAACTCTGGCCAAAGGCGATGCCGTTCATCACATTGCTGCTCTTCGAATCCACAAGCTCCAGCTTGATGTGCTCCTGGTCGCGACCGACGACCTTGCTTGTTCCGTAGTCATACACCTGATGCGTGCAGAAGAGCGGCTTATGGTTGTCGGGGCCGTAAGGCGCAAAGCGCTTGATGTCGGACACTATGCGACGGTTGATGTCGCGGAAGTCGATGACGGCGTCGATGCGCAGGATGGCATTCACCTGCTCCGGCTGGATATTGTCCCTCACGTATTGCTCGAAGCGGCGGCGGAACTCCGGAATGTTCTGCGCTGGCAGACTGAGCCCTGCAGCATAGGTGTGCCCGCCAAAGTTCACGAGCAAATCGGCACAGCTCTCTATGGCCTTATACACATCGAAACCCGGCACGCTGCGGGCCGAACCGGTGGCCATGCCATCGTCGTTGCATGTCAGCACGACGCTCGGCTTGTAAAACACCTCGGTCAGACGGGAGGCAACGATGCCGATGATGCCGCGGTGCCATTCTTCGTTGAAGAGGACAATAGACTTGTGTTCGTGCCGGTGCTCGAGGGTCTTGACGATGCGGTTGGCTTCCTCGGTCATCGCCTTGTCGAGGTCCTTGCGCTGCTCGTTGTATTCATTGATTTGCTCTGCCAGTTCCTTTGCCTTCTCGGGGTCTTTCTCAATGAGGAGCGCCACCGCTTCGTTGCCGGTCTGCATTCGGCCCGAGGCATTGATGCGCGGTCCTATCTTGAAGATGATGTCGCCGAGGGATATTTCCTTGTTCCCCAGTCCGCATATTTCCATGAGGGCCTTTACGCCTACACTGGGCGAGCTGTTGAGTTGCCGCAGTCCGTGATAGGCGAGGATGCGGTTCTCTCCCATGATGGGGACTATGTCGGCGGCAATGCTGATGGCACAGAGATCGAGCAGCGGGATGAGCTGTGAGAACTCGATGCCGTTGCTGATGGCAAAGGCCTGTATCAGTTTAAAGCCTACGCCGCAGCCGCAGAGGTGCTCGTAGGGGTAAGTGTTATCAAAGCGCTTGGCATTGAGGACAGCCACGGCAGGTGGCAGCTCATCGCCAGGCACATGATGGTCGCAGATGATGAAGTCGATGCCTTTTTCTTTGGCATAGGCGACTTCCTCTGTGGCCTTGATGCCGCAGTCGAGCACTATGACAAGACCGACGCCCGTCTCTTGGGCATAGTCCACTCCCTTACGCGAGACGCCATAGCCGTCTTCGTTGCGGTCGGGGATGTAGTAGTCGATGTTGCTATAGAACTGCTGAAGGAATCGGTACACCAGAGCCACCGCAGTACAACCGTCCACATCGTAGTCGCCATAGACGAGGATGCGTTCCTTTCGTCCAAGCGCTTCGTTGAGGCGGTTCACAGCCTTCTGCATGTCCTGAAACAGGAAGGGGTCGTGCAGGTCGGGCAGCTGGGGCCGGAAGAACTTGCGTGCTTCCGCCACACTGTCTATGCCTCGTGCTATCAGGACACGGGCCAGGACAGGGCTTATCCTCAGCTCCTCTGCCATTTCCCCCGCAAGCTTCAGCTGTGCATCGGAAGGCGGATTATAGCTCCATTCGTAGTTCATCGTAAAGAAAGGTACGCTGGAGCTCTTTACTTTATATACTCTGCAAAGTCTGTGAGGTGCATGTCGCCCTTGCGGAGGAAGGTGTCGTGCATGGCGAAGGCGGCTGCGAGCTCGTGATGGGTGTGGCCGCCACGTTTCTCTGCGTACTTCAGGTAGTCCTGGAGCATGGGGCGGTAGTCGGGATGTGCCACCTTGATGAGTTCCTGTGCCTTCTGCATGTCGCTCTTATGACGGAGGTCAGCAACGCCGTACTCTGTGATGACTGCATCGATGTAGTGGTTGGTGTGGTCGATGTGGCTGGCGAAGGGCACGATGCTGGAGATGGCGCCGCCCTTTGTCGTTGAGCCGCAGGTGAAGATGGTGAGGTATGCGCTGGAAGCGAAATCGGCCGAGCCGCCGATGCCGTTCATCATCTTCGTGCCGCATATCTTGGTGCTGTTCACATGTCCGTAGAGGTCGCACTCGATGGCTGTGTTGAGGGCGCAGACGCCGAGACGGGCGATGACTTCCGGACAGTTGCTTATCTCCGATGGGCGCAGCACGAGTTTGTCCTTGAAGAAGTCGATGTTGTCGTATATGTCGAGGAGGCATTGGTTGGTGACGGTCAGGGAGCAGGCCGATGCCGAGAGCACGCGGCCCTGCTTCATCAGGCCGACGGGAGCGTCCTGCAGCACTTCGGTATAGATGTTGAAGTTAGGTACTTCGGGGCACTGTCCGAGGGCACCGAGCACGGCGTTTGCGCCGCTGCCAACGCCGCTCTGCAGGTTGAGGAAGGTCTTCGGGATGAGGCCCTTCTTGAGGTTGAGCAAGAGGAAGTCTGCCACGTTCTGGCCGATCTGAGTGGTGATGGGGTCTGGGTCCTTGAAGCTGCGGGCCTCGTCGGGCACATTACACTCCACCACGCCTTTGATGCGGTCGGCATCCACTTCGACGTAGGGCTTGCCGATGCGGTCGCTTGCCTTCGTTATCATGATGGGCGTGCGGAAGGGATAGTCCTCTATCTCGTAGACGTCGTGTATGCCCTTGCTGTTGGGGCTGTGGAAAGCGTTGAGCTCGATGATGATGCCCTCCGTGGCGAGTCGGCACACAGTGGGGCTGATGCCGCCGGCTGCGGTGAGGTAGATGCGGGCCTTGTTGCCCACCTTCTCCAGGGCGCAGGCCTCGATGATGGCCCAGTTCACCTGTCCGAGATAGCCCTGGCGAATCTGTGTCGCCATGTTGGAGAGGTTGAGGTCGGAGTAGTTGAGGGTGTTTTGGTTGACGTTCTTGCGGAAGTCGGGATTGGTGGTGTAGGGAGCGCGGAAGTCGATGGCGAGTGCGTTCGAAAGGTCGCCATCGCAACTCTGCCCTGTGCTGGCACCGGTGAAGATACTGATTTTGAAGGGTCGTCCGGCAGCATGTTCTGCGACTGCCTTCTTGGCAATCTCTGCTGGGGTACACTTTGCGACGCCTGCCGGCGTAAAGCCGCTCAGGCCGATTGTCTGTCCGTTTTGGACAAGTGCTGCAGCTTCTGCAGCGGTCATTCTATTGAAGTCCATGATTTAAGGTGTTAAATTTTGCGCACAAAATTACAAAAAAAAACGGAGAATTGTACCCTTTGTAAGTCTTTTTAACACACCTGGACGTCGTTTTATGCCAGAAGAGGCACTTTTTGGAAGAAAGCACGGTAGTTTTCGGCCATTACTTTGCACAAAGCGGCCACATCGAGGCCTCGTTTTTCCGCTACATTATTATATATTTCTGCGATAGTGTGCTCTGTCTGGTCATCTGTCTCAAGCATAAGCCGTTCCGCAGGACAGAGCCGGATGCTCTCTGCGTTGTGGCTGTGGCCGAAGCTGACGAAGAGGCCTGCGTCGAGGAGCGAGCGCAGCTGCTGGGGCTTGCCCCGGAAACCGTGGAGCATCCAGGGCATCGACGGACGCAGCGCTTTTCGCAGGCGCAGCAGACGGTCGAGGGCTTTGACGCAGTGGATGATGAGGGGCTTCCCTGTCTTCTCGCTCAAAGCAATGTGCTGGACAAACACTTCCTCCTGCCTCTCCAGCGATGGTCCGCGCAGGGCATCGAGGCCGCACTCGCCGATGGCGAGGAAGCCTCCCTCCACTAAATCCTTCTCTGAAGGGAAGGACAGCCTTTCTCCCCTCCCTTGGAGGGGTTGGGGGAGGCTGTCCCAGGGATGGACGCCCCAGGTGTCGCGGCCCGCCACAACGGCCACAACATCCTGGCTCACAGGAACTTGATGTGTATGGAAGTCAATGTAAATCATCTTCGTATAGAGCCCTTTCAAACGCCGCGTGCGGCGATGGCAATCCCCGCGTGCGGCGTTGGCCATTTCCGCGTGCGGCGTTGGCCATCCCCGCACGCGGCGTTTGGAAGCCCCTCTGAGGGGGGTATTTTGCAGGGCGTTTCAGGGCACCGGATCATACCCGCTGCCTCCCCACGGATGGCACCTGAGCAGCCGTCTCAAGGCGAGCCACGAACCCTTCAGCGGGCCGTACTTCCGCAAAGCCTCGATGGCATACTGGCTGCATGTGGGCGTGAAGCGGCACGAGGGAGGCGTCAGCGGAGAAATGAAGCGCTGGTAAAAGCGTATCGGCAGGATGAGCAGAGTGGTCAGTAATCGCCTCACGATTTTCAATATTCAATATTCATTTTTCAATCTCCAATTACCTTATTCACACGCCTGCAGCAGACTCCTCTCAATTTTCAATATTCAATTTTCAATCTCCAATTACCTTATTCACACGCCTGCAGCAGACTCCTCTCAATTTTCAATATTCAATTTTCAATCTCCAATTACCTTATTCACACGCCTGCAGCAGACTCCTTTCAATTTTCAATATTCAATTTTCAATCTCCAGCCATCGCCTCATGGATGCGCTGCAGCAAGTTCTGCATCTTGTGGCACACGGTTTCGGTGGACATCATCTCGTCGGAAGTCCAGAGGAACGCGATGTCGAGCCCGCCCCCGAGTGGCAGAAGCTTCTCCTTCTGCAGGCGGTAGGCCTCGCGCAACTGCCGCTTGATGCGGTTCCGCTTCACCGCACGCTTGAAGTAGCGTTTGCTGACAGAGACCATGACGCGCACCGTCTCCAATCCGTTCGGCATGAAAACGGCACGGATCGGGAAGGCAGTGACCGACTGGTGGCCGCCGCCGAAGAGTTCCTCCATAGCCTTCCGGCTGCAGAGATGCTCGTCTTTGGAAAAGGAGTGTGTGCCGACGCTATCCATTTGCCTTGCGCAGATGGTCGTCGATGGCAGAGGAAATACTGGGATACTGGGGAGAGGGAGCCTCGATGTCGAGACGCAGACCGGCATCGCGCACGGCCTTGGCTGTCGTGGGGCCAAGCGTGCCTATTACTATGTCGCCTTGCTCGAAATCGGGGAAGTTCTTCTTGAGCGACTGCACACCGCTGGGACTGAAGAATATCAGCATGTCATAGTCGAAAGGCTCGCCATCCTTGAAGTCGTTGCTGACGGTGCGGTACATGACGGCGTCGGAGTGCATGATGCCCTTGCTGTCGAGCAACTCGCTGAAGACAGGGTTGTGCACGTCGCTCAGGGGAATGAAGTAACGCTCCGACTTGTGCTTTATCATGAGAGGCAGCAGGTCGTCCACCTTGCCGGTCGTCCCGAAAAAGACCTTGCGCTTGCGGTATTGCACGTACTTCTGTATGTATTGAGCCACAGTCTCCGTGATGCAGAAATATTTCATCTCCTCGGGAATGGGAATCCGCATCTCCTTGGCAAGCAGGAAGAAGTTGTCAATGGAAAGGCGCGATGTGAAAACGACTGCCGTATGCTCCAGGATGGAGATTTTCTGTGCCCTGAACTCCTTAGGCGTCAACGGCTCAACCTTGATGAAGGGACGGAAAACAATCTCCACATTGTGCCGCTTGGCTATGTCGAAATAAGGGGAATTGGCCGAAGTGGGTTCGGGCTGCGAAATCAGTATCTTCTTAATCATCGTCTGTCGTAATTTTTCCTGCTAAATCTTTATCGCCCAAAGATACCCCGCATATGTCAAAATCTGCTGCATGACAAGCAGAGGCATCAATTCGAGTGTGCAAAAGTACACAATTAAATGCAAAGTGCCATAAATTTTCGGAAAAAATATCTTATAAGTCTTGAAAAGGAGCACTATCTTGACCAAAACGACAAGACAAAACGCCAAAAACGGAACTTTTTCGTGCGGAACAGGAAGATACATCACCGCCAAGGCAAAAACCAAAAGGAACATGGCCTCCATCACATAAAGAAACGTGTAGGAACGCTGCCATGTAAAGATTTTTTCCTGTCTGAAGAACACCCAATTCACAAAGCCCGACATCAGCCTCTTCAACAGGAAATAGCAGAGCCAGACCACGAAGAAGGCGGCGAAAAGAAGGTAGGGCGTCTCGGAGAACAGGTAGAACTCGGTGTCGTGCTGGACATAGGCAAAGGTGATGATGGCTGCCGTGAGCGAAAGCAGCACGACGGCAACGAGGCGAGTGGAATAGCGGAGCGGGTCGTCCACAAGCGGCTCGTCGGCCTTGCCCGGTATGGGCAGGAAGACGCTTCGCAGCAGCTCGCTGAATTTCTTCCTGAGGCGCATCACAAGATTCGCCGCAAGCAACAGGCACACTAACAACAGCAGCCCGCTCCAGGCATTGTTGCGGAAGCTGAAGGGTGTGGCCGCCGCTCCGAAGCCGAAGGGACGGTAGGGCACTTCCGTGTGCACCAGGCTGTCGCCGCTGAAGTAGCCGCAGTCGTCAAAGGATATCAAGTCCTCGGCAAGCGTGTCCTGCGGCTCCGGCTGGCAAAGCGTGTCGGCACAAAGTGTGTCGTTGCATAGCGAATCAGGCAGGATCATATCTTGGCAAAGCGACGGATGCTTGTGTCCCAAAGCGGCGTCTCGAGCGCCATCTTCAGCGCAGCCTCAGGCGTCGGGGCAATCTGCCAGATGTCGGCATGCACGGGGCGCATGAAATTCTCCTTGATGGCCAGGTGAAGGGTGTTGAGCATCGAGTCGAAATAGCCATTTGTGTTGAGGAGGACGATGGGTTTGAGGTAGAGGCCGAGCTGTTTCCACACAATGAGTTCCATGAGTTCGGCAAAGGTGCCGCATCCGCCAGGCAGGAAGATGCCGGCATTGCTTAGCTCAGCCATCTTGGCCTGGCGCTCGTGCATGTCGGGCGTCTCTATGATCTCGGTCATCCCCTCGTGGCACCAACCCTCTTTTATCATAAAGGTCGGGATGACGCCGATGGCTTTGCCGCCTTTTTCGAGGCAGCCGTTTGCGCTTGCTGCCATGAGGCCCATGTTTCCTGCGCCGTTAATCAATGTTATGCCTTGCTCGGCCATCAGCTGGCCAAGCTTCTGTGCATCCTGAAAGTACCTTTCGTCTATCTGCGTACTGCTGGCGCAATAGACAGCTATCTTCTTGTTTGTTTCGCTATTCATAATGTTTCATTCATAATTATAGGCCGAAAGCCTGCTTAATCTTCTCCACATAGTCGAGTTTCTCCCATGTGAAGAGTTCGACCGTCACTTCCTTCGTATCCTGATAGAGCGACTCGAAACGCTTTTTTACGATGCGTGGTTCTCGCCCCATGTGGCCGTAGGCAGCCGTTTCCTCGTAGATGGGGTTGCGGAGCTTGAGGCGCTGTTCGATGGCGTAGGGTGTGAGGCTGAATATTTCCTTTATCTTCTTGGCAATCTCTCCGTCGCTCATGCTGACATGGCTCTTGCCGTATGTATCGACGAAGATGCTGACGGGCTCCGCGACGCCTATGGCGTAGCTGAGTTGCACGAGCATTTCGTCGGCCACACCAGCCGCCACCATGTTCTTTGCGATGTGGCGAGCGGCGTATGCGGCAGAGCGGTCCACCTTCGAGGGGTCCTTGCCGCTGAATGCCCCGCCGCCGTGAGCGCCCTTGCCGCCGTAGGTGTCGACGATGATCTTGCGCCCCGTCAGTCCGGTGTCGCCGTGGGGACCGCCGATGACGAACTTGCCGGTGGGGTTGACATAGTAGGTAATCGAGTCCGACGCGTCGAAGAGTTTGCGGACGCGCTCCGAGCGAATGCCTTCGAGCATGCGGGGCACGAGGATTTCCTTGACGTCCGTCGCAATGCGCTGCTGCATGGCCTCGTCGGTGTCGAACTCGTCGTGCTGCGTGCTCACCACGATGGTGTCGATGCGCTGCGGCACGCCCTGGTCGCTATACTCAATGGTGACCTGGCTCTTGGCATCCGGCCTGAGGTATGTCATCACCTTGCCTTCGCGACGGATGGCGGCGAGCGTCCACAGCAGACGGTGCGCCAGGTCGAGGCTCAGCGGCATGAAGTTCTCGGTCTCGTTGGTGGCGTAGCCGAACATCATGCCCTGGTCGCCGGCTCCCTGCATAGAGCGGTCGCTACGGTCCACGCCGCGGTTGATGTCCGCACTCTGCTCGTGTATGGCAGAGAGCACGCCGCAGCTGTTGCCCTCGAACATGTATTCGCTCTTGGTGTAGCCGATGCGGTTGATGACCTCACGTGCTATGCGCTGCAGGTCAACGTAGGCCTTTGTCTTTATTTCGCCGGCAAGCACAACCTGCCCTGTCGTGACGAGAGTTTCGCACGCCACCTTCGAGTCGGGGTCGAAGGCAAGAAGTTTGTCGAGCACAGCATCGCTGATTTGATCGGCCACCTTATCGGGATGGCCTTCGGAGACAGACTCCGATGTAAACAAGTAACCCATAGTAGAATTAATCCTATTAATATAATTAATAATGTATGGGGAAAGATTCGCGACTGTTATCGCGCCTTGCTGCCGAAGCATGCAAGAAGTCGGGCACAAATGCGTGAGGAGTCCCGCGGTATCCTCGTTTTAGCATTTTTTACTGTGGTTGCAAGCAGCCCAAATCTATCCACATTTCGTTTTTCGCGGGTGCAAAGGTACGACAAATTATTGAAAATTGAAGATTGATAATTGAAAAAAATATTGGATAATGCGAGAAAAGTAGTAACTTTGCACCCGAAATGAGGAAACAAGACATAGAGATCATGGCGCCCGTGGGCTCGCCGGAGTGTTTGGCGGCTGCCATCAGGGCTGGTGCCGACAGCATCTATTTCGGCATCGAGAACCTGAACATGCGTGCCCACTCGGCCAGCACGTTCAGCATCGACGACCTCCGGCGCATTGCCGAGGAGACAAGGCGCTTCGGCATCAAGAGCTATCTGACTGTCAACACCATCATCTACGGGGAGGACCTCGAGCTGATGCGCACCATCCTCGACGCCGCAAAAGCCGCAGGCATCAGTGCGGTCATTGCCAGCGATGTGGCCGTGATGCTGTATTGCAAGGAGATAGGACAGGAAGTGCACCTGAGCACACAGCTCAACATCAGCAACATCGAGGCGCTCCGCTTCTACGCACAGTTCGCCGACGTGGTGGTGCTGGCACGCGAGCTGAACATGGAGCAGGTGGCAGAAATAAGCCATTCCATCGAGAAATATGGCATCTGCGGACCTTCCGGCAACCCTGTGCGCATCGAGATGTTCTGCCACGGAGCGCTCTGCATGGCCATCAGCGGAAAATGCTACTTGAGCCAGAGCAACTGGGGACGCTCCGCCAACAGGGGCGAGTGCATGCAACTCTGTCGCCGCCGTTACACGGTGCAAGATGTGGAGACGGGTACCGAACTCGACATCGAGAACAAGTACATCATGTCGCCAAAAGACCTCAAAACCATCCATTTCATCGATAAAATGCTCGACGCGGGGGTGCGTGTGTTCAAGATAGAAGGACGTGCACGCGGGCCTGAGTATGTCGATACGGTCGTGCGCTGCTATCGTGAGGCTATCGACACGCTATTGTCTCCCGAAGGAGGGCAGGAGGTGTTCCTCGAAAGGCTCGACGAATGGGACGAGCGGCTGGCGAAGGTGTTCAACCGCGGCTTCTGGGACGGTTACTACCTGGGGCGGACCATAGCGGAGTGGAACGACTGCCACGGTTCGAAGGCCACGGAGCGCAAGGTCTATTGCGGACGCACGGTGCGCTACTACTCGAAGCTACAGGTTGCCGAGTTCAAGATTGAGGCATGCGAGCTGAGTGTGGGGGACGAGATACTTGTGACAGGCCCCACCACAGGCGCCCTGCGAGCCACAGTCAGCGAGATACGCTACGACCTGAAGCCCGTCCAGACGGCTCAGCAGGGTTGGCACATCAGCATACCCCTCCCGACGAAAGTGCGCCGCAACGACAAGCTGTTTGTCATCAAGCCAACCTCCTGATTCTCAGCCCCTCAGCGGACCTCAAAAACGCCGCCTGCGGGGATTGCCAACGCCGCACGCGGAATTGCCCATCGCCGCACGCGGAAATTGCAATCGCCGCACGCGGCGTTTTTCATGCCCCCACAGGGGGATTTTTTTGCCCCAACTGAGGGCTGTTAAGCCTGGAAGGTTATACTATGAGTAACCGAGGGCAGAAACACTAAGCCTGGAAGGCTATACTATGAGTAGCCGAGGGCAGAAGCACTAAGCCTGGAAGGCTATACTATGAGTAACCGAGGGCAGAGCCCTCGGACAGAACACGGAGAGCTACGCACCTATCCTGCCTGGAGGGCAGTACATCGGCATTTCATCGTACTGCCCTCCAGGCAGCAGAGAGCATCTTATCCGCTGATTCCGGAGGCTGAGCCCCCGGTTACTCATAGTGAAGCCCTCCAGGCTTTCTGTCTTTGGGGTGTTTCAAAGCCAATCCGGGCATGCGGGATTTGTATTTCCCCTGTGCCGGGTTTGTAAACGCTTTGTATTTATTTGTAAAATTTGCATTCTCATCCGGCTTCTTTCCTTTTGCCGTACCTTTGCCTTCGAATTCAAAAGTAACGGACAGCCGGCTGTCTCATTTTCAAAAACAACCCATTTCATCGAGAAAAATGAGACACAATGTTCAGAAGAACGAGGTGGCAGCCCTCGAGAACCAACTGCCGAAAAGAGGCTATCAACGCTTGAGTGAACTGACGGACGACATGCGCCTGCTCGTGGTGAGCCACTTGCCGCTTGCCTACGCGGCGGCTTGGCGACTGAGAGACTGCGGCATCGGTCTGGACGACCTGCGGCAGGAGGGTTGCCTCGGGCTGTGCGAAGCTGCCATGCGCTACAACGAGAATGTGGATTGCACCTTCGCGACATATGCCAGCCATTGGTGCCGGAAGATGATGTTCCTGGCCATCAAACGCCACAAGAGGGGCGACGACAGTCCGTGCGACGAGTCGCGCCATGAGGATGACGACGAGGACCTGCTGCGCACAGGGCAGATGAACCGCATCCACGATGCATTGGGATGCCTCTCTCTCCAGGAGCAGCAAATCATCGACCAGTACTACGGGCTCGACTCCGAACGCCTCAGCATCACGGAGATAGCCGACGGGATGGGCGTCAGCAAAGCCAGAGCCTCAACCCTCCACCGGCAAGCCCTCCAGAAACTCGAGAAGGCACTCATGAAGCGACCGCTCGTGGACTACCTCGGCCTGTGGCTCGAGAAAGGCTGAGCGACTACCCCACCCCTGCCCCTCCCCTTAGAAGGGAGGGGATTATTTGCATCTATTTCCGTGGATTGGGCAAAATTCTTTGCTGTTCTGGCCGGTATTCTCGGAAATTATGCCTATCTTTGTGGCGCAAAACCATTGGGATGAACAAGAACGGGACGAAGAAGCGACATCACTTCATGCGGCTCCTGGCGGGGCTGCCTCTGGGCATATTGTATTTGCTGAGCGACATCGCGTATCCCATCGTATATTATATAATAAGGTATAGGCGGCGCCTGGTCCGCGAGAACCTCCGATGTTCCTTTCCGCAGAAGAGCGAAGCGGAAATCATTAGCATCGAGAAGAAGTTCTACCGCAACCTGTGCGACGTCTTCATCGAGGCCTTCAAGTGCCTCAACATCACGGACGAGGAGATGCGCCGCCGTGTGGACATCCGCAACTGCGAGCTGCCGGAGCGGCTGGCCGCCGAGGGCAAGAACATCTTCATGCTCTTGGGCCACTGCGGCTGCTGGGAGTGGTATCAGGAAGTCAGCGTGCGCTACCGGAACCCCAAGAAGGGCGCCGAGATCTACAAGCACATCGAGAACCGATACTTCGCCTCGCTGATGCATGAGATACGCAGCCGCTGGGACACCGAGCAGATAGAGATGCAGCAGACCGTGCGCACGCTGCTCAAATGGCACGCTGAGGGCGAACCCTTCCTCTGCGGCTTCATACAGGATCAGAGGCCCGACGCTAAGATAAAAGACAAGGTGACCTTCCTCAACCAGGACACCTACCTCTCCCCCGGAGCGGAGGAAGTTGCCAAGAAGGTCAATGCGGAACTCGTCTATCTCGACGTGGAGAAGACTGCCCGAGGACATTACAGGCTGACATTCACCGAGATGCACCCCAACGAGGAGGAAGCCAACAGCCGCTTCCCCCTATCCAGATGCTTCTGGCGACTCATGGAAAGAACCATTCAGAGACAGCCCGAGATATGGCTCTGGTCGCACAACAGATGGTATAAGTACGAGCTGACAAAATAAACGCTACGCATCATGGTCTCAGTCATCGTACCTATTTATAACGCAGAGCGGTACCTGCGTCGCGCTCTCGACAGCATCCTCAGCCAGACCTGCAAGGACTGGGAAGCCATCCTCGTGGACGACGGCAGCACAGACAGCAGCGGACGCATCGCAGAGGAATATGCTGAGTGTGACAGCCGCTTCAAGGTCGTTCACAAATCAAACGGCGGACAGTCAGAAGCCCGGAATGTGGCGTTGGAACACATCAGCGGCGAGTTCCTCATCTTCCTCGATGCCGACGACTTCCTGCACCCGCAGCTGATGACGCTCTGCCTTGAGGCAATGCAAAGGGACGGCTCCGACATTGTCTGCTTCACCTACGACCGCAACTACCGTGCGCTGGCCGTCGTCAAGCATTTCCTGCACCTCGACGACCCGAGGCCGCACTACGAGTTCTACAAGCAGCCACCCTACATCGTCACAGACAACATCTTCGACTACGCCACCGAGTATTCCAGCCCGAGCGACATCGACAGGCGCTGGGCCGTGAAGCACTGCCAGGCGTGGCGCTGCATGTATAAGACATATTCCGTGAGGGACATAAAGTTCCCTACCGGCATCATCTACGAGGACTTCCCCTGGTGGAGCGAAGTGTTGCTCCGAATCAGGCGTTGCACCATCCTGAACCTCCCGCTCTATTTCTACTACCCTAACCAACAGAGCGACATACTCTCCACCGACCAAGCCCACAAGATAGAAAGCCTCAGGAAGGGCATCGAACTTGCAAAGAACGCCTATGCAAATGCACCGGAAGCAAAGCGAAAAGCATGGGAACGGCACTTCCTGACGCCCTTCGAGGAAAAGCTGAAGAAGAAAGAAGCGACGCAATAACGTATGGCATACGACATCTCGGTAATCATCCCCATCTACAACGTCGAGCAATACCTGAGAAGGGCTTTGGACAGCCTCTTGGCTCAGACACACGACAGCTGGGAAGCCATCCTTGTCGACGACGGCAGCCCCGATGCCTGCGGCGTCATCGCCGACGAATATGCGAACAAGGACAGACGCTTCAAGGTGATTCATAAGACAAACGGAGGGCTGTCGGATGCCAGGAATGCGGGCATGGAAGCAGCAAGCGGGACGTACCTCCTCTTCCTTGACCCCGACGACTTCTTCCATCCCCAACTCATGGAGCTGTGCTTCAAGGCAGCAGAGAAAGAGGATGCCGATGCCGTTGTCTTCACATACCACCACTACTATCGCACGATAAACAGAGTCAGGCATTTCCTCCATCTGCCCGACAGCAAGCCCTCTTTCAAGAAGTATCGCGACATCAAGTATCTTACGACAGACAACATCTTCGCCTACGCCACCGAATACTCCCACCCGAAAGACATCGACCGGCGATGGGCAGTGAGGCACTGCCAAGCCTGCTTCAAGATGTATCGGACGAGGCTCGTCAAAGGCATCCCTTTCGTGAAGGGCATTTATCTTGAAGATTTTCCGTGGTGGAGCGAAGTGCTGCTGCACATCAGGCGGTGCACGATACTCAATCTGCCACTCTATTACTACTACCCCAACCCGAAGAGCTTCCTCCTGTCGTCCGACACACGCCGCATCGCCGACAACCTGGAGCAAAGCATCCTTGCGGCACAAAAGGTTTACGAGAATGCGCCAGCCGACAAGAAGGCACTCTGGGAGAAACGCTTCCTTACGCCTTTCCAGCATTATCTGGAGAAGAAGAGGCGCAAGATGAAAGGCTCGAACGGCTGACAGCCAAGCCTCAGACAGAGAGTATGCACTTCAAATAATACTTGGCATAGTTGAAGCGACGCACGATTCGATAGGCCAAGTCTTCAGGCAATCCGCAAAAGGCACGGGACACCAACTGCTGCGAAGCGACATAAAGGGACAGGTACTTGCGAGGATAGCGTCCCTTGGTAACAAGAAACGTTGCCTCCTGTTCAGAAAGTCGCGTTCCGAAAGCCTCGCTATGGGCATTCGTCACAATCTGTATCTTTTCCCTGACTTCCAGTTCCCTGTTCTCGTCCTGTGTGGAAAAGCCGCCCGTCACAAAGGTTGCGAAACACCGGCTTACAAAACGTCCCTTATGGCCTGCTGCCACTAAGCGCAGCGTCATGTCATAGTCCGCAGCAAGCCTGTATGCCTGGTCATAGCCGCCTATCTCGATGAGGGCTGCCCGACGATACAACATCGATGGGTGCGGGATGACGCTGGTGACGAAGAGTTTGTGCAGACGGCGTTGGGGATGATGGTAATGCGTGAAGCGTGTGTGCGGTCCTTGGGGAAGGACTGGGGCAAAGGTGAAGCTGCAGCCGCTCTCCTCCAACGCCTTCACCGAGAGGGCAAGCCCGTCGGAGAGATGATAGCAATCGTCTGAGTTAAGAAAGATGACATACCTGCCTCGTGCCAAGGCTATGCCTCTGTTCATCGCCTCGTATATGCTGGAGTCGGACTTGCTCAGGATGCGTATGTCATGACGCACATTACAATACTGTTGCAGGAATCGGAGCGTGCCATCGTCCGAGCCGCCGTCGACAATCAGATGCTCCAACGCCACGCCTTTCTGCTGCTGCACGGACTCGAGGTTCTTGAGGAAGAGGGCTTCCCTTCCTTCTCGCAAAGGATTGAAGCAGACGGTCACTACCGTCACCACAGGGTCTGCCTGTGTGGCTCTGCCGGAGGCTTCCTTAAGTATCACCTCTTCGCGGAACGCTTCTGGTGATGGAATGTCAGAGCACATCATTGAACCTTTCAGGTATCTTTACGACAAGTCTCAACTCGAACATGGCGGGCTTGTTGAGTGCATAGGGCGGACGGCACCAAGTCTGGCAGATGCGTGCCAGGCGCGTCCAGCGGTCGAAGTCGCGAGCCTTCTTCTCCGTGGCGTACTTGATGGTGCGGCTTCGCTTGTAGATGTGTTTCTTCCATCCTTGTGCCACACGGTCGGCATCGCCGAGCCGCTCCTCGAGTATCCTGCTGTCGGCATAGCCGAAGTGCATGAGATAGAGCCCCGAGGCAATGTGGAAGTTGTGCCCTTTGACACGATGGAAGCCGCTGCCCCACCGGCAAGGCTGCGAGATGATGGAGGGCTTTGTGTAGCGAGTGCCTATCTGGGCATAATGCCGTTGGCTAAGGAATGTCTTCTCCACAGACAGGTCGCCCTCCTCGTCCAGTTTCTGGCCGAAGTCAAGCCCGAGGGGGGAGAGGCTGACATCTATTTCCTGCTGCGACAGGAACTCTCTGAGGCCGAGGCCCAGCTTGGGATCGACTACGATATATTCATCCGCATCAACACCGATGACCAGGTCATAGCCCTCCGAGAAGAGCCGCGCCGCCTGCTCCGAGAGAAACTTCAGCCTTCCCTTCTCGGCAGCCACTACCTGCTGCCCTATTTTGGGATGGAGGAAAGCGTTTGTCCCCTGGCAGACATCGCCCACAGCCTGGTCCTCTCCATCATAATAGATGTAGAGGTTCTCCTTGCCCAGTTCACGCCCGTAATATTCCACCCACTTGCGCAGGAAGAATTCGTCGTTGCGGACCATCGTCAGTGCTGCTATTCGTTTCATCATATTATGTACGATGTACAAAGGTACGATAAAAAAATTGAATTTTTAAAATTAAGAATTAAAAATTAACACATGCACTGGCAATTTCTTCTTTCTGTGCCGACTTCATCGGGCTAAAGCCTCTTCATTCTCATAATATTTCCTGTTTCTTAACGCTTTATTCTCAATTTCTTTGTATCTTTGCACACAGAAAGAGGGGAAGAATGTCATTTCGACTTTTCCGCCTTTTATTTTTAATTCTCTCGAGTGCTATGGGATTGAGAACTTATTTCAGAAACAAGAGAAGGAAATGGCTAATGAAGATGCTACCCGAGCTTGGGGGCCTGATTGAGCAGGGAGCATATTACTTCAACGACAGCAAGTCCACCCGACTGTCGCCTAAGTGCAAGATATATCCGCCGTATCATCTGTACGACTGCAAAGTGGGCGACTACACATATATCTCGATGAATTCGAGGATTTCGATGGCCAGGATTGGCAAGTTCTGCTCCATCGGCCCAGGCTTCGTATGTGGGCACGGCGTGCATCCCATCGACGGTGTCAGCACTTCGCCGATGTTCTATTCCACCATGAAGCAGAACGGCACGACGCTCTCCTGCAAAGACAAATTCGAGGAGCGCAAGCTCATCCGCATCGGCAACGATGTGTTCATCGGCATGGGTGTGACGGTATTGGATGGTGTGACGATTGGCGACGGTGCCATCATCGGTGCCGGAGCAGTGGTGTCGAAGGACATCCCGCCATACGCCATAGCCGTGGGCTGCCCCATCCGCATCATCAAATACCGGTTCGACGAGGACACAATCCAACAGTTCCTCGACCTCAAATGGTGGGACAAGGGGGAAGACTGCCTGAAGCTTGTGGAGAAGCATTTCCTCGACCCTGCCGAGTTCCTGAACGCCGCACGAAAACTCCCCTAAGCCTCATACACCAGACCCCATCTTATTCGCCCAGGGAGCCCCCTCCCGTAAGTGGCAGGGGCGAGGAAATGCAGTGATGTAAAAAAAGCCTGGAAGGCTTCACTGTTAGTAACCGGGGGCGAAGCCCTCGGACAGAACATAGAGAGCACCTCCCCGCTCCTGCCTGGAAGGCAATACACTGGCCTCTCATAGTACTGCCCTCCAGGCAGTGAGGAGCAAGTTATCCGCTGATTCCGAGGGCTTCGCCCACGGTTACTCATAGTATAGCCCTACAGGCTTAATATGCAACCTGACTTTACTCAGTAGCAAAGCTGTCAGCACGATTTCCCCGGACAGCAATAAAAAGAAATGGGTAAATGGTTAAATGCTAACTGGTTAAATGGTAAATAAAACTCCCTCTTGAGGGGCTTAAAAACGCCGCGTGCGGCGATTGCAATCCCCGCGTGCGGCGTTGGTCATTTCCGCGTGCGGCGTTGGCAATCCCCGCACGCGGCGTTTTCTACCCCCCTATGGCACCTCCGGACTCTGCCCCGGAAGGCGGTGCGAGAGCAGCCGCCCACGGTCGATGTGGAGGCAGAGGAAGTTTATCATTTTCAACAGATTATGGACAAGCGAGCGCAGCAATCCGCCGCGTTGGCGGATGTGGAGCAGATGGATGTGGTCGGGTGTGCTTTCATACCCGTCGAGCCTTTGCATGACTGGCCTCAGCCACTCGGGTACGATTTCGCGGCGGATGCGCAGGCAGTCCTCCCATCCCGCGTTGCCCTGGCTGCTCACGCCGGTCATATCGTAGCAGCACACCACCGTATCCACCTTCTGGAAAGTGGCTCCGGCAAACAGCATCTCCATCCATCGGGCATAGTCGGCGCAGACGCTGTAGGTAGGGTCGAATCCCTTCTCCTGCAAGGCTTTGGTGCGCACGAACATGGCCTGGTGGCAGATGTTGTGGTAATAGAAGATGTAGAGGTCCATCGGGTATGGCATCCTGCAAAGCACGCGCCGGTCGGGATAGACCTTGTACCAGTCGCCATAGACGATGTCGGCCGTGAGCGGATGGGCAAAGACGCTGCTGAGCGTATCGCTCGAGAAATACTCGTCGCCCGAGTTCATGCACGAGATGTACTGTCCGCCGGCATGGGCGATGCCCTTGTTGATGGCATCGTATATGCCCCCGTCCGACTCGGAGCACCAATAGGCGAACAGCTCTTTGTTTGCCTCTATGAGGTCGCGGCTGCCGTCGGTGCTGCCCCCGTCGATGACTATCCACTCGTAGTCGGCAAAGGTCTGGCTCTTCACCGACGCTATGGTGCGGGCCAGCCCATCGCGGTTGTTGTAGTTGATGGTGATGATGGATAGACTCACCATAGTTCTCAATTCTTAATTCTTCTTTTCTTAATTCTTAATCCCCTACCTGTATCTTATCCCCTTCCACAGTTTGAGCAAGGGGAACTTTATGTTGCGGAAACCTTTGCCTTTGTAGAGGCTTTTCATGTCGCGGGGATAGAGTTTGAGCCCCTGGCGGTATAGTTGCCATAGGGCGAACTGCTCCCACAGGCTCTTTCCCTTCAGCGAGAGGTGGCCTATGAAGTCCTGACTGACATCGGGGCAGACATTGCTGGCGCTGCAGCTTTCCTGGTTGTAGATCATGGCAGGGTGTGTCGTGGTCCAGATGCGGGCTGTGCGCATGATGCCGAAGAGGCTCTCGGCATCCTCATAGCGTCGCAAGTCCTCGCGGAAAGGATGCTGGAGGAGCAGGCTGCGCAGCATGATGCACGAACCGGCCACGGGCATGAAGCGGCCCGTTGACCAGGCTCGGAAATTGTTGCTGAGCACACCTTCCCTGTACTTGGTGGAGTATGGGATGAGCTGCCCGTCAGTGCGAAGCTGATGCGTGCCGCAGAAGAAATGACAGTCGGGATGCTCGTGAATCAGGGCTGCAAAGTGCTCGAGTATGCCAGGCGCAAGTTCGTCGTCGGCATCGAGTATCATCACCCATCGCCCGCTGGCATTGCGGACGCCAAGGTTGCGAGCCGAAGCCGGCCCGCCGTTGGGTTTCGTGAAGAACCTGAGGCGCTCGCTGCTTACCTCCTTGGCACGTGCAAGGCTGCCGTCCGTCGAGCCGTCGTCCACGACAAGAACCTCGTAGTCTGTGAACGTCTGCGAGAGAACCGACTGGAGCGTGCGGCAGATATACTTCTCCTTATTATATAAAGGTACCACGATGGAGATGAGCGGAGCGCTGTGCACGGACTTCGGCTGTGCCGCCTGTCCTGTGGCACAGAACACCCGTCCCGTCGCCTCGATGTATTGCTTGCCCCATCGTCTGTCCGGCTCAAGGTAGTTGCCCTCGCCCCATTCATTCCAAGCCTTGATGAAGACGAGGCGCTCCTGTTCAGGCCTGCCTGCCACATGCTCCGAAGCGAAACAGCAAAGCCGGGCCCACTTGTCGGGCGTGGAGTCGGCAAGGATATGGGCAACGACACCGCTGCGTGGCGAATGGTCGAAGTCGGGGTCGATGCAGGGCAGCACCTCGGGATGCTGAGAGAAGATGTCGCATGTCTTGCTGACATAGTCCTCGTATCTCACCGTATAAGGTATGCCCGAAGCGATGAGGCTGTCGCGCAACCGACGCTCGCTCTTGCTGCATTGCCATGCATCCACGCTGTCGAGCAAGGGGTCGAGGACAAGCGAGTCGTAATGGTGCCCCTTGTCGCTCCACCTGAGGGAAACAGAACCTATGCAAAGCGCAAAGAAATGGAAGCCCTCCAGCCCATGTTCGTGCGCCAAGCGGTCCCAAATCTCGTGCATGCGACCGATGTCTATCTTCGAAGGGTCGAACACGCCAAAGAGAAGCCTGCCGTTCACCTTCATATAGCGCTCGTCCTTGAAAGCGGGAAGCATGGCATTGAAATGCGCCACGATGTCTTCATCCCCAGGATACGTCTGCTCCATGAGAAGCTTGTCGGGCAAATCGGGATCCCAGGTCTTGGAATACCACGAGTGGTTTGCCCAGCAAAGGCAGAACGGGAAGTCGGGTTTGCCACTGCGGACCACGTCGTCGAACACCTCATGCAGCAGGCGCTTGCCTCCCCCGAACCAATAATGCCAATAGCAGAAGCCCTCGATGCCAGCCTCGCGTGCCAACTGAGCCTGCTTCTCTCTGGTCTCCGGCACACGAAGGTCGTAGAAACCCAAGTCGCGGGGGATGCGAGGCTGATAGTGCCCGGGGAAAAGCGGGACGGCACGAGCCACGTTGGTCCATTCCGTGAAGCCTGGCTCCCACCACTCGTCGTTCTCCGGCGTAGGATAGAACTGCGGCAGATAGAATGCTATGGGGCGAACGTTATTCATCTTTATACGGGGAACTCATTTACACAACATGCAGAGCAGAGTCAGGATGTTCGTGACGAGCAACACGACGCAAGCATAGATGAGAATCCTGATAATCTTGTTGTGCTGCCTCCGCTTTTTCAACAGGAAATTCCGCTCGTAGAAAGCCATAGCCAGGGACTCGGAATCCTCCGCGTCGGTCAGGTTCTTTAGCGTTTTAACGGCCAGAAGAATCGGCGACACCCTGTTCATCGCGTCTCGCCAAAGCTCGGAATAGTATCTCTCCTGAATGCGCTTTATCTCCGCCTTACGCTCCTTTTTCACGGCCTCAGTGGCATTGTCGCCCGTGCTGATGCCGCCAACCATAAAGTTGCAGACGGTCAAGTCTCTTCTCTCGAACTTCATGCCCTGCAAGAGGAGCGCAAGCCACTCTTCCCAGTCGCCATAGATGCGGAAGCTCTCGTCGTAGGGACGGTTCTTCACAGCCTCTGTGCGTATCAGCATCGACTGGTGACACATGTTGTCGGCAAAGAAATAAGCCAGGTCGATTGCCTCGGGAGCAAGTGCGAGCTGCTTCTTGCCGTCTTCGAAGACAAGCATCCAGTTGCCGTAGATGATGTCGGCATCCGTTTCCTGCTCGAAGACTTTCTCCAGCACATCGGGGGCAAAGAAAGAGTCGCCGGAGTTCATGTAGATGCAGTACTCGCCTCGGGCATGCTCCGTGCCCTTGTTCTGGGCATTATAGACGCCTTTGTCCCGCTCGCTGCACCACCAGGCAATCTCCTCTTGATGCGCTTCGAGGAACTGCTTCGTGCCGTCCGTGCTACCTCCGTCAACGACAATCCATTCGAAGTCGCGGAACGTCTGCTGATGGATGCTGCGGTATGTGTCCTTCAAACCTCCAAGGTTGTTATATGAGATGGTAATGATACTGACCTTCATGTCTCTTGTGTGATTAGCTAATGGTTCTTCTTTTGTATTATATTGTATAGAACGCGAACACCGCAATGGCGAGCAGCAACACTATGCTGAGCCACAGCAGGGCGCGAATAGCCCGGAGATGCTTCTGCCCTTTTGCCAGGAAGTAGTTCTCCATGTCTTGCATCTGATGTTGCATGCCGGCCAGTTGTTCCCGCAGCTGCTCATTCTCGCTTTTCGCTGCCGCTATCTTCCGACTGTCTTCCTCTTGCAATCTCTTCAGAAACCCCTTGCATGGGCTGCCGTTTTGCCTGTCTTTGGTATGCTCATAGATGTCGAGGTATTTCCTGACAGCTACCTCGATGTTGAGGTGCTCGAGGGCATACTCACGCCCCCATGCAGCCAGCTCGGGGCTGTACTTCTGCATTTCTCTTTTGAAAGCCTGCTCGTCATACTTCAGGCGGCTGGCCCTGCCCGAGCAGTTGCAGAGCATGCTGTGTCCGATGCTGTCGGGTGTGAGCATGCCGTCACCGAGGAACTCGCCCATGTACTCCCGGAAGTCATAGACCAGGACGCAGCGCCCGCAAGCCATCGCGTCGTAGGCCGAGCGCCCCAGACCCACCACGAGGTCGCTCTGGTTGATGAGGTCCTCGATGGCCCACACGTTGTCGGTGAACTTGTTGCTCTGCAGGAAGCGTATGCCCTCCTGCTGGCAGCAGCGGCGGATGAAGTCGTTGGCGATGTCGGACTGGCAGAGGGAGAGCACCGTCTGCAATGTCGGTGAAATGGGCCTTTTTGGACAAAAACGGTTGCAGTCGATGCCGTTGGCGATGACTGCCGCTGCCTTGTAGCCTTTGCTCTGCAAGTGCTCGCTCACCTCTTCCGAGACGCCGACATAGGCATCGGCGTAGGGCGACGGCTGCTCCAGCTCGGCGATTGTCCCGTGGCAGGTCTGGATGACATAGCCATAGGGCCACAGCTGCTCCACCACCGTCGTGTGGTTGGCGAGGATGAGGTCATAGTGGTCGGCGGACATGAAAGGCACGCCCTTCTCCTCCAGCATCGATGAGACGCCGCCCCGGATGATAGCGAAGTGCTCCACCTCGTGTCCCAGCCGCTTCAGCTCCATGGCCAGGGCATAGGTGTAGCTCTCGGTGCCGCCGGTCTTGGCAAGATAATGTGTGCCTAACAGTATCTTCATCGTCTGCTTTTGTCTGTTAGAGTTGCTGCATGTCGTAGAGGCGTTTGTAGTAGCCGTTCTTGGCGATGAGCTCGTCGTGGAGGCCGCTTTCCACTATCTCGCCTTCGTAGATGACGTGTATGATGTCGGCGTTCTTGATGGTGGAGAGGCGGTGTGCGATGGCTATTGTGGTGCGACTCTTCATGAGGCGGTCGAGTGCCTCCTGCACGAGGTGTTCGCTTTCGGTGTCGAGGGCGGATGTCGCCTCGTCGAGTATGAGGATCGGGGGGTTCTTGAGGATGGCTCGGGCGATGCTGACGCGCTGCCTCTGGCCACCTGAGAGCCTTCCGCCTCTGTCGCCGATGACGGTATTGTACCCGTTCTCTGTCTCCATGATGAAGTCGTGGGCGTTGGCTATCTTTGCCGCCTCGATGACTTGCTCCATTGTGGCGTTCTCCACACCGAAGGTGATGTTGTTGTAGAAGGTGTCGTTGAAGAGGATGGCTTCCTGGTTGACGTTGCCGATGAGGGCGCGCAGGTCGTGAATCCTCACGTCGCGGATGTCCTTGCCGTCGATGAGGATTTGTCCCTGCCTGACGTCGTGGTAGCGTGGTATCAGGTCCACGAGTGTGGATTTTCCCGAGCCGGACTGTCCGACGAGGGCTACGGTCTTGCCTTTCGGCACACGGAGGTTGATGTGTTTCAGCACGTCGCGGCCTTCGTTGTAGCAGAAGGAGACGTCCCTCAGCTCCACCTCGTGTTCGAAGCTGTCCAGTGGCTCGGGCTCTGCCTTCTCCTTTATGGGGTTCTCCGCTTTCAGGATGTAGTCGATACGGTCCATGGAGGCGAGGCCGAGCGGAATCATGTAGGCCTGTCGTGTCAAGTCCTTGATGGGGTTGATGACGCTGTAGAGGATGACCATATAGAAGATGAAGGTGGAGGCGTCGATGAAGCCTTCTCCCTCCAGGATGAGCCAGCCTCCGAAGAGCAGCACGATGACGATGATGAGCGTGCCCATCGACTCCGACACCGGATGCGCCGCGTTGATGCGCATCATCATGCCTATCATGCCTTTGCGGAACTCGTTGTTGATATAGTTGAAGCGCCTGGCCATCTTGTCCTCGGCGATGAACGCCTTGACGATGCGCAGGCCGCTGAGTGTCTCCTCTATCTGCGCCATTATCTCGGAGAGCCCTGCCTGCACACTGGCCGACTGGTTCTTGAGTCTTTTCGTGACGGTGCCCATGAGCCAGGCTGCCGGAGGGGTGACGATGAGCACGAAGACGGTGAGCTGCCAACTGACGGTGAAGAGTGTGACGAAGCAGATGATGATGGCGATGGGCTGCTGGATGAGGGTGGAGATGGCGGAGGTGACGGAGTTCTCCACGATCTGTATGTCGGTGCTCATGCGGACGATGATGTCGCCCTTCCTCTCTGCAGAGAAGAAGCTGAGCGGCAGCCTCATCACTTTGTTATACATATCCATGCGGATGTCGCGCACCACGCCTGTACTCAGCGGCATCATGATGTTGGATGCTCCCCAATAGCCGATACACTTCAGGCAGGTCATGAAGACCAGTATGCCGCCCATCAGGCACAGCGTCAGGAACGCCCCGTTCTGGGCTATCTGCTCCTGAACCCAGGCGTAGGCATTGTTGACGATGAGGTCCTTGTTGAGCGTGCCCCAAGTCCACTCTTTGTAGGAATAGACGTTCTGGTCTATCTTGAAGAGGATGTTGAGGATGGGGATGAGCACTACGAAGGAGAACACGTTGAGCCACTGTGCCACGAAGTTGAGCACGATGGACCAGACGATATACATCTTGTAGGGCCGGAAGTATCTTTTTACTATGTCGAGAAATTGCTTTATCATGCTGATTTCTAATACTCTGTACTGTCTTCATTTTTGCCTGCAAGGGGCGTTGAAAACGCCGGCTGCGGCGTTGGCAATCGCCGCGTGCGGCGTTGGTCATTTCCGCGTGCGGCGTTGGCCATCCCCGCACGCGGCGTTTTCAAGCATCTCTGGCAGCTGGTCGTAACTGCTTTGCAAGAGGGCTTTGGCACGCATGATGCGAAGGCCGCCGTCGGCCGGCTGCTCCATCATCACCGCATCGCCGTCGATGTCGTATATGCTGGTGCCAGTGCTGTCGGCAAACAGTATGCCGGCAGGCCAGTTGCAATAGACGAAGGGATATGTGTAGGTGCGGCTCAGCACATTGCGGCTCCAGCGGTATTCTTCGTGACGGATGCCCATCTGGGAGAGCAAGGTGGCCGCTATGTCGCTCTGATTCATGAGGACCTGCATCCTGCGCGGCTCGCGTATGGCTCCGCCGGTCCAGAGCATCGGGGCACGGAAGAAACCCGGGTCTTTGTAACTCTGCCTGTAGAGGAACCCGTGGTCGGGAATCATGATGACGAGCAGGCTGTCCCATTGCGGCAGCTGCCGCAGGGTGTCTATCATGCAGGAGATGCTGTAGTCGGTATAGGCGAAGGCATTGAGCTTCTCGTCGTCCAGGCGGTGATAGGGCACGTCCCACGGCTCGTGGCTGGACAGCGTCTGCGCCACCAGGAAGTGGTGCCCCTCGTCCCAGCCTTTTATAAGTTGGCAGGCCTTCTGCAGGACGATGCTGTCCGGCATACCCCAGGCGCCACCCTCGGACTCCCCTCCACTCCCACTTGCAGGGGAAGGGTCTATACTCGTCTCCTTGGAAGAGAGAAATTGGGAGAGGGTCTGTAGGGCCTTGTCGTCGTAGAGGTTCTGGAACTCCACATCCTCCAGGAACTGGCGCTTGCCCATGTTCGTCATCGCTCCGCCGTAGATGTAGCCCGTCTCATAGCCCTCTCTGCCTAAGCTTCGGGCAAGGGAAGGCAGTGCGCCGTGCATCTCGGTTTGCCGCATCAGTCCGATGTCGGCATAGCTCAGCCAGCCGCAGAAAGCCGAGACGGTGCCGCGGTCGGTCCGGAAAGAGTTGCTGAAATAGTTCTCCCAGAAGATGCCTTGGGGGATGAGGCGGCTCCAGCCTGGCGCCACATCAGGCAATCCGCCCAGCTCCCGCACGAAGCGACTGCCGAAACTCTCGATGAAAACGACCAGAATGTCGGGCCGCGAGGTCAGGAGAAGGGTGTCCTGTATGTCGTCGGCCGGCTCGGGATAGAGCCCTCGGAACAGGTCGGAACGTTCCGCCTCAGGCAGTAATTCGTATCGCCCCGCGTAATCATCCGACAGGCGAACGCTGCGGACAAAAGCATAGACGGGATTGACGGCAGCATGGTCGGCCAGCTGTGTGGGATGAGGCTTGCGGGTATAGACGTCGCCCTGATGCATGAAGCACAGCCCCGAGACAAGCAGGAAGATCCAGATGATGCTGATGTTGCGCATCCAGAGGCGCTCGGTATGTCCGTTCGGAAGCGTCTTCGGCGTAAGCAGGAAGCAGGGAATAATCGTCCACAAGGCAAGCAAAAGGAAGAGCCCTGCGCGTATCAGGATGTAAGAGAGGCTGACGCTATTGGTGGCGCCTTCGGGCGAAGCGGCATAACTCAGCACGACCATTCCCAGCTTGAACTGCCAGTACTCATACATCACGGCATCTGCCACAATGATGGCTGCCACAGCCAGTCCCATCACGATATAGTAGGGAGAGAGCCACGCCCTGAGCCTCAACCCGGGACGACGCAAGGCAAGCAATCCGACCAGCCAAGGCACGACGAGCAACCAGGCGGCAACCATGAGGTCGTGCCCCACGAAGCCTCGCCAGCAAGCACCCGCCGCATCGGCCAAAGAGAGCGGCTCCACACACCTGTTGTTCAAGATGAACCCCACCCTGCCTATCAGGAAAACGATAAGCAGATGACAGTAGAGGTACTCCAGAAAGTGTATGCTTCGCTTCATGTCATTTGTTCTTTTTTTCCTAGGGCTTCCTAGGGTTTCCTAGGGCTTCCTAGGGTTTCCTAGGCTTTCCTGGGATATTCTAGGGCTTTCCTCGGTTATTTTCTCCCAAAGTCGGCGGGTATCTCGCCCCACTCTTCGGTGTTCCACTTCACGACCTCCGCGTGCCTGGGGTTCTGCCAGAGCCAGTTCTCGGCGCGTATGACGAGGTCGAGCACCTGCGCCGTCTGGGCATCGCGCTTCAGCGTGGTCTTTGCTTTCTTGTTCCTCACCCAGGCCATTCCGCTGATGCTGTCGCTATATACCTTCATCTGCCAGCCGTTCTTCTTGATGAGGGCGAGGGCATGGACGATGGCAAGGAACTCGCCTATGTTGTTCGTGCCGGGTATCGGCCCAAAGTGGAAGAGGCGCTGCTCGTTGCCGAGATAGACGCCCTGATACTCCATCGCCCCCGGATTCCCGCTGCAGCCTGCATCGACTGCTATGGCGTTGAAGTCAACCTTGCCCTTCAGAAGTTCATAGTCCATAGTCCATAGTTCATAGTTATCAGCCTTGCACATTCCTCTCTCTTCGGGGGAGGGATGTGGAGGGGGCTTCCTACATCCGCTCGGGCACCTCGATGCCAAGCAAGCCCATGCCGTTCTTGACGACTTGTCCGACGGCTGCCGAGAGGACGATGCGCAAGTGGCGCTTCTTCTCGTCTTCTTCGTGGAGGACGCTGAAGTCGTGGTAGAATTGGTTATACTCCTTGACGAGGTCGTAACAATAGTTGGCGATGCAGCTCGGGTTATAGTCCTGTCCTGCCTGACGCACCGCGGTCTCGAAGCCTTGCAGGCGCTGGATGAGGCTGATTTCCTTCTCGGCAAGTTCTGTTTGTTGCGTTGACAACGCAACAGACGGGACGCCGCCTGCCTTGCGGAGGATGCTTCTGATGCGGGCGTAGGTGTACTGGATGAACGGTCCCGTATTGCCGTTGAAGTCGATGCTCTCTTCGGGATTGAAGAGCATGTTCTTGCGTGCATCCACTTTGAGGATGAAGTATTTGAGAGCGCCCATGCCGACGATGCGTGCTATCTCCTGCGCTTCCTGCTCGCTTATGCCTTCGAGCTTGTTGACTTTGTCGGCCGAGAGTTCCTTCGCGTCCTGTATCATGGTGGCTATCAGGTCGTCGGCATCGACTACGGTGCCTTCCCTGCTCTTCATCTTGCCGTTCGGCAGTTCCACCATTCCGTAGGAGAAGTGCACGAGGTCCTTGCCCCACTTGAAGCCCAGCTTGTCGAGCAGTATGGAGAGCACCTGGAAGTGGTAGTTCTGCTCGTTGCCCACGACGTATATCATCTTGTCGATGGGATAGTCCTGGAAGCGCAGCTTGGCTGTTCCTATGTCTTGGGTCATATAGACGCTGGTGCCGTCGGAGCGGAGCAGTAGCTTCTCGTCGAGGCCTTCCTTCGTGAGGTCTGCCCAGACGCTCCCGTCGTCGCGACGATAGAAGAGGCCCTTGGCGAGTCCTTCCTCCACTTTCTCCTTGCCTTCGAGGTATGTCTCGCTTTCATAGTATATCTTGTCGAAGGAGACGCCCAGCGCCTTGTATGTCTCGTCGAAGCCAGCATAGACCCATTCGTTCATCTGCCTCCAGAGGCCGCGCACCTCGGGGTCGTTCTGCTCCCACTTGACGAGCATCTCGTGGGCCTCCTTGATGAGCGGTGCCTCCTGCTTGGCCTGTTCCTCGTCCATGCCTTGAGCCATCAGCTCCTTCACTTCCTCGCGATAGTGTTTGTCGAAGGCCACATAGTAGTCGCCGATGAGGTGGTCGCCCTTCTTGCCGGAGGTCTCGGGCGTCTCGCCGTTGCCCCACTTGAGCCAGGCCAGCATGGACTTGCAGATGTGTATGCCGCGGTCGTTCACGATGTTGGTCTTGACCACTTTGTTGCCGTTGGCCTCCATCACTTGCGCCAGCGCCCAGCCCAGCAGATTGTTGCGGACATGGCCGAGATGGAGGGGTTTGTTGGTGTTCGGCGAAGAGTATTCTATCATGACGAGCGGGCTGTGGTCGGTGACGGGGGTGAAGCCGAACTTCGGGTTCGCGTAGATGTCCTGCAGCATCTCAATCCACTGGCGGGAACTGATGCTGAGGTTGAGGAAGCCCTTCACGGCATTGAACTTGCTGACCACCTCGGGAAGTCGCTCCACGAGGCGCTCGCCTATTTCCATCGCCGTAGCGTCGGGAGCCTTGTGGCTCATCCTGGTAAAGGGAAAGACGACAATGGTGATTTGTCCTTCAAACTCGGGCCTGGTCTGCTGCAGCTGCACCATGCTGTCGGGCACCTGCTGCCCGTAGAGCTCCTCCACAATGGCCTTCACGGCCTCGGTTATCTTGCTTTCTATTTTCATACGCTATTCCTTATTATTATATAATATGCGGGTGCAAAGGTACGAATAAGCGAGCGAAATACAAAAGGAAAAGCTAAGTTTTTTCCTTTTTATTCCCGAGCGAGAGTACTTTCGACGAAGTCAAAGATACGAAATAAAGTTGAAAGATGAAAGACGAAAGATGAAAGTTTTTCGCTTGCCGCCCTAAAATCGTTGACTTATAGCAACTTATCATTCTCTGTAAAGCGCACAAAAACGCCGCACGCGGCGATGCCCAACGCCGCACGCGGGGATTGCCAACGCCGCACGCGGAATTTGCCATCGCCGCACGCGGCGTTTTCAAGGCCCCTACAGGGGGGTAAAAACCAGGGCTCGCTCCCAACCTTTTCGTCACCAAGTAGAAGAGGCAGAGAGGCTCGGTCCGGCGGGCCAAGAAGGCTTCAGCCGAGTATCTGGGCGGCGTGCTCCTTTGTGTTGACCTGCTTGCCGGAGAAGATTTTCTCGATGACGCCCTCCTCGTTGATGATGAATGTGGTGCGTATGGTGCCCATCGATTTCCGGCCGCACATCACCTTCTCTCCCCAAGCGCCCATCGCCTCGAGGAGCGTCTTGTCCACATCGGCTATCAACGGGAAAGGCAGCGCGTGCTTCTCCTTGAACTTCTGATGCGAAGCGGCGGAGTCCTTGCTCACGCCCACCACCTCGTAGCCGGCACCTTGCAGCTCGCCGTAGCGGTCGCGCAGGCTGCAAGCCTCGGCCGTGCAGCCGCTCGTGTTGTCCTTCGGATAGAAATAGAGCACCAGTTTCCTGCCCTTATAGTCACTCAGACGGATGTCCCGTCCCTGTTCGTCCTTGCCCAGAACCTCTGGAGCACGCTCTCCAATCTTCATAATTATGCCTTTATATGTTAATATGCCGCAAAGATACTAAATAAAGTTGAAAGATTAAAGATGAAAGGCGAAATATAGGAGTTTTTTCATATCTTTGCATCCGAAAAGCAATACCTAAAACGAAACGCGATGAAAAGGTTCTTTTTGATGAGCACCCTGCTGCTCGCCGCAATGCTGGTCTGCGCTCAGACCAAGATTGCGCCCAACATGAAGAAGGGCATGAAGAAGGTGTATGTGACGGAAGCCACCATAGGCGCTCCCTCGAATCCGTCAACGACAATCACTGCTGAGACGGTCTACGAGGTGGTGGATGCCACGCCCGACGGCTACATCCTGGACGTCTATGTGACCGATGTGAAGACCAATGCGAAGGATGCCGAAAGCCGCATCTATTCCCTCGCCACAGAGATGCTGAAGGATGTCCACACCAAATACTTGACCGACAAAGACGGCAAAGTGACACAGATACTGAATGCCGAGGAAGGGAAGAAGCACATAAGCGAGATGCTCGACAACGTGCTCGCCGAAGTGCCTCAGCTGGACAAGGCAAAAGCCGATGAAATAAAAAAGCAACTGACAGGCGAGGTGAATGACAAGTCGCTCCTGGAAAGCATGCACATCAGCACAAGTCCGCTGACGCTGAACGGCAAGACCATCAGCACAGGCACCGAGGAGGAATACAACACCGAGCAGGGCATCAAGATGAAGCGCACATACACGGTGGTCGACAAGAGCAAAATCCAAAGCTCTGCCACCATCAACATGAACGCCGACGACATGAAGAAGATGGTGTCGGGACTCGTGGAGAAACTCCTCCCCAACCAGTCCGGCAATCTCATGGACATGTTCGGCTCGCTGATAGGCAACCTGAAGATAGACGCCTCGGAAAGCGCCGACTATACCTTCCAGAAGGACGGCTGGATAAAGAGCATCACGTCGGAAATGAGCTATAGCGTAATGGGCACTTCCTTCAAGATGAACCAAAAGGTCTCCCTCAAATGAAACATTTGCTCATAGCCCTGCTGACGGCGCTCTCGCTGCAGGCCGTCGCACAGGTGGAGGCGCCAAAGCAGACGCCACAGCTGGAATTCGCCATGCAGCTGAAGGTCACCACAGGCGAAGCCTACTCTTGTGGGGAAACCCAGCACGGCCAGCGCATCGTCATCCCTATTACGGGCGGCACATTCGAAGGGCCGAAGCTGAAGGGCACCATCCTGAACGGCGGAGCGGACTACCAGCTGGTCAACAAAGCCCTGGGCCGCACGGAGCTGGAGGCCATATACTGTATCCGGACGGACGACGGCATCTGCATCCACGTCCGCAACCGCGGCATCATCGCCGAAGGCTATTTCAAGTGCGCCCCTCAGTTCGAAGCGCCTGCCGACAGCAAGTACGCCTGGCTCAACAACGCCCTGTTCGTCTGCTCTCCCGACTGGACACAACAGTTCCAGGGCATCGTCCTGAACGTCTGGCTGGTGAAGTGAAAAAACGCCGCGTGCGGGGATTGCCAACGCCGCACGCGGAAATGACCAACGCCGCACGCGGAAATTGCAATCCCCGCACGCGGCGTTTTATGATGCCGCCAGGGGAATCGTATCTCTCTATCTTTCAAGCACTTTGTCCACGCTACCCTCTTCGAGCAGACGCTCCTGCGCCTCGTCGTAGCTCAGGCCGAGCGATTCCTGAATCATGCGGGTGCCGCGGTCCACGAGCTTGGCGTTCGTCAGCTGCATCTTCACCATGCGATTGCCCTTCACGCGCCCCATGCGAATCATCAGCGAGGTGGAAATCATGTTCAGCACCATCTTCTGAGCCGTGCCGCTCTTCATGCGGCTGGAGCCCGTAACGAACTCGGGGCCAACGATTGTCTCGATGGGATGCTCGCAGGCCGCAGCCAGAGGCGTATGCGGGTTGCTCGTGATGCAGCCCGTCAGCAGGCCGCGCTTTCTTGCCTCCGTGACGGCACCGACCACATAGGGCGTTGTGCCGGAAGCCGCGATGCCGAGCACGGTGTCGACGGCAGCAGGCGAGAACTCCTGCAGGTCCCGCCAACCCATCTCCGGGAAGTCCTCGGCCTTCTCCACAGCATGCCGCAGCGCCTTGTCGCCTCCGGCAATAAGACCTATCACACAGCCTTCCGACACACCGAAGGTGGGGGGCAGTTCGCTCGCATCGAGCACTCCGAGCCGTCCGCTCGTGCCGGCTCCCACATAGAAGAGCCTGCCCCCACGCTTCATCCTCGGCTCTACAGCCTCCACAAATGCCTCTATCTCAGGCAGAACCTTCCGGACAGCCTCGGCCACCAGCGCATCTTCGTCGCTGATGTGCCGCAGGATTTCGCCGACGGACATCTGCTCGAGATGGTCATAGTGCGACGGTTGCTCTGTTATCTTGTCTTTTGCTTCCACGCTGCAAAGATATGAAATAAAAATGAAAGAATGAAGAAATGAAAGAATGAAATAAGCCGAAAAATGCCTTTCTTGCAAACATTTGCAAACTGCTCGGCCAACTGCAAATAATTGCAAACAAAAAAGCTTGCAGCATTCGGCATTTTATCTTAACTTTGCAATCGAAAGCTAACGAAAATGAACGAACTGTTGACCATAATGACCTCTCGAGAGTGGTTCCTCATCATCCTCGGCACAGCCATCTACATCGTGCTCTTCATCGTGACGGTGCAGAACAGCCGCCGCAAAATCCTCTCCTTGCAAGAACGATTGGATAAGGTACGCGCGATGCAGGAGCAGTACGACCTGAAGGCGAACGAGCAGAAGATGGCGGAACTGGAAAGCCTCATCAAGAAACTGGGCGACGAGAACTCGATGCTCCGCCTGGAGCTGGAGGAGAAAAAGGCCACGCTCGACTATAATAATAAGGTAGCCATCATCGAAAACGCCAAGCGCGAACAGGCCGAGACGGTCATCTTCTCGTCGGAAGTGTATCGCCGCCTGCAGGAATGCCTCAACTCGGGCAAGAGCCTGAACTATCAGGACTGGGGCGAACTGACCAGGCTGCTGAACAGCATCTACACGGGCTTCACGGAGAAGCTCTACAGCCTCTTCCCCATGAGCGAGCACGAACTGCACGTCAGCCTGCTCATCAAGATGCGTCAGCAGCCCAAGGACATCGCCATGCTGACCGCCCACTCCAAGGAAAGCATAGCCACAACACGCAGCCGCCTCTATTCGAAGGTGTTCGGAAGGAAAGGCTCGTCGAAGGATTGGGACGACTTCATTCTCACCTTATGAGAAAAGGTGAAAGGGTGAAAAAGTGAAAAGGTGAAAAGGTGAATAATAAATAGTAAATCCTTAAAATAGTAAATTATCATGCTTGATTACTTTGCATTACACATGTGGCAGGTATGGGCCATTCTTTCTGTAGTCTGCCTGATTCTGGAACTCACGGCAGGTGACTTCTTCATCATCTGTTTCTCTATCGGTGCGGCATTTGCCTGCCTGACGGATGCCCTTGGCGGCGGCATCGTCCTGCAGCTGATCGTGTTTGCCGTCTTCACGCTGGCCAGCCTTTTCTTCGTAAGGCCCTTTGCCGTTCGCTTCCTCCACAGAGGAGAGTCGAACCGCGTCAGCAATGCCGATGCCCTGCTGGGCCGCAGAGGCCGAGTTGTCGAGACGGTAAAGGCCGACAGCTTCGGTCGCGTACAGATCGACGGAGACATCTGGAAAGCGGTGACGAACGAACCGAACGACATTCCCGAGGGCACCAACGTCCGCGTCGTCTCCAGGGAAAGCACCATCATCACGGTGGAGGAAATCCCGACCCCCTCTGACTCCCCCTCTAAGGGGAAAAGCAATTGCTCGACGAAGTCAACTCCAGGCGAGGAAAGCCTCCCCATAGAAGGGAAGGTTTGAAGAGGGCCAGTAAATAGTAAATAAATTGTAAAACATAACTAAAAAACATGGACATTATGACTTACTTCCTTATCGCCATCGTAGTTCTGGTGGTACTCTTTGCCAAGATGGCACTGGTGATTATCCCTCAGTCGGAAACCAAGATCGTGGAGCGCCTCGGCCGTTACTATGCAACGCTTCAGCCGGGCATCAACATCATCATTCCCTTCATCGACCGCGCCAAGTCGATCGTCGTGCTCAATCACGGCCGATATCAGTACTCCACGACCATCGACCTGCGCGAACAAGTCTATGACTTCCCCAAGCAGAACGTCATCACGAAGGACAACGTGCAGACGGAAATAAACGCGCTGTTGTATTTCCAGATAGTGGACCCGTTCAAGGCCACCTACGAAATCAACAATCTCCCCAATGCCATCGAGAAGCTGACGCAGACCACGCTGCGTAACATCATCGGCGAACTGGAGCTGGACGAGACGCTGACCTCGCGCGACACCATCAACAAGAAGCTCTCCGCCGTGCTCGACGACGCCACCGACAAGTGGGGCGTGAAGGTGAATCGCGTTGAGCTGCAGGACATCACGCCTCCCGACAGCGTCTTGACGGCTATGGAGAAGCAGATGCAGGCCGAGCGTAACAAGCGTGCCCAGATTCTGACATCAGAAGGTCAGAAGGCGGCCGAGATTCTTGCCTCAGAAGGCGAGCGCACAGCCATCGTGAACAAAGCGGAGGCAGCCAAGCAGGAAGCCATCCTGCAGGCCGAGGGTGAGGCACAGGCCCGCATCCGAGTGGCAGAGGCAGAGGCAAAGGCCATCGAACTCATCACAGAGGCCGTCGGCAAGTCCACCAACCCCGCCAACTACCTGCTGGCTCAGAAGTACATCCAGATGATGCAGGAACTGGCCGAGGGCGACAAGACGAAGACCGTCTATCTGCCTTACGAAGCCACCAACCTGCTGGGCTCCATCGGCGGCATCAAGGACCTGTTCAAGGCTGAATAGGAGCAGGGAAGCTCAAGTTCCTGAGATTGCGGCATACAATCTCACATACGGCCAGACAGGCCATAACATATCAGCCCAGGGCGCACCCCGGGCTGATTTCTTTATGCCCACTCGAAGCCTTCCTCGATGAAGAGCTTGTAGCAGAGGTCGTCGTGGTCTATCTTATATGGGAAGGACTTGGTGCGGTCGCAATACTCCACGGCTGTGGCGGGCTGCACATAGCGGGTGCCGTCTTCACGGTCTTTGTAGTAGGGGTTGTAGAGCGTGTTAATGTCCACAGCCAGTCCGCGAGCGTGCTTCGAGAGCTTGTTGGTGCCGCTGATGGGTCGGTAGCAGAAGCACGATGAGTTGTTGTCGCGCATCTGTGCCTCGTCGTCGGCGTCATAGACGTCGGGCAGGAGCATGCGCTGGATGGGGTATTTGGCATCGAAGAGCTTGCGCATGATGCCGACGACGATATAAGCTATCTGGTCGTTGCAGATCATCTCGCCGATGTGCATCTCTTCGTCGTAGTCCCAATGGAGCACCTTCACGTGCCGCAGGTCGTTGCGCCCGATGTAGCGAAGCGAGGGGTGGGGTTGGAATAGAGGCTGAACATGAAAAAACCGAAGGCCTGCGCTTCGAGCCTGAAAGGCTCTACTTTGAGTAACCGGGGGCAACGCCCTCGGACAAAAGGAGCTCCTCGCCGGTCCTGCCTGGAAGGCAGTACCCATAGCCAAACATCGTACTGCCTTCCAGGCAGCAAGGTGCAGCCGATTCGCTGATACCGGGGGCGTTGCCCTCGGTTACTCAAAGTAAAGCCTTCCAGGCTTTCAGCCCTCGGACAAAAGGAGCTCCTCTCCGATTCTGCCTGGAGGGCAGTACCATCCGGGCGCCTCAGAGGAAAATCCTGTAGTGCCCTGATTTCGTGCGTGTTATGGCAGGTATTCAATTCCCCTATAGGGGACTTCAAAACGCCGCACGCGGCGATGCCCAACGCCGCACGCGGGGATTGCCATCGCCGCACGCGGAATTTGCCATCGCCGCACGCGGCGTTTTTTGGGCCTCCCAGAGGCACTCCCCTACTCTATCTTCTTGCCCCTGAAATAGGCGTCGAAGGCGTCCTGTCCGTAGCCGCCGCCCATGTACTTGAAGGACGAGGCCATCGCACCTTTCACCTTCTCGCCGCAGTAATAGACATCGAAGGCATCGCGTGCATAGCCGCCGCCCAGCTCCTCGAACGAACTGGCCATGGCGCTGAGCTTGCGGTTGCCGTAATAGACGTTCATGTTCGTCTTGAAGTAGCCTCTCATGGCGGCCGGCTCCTCCTCTACCCTGCCGTGTCCGCGCCTGCCGCTCCTCACCTTCAGGCGGAAGCCCGAGGGATCGACGTTCTCCAGCACGCGGCCGTTCACATAGACATTGTTCTGGTCCTTGGCGTAGCCCATGCCCATATCCACGAAGCTCCGCGCATCGGCATGCATCATGAGCTCGTTTCCGAAATAGACCCTGCCGCGCTCCACCTCGTAGCGCTGAGCGTGGCACATCGCTGCCCAGCCCATCAAAGCTGCCAGCAGGAGAGATCTGTGTAAAGCATTCCTTTTCATAGTCGTAAGCATTAAAAGGTTTATCTGACTGCAAAGGTACGGCTTCCTGCGCACTAAAGAAAAAGGGAATCCCTATACTTTCGTAGGAATTCCCCTATTGTATTTCATTTATTGGTGTCCGGTAAAATTATTTCATCATCACCTGCACCCTCCTAACCATCGGCATTTAGAGCAAAATGTGATTGGCAGGGGCTTGGGACGCCCCAAAGGGGCAGAAAGATGTCAGCCCAGGGCAGCGCCCTGGGTAAAGGTTTGTGTGGGAATATTTCGCCCTAAAGGGGCAACAGCCTAAAACACAAATCTTTTGCCCCTTTAGGGCGCATTCTACCGTTGCACCATAAACCCAGGGCGCTGCCCTGGGCTGACATCTTAATGGCCTTTCAGACCGAATAAACCGGACAGCAATATTTTTTTATAATCAAAAAGGCGACAGACTTTCATCTGCCGCCCTCCCCCCTACCCTCGTGAGAGAGTAAGGTGGGAGAATTCTTAATGCTTCTTTAGTCTGCGAGCTTTGCGCAGATGAACTCGCGGTTCAGGCGGGCGATGTTCGAGATGGTCTCGCACTTCGGGCAGACGGCTTCGCAGGCACGTGTGTTGGTGCAGTTGCCGAAGCCCAGTTCGTCCATCTTCGCCACCATTGCCTTCGCACGCTTGGCAGCCTCTACCCTACCCTGAGGCAGCAGGGCAAGCTGGCTCACCTTCGAGCTGACGAAGAGCATGGCAGAGCCGTTCTTGCAGGCTGCCACGCAGGCGCCGCAACCGATGCAGCTGGCGCAGTCCATAGCCTCGTCGGCGTCTTCCTTCGGGATGAGGATGGCGTTGGCATCCTGAGCCTGACCTGTGCGGACACTGGTGTAGCCGCCGGCCTGCATAATCTTGTCGAAGGCGTTGCGGTCCACCATGCAGTCCTTGATGACGGGGAAGCCGGCCGAGCGCCACGGCTCTACGGTGATGGTCTCGCCGTCCTTGAACCTACGCATGTAGAGCTGGCAGGTAGTGGCGCCGCGCTCCGTCTTGCCGTGGGGCGTGCCGTTGATGTAGAGCGAGCACATGCCGCAGATGCCTTCGCGGCAGTCGTGGTCGAACACGAAAGGCTCCTTGCCCTCGTTGATAAGCTCCTCGTTCATGATGTCGAGCGCCTCGAGGAACGAGGTGTCGTCGGGTATGTTCTTCAACTCATGCGTGTCGAAGTGACCCTTGTCCTTAGGACCGTTCTGCTTCCAGAACTTTATCGTAACACTTATATTCTTAGCCATGATTGTTAATTCTTATAGTTACGTGTCTGTACCTTGATTATCTCGTAGTTGAGGGGCTCTTTGACGAGTTCGGGAGCCTTGTCGTCGCTACCCTGATAGTCCCAGCAGCCGACGTAGAAGAAGTTCTCATCGTCGCGCTTTGCCTCGCCTTCCTCGGTCTGATGCTCTTCGCGGAAGTGGCCGCCGCAGCTCTCTTCGCGATGCAGGGCGTCGTAAGCCACGAGCTCGCCCATGAGGATGAAGTCGCGCAGGTGGATGGCCTTGTCGAGCTCGACGTTGAGGCCTTCCTTCGAGCCGGGGATGAAGAGGTTGGTGTCGAACTCCTTGCGCAGCGCCTTGAGCAGCTTGAGGCCTTCCTCGAGGCCTTCCTTGGTGCGACCCATGCCGACGTGTTCCCACATGATGTGGCCGAGCTCCTTGTGGATGGAGTCGACGGAGCGCTTGCCCTTGATGTTCATCAGGCGGTCAATCTCCTTCTCGACGGCCTTCTCCGTAGCAGCGAATTCGGGCAGGTCGGTGGAGAGACGCGGCCAGATGGCCTGGTCTGCGAGGTAGTTCTGGATGGTGTAAGGCAGCACGAAGTAGCCGTCGGCCAAGCCCTGCATGAGGGCAGATGCACCGAGGCGGTTGGCTCCGTGGTCGGAGAAGTTGCACTCGCCGATGGCAAAGAGGCCGGGAATCGTGGTCTGCAGCTCGTAGTCCACCCAAACGCCGCCCATCGTGTAGTGGATGGCGGGGAAGATCATCATGGGATAGTAGTAGTCGACGCCGTTCTTTGTGCAAGCCTTCTCGCCTGGGTTGACGTCGGTTATCTCCTCATACATATCGAAGAGGTTGCCGTAGCGCTGACGAATCTCGTCGATGCCGAGGCGCTGGATGCTTTCGGAGAAGTCGAGGAAGACGGCGAGGCCTGTGTTGTTGACGCCGAAGCCCTTGTCGCAACGCTCCTTGGCTGCGCGGCTGGCTACGTCGCGGGGCACGAGGTTACCGAATGCCGGGTAGCGGCGCTCCAGGTAATAGTCGCGGTCCTCTTCGGGTATCTCATAGCCCTGCTTGGTTCCTGCCTGCAATGCCTTTGCGTCCTCGAGCTTCTTGGGAACCCAGATGCGGCCGTCGTTACGCAACGACTCGGACATGAGGGTGAGCTTCGACTGCTTGTCGCCATGCACGGGGATGCAGGTCGGGTGAATCTGCACATACGATGGGTTCGCCATCATGGCTCCCTTGCGGAAGCACTGAACGGCGGCCGTGCAGTTACAGCCCATGGCGTTGGTCGAGAGGAAGTAGGTGTTGCCGTAGCCGCCGGTAGCGATGACGACAGCGTTTGCGCTGAAGCGTTCCAGCTTGCCGGTGACAAGGTTCTTGGCGATGATGCCACGAGCACGACCATCGACGATGACTACATCCTCCATCTCGTAGCGAGTGAAGAGCTTCACCTTACCTCTTTGAACTTCCTTCGAGAGTGAAGAGTATGCGCCGAGCAGGAGCTGCTGTCCGGTCTGTCCCTTTGCATAGAAGGTACGGCTCACCTGTGCGCCGCCGAAGCTGCGGTTGGCCAGCATGCCGCCGTACTCGCGAGCGAAGGGCACGCCCTGTGCCACGCACTGGTCGATGATGTTGTTGCTGACCTCGGCCAGACGATAGACGTTGGCTTCGCGAGCACGATAGTCGCCGCCCTTGACGGTATCGTAGAAGAGGCGATAGACGGAGTCGCCGTCGTTCTGATAGTTCTTGGCTGCATTGATGCCGCCCTGCGCAGCGATGGAGTGTGCGCGACGGGGCGAGTCCTGGATGCAGAAGTTATATACATTGAAGCCCATCTCGGCGAGGGAGGCGGCAGCGCTGGCGCCGGCCAGACCTGTGCCGACCACGATGACGTCGAGCTTCAGCTTGTTCTTCGGGTTCACCAGACGTTGGTGAGCTTTATATTCTTTCCATTTTTCAGGCACTGGACCTGCGGGAATCTTGGAATCTAATACTTTTGCCATAATATCATTTACCATTTAATGATTTACCATTTACCATTTAACCGATGCCACAGCTGCTGCCGCAGGAACCACAGCCTTGGATAGCAAACACAACAACTACAGCGGCAAACATCAGCACGACGATGGTGGCGTAGATATTGCCGATGCAGCGCCAGCGGTTGAACCACACCTTACCGCTCCAACCGAGGGTCTGCATAGCGCTCCAGATGCCGTGCGTCAGGTGGAACCACAATGCGGCGAGCCACACGAGATAGAGGCCTGCATAGACGGGGCAACCGAAGGTCTTCTTGATCCAGTACACGCCGTCGGCTGCATGCTGGGCGTACTCGCCTTCGATGAGCTCAGCAGCCATCATGTGCCACCAGAAGTTGTAGAGGTGGAGGCACAGGCCGAGGCAGATGATGATGCCCAGGGCAAGCATGTTCTGGCTCGCCCACTCCACCTTCTCGGGCTTGTCGGTCACAGCATACTTGTTGTTGCCGCGAGCCTTCCAGTTCTGGAAAGTCAGCCAGAAGGCGTAGATGAAGTGAATGAGCACAAGGCCGGCCAAGGCCACTGTCGCCGCTACGGCATACCAGTTGGCTCCCAGCATCTCACAAATCCAGTTGTAGCCGTCCTCACTGATGAGCGCCACAACATTCATTGACGCATGGAACGTCAGAAACAGGACAAGCGCGACGCCGGTGACCGACATCACTACTTTCCTGCCAATCGATGAATTAATTAACCACATAGATAATTTAATTTAGTTATAATTTGTTGTTGGTTTATGTGCGCGTGTACCTTAATTTAAGTATAATACGAAGGCAAAAGTACACAAAAAAGGTTAATTGTGCAACTTTTTCGAGGAAATGTTGCAGGAATTGACTACTTTTGTACCTAAATTAGATGTAAGACAGAACAGATGGAGTTCAAATATGACGTCGTAGTTGTCGGTGCTGGCCATGCTGGATGCGAGGCTGCAACGGCTGCCGCAAAACTCGGAGCTAAGACTTGCCTCATTACGATGGACATGAACAAGATTGCGCAAATGTCGTGCAACCCAGCCATCGGAGGCATTGCCAAAGGACAGATTGTCAGGGAAATAGACGCACTGGGAGGTCACACAGGCGAGGTGACGGACCAGACGGCCATACAGTTCCGCATGCTCAACCGCTCGAAAGGGCCAGCCATGTGGAGCCCCAGGGCACAATGCGACAGGGCAAAATTCATCTGGAAATGGCGGGAAATACTGGAAAACACACCGGGACTCTCCATCTGGCAAGACCAGGTTGTGGAACTCCTCACGGAGGACTTCAAAACGCCGCAGGCGGAAAATAAATCGCCGCACGCGGCGATGACCAACGCCGCACGCGGGGATTGCCAACGCCGCGTGCGGGGATTGAGGACTCTGCAAGGTGTTGATTTTCAGGCCTCTTGCGTCATCATAACGGCGGGCACTTTCCTCAACGGACTGATGCACATCGGACGCACACAGATTCCAGGCGGACGATGCGCAGAACTGCCGAGCCTCCATCTCTCGGAGAGCATCGCGGCACAAGGCATCACCGTAGGGCGCATGAAGACCGGAACACCGGTTCGCATCGACGGACGCTCGGTGGACTTCTCCCTGCTACAGAGGCAGGACGGAGAACAGGACTTCCACAAATTCTCCTATATAGGCGAACCGCGTCAGCTGCCACAGCTGCCGTGCTGGATCACCTACACGAGCGAGGCGGTGCACGAGCGGCTGAGGGCTGCCCTACCCGACTCGCCGCTCTACAACGGGCAAATTCAAAGCATCGGCCCGCGATACTGCCCAAGCATCGAGACGAAGCTCGTCACATTCTCTGAACGCACTGAACATCAGCTGTTTCTGGAGCCGGAAGGGACTTCCACGAACGAGTATTATCTGAATGGCTTCTCGAGTTCGCTGCCTATCGATGCTCAGATTGAGGCCTTGAAACTGATTCCGGCCTTCCGCGACCTGCAGGTGTATCGACCTGGGTATGCGATAGAATACGATTTTTTCGACCCGACACAGCTGCGGCACTCGCTGGAGTCCAAGATTGTGGACGGGCTCTTCATGGCCGGACAAGTGAACGGCACGACGGGCTACGAAGAGGCTGCGGGACAGGGACTGGTGGCGGGCGTCAACGCGGCGCGCAAGATTGCCGGACTCGAGCCGTTCGTCATGCGAAGGGACGAGTCCTACATCGGCGTCCTCATTGACGATCTGGTCACAAAAGGCGTTGATGAACCTTACCGCATGTTCACGTCGAGGGCCGAGTATCGCATCTTGCTTCGGCAAGACGACGCGGATGCACGACTCACGGAACGCAGCTACGAAATGGGCCTCGCCACACGCGAACGCTACGACCACTGGCTGCGTAAGAAGCAGGCTATCAAGGAGATAGAAGACTTCTGCAGTTCCTACAGTGTGAAAGCCGCGTATATAAACAAAGGCCTGAAAGCGCTGGGAAGCGAGGAGCTGCAGAGAGGTTGCAAACTCATCGACCTGGTGATGCGGCCGCAGCTCTCCCTCTCAAACCTCGCTCCGTTCATCCCTGCCCTATCCGACAAGCTGAACTGCATCACCGACCGTCGCGAAGAAATCATGGAGGCTGCCGAGGTGCGCATGAAGTACAGCGGCTACATCCGCAGGGAGAAGGAGATAGCCGAGAAGATACACCGCCTGGAGAACATCCGCATCAAGGGACGATTCAACTACCAGGACATACAATCACTCAGCACAGAAGCCCGTCAGAAACTCGCCAAAATAGACCCCGAAACGATGGCACAGGCCAGCCGTATCCCCGGCGTCAGTCCCAGCGACATAAACGTCCTGCTGGTCTTGCTGAATCGATAAGTTTCACGTGGAACAATTGGCAGTAGTAACAAATGATAAATGGTAAATGATTAAATGGTAAATGGAAAATGATTAAATGATAAATGCAAGATGAATAATGAATATCTACTGAAGAACTTGCGAAATGTGCCGGACTTTCCTGTGCCTGGCATACAGTTCAAGGATGTGAGCACGCTGTATAAGAACCCCAAATGCCTGAAGATAATGGTCAACGAGCTCTACGAACTCTACAAGGACAAAGGCATAACAAAGGTGGTGGGCATCGAGAGCCGTGGCTTCGTCGTTGGCGCCGCACTGGCTGTCAAGCTGGGAGCTGGGTTCGTGATGTGTCGCAAACCAGGCAAACTCCCCGCAGAAACACGCAAGGAAAGCTATATGAAGGAATACGGCAAGGATACCATCGAGATTCATACGGATGCTATCGAGGAGAAAGATGTGGTCCTTCTCCACGATGACCTCCTCGCCACAGGAGGCAGCATGAAGGCCGCCTACAACCTCGTCAAGCAGTTCAATCCTAAGAAGATCTACATAAACTTCATCATCGAGCTGACCATAGAAGGGCTCAACGGCCGCGCTGTCTTCGACAAAGATGTGGAAATGACCACCCTTCTCAAGATATAACAGTCCTTCATCCCTAATAATATCCCCAATAGGTGTCCCGTATGTTGCGTTGCCAACGCAACATCAAAACCCCTCCACACAACCAAAGAAATGGAAAAGGCGGAAAAAGACAAGCTAAGGGCTTACTTGATGGGCATTGTCAGCAACCTGCCTGAATGTCCGGGATGCTACCAGTACCTCGACGACACTGGCACCATCATTTATGTCGGCAAGGCAAAGAACCTGAAGCGCCGCGTCTATTCCTATTTTTCCAAGGAGCACGAAAACAGAAAGACCGCAATACTCGTCTCTAAGATTCGCGATATCAAATACATAGTGGTCAATACGGAGGAAGATGCTTTGCTGTTGGAAAACAATCTTATCAAGCAATGGTCTCCCCGATACAACATCCTTCTCAAGGACGGCAAGACATATCCGAGCATCGTTATTACCAACGAATACCTGCCTCGCATCTTCCAAACTCGAAAGATAGACAAGCGTCTGGGCACTTACTTCGGCCCCTACAGCCACGTTCCCACGATGTATCTGCTCCTTGAACTCATCAAAAAACTCTATCCCCTGCGTCGGTGCAGAGAAACAATAACGGCCGATTCCATCGAAAAAGGCAAGCATAAAGAGTGCCTGGAATACCATATAAAGAATTGCAAAGCACCCTGCTCGCTCCGCCAAAGCCATGAAGAATACATGGAATACATCGCTGAAGCAAAGGAAATACTGAAGGGAAACACAGCACAACTGGAGCGACAAATGCTGCAACGCATGCAAGAACATGCGGCGAAGCTGGAGTTCGAAGAGGCCGAAGCAATAAAGCAAAAGTACTTGCTGCTGGAAAACTACCGCAGCAAGAGCGAGGTGGTAAGCAGCACCCTGCACAATATCGATGTCTTCAACATAGAGAACAATGAAAAGGTGGCGTACATCAATTACCTGCACGTCACGAATGGTTGCATAACGCAGGCTTTTACATTTGAGTACGCCAAGCGCCTCGATGAGTCAGACGAAGAGCTTCTTGCCGAAGGAATCATTGAGATGCGACAACGCTACTGCAGTGAAAGTAAGGAGGTTATCGTGCCGTTCCGCGTGGAACACTTGGGTGAGATTGTGGTTACCGTTCCACAAAAAGGGGACAAGAAAAAGCTGCTTGAGCTATCAAAGCTGAATGTCCTGCAATACAAAAAAGACAGAATCAGCCAAAGCGACAAACTGAACCCGGAACAAAAGCAGGTGAGACTTATGAAGGAACTGCAGGAAGCTTTGCAACTCCCTACCCTTCCGATGCAGATTGAGTGTTTTGACAACTCAAACATCAGCGGGACGGATGCCGTTGCAGGCTGTGTCGTCTTCAAAAAGTGCAAGCCGAGCAAACAGGATTACCGTAAATACATCATTAAGACAGTCAGCGGACCTGACGATTATGCCAGCATGCAAGAGGTTGTGCGGCGGCGTTACAGCCGTATGATAGAAGAAGGGACTGCCCTACCCGACCTGATCATTACGGATGGCGGGCGTGGGCAAATGGAGGTTGTAAGAGAGGTCGTTGAGGATGAACTGCAGCTATCTATTCCAATTGCGGGTCTAGCAAAGGACGACAAGCATCGCACTAACGAGCTGCTTTACGGCTTCCCTCCTCAAGTAATTGCCATGAAAACGGAATCCCCCTTGTTCCGCTTGCTGACACAAATACAGGAGGAGGTGCACAGATACGCTATCACGTTCCATCGCGACAAGCGCAGCAAGCACCAGGTTGCCAGCGCACTGGACAACATTCCAGGCATCGGACCGAAGACAAAGGCATTGCTGCTTAGGAAATGGCATAGCGTGAAGCGCATAAGAGAGGCTGAAGAAAGCGAACTTGCCGCACTCGTTGGAGCCACAAAGGCAAAGATTCTGAAGGAAATGCTTGCAGAAACGAACGAAAAGTCGTAGCTTTGCACATTATATATAATATAAAGGAAAGAGAAATAAAGGAGATGAGAACTGTCATCCAGAGAGTGAAACGAGCGAGCGTTAGGGTAGGGGACACTACCGTCTCAGCGATAGGACAAGGACTGTTGCTGCTGCTCGGCATAGAAGCCGCAGACACGGAGGAAGACATCCAGTGGCTGTGCCATAAAGTTCTGGGGCTAAGAATATTCGACGACGAGGAAGGCGTTATGAATCGCAGCATCATGGATGTTGGCGGGGACGCTATAGTGGTGAGCCAGTTCACGCTTCACGCGAGCTATAAGAAAGGCAATCGTCCCAGCTGGATACGCGCAGCTGGCCATGAGCATGCTGTTCCGATGTACGAGAGGTTCGTAGAGGTGCTCAGCGAAGGGCTCGGCAAGCCTGTGGGTACCGGCGTGTTTGGTGCTGAGATGCAAGTCGAGCTCATCAACGACGGACCCGTTACGATCTGCATGGATACAAAGAATAAAGAATAACAGAATATGACAATCAGAGAAGCACAGGAGCGCGTGGACCAATGGATCAAGAGGTATGGCGTGCGATACTTCAACGAACTGACCAATATGGCTTGCCTGACGGAGGAGGTAGGGGAGCTGGCACGCGTGATGGCCCGTAAATACGGGGAGCAGTCGTTCAAAGAGGGCGAGAGCCAAGACCTTAGCGAGGAGATGGCTGACGTGCTGTGGGTGCTGATATGCCTGGCGAACCAGACGGGCGTCGATTTGACGACGGCACTGGAGGCCAGCATCGAGAAGAAGACTCTGCGAGATAAAGACAGACACTTGAACAACATAAAACTAAAATAAACATGGAAACATTCGAGAAAAGTAAGTACGAACAAATGTTTTCGCAGTACGATACTGCACTGAAAGACAGCGAGGTAGCGGCAAAGGTGGCTGACATCATCGAGAAGAAGGTGCCGGAGAACGACACTCTCGCGGTCAAGAAGTTCCTGATGGGCAGCGTGGAGCTGACAACCCTCAAGACGACCGACAGCGAAGAGAGTGTGCTGGCCTTCACGGAGAAGGTCAATAAGTTCGAGGACGCATACCCCGAACTGCCGCACGTTGCCACTATCTGCGTCTATCCGTGCTTTGCGAAGATAGTAAGCCAAAGCCTTGAGGTAGAGGGTGTTGAGGTGGCCTGTGTAAGCGGGAGCTTCCCGTCGTCGCAGGCTTTGATAGAGATAAAGACGGTGGAGACAGCGCTGGCCTTGAAGGACGGTGCTACGGAGATTGACATCGTGATGAGCGTGGGCAAGTACCTGAGCGGCGACTATGAGACGCTCTGCGACGAGATAAGCGAGCTGAAGGCCATATGCGGGGACAGGAAGATGAAGGTGATCCTGGAAACGGGCCTGCTGCCAAGCGCCTCGGACATCAAGAAGGCGAGCCTGCTGGCGATGTATGCGGGCGCTGACTATATCAAGACAAGCACAGGGAAGGAGAAGCCGGCAGCAACACCGGAGGCTGCCTATGTCATGTGCCAGGCGATAAAGGAGTACTACAACAAGACGGGCATCCAGATCGGGTTCAAGCCGGCGGGCGGGCTCAACACGGTGCACGACGCACTCATCTATTATACAATAGTGAAGGAGGTGCTTGGGGAGAAGTGGCTCACCAACCAGTGGCTCCGCCTCGGCACAAGCAGACTGGCAAACCTGCTGCTGAGCGAGGTGCTCGGGAAAGAGACGAAGTTCTTTTAGAAACAAAGAGGAAGACCCGATGGTGACCCCTCGGGCACAGTGGCTGGGAGAACCGAGGACGGAGACCCGCGGGCACGACCGCAGAGAGGCCCGCGGGAAAAGCCGCGGGCACAACAGCAGAGGAGAACCGAAGGGGAACCGAAGGCGAGGAGACCCGCGGGAAAAGCCGCGGGCACAGCGGCAGAGGGGAACCGAAGACGGCGGCGGCCGGTTAACCCGCCGGCGGCGGCCTAGTAGGATGGTGCGAATGTGCGGAACATTTTCCTTCGCGAGAAGCGATTATTTGAAGCCTTGGGGTAGGGCGGAGGAAAAGAAACGATTCTCAGAGGCCGGTTTTGAGGATAAGCATTTGAATGAATGGATTTTATAACATAAAAAGAGGAATCAGAAAACTAACAAAATAGAAAGAGACATGAAGAAAAAGAGTATTTTGATGCTTGTAGTGGCCACAGTGCTACTCTCATCGTGTGTAGTTAGCAAGAAGAAGTACGAGATCGCGGAAGCCGGCAGGCTGGCTGCTCTTTACAGCCGCGACAGTCTTGCCGATTTGCTTGGCATGGCGCGCAACGACTATGCGATTCTCGACGAACTGAAGAACAATCTGGAGGCGGACACGGCTCTCCTGAAGAGCAGCATCCGCAACTATCAGGCTCTGCTTGCCACGGGGCAGGACGAGAATCAGAAGCTGAACGCGAACCTTTCTAAGCTCAACGCCGACCTGAATAAGAAGATGAGCGAGCTGCAAGACCGCGAGAAGACTATCGCCGAGCTGCAGAAGATGATCGACCAGCAGAAGAAGAAGGTGAAGGACTTGCTCAACAGCGTGAAGGATGCGTTGCTCGGCTTCAGCAGCGACGAGCTGAGTGTGCGCGAGGAGGACGGCAAGGTCTATGTGGCGATGAGCGACAAATTGCTGTTCGAGTCGGGCAAGGCCGTTGTGAACCAGCAGGGTAGGGAAGCGCTCGGCAAGCTGGCGCAGGTGCTCAACAAGCAGACCGACATCGATGTCTATATCGAGGGCCACACCGACAACGTGCCCATCAAGACTGCCGTCTTCCAGGACAACTGGGACCTCAGTGTGATCCGAGCAACGAGCGTGGTGCGCATCCTGACGCAGACCTACGGCGTGAACCCCTTGCAGATACAGCCATGCGGCCGCGGCGAGTTCAAGCCCGTCGATGTCAACACCACTGCCGAGGGCAAAGCCCGCAACCGCCGCACGGAAATCATCATGGCGCCGCGTCTCGACAAGCTCTTCAAGATGCTCGAAGAGAGCAACTGAAAAACGCCCTCAGGGGCACTGAAAAACGCCGCCTGCGGCGATGGCAATCCCCGCGTGCGGCGTTGACCATTTCCGCGTGCGGCGTTGCCAATCCCCGCACGCGGCGTTTTTATACCCCTCTTTTTGCGTACTTTTTCGCCTCGTGCATCGGTATGTCGAAAAAAAAGTGTAACTTTGCCGCCATAAAAGCTAACATACATTATATATTATGAAGAGATTCACCATTGCCATTGCCGCGTTGCTCATGGGCATGAGCCTGCCGGCTCAAATACTTTTCGGCAATTCGCCTGTTAACAAGAAAGCACAAAGCGACCTGGAGCAGAACATGCAAAAGCTCCTGATGGCAAGCGTCATGATAAACAACTTCTATGTGGACAGCGTGGACAGCAAGAAGCTGACGGAGGACGCCATCAACGGCATCCTCTCCAAGCTCGACCCGCACTCGGCTTACACGAATGCTGATGATACCAAGAAGTTTACGGAGCCCCTGACAGGTTCCTTCGAAGGCATCGGCGTGCAGTTCAACATGCTCGAGGACACGCTGCTCGTCATCCAGCCCGTGCCGAAAGGCCCCAGCGAACGCGTGGGCATCCTGGCCGGCGACCGCATCGTCAGCGTGGCCGACACAGCGATAGCAGGCGTGAAGATGAGCCGCGAAGAGATCATGCACCGCCTGCGCGGCCCGAAAGGCACCATCGCCCATCTCGGCATCGTGCGCCGAGGCATCAGGGACACCCTCTATTTCGACGTGAAGCGCGACAAGATACCCGTCAACTCGGTGGACGCAGCCTACATGGTCACCCCGACAATCGGCCTCGTGCGCTTCAACAACTTTGCCCAGACGACCCACGACGAAGTCGTCAGCGCCATCAAGAAACTCAAGGGCGAGGGCATGAAGGACCTCATCATCGACCTCCAGCAGAACTCGGGAGGCTTCCTGCAAGCCGCTGCCGACCTGGCCAGCGAGTTCCTCCCAAAAGGCGACATGATAGTCTATACGAAGGGTAGGAGCGTGCCCAACCAGGAGTTCCGCAGCACAGGCGGCAGCGCCTTCCAGGAAGGCAAAGTGGCGGTACTCATCGACGAATACAGCGCCTCGGCAGCCGAGATACTCTCCGGCGCCATACAGGACCAGGACCGCGGCATCGTGGTCGGTCGTCGCTCCTTCGGCAAAGGCCTCGTGCAGCGCCCCTTCGACATGCCCGACGGCTCGATGATACGCCTCACCACAGCCCGCTACTACACCCCCAGCGGACGCAGCATACAGAAACCCTACGAAAAGGGAAAAGGACTCGACTACGCCAAGGACGTCATCAACCGCTACAACAAAGGCGAGCTGACCAACGAGGACAGCATCCACTTCCCCGACTCCCTGCGCTATCAGACACTCCGCAAAGGCCGCACAGTCTATGGCGGAGGAGGCATCATGCCCGACTGCTTCGTGCCCCTCGACACCACACGCTACGCCAAATGCTACCGCGAGATGTCGGCCAAGAGCATCGTCATAAATGCCAACCTCAAGTACATGGACAAGAACCGCAAGAAGCTCGCCAAGGCATATCCCAGCTTCGAGAAGTTCAAAGCCGAGTATGAAGTGCCGCAGGAACTCATCGACGAAATATTCGCAGAAGGCGAGAAGCAGAACATCAAGCCCAAGGACGACGAGGAACGCCAAAAGGCAGCCGACAACATACGCTTCATCGTAAAAGGCCTCGTGGCACGCGACCTCTGGGACATGAGCGAGTACTTCGCCATCATCTATGCCGACGACGAAGTGGTCAAGAAAGCCGTCGAACTGCTTAGCCAGGAGTAACCATTCCCCCTCTCCTTGGGAGAGGGTAGGGGAGAGGCCTATGATAACCTACAACACACAAGGAACCGCCATGCCCGACATCACCGAGGCAGAGGTCTCGGCATGGGTCAGGCAAGTGGCCAAGAGCTACGGCAAGACAGTGGGCGACATCAACTACATCTTCGTCGACGACGAGACAATACTCGACATCAACCGCCGCTTCATCGGACACGACTACTACACCGACCACATCGGCTTCGACTACAGCAGCGACGGCGCACTGAGCGGCGACATCTACATCAGCCTCGACACCGTCAGGACAAACGCCGAACTCTACGGCGCCACCTTCGACCAGGAGCTCCGACGCATCATCATCCACGGCCTCCTGCACCTCTGCGGACTGCGCGACAAGACAGAAGAGGAGCGAGCCCAGATGCAACAAGCCGAGGACCGCGCCCTCGCATTATGAATTATGAACTACTAATCATGAATTAAACAAGGTGGAAGAATTCGACATAAGACAAGAAGGACGACAGAAGGAAAAGGACTTCGAGAACGCGCTGCGGCCCCTGCAGTTCGACGACTTCAGCGGACAACAGAAAGTCGTCGAGAACCTCCGCATCTTCGTCGAAGCGGCGAAATATCGCGGCGAACCCCTCGACCACACTCTCCTGCACGGACCTCCGGGATTGGGCAAGACCACACTCTCCAACATCATAGCCAACGAGCTCGGAGTCGGCTTCAAGCTCACCAGCGGGCCGGTGCTCGACAAACCAGGCGACCTGGCCGGCATCCTCACTTCCCTCGAGCCGAACGACGTGCTCTTCATCGACGAGATACACCGCCTCTCGCCCATCGTGGAGGAATACCTCTACTCGGCCATGGAGGACTACCGTATCGACATCATGATCGACAAAGGCCCCTCGGCACGAAGCATACAGATAGACCTGGCGCCGTTCACCTTGGTGGGAGCCACCACACGCAGCGGCCTGCTCACGGCTCCCCTGCGAGCACGCTTCGGCATCAACATGCACCTCGAATACTACGATGCCGACACACTGCAGAAGATCGTGATGCGCTCGTCCAGCATCCTGGGCGTGCCTATCGACTTCGAAGCCGCCGGCGAGATAGCCAGCCGCAGCCGAGGCACACCGCGTATCGCCAACGCACTGCTCCGACGCGTCCGCGACTTCGCACAAGTCAAGGGAAACGGACGCATCGACCTGCAGATAGCACGCATCGCCCTTGAGGCCCTCAACATAGACCGCTACGGCCTCGACGAGATAGACAACAAGATACTGACCACCATCATCAACAAGTTCCAGGGAGGCCCCGTGGGAATCAACACGATAGCCACTGCCATCGGCGAAGACGCAGGCACCGTGGAGGAGGTCTACGAGCCGTTCCTCATCAAAGAAGGCTTCATCAAACGCACCCCCAGAGGCCGCGAAGTGACAGAACTCGCCTACCGGCATCTGCACATTTCACCCCACAAAGACGGCTACATACAGGGCGACCTCTTTGGATGAGGTGTACTTCTGGAGTTTGTGTAATAAATAGTAAATGGTTAAATGATTAAATGTAAATTGTAAGATGGTACTCAATTACATTTGGATTGGCTTTTTCTTCATTGCGTTTCTCATCGCTTTGATACAGCTTTTGACGGGCAATACCGACGTTTTCCCTACTATAATGAACAGCACGTTCGACAGTGCGAAGACCGCTTTCGAGATTTCCATCGGCCTGACTGGCGTGCTGTCTTTGTGGATGGGCATCATGAAAATAGGCGAGAAAGGCGGTTTGGTTGACATACTTGCCCGCTGGCTGTCGCCGCTCATGGTGCGCCTCTTCCCCGAGATTCCCGCCGGGCATCCCGTCTTCGGGCATATCTTCATGAACTTCAGCGCCAACATGCTTGGCCTCGACAACGCGGCTACTCCGCTGGGCCTCAAGGCGATGGAAGGAATGCAGGAACTCAACAAGCAGAAAGACACCGCTACGAATGCGATGATTATGTTCCTCGTGCTGAACACCAGCGGCTTGACCATCATCCCTGTTGGCGTGCTGACGTATCGCGCTGTGGCAGGAGCGGCACAGCCCACCGACGTCTTCTGTCCCATTCTCATCGCGACGGCCGTTGCCACACTCGCGGGCATGGTCATCACCAGCCTGTACCAGCGCATCAATCTCTTCAACAAGGCCATCATGTCGTTTGTCATTGGCATTTGTGCCTTGGTGAGCGGTGTGATATGGCTCGGCACACAGGTGGACCAGGAGACGATGAACAAGTGGAGCACCGTGGTTGCCAATGTCCTGCTTTTCAGCATCATAATAGCCTTCATCTGGGCAGGCATGAGGAAGAAGATCAATGTCTATGAGGCCTTTATTGAAGGGGCGAAAGGCGGCTTTGAGACGGCCGTACGCATCATCCCCTACTTGGTGGCCATCCTTGTTGCCATAGGCGTTTTCCGTGCTTCGGGAGCGATGGACTTCATCGTGGGCGGCCTGGGCAGGTTCGTCGAATGGTGCGGCGGCAACGCCGACTATGTGGCGGCTCTCCCCACAGCCATCATGAAACCCCTCAGCGGCAGCGGAGCCCGAGGCATGATGGTCGATGCGATGCAGCAGTACGGCCCCGATTCCTTCATCGGACGCCTGTCGTGCATCTTCCAGGGGGCAACGGACACAACCTTCTACATACTGGCCGTCTATTTCGGCTCCGTAGGGGTTCACAAGACGCGCCACGCCGTTGCAGCAGGCCTCCTGACCGACATCTGCGGCGTAATAGCGGCCATTATCGTCGCCGCCATCTTCTTCGGATAAGTGATACGCGAGACGATACACCATCAGCACCGACGGGCGTTCTCTCACGACTATCGGGAACGGGGGACGTACATGGTGACGCTTGTGGTGGCAGGTCGGCATCCTGTCTTCGGCCATATAGAAGGCCATGCGAAAGGGAAGCCCGGCACAGACGAGGCGCCGCACATGGTGCTCTCCGAACTGGGGAGACAAGTGATGGAAGAGGAGGCGAGGAAGATCAGCCGCTTCTATCCCATGGCGGAGGTATGGCGCATCTGCATCATGCCCGACCACATTCACCTGCTCATAAGGATAAGCGAGCCCCTGCCGGAAGGCAAGCACCTGGGCTCGATAGTGCGCGGCTTCAAGACCGGCTGCAGCCGCGCCTGGTGGGCACTAAGCCCGGGAGAGCCCGGGGGAAAAGCCCCGGGCACAGCGGCAGGAAAAGCCCCGCGCACAGCAACACCGGCCGCCGTGCCCGAGGCTTCTCCCTCGGGCTCTCTCCGCCCTGTCCTCTTCGAGAAGGGCTACCACGACCGCATCATCAACCGCCCGGGCATGCTTGAGAACATCAAGCGCTACATGGCCGAGAACCCGCTCCGTGCCCGCATTCGCCAGGAATGTCCAAAGCTCATGGAGCGACAGTTGCACCTGTGGATAGGCGGACGCGAATATGCTGCCTTCGGTAATCTCTTCCTGCTAAAGTATCCGCAGAAGGAGCAAGTGTTCTTCCACCGCAGAGATGCCGCGACTGGCCTGCCCACGGAAGCCACCGAGGCTTATCAGCAGGAACGTCAGCGCCTCTTGCTGATGGCTGAAGAGGGAACGGTGCTCGTCACGCCTGGCATATCGAAGGGCGAGAGCCTCATTGTCAGCGCGGCTCCCGATGCGCAACTGCCCCTTATCCTCCTTCAGAAGGAACCCATCGGCGAATATTGGAAGCCTTCGCAGCACCGCTTCTATGCTTGTGCGGCTGGCCACTTACTCATCCTCGCCCCCTGGCAAAACGAAGGGCATTCCGATTATGCCCGCTTCCATCACCTCAACGACCTCGCCAAGGAAATCTGTGCTGCCAACGAAATGCGGATTGTGGACTACGACCGGCTGAAGGAGCTAACGCACAGTCATTCAGCAGAATAGCCCAACTTACAAATCCCCCTGTGCGAGGCCTGCAAACGCCGCCTGCGGAATTTGCAATCGCCGCACGCGGAAATGGCAAACGCCGCACGCGGAAATGGCAATCCCCGCACGCGGCGTTTTCTGTCCCCCCTCAGAGGACTTTTTTATTGGGCTGTGAAGCTGGTTGCTTGCGTTGTGCCGACGGCGGAACTGCCGAGGTAGAAGCCGTGCCATTCCGTTGTGGCGTCGGTCGGTTTTGTTGTGCTGTATTTGACGGTGTAGCTGCTGCCCTTCTTCATGCCGGTGGCTGTGAAGAGCGACAGGCTGCTGCTGAAGCTGGCCTCCACCGAGTAGGTGACGAGGTTGTTGCCGCTTGCGTCAGCAAGTGTGTAGTAGCGGTTCGGCGCATAGCTGATGCTGGAAGTGCTGAGGCAGTAGCCCTGTACGGCGCTTCCTATGCTGCTCGAGGAGCCTCCTCCTCCCCAGCCGCCACCACCGCCTTGGTTGGCGCCGCCGCTGATGCCGATGCCGGTGCCCGTTATCTGGATGTAGGAATTGTTGTCGCAGTCGAAGCCTTCCTCAGGAGCGCCTTTCGAGGAATAAGCCAGCACAGCCCCGTTGCCTATTTGTATGGCGCCGGCCTGTCCGTAGTTGCTGTCGATGGCATCGTTGCCGTAGCCATGGCAGACCACGATGCCGCCGTCGAACTTGATTGCCCCCGCCGTGTTGATGCAGTCGTCGTAGCACTTGAAGTAGTGCTTGCCGCCGTTGAAGACAATCGATGCGTTCGACTTCAGTTTGCTCTCCAGGCCTTCACCGCCGGTAGTGCTGGTGGTGACGACCGTCTCTCCACCGTTCACGGTGATTTTCCCAACGGCCTTGATGGCTTTTGCCGACGATGTGCTGAGGTACTTGGCTCCCGTCGTGCTGACGGTCAGCACAGGGCCTTCCTCGTCGCTCTTGCCGATGGTGAGTGTGCCGTCGCTCTTGATGCCCTTGCCGCCCTGGCCGGACATCGTGATGCTGACGGTGCCGCCTTGCAAGTCGATACTGCCGTCCGAGGTAAGGCCCTTGGCGGTAGAGTAGTTGCTGGTCGTGCCGGTGCCTGTTCCGCTATTGGTTATGGTGAGAGAGCCGCCGGTGGTGGTGAGCACTTTGTCGCAGGAGATGCCCTTCGAGGCTGCCCCCGTGCTCGATATCGTAATGGTGCCACCGCCGATGCTGATGTTGCTGTCGCCCTTTATGCCAGCCGCCGTGGCGAACTTCCCGCCGGAGGGCGTGACGGAGCCGCTGTCCGTGATGGTGCCGTCCTTGTAGCGCGACGTGTAGTCCGTCACGGTGAAAGTATAGACGGAGCCGCTTCTCTGCGGGTTCGACGTATTGATATAATAGTAAACCGACGGGTTGTCTTCGGTGGGTCCGCTGACGGCAGAAGTCCGGATGGTGTAGGTCTGTCCTCCTCCGAAACCGCCTGGGCCGCCGCCGCCCTGACGTGTGTAGTCGTCGCTCGCGAAGTAGAACTGCCCGTCCGGCACATCGTCGAAGTCATAATAGTAGAAGGTACGCGTCGTCTGGCCTGTGGCAGAGACGGAGATGGTATTGGTCAGCTGGTCGAGCCGCGTGCCGTCCGAGCTGTAGAGGTACACCACATTCTTCCAGTACTGACTGCTCGATGAGCTCAGCGCCACGCAGATGCGATAGACCGGGTCTTGGTCATCGCCATCGTCGCCGCCTTCGCCACCGCCTTCCTCATCCACTTCCACGTTTCGCGACAGGTCGAGAGCGGCACCGGAGCCGTTGGCCTTGATGTTGATGACGGGCGCGCCGTCATCCGTCGCAGGCGATTCCTCATCCTCCGAGGTCGAAGCATCTCCTTCGCCAATGCTGAGATTGCCGTCGGCACTGATGCCCTTGCCTGCCTCAGCAGTGTTGTCGATGATGATTGTGCCGCCGCTGATGTCGAGGTCGCCGCTTGCCTTAATGGCCACCACATAGCCCGGGTCGTTGTTCTCCACGATGTACTTACCGCTTTGGGTGACGGTGATTTCTCCTCCGCTGATTTCCATGTCCGTTTTGCTCTTGAGGCCTTTGTTGCCGTCGCCCGTCGTATTGATGGTTATCGTGCCCCCTGCTATGCTGAGCAGGCTGTCGCTCTTGATGGCGGCCACATCTCTGCCAGTGACCGAGACATCGACGGTGCCGTCGCGCAGGATGACCTGACCGTCATAGACGTCGTCCTCCTGAGTCGCTTCCGCCTGTATGCCGTCGCCTTTCACGCCGCTGACCGTGACCGAGCCGCCGTTCATCTTGAAATACTGGCCAGCATGTATGCCGTCGCCCTCAGCGCCGATGACGCTGATGCCGCCAGTGGTCTTCTTCACCAGCATATACTCCTTCGTCTTGATGGCATGGGTGTAGTTGCCCTTCACGGTAAGGGTACCGCCCTTGCTGACCTCCAGATGTCCCTTACAGTAGAGGGCGGCTTTCTGTCCGAGGCTGTCGGCAGTGTCTTCCAGATAGTTCTGCGTTTCTTCGAGGAGCTCGAGGGCGATGCGTTTGCCGCACAGGATGTTGAGAGCCGCACCAGTCGTGCTCTTCAGACTCAGGCCGGCCAGACGGATGCAGGCCTTGTAGGTGCCGTTGTACGTGAAGCTCCCCTCCGAACTTTCCCCGCTGAGGATGAAGCACATCTCGCGGTCGGTATTGGCGTTTGTCAAAGTGACATCTGCCCCGTTCACCACGCTGGTGATGCCGGCCACATTCTCGGGAGTGACGGATGCCGCATTGCCCGAATAACTGACATACAGGGTGTCCGTCACAATGCCGCCGGTCTCGGCAGGTTTCCTGAAAGTGATGCTGTCCAGATTCGACACATTGAAAGTGTTTTCGCCGACGGTCACTTGACCGTGTTCAAAGACGAGGTCGCTCACATCGAACCGCGTGTAAGTGCCGTTCTTCCAAAAGTAGAGGCCGTCTATCTCTGCAGCCGACAGGGCAAGCAGCCCGATGGCCATGCAGGAAGCAAGAATGATTCTAAAGATTTTCATATATTATAATAATGTATATAAGCGTTGCTGATGGCAAAATTAGGAAGTTTTGTTCAAGTGGCAAGCATATTAAAGAATTATTTTTAAACAATTTCGACTTTTGGTACAATATGAGGCAAAAAAACACGCCGCAAAAGGGCCTTGCAAACGCCGCGTGCGGCGTTGCCAATCCCCGCGTGCGGCGTTGGGCATTTCCGCGTGCGGCGTTTGCCATCCCCGCACGCGGCGTTTTCGAGTCTCGCGAAAGGGCATTTTCTCCATAACGCAATATTTTTTATTGTTCGATATTCAATATTCAATTATTTGTCGTAACTTTGCGGCAAGATTAGCACAGAGCGATGAAATACACAAAGTACCTGCTGCTGCTGCTCCTGCTGGCATCCTGTGCCACGAAGCGCACCATACGGCATCACACCTATCAGGCTGATGTGCGTCCGGCCGTGCCTGCTGTGGTGCAGGCGCCCGTGGCGGTGGCTGAGGAGGAAGAGCCCGAGGCGGAAGAGCCTGTGGTGAGCGCACGGCCGCTCGTCTCGCAGGTGCGCAGAGCCGCCGAAGGAACCTGGCAATACGAAAAGCAGCAGGCGCTCGACCTGCTCTGTCAGGCACCGCTCTTCGAGACCACACAGCTCGGACTCTATGTGTACGACCTGACCGACAGTGAGCCGCTCTATGCCGTCAATGCCGCCCACAGGATGCGTCCCGCCTCGTGCCAGAAACTGGTGACGGCCATCACGGCGCTCCACTATCTGAAGAGCGACTTCCGGCTCCACACCGACTTCCGCATCAAGGGAAAGGTGGTGAATGGTGTCCTGCAAGGCGACCTCATCGTGGTTGGCGGGATGGACCCGATGGTCACGGCCGACGAGTTGTTCCAGGCCGCTGCCACCATCAAGCAACAGCAAGGCATAGGAAGCATTGCGGGCAACATCATCTACGACCGCTCGATGCGCGAAGATGCTCCGTACGGCTGGGGCTGGTGCTGGGACGACGACTATGGGCCGCTCTCCGCTCTGCTCGTGGATGGCAAGGACCAGTTTGAGCAGAAATGGACGGAGGCGCTCGAGAAGGTCGGCATCAAAGCCCCCAACCTCAACCCCTCTCCCAAGGAGGAGGGGAGAAACGGGCGGAAAGGAAGCAATAGCCTCTCTCCTCGGGGGGAGGCAGGAGGGGCGCTTGTCTATTCCATCCGTCACGACCTCGACTTGCTGCTCGAGAAGATGATGAAGGAGAGCAACAACATCTACGCCGAATGCCTGTTCTATCAGACGGCAGCCACTACGGGAAAGAAAGGCGGCGGACACAAAGAAGTAGCGGCAAGGACGGAGGAACTGCTGCAACGCATCGGTCTGCAGCCGGACCGCTACAAGATTGCCGACGGCAGCGGGCTGTCGCTCTACAACTATGCCTCTGCGGAAATGCTCGTCGCCCTGCTCGGCTATGCCTGGCGCACCGAACGGATCCGCGAACACCTGCTGCCCTCGCTGCCCATCGCAGGCTACGACGGCACCCTCAAGAACAGGATGATAGGCACAACGGCCGAGGGCAATGTGAAGGCCAAGACAGGCACCGTGACCGGCATCTCATCGCTGGCCGGATACCTCACGGCTGCGAACGGACACATCCTCGCCTTCGCCATCATCAACCAAGGCGTCAGTTCCATGGCATTGGGGCGCGCCTTCCAGGACAAGATATGCCAGGAACTCTGCAGATAAACCATCCGAAAGTAACAAATATCTAACCGTAATAACTTAAATTTTAGCAATTATGAAAAAGTTTTTAGCAATGGTGGCATTTGCCATCTCACTGCCCACAATGGCACAGACAATGTACGACGGCAAGACTTGCGCTCAGTGGCAAGCCGACTTCAACAACGAAGTGACCAGACTGAAGATGGAGCTGAAGACCCTGAAGCAGAACGCAAAACTGGCCGGCGCATCGACAAGTGTATCCGAAATCACCGAGAAAGCCGCACAGCTGAAGAAGGCAGAGAACAACCTCAAGGTGGCTAAGAAAGCCGCTGCACTCGAGAAGAAGGCCGACAGCTCGCACGAAAAGGCAGAGAACAAGTCGCTAAAACTGCAGTCGCAACACGCCAAGAGCACAGAAAAACTGTCTAAGATGCAAAGCAAGGAGACAAAGGCAGAACAGGCTGTGGCCAAGGCTGAGCAGAACCTGCAGAAGGCTCAGCAAAAGCTGGAGAGCCTCCGCACAGAGATGGAGAACACAAAGAAGAACATGGAAAACCTGAAGGAGGAAGACGAGCTGACAAAGGGTGACATCAACAAGGCCAAGAGCATGAAAGAGCAGGCTAAGAAGATGCTCATCGAAGGCGTCTCAAGATAACCCCTTTGCCAACCTTAAAAAACGCCGCCTGTGGCGTTGCCAATCGCCGCACGTGGAAATGACAATCTCCGCCTGCGGCGATTCCCATCCCCGCACGCGGCGTTTCCCATCCCCGCACGCGGCGTTTCCCAACCCTCCACAGGGTCATTCCTTCTCCGAAAGATGCCAGAGGACAATGCCCGCAGCCACGCTGACATTCAGACTGTGCTTCGTGCCGTACTGAGGGATTTCGAGGCACCCGTCGCACATATCGACAACCTGCTGCTGGACGCCCTTCACCTCGTTGCCCAGCACAACGGCATACTTCTGGCCGGCCTTTCTGCGGAAATGCTGAAGCATCGTGCTTCCCTCACATTGCTCAACGGCAAGAACGGTATAGCCCTGATTCTTGAGCCACACCACAGCATCCTCCGTCTTCTCGAAGAAGCGCCAGTCCACACTCTCCTCCGCCCCCAAAGCCGTCTTGTGGATTTCGGGATGAGGAGGTCGGGCTGTGATACCACACAACAGCACACCCTCTATGCGGAAAGCATCACTACTGCGGAACACACTGCCCACATTGTAAAGACTTCGCACATGGTCCAACACCACCACCAGAGGCTGCTTCTCAGAGTCCCTGAACTCAGCCACACTCATGCGGCCCATCTCCGTCACTTTCAGCTTTCTCATAACGCGAAGGTTGATAATCCACTTGCAAAGTTAACAATTTCTGTGGATAACCTGGTTAATAACCCTGCACTTATTCACACTAAAAGCAACAAAAAGCACCTGTCCGACCCTTTATCCACATCAACCAAAAGTTATAAAATTTGTTTCAACACAAAAAAAGAGACTTATCAAAGCAGCATGTCAGGGAAAATTATTAACTTTGCATGTTATTAGTTGGTGTGGATAACCTCAGCACCTCGGCAAGAGGCAAATGGCGACAGGCAGGAAATAGGAAGAAATATCTGGAGGTGGATAACTCCTCACGAAATGTTGAGCTGAGGTTCATAACATAAAAAGCGATGAAATGGGGCAAAAAGTTATAAACATATCAACAGCCCATCATCATCATCATAGAGTATTAAAAAATAAAATATAAAAAGGTATATAATAATATAAAGATGGTTGACAAGAGTTGGAAAGCAGCCGGCTATGTGACGGAAAGCGTGCCGGAAGGTGTGGATATGAAGGCTGAAATACGCCGTATGTGCAAGGAGAAGAATGCGGTCATCATGGCGCATTACTACACGCAGGGTGAGATACAGGACATAGCCGACTTTGTGGGCGACAGTCTGGCGCTGGCTCAGCAGGCGGCCAAGACGGATGCGGATGTCATCGTGATGTGCGGCGTCCACTTCATGGGCGAGACGAACAAGATACTCTGCCCCGACAAGAAGGTGCTCGTGCCCGACCTTAACGCCACTTGCTCGCTGGCGGAAAGCTGTCCGCCGAAGGAGTTCGGCGAGTTTGTGAAAGCCCATCCCGGACATACCGTCATAAGCTATGTGAACACGACGGCTGCCATAAAGGCGCTCACCGACATCGTGGTGACCAGCGGCAACGCGCTGAAGATAGTGAACTCGCTGCCGAAGGATGAGAAGATAGTGTTCGGCCCCGACCGGAACCTCGGCAATTACATCAACTCTCTTACCGGAAGGCAGATGGTTTTGTGGGACGGAGCCTGTCATGTCCACGAGAAGTTCAGCCTGGAGAGGATACTCGAATTGAAGGACGCCCATCCCCAGGCCAAGATACTTGTCCATCCGGAATGCAAAGGGCCCATCGTCAAAGTGGCCGACAAGGTGGGCAGCACCGCCGCTCTCCTCAAGTTCAGTCAGGAAGACGATGCCAGGGAATATATCGTGGCAACAGAGAGCGGCATCCTCCACAAGATGCAGCAAGCCTGTCCGCAGAAGGTCTTCCTGCCTGCTCCTCCAGAGGACAGCACCTGTGCCTGCAATGAGTGCAACTACATGAAGCTCATCACGATGGAGAAGCTCTACAACTGTCTCAAGTATGAATGGCCGGAGATAAAGGTGAGCAAGACAGTGGCAAGCAAAGCCGTGAAGTGCATCAACCGCATGCTCGACCTCTCAGCCTCCTAAATCTCTAATTATCAATTGTTATTATTTCAATATACAATTATCAAAATTCAAGATTCAAAATTAAATTTTAAATATAATAATTGTCAACCTTTA
>JAFRQD010000067.1 GCA_017428785.1 Bacteroidaceae bacterium
CTGCATTGCCACCGATACTCATAGCTATTATCTGGTTGTGCTGCATCTCTACTGTCAGCGTGCTGGGCTGAATATATGTCTTTTTCATAATCTTTTTTCCTTTATTATTTATTATCCTTCCCCCCTCCCCTTAGAGGGGGAGGGATGGGGAGAGGGTCTGTTTTATTTAAGAATCTTTTTGCCGTTCACGATGTTGACGCCCTTCTGAGCCTTGTTCAGGCGCATACCTGCAACATTGTAGATGGTCTCGTTGCCATCTCCTGCTTCAACTGTGCTGATGCCTGTTGCATCGTCACCGGAGAATTTCAGTGCGAAGTGCTTGATGAGGCTTGAACCATCTACTTGGAAGTAAGCGCGGAAGGCATTCATGGTGACTTCAGCATTCGGATAGTAGAGCTTGTTGTTAGCGCCCACATAGAGGATGCTCTCGTCATTAGCTTCGAATGTCACAGGAGCATAGTTGCCGCTGAAGGTAATGACATTACTACCCACAACAGCGGGAACGAGGTCCTTCTTAATCTCTACGCCATTGAATACGAGGTCGTCCTCAGTCAGGTTGTCACCGCTTTCCCACTTGATGAGGTAGGGCTTTCCGGCCTCGATTGCTTCCACTTCAGTGAAGTTCAGCGTCAGTGTGCTTTCATTCAAAGAAGAAGATGTGGTATTGAGCTCCATGACGGTAGCGCCATCCAACGGGCTTCCAGCTATAGTTACATCGAACGGCAGGCAGATTGTGTTCCAACTTCCGTCCTTGTAGAGTGTGCGACCAGCGAGCTGAACATCAACGGTCTGTCCGTTGAAAGCATCAATATCGCTTGTGTTGTCTGCATTGTCAGCAAGTTCAACGATAACAGGCATCACATCTGTTGTGAAGCTGCTCAGTTCGCTCCATTCGGTAGTGCCGTCAGAGAGGATGCCCTGTACCTGCCATTCGTAATAAGTTTCAGGTGTGAGACCTGTGAATTCATAAGGAGTTGTAACGTTTTCAACGACTGTCCATTCAGACATAGGACGAGTGATGGTCACGTCTGTAGCATCATTCGAACCTTTTAAGTAAACATGGAACTCATAAGTCTTGGCGGCTTCGAAGACATAGTCGTCATAGCGACCACCAACATTGCCATTTCCAGATGCAATCCACATCCTGTCATCAGCGGTCGGGTTAGTGATACACCAGTCGTAGGTACCGGCAGGGATTTGAATGGTAATGCTGTTGTCTATTACGATGTTTTCTGTAGTCAAAGCACCATCGGCATTCGTTGGAATCTTATACTCGAACTCGGCATAGGTCGCTGCTGAGGCATCGCCGCTTGTTGTCAAACCGCCTGTTTCTGGGATGATGGTGCCGTAAGCCGTTGCATCGGCATCGAGCAGCATCTGGTAGCCAGAACCATCGCCCCAAACATCGCCAACTGTAAAGATAATAGTAGCAGGTGCAGTTGGGTCGGCGGCTAGCTCGTGTCTATATCTCAAAGTGTAGCTTTCCTGAGAACCTGCCCAGTCAAGTGTGGCACTGGTAGCCTTGACATCGGTGGCAGCCAAGTCAGTAGGAGCAGCTGTGGTAGATGTTGTGGTAAAGGTTACTGGTGACGTCCACCTGCTCTCACCGTCAGCATAGACAGCCTGTACCTGTACTACATATTGTGTCTCAAGTGTAAGACCTTCGAGAGCATAAGGACTGGTGACGCCGTTGACGGTTGTCCAATCACCGGCTATTGGAGCAGAAATGGTAACATCGTCGATAAAGAGGAAGTCCTGGTCTTCGTCCGTGAGACGGAATGCAACATAACCTTCTTGACCTGCAAAGCTGCTGAGGTCAACAGAAACCTGCGTCCACGAGTCGGATGCATCGCCAGGTTCATACACCTTTGTAAAGGCACTGATGTCGGTTGTAGTTGTGGATACATAGATGTCATAGTGTTCGTGGTATTGACCGTCGTCCATAACCCAATATGTCATGGTTCCGCCCAAAGGTAGTCTTGGCGAAATCAACCAGTTGTCAACGCTGTAAGCGGATTGAGATGCCCAGCTCCTTGACATAGCAACATTATCGCCGCTGTGGGAAGTAGCTGAATCATAACCGAATTCAGCGGGGTTGAATGTTCTCCAGTCTGTGCCTTCGGTACCTTCAGCATTACGAATAGTAGTCCAGCCTTGTGCATCGAGGCCGTTCTCGAAATCCTCGAAGAAATCTCCGACTGTAGATGTTGCATACTGTATGTTGTAGCTGTCGGCATTGCCTGTCCAGCTGATGTTGGCAGAGGTGGCAGTGACATGACTTGCTGCAAGGTCTGTTGGAGCAGGGAACTGTACGAGTGTTGTGAAGGAAACTTCGTCACTCCAGCGGCCGAACTCGGTGCCATCGGTAGCACGTACCTTAACGGTGTAAGTGGTCTCGGGCGTAAGGCCGTCCAGCGTGAAGGGATTGCTGTCGGCAGCGATAAGGTTAGTCTCGTCGCCATTCAGACAAATCTGCCAAGCAGTAGCTTCGCCATTTTCTGTCCAGCTCAGCTCTGCGCTCGTAGTTGCAGGAACTGCAGCAAGGCTTGTTGGTACAGGGAACTGTGCGAGTGTCGTGAAGGAAACCTCGTCACTCCAGCGGCTGAACTCGGTGCCCACGGAAGCACGTACCTTAACGGTGTATGTGGTCTCGGGCGTAAGGCCGTTCAGCGTGAAGGGATTGCTGTCGGCAGCGATAAGGTTGGTCTCGTCGCCATTCAGACAAATCTGCCAAGTAGTGGCTTCTCCATTTTCTGTCCAGCTCAGCTCTGCACTCTTAGCTGTGGGAACTGCTGCAAGGTCAGTAGGTTTGAGGACAGAAGTTGGTACGCTGAAGCTGAAGTCGTCAACATAGAGACGAAACTGATAATCGGAATAATACCAAATAGCCACATACTTGGTTCCAGCGGGGAACTCGTATTCATCAGAAAGCGCCCAAGAATCTTTGTTGTTTGCAGATATCTCATCACCCCATGTGAAGGCATTCGGATCGTTGGTGGTTGTGGAATAACCTACCTTGAATGTCTCTGCGGAAGAAGAATATGTCTTATAATAGAATTGCACAACAACACCATTAGTTGCATTCATTACAGGAGAAATCAAATACTGGTTATAACTGGTGGAACGAGTATACGATGAGAAGCGGAAGCAGTTGCTGCCTGTTCGTGCTGCGGCTGAACTGATACCAAAATCGGAAGCGTTTGCAGTACTCTCGTTTATAAGCGTCCAGCAGGGGATGCCGTACTCAAAGCTTTCGGTGAAGGGCAGATTTGCAATGTCGCAGTCGGTAGTGAAATTGATAGTGGCATAGCCACTCTCGCCGCCAGCATAGACAGCCTTTACACGGAAGTTATAGGGAGTAGCGGAGTCCAAGTTTGAGAGAGAGACAGATGTGCTTGTCACTGTCTGCTCGGTGCTCCAAGCCTCGTCACCTTCAGCTGCCTTCTTATACTGGTAAGCATAGCCCGTAACGTCACCTGCAGGAGCTGTCCAGCTTATCGCTGCAGTTGTGGTGGTAATTTCGCCCATTGTAAGGTCTTTAGGCTTGGAATATACACTATTATTAATTATTATAGCATCGATGCCGACACCATAACCGTATTTGTCTGTCATCTCAAAGGCAATCTGATAGGTGCTGCTAAGCTCAGGCAGCATAATGCCTTCCACTGTTGTCCAAGCAGTAACAGCTGTGGTATATTCTTCGAGCAAAGTCCACTCAGCGGAAGATGAGGTACGATAGTAAACTCTCAGCTCGTCGGTGTCGCCAGACCAAGAACGGAGAACATACATGAACGAAAGTTCTGCATTAGTTGTAGAAGAAAGGTCAATCTCAGGCGTGATCAGTTTGGTTACATTGTCCCTTACGTTGTGCGTAATCAAAGCATTGTAAGAGCCTTGACCAGCGCCTACTGGTGTACTGGTGCTGTAGTCACCTACACCAACACTCCAAGTGCCTGGGCCGTCGGTGGTCCAACCTGTGGGCATGGCACCACCTTCAAAGTCTTCACTGAATAGAGTTTGTGCCCTTGCGCCTGTCAGGCTGAAGAGCGCCACGAGTAGCAGCATTGCCACCCTCGTCAGCTTGTTAGTGTCTTTGTGTTTCATTGTTTAATGAATTAAGTTAATAATATATTATATATATAATGTATATTGCGATGTGATGTAACCGACACTATCCGCATGCAAAGTTAAGGAAAAAAGTTAAACTGTAATGCGTTTTTGCTGAAAAAGTTACAAAAAAGGCCTTTTTTCTGACATAAAGCACGCTTTTCTGAAAGATTATGCAGTCCATCATACCATTATGCGTACCAAACAAGCAGCCCGCCAGACTTCTGTCAAGCGGGCTGCTGTGTCTCCTGCCCATCTAAGGGCAGGGGTGAGGTAAAAGTCAGAGTGGAGATTGAATCACCCCACCTCGGCCTTCGGCCACTTGCCTCCGTCGAGCAGAGCACTGCTCTCCCCTCTCTCGGGGACAGAGCCACATTTAGTGGCTCCTCTAAAGCCCACTCGTTCGCCCCTTAGGGGCGGAGAGAGGGGGCTTACCATTCCTCGTCCCAAATGTTGGTTTCTTTTACACGAGGATGTTCTGTGCCGTCACCGGGCTGTGGAGTCGGATCGAAGCCTGCATTGCCACCGATACTCATAGCTATTATCTGGTTGTACTGCATCTCTACTGTCAGCGTGCTGGGCTGAATATATGTCTTTTTCATTGCTTCTTCAAATTAAGAATTAATAATTAAGAAATAAGAATTAGAAGAGGACCTTGGCTTTGCCGAGATTGCTCACGCTCGATAAAGCATGAGCAAACTCAGCTTTATTCTCACTTTATCGCAATCTTCTTTCCGTTCACGATGTTGACGCCCTTTTGGGGCTTGTTCAAGCGCTGACCTGCAATGTTGTAGATGGCACCTTCTGTTGTCTGTTGTCCGTTGGCGATTGTCTCAATTGCTGTGGGATTGTCATCCCCGAAGTCCACAACAAATTGCTTGATGCTGTTAGATTCAGCCACTTGGAAGTAAGCGCGGAAGGCATTCATGGTGACATTAGCACTCGGATAGTAGAGCTGGTTGCTTGCGCCTACATAGAGGATGCTCCTGTCGTTAGCTTCGAATGTCACAGGAGCATAGGTGCCGCTGAAGGTAATGGCGTTACCTACGCTGGCAGGAGTGAGCCCCTGCTTAATCTCTATGCCACTGAATACAGGATTGGAGATGTTGACATCCGTCGCCCCTTGGCTGTCATCGCTTTCCCACTTGATGAGGTAAGGCTTGCCGGCCTCGATAGCGGTAGCAGTTGTGAAGTTCAGCGTCAGTGTGCTTGCAGTCAAAGAAGACTCATCTGTGTTGAGTTCCATAACTGTAGCGCCTGCCAACGGGCTGTCATCTATTGTCACATCGAACGGCAGACAGAGCGTGTTCCATGAGTTGTCCTTATAGAGCGTGCGACCAGAGAGGACGATGTTCTTGCCTGCGCCTTTGTTGTTGGCAATAACACCGCTGTTGCTGTAGCTATTCGTCAGGACAATCACATCCATGTCGGGCATCGTGAAGCTTTCGCTGCCACCAGAGTATTTGATTGGTATCGTTTTGGTGCCGGCACTATATATGGTGCCGTCTTGAGTTGCCAATGCAACATTGCCGTAAGCAGTAAGGCCGCTGACATCATAGACGGTTGTGGTTGCATCGATGCTCACGCCATCGCCAAGAGTGATGGTTCTTCCATAGCTGGCATCATAGCCAGAGCTCACATCAACGTAGTCCGTTCCGATGTTGTCATCACCATTGCCCAATCCGCCAAGTGAGGCGCAAGTGTGATAATTGTTGTATAGACGACCTCCTCTGCCAAGAATAGCTCCTACATAATAATTGTCTGCACCACTGGCGGTGACAGATGTGCCAAAGTAGAGGTTGTCCCTGATTTCAGGGGTATAGCTGTTATAAGACATATCAACGTAGCCAACGATTCCACCAATTTGCCATTGTCTGATTGAAGAGGCTGTTACTGTAGCGCCGCTCGCACAACCTATAACTTTGCCGCCCTCAAGCCGGCCAACCACTCCTCCGATTGAGAGACTCATGCTTCTAACGGAAACATTTGTTCCTACGCGGCAGTTGATGATGGTGCCATCCTTACAGTAACCGCAGATTCCTCCTGTATATTGGCCACCATATACGGTGAAGTTGTCAAGCACTAAATTCTTGATTACTCCGTCTCTACCAACATGTCCAAACAGTCCGATATATTCGCAACCGTTGTAGTCAAGCTTGGCATCGCTGATGGTGTATCCCTGTCCGTCGTATGTTCCTCTAAACTTATGTCCTCCGTCACCTATACAATAGTATGTGTCGTTGATGGAGATGTTGGCGGTCTGACGGAAAGTAAGGTTCAGGCACTCATTATTATAAGTACCGACAAGTACGTTGAGTCTGCCAAGGTCATGTTTGTTGGCGATTTCATAGGAACCATCCTCAAGTTGCGTGAAATCATCGAGTGTGAGGGCTCGGATGGTATAGGTGGCAGATACGCTACCGGTGTAATCGCCTTGTCCTTCGACGGTGACAGTAGCGGTTTTCGTGCCGCTTGAGAGTGTGCCGTTGTTACTCCAATACAGCTTATAGTCAGTTCCCAGGGTAAGCACTTTGCCGCGCCATGTAACGATAGGTTGAGGATGGTTTACGCCATCGTCAATGTAGGGTTCAGTAGAGAGTCCGCTTATAACTGTGTTTTCGTCAGTGAGGGTGAACCTCTCGATTCGAGTCCAATAGAAGGTCTTTTGGAGATAGCCTAAAGTGTAAGCATTGCCCGCAAGGTCCTTGATGGTGCCGCTACCGCTGAGGCGTATTGTCTTGAAATCGGTACTGATATCAGTGTCGGGGTTGATATCGCCGCTGAAAGTCAGCACATTGGTACCGTTGCCTGTGTCGTAAGTCAAATTGCCCCATGAAGTTTCGAGCTTTACTGTTCCTGATACGCTGACAATTTCGTTAAAGGGGATACTTACATAGATTTTCTGTCCTTTGTGGTAGGGACCAGGAGCGAGCTCAATATCGCTGGACGAAGTGGTTGGTGCGTTTTTATCTACAAGAGTCAGTCGCAGTTTCAGGTTTCTGAAGTCCCATGTGTCGGAACCTGACCCTGCAGCATCAAAACGTATGTTGATATTGTTTATAGTGGTTGCAAGATTTATAGAGCCTGTGCCGGAATCATAATCTGTATATGATTTGAACTCTTGTCTGTAGAGCCAGCAACTGTCGTCGTCGAATTCTAATTCACTGACATTGTTCTCTATGTAGACTGCGTTGTTATGCCAATTGTTCTTGTGGGGGAAGAACTGTTTGTGGGGGTTGGTTATCACGCTGCCGCTTTTCTCATAGCTCAAGATGAAGCATGCTTTATATATAGAATAATCTCTGGGCCAGTCAACATCACCATCTTTATCGTCGGGGTCGTAGGTTGTGGCATTGTCGGCGAGTATCTGGATGTACTGGTATCCGTCGGCTTCCTCTTTTTGGTCGAAATAGACAGTGGCATACATCTTGTATCCAATCTCGTTAAGATATTCCCGCAGGTCAGTTCGGCTATCATAGAGATTATTGGTTGACACAGTGTGTACGGCTTGGCCGTAACCGGCGTCTGTTACCCTAATCCATCTATTGGTAGATGGAGTATAAGGGACATCGATATATTTGTTGCTGCTGATGCCTGACATCATCGTGCCGCTGCTGTTGAAATAAACGAGATTGTTGACTGACTGGTTAACATAGGTATCAGTATGCGTGAATACGCTGTGATAGCCGATGTTGTGGCTTGCGGAGGTTATAGGGTAGCCATCGGCGTCCATCAGTTCGAAGATATAGCTGCGGGTGTTGCTTTGGTAGAAGTACTTCCTCTCCATCGATGTGTACCTTGGCTCCGTCACTTCGACTGTCTTCGTGGTTTCATTCACATCGAAGGTGAGCGATCCATTGACAGGAGTGAAGTTCTTGTTCTGTAATGCCGCCTTGCCCACGGTGCGATAATGCACAGTCTCACTCTTGCTCGCATCTGTTCTACGGATTGTAAAGGTTGTGGTGACATCCGAAGTCGAAGAGTTGTAGTCACCTGAAGAACTTGCTGAGATGGTGAAACCAGCCCATGCTGTTTGCCCCACAGCGAATGCTGCTATTGTCAGCGCTGCTGCAAGGACTTTGTGTTTGATGTTGCTGTTCATGTTGTTTTGTTTTTGTTTATAATGTTATATTCTTTTCGCTCTTTCTTGCCTGCAAAATTATGGGTTTTCATCGAGAACGGGCATTACTTTTCGTACAAAAACATTGCCTTCGGTACAGAAAACATTGCTTTTAGTACAAATTTATATTTTGTACGATTGGCAATGTTTTAAAAATGTTGTACCTTTGCATAAAATATGATATATCTGAACGATATTTACTGGTATGGCATTGCGGCTGCGGCATATTTGACGAGTTGCTGGGTGTTTGCTGCCATTCGCTGGTTCCACACGTGTCAAGCGCCGAAGGAGTCGCATGACTTCCTTTGGCCTGACCGCAGGCTACTGGTCATCATCTATATGGTGTCGGTCGTGCTTATTCCATATGTGCTTAATCCCACCAGTCCATCTGCATGGACATTGTGGAAATCATACTTCCCTGGTACCTATTACTTCTTTGGCGGTGCCTTGTTCTTCTGTTTCTTTGGTACGATAAAGCGTTGGGAGAAGTGGAGAGTTACGGTACGAACTACTGCTGCCATCACTACTGTTGTAATGGCACCTCTGGCTGTTGACGCATGGACTTCCGGCAGCCTGATGGGTCAGGAGCTTTCGAGGCTCTGGCAGTATGTCGTGACGGTATTGGGCATCGGCATGATGATTTACTGCGCCCTTGCCGTGCGGCAAACGATACTATGGATGCGTGAGTCTCGCGACGAGAATTACTCTAACCCCGACGACTTTCCCATGGAGTTCGCCCGTCGCGTTTGGTTGCTGCCAATCGTTATGACATTGTTTGTCTGGCCTCCTTTCTTGCTTGATAGCCCTAAGGTGATGGCTGTGATGAATGTCTTGCTTTCGGTGTTCAACATTGTTATGCTCATCTTCGTGCTGCCTGCGTGGCGTCGCCAGTCCTTGGTGCTTGAGGAAGAGCCATCAGAGTATTCTGAGTCTTCAGATAATTTGGAAGATTCGGGTAATTCTGAGTCCATGGATGCGTTTGCCCGTGAGCGTGAACACAAGATTGTCGAAGAGATTGAGCAATATGTCAGGGACAAGAAAGGTTATCTCGACGCCCACCTGAAGTTGGAGAACGTTGTGGAGCATTGCAGCTACAGCCGCTCGTATGTGTCCAATGTCTTTCAGAAGCACTTCAATGGTTTCTCGCGCTATGTGAACCTTCTTCGTCTTGAGCATTATGACCGTTATATGGCAGAGCATCCCAATGCCACTAAGGATACCGCTGCACAGGAAAGCGGCTTTACCAGCTACAATTCTTATTACAAGGCAAAAGAGCGCCTGGCAGAGTAATTGACAATATTGTCATATAAAAAGAGCGCTACCCGGGTTTCATTACCAGGTAGCGCTTTTTCTATGTGTGTATTTAGAATCAGGATAATTAGAACATGACTGAAATACGTCCCCAATGAATGTGGTAATTGTCTGTGTTGTCGTTAATTGTCGCTAAGAAAGTGAAGTTATATCCGATGGAGAGATTCTTGAACACTTGGAAGCCCGCACCGCAATCCAGCCCAAAGCAATGGCTTTTGTTCGTTCGGGTTTTCGTGACGTAGTAGCCCCAGTCGTATTCTCTATATTTATACCTTCTATATACATAGGAATAACCCGGTGTCCCTTCTGCATAGAACTTAAAATTGCCTTTGATAGGGATGTTGAACCTTATTCCCATCAGTCGGGCATTGACGATACTTAAGTTCTTCGGACATTCATCTGCGTACCATCCAGACATATAGGAAGCACCAATGAGGTTCCATCCAAAGTAGGGAGAGCTTTCCTTTCTTAAAGTAAAACCTACGCCCCACTTATCTTGAAGATACAGGTCAGCTTGCTTCACAAACTTTGCTTCCGACTTGTCGGAGGCGTTTGTATGGCTCTTGAAGATTTGTGCGTTTGCAGAAAGGGAGACGCACAGTATTGCCATCATCAAAGACTTTCTCATAGCAGTCGTGTTTTATCTTATTTCCAACTGAGGAGCCTGCCTATCTGATCGTAGAGGCTTGCCCAATGTGCACGGCTTTCTGCGTCGGGAGCGCTTTGGCTGGCTGTCTTCGTCTTCTTCTCTAACTGTTGAAGCGTGTAGAGAACTGCGGGACGAACGGCTTGATTGCCGTTTCCGTATGCACGACTGAGGTGCAGATACATGTTGTTCTGCAGGGCTACTCTGTAGGGAGAGACTTTCTTGTTGGTGTCCAACTCTGTGAAAATCATCTTCGTCAGGTCGGCAAGATAAGCTTGAGGCTTGTAGAGGTCGTTCAGGCTCTCGAGCCTGTTCATCAGATTCGTCACAACACTTTCGCCTACATAATTCGTGAGGTTCTGCGGAACGGAAGCAATGCGATGAGCGTAACTCATGTCGCGAAGCCAAACAGGTTCCGTCAGGACTTGCTCGTTGATGAAATTGAGCGCAGCCTTTTGTTTGTCGAGAGGCTGCGGAACATACACATCCTCTGTCGAACCCTTAGGCTGGAAGGTAATCTGATAGCCGCCAATGTTGCGAACCACGTGTCCCATATAACGAAGGAACTGCGTGCGTATGTGCCCGTACATTACTTCTATGTCGTTCCAATAAAGGTCCTTGTCGTTGTCCTTGGTCCATTCCGGCAGAGCTTTTATTTCGCGTTTCAGGTTCAGAATGCCATAATTGCTTGCCTTGATGGGGTCGTCGCCGAGGTCTTCTGTTTGGCGGCGAGGATCTCTGTGCTCGCTCTCTCCATCGCCCCACCAAAGGCGCTTGTTCTGCTGTGCCTTGAGGGTCATCGGTTCGAGCATCTTGTGGTCTTCATCCTCGTCTTTCGCTCCGAACATGGGTGTGTAGCCCCATTGGATAGCCCATTTGTCGTAGTCGTTTATGCGGGGGAAGATGCCGATGCGGTCAATGCCGTCTTCTGGTTGAGCCACATAGTTGAAGCGAGCATAGTCCATGATCGATGGCGTGTGACCGTGAGCCTCCACCCAAGCCTTGTCCCTCAAAGAATCGACAGGCACAGTGGAGCTGCTTCCGAAGTTATGTCGGAGGCCAAGCGTATGACCGACCTCATGGCTCGAGACAAAGCGAATGAGCTGGCCCATCAGTTCCTCGTCGTAGTTCATCTTCTGCGCCGCTTCGTCGATACTGCTGCATTGAACCATATACCAATTATGTACGAGGCTCATCACATTGTGGTACCAGCAGATATGACTCTCGAGAATCTCGCCCGTACGGGGGTCGTGAACATTCGGTCCGTAAGCGTTCTCGATGGGACTTGCCAAGTAACGGATGCAACTGTAGCGAGCGTCCTCCATGCTCATCGTTGAGTCGTTCTCGGGCCATTCCTCAGCTCGGATTGCATTCTTGAAGCCTGCTTTCTCGAAAGCTTTCTGCCAGTCGTTCACACCCATGATGAGGTATTTCCTCCATTGCTTGGGAGTAGCGGGGTCGATGTAATAGACAATCGGTTTGATAGGCTCTACGAGTTCGCCTCTCTTCATCTTCTCTACATCTTCCGGACGAGGTTCCAGACGCCAACGCGTCACGAATGTTTTGCCTTCCACACGCTGCTGGTCGTCGCTGTAACTTGTATAACTGTCTGTGAAGTAGCCGACACGCGGGTCGAAGTAGCGGCGCATCATAGGCTTCTCGGGCAGGAGGACAAAACTGATGTTCAGGCCGAAAGTTGCCTTGCCCGTCCTGCTTGTAGCAGCCATCCGGTTTGTGCCGCCTCCGTTGAAAGTCTTTATCATACGGACTTCTGTGTTCAAAGGGAACGACTTGATGTCTTCGATGTAGCTCATCTCGTTGACTTGCCCTTGCAGGGAGAAGCCGTCCTTTACCGATTTAGGCAGACCAAGAGCCGGATTGTCCTGATTGAAGAACAGAGTCACCTTTATCTTGTAGGTCTTGTTCTTGTGGCTCTCCACCTTGAAAGCCCCGATGATGGGGTTCTCGTTGCTGATTGTGATGGCTCGGTTGATGTTCTGTGCAGTATCGGCCACATTGACGAAGAGGCGAGCACGAAGCAGGAGCTGGTCATCTGGAGCAGGTTGGAAATAAACGGTCTGCTGGTTAACTTGCTCGCCACCGAACTTGCCGATGCCGGAAGGAGTTGAAGTATAGCGCACGGTTGTCAGGAACTCACGGCCGATAAGCGAGTCGGGAATCTCGAAGAACCAGTCGTTCTTCATCTTCGTCACATGGAAGAGTCCGTTGCGGTCAACGCTTGGCTTCTCCACCTTGGCAGAGTCCTTTGGAGCTTGCTGATTCTTCTGTTTCTTCTTTCCGAAGAGTTTCTTCTTGTCTTTCTTTACTTGTTCGGTCTTAGGCTTGTCCTTTTTCTCTTTTGCTGCGATGGGAGCCTGTCCCAACAAAGATGCAGCAAGCAACATTACAAGATACTTTGCTTTCATAGTTATTTTTTCTTTCTTCCGTAGTCGGTTGTCGAATTCATTTTGCAAATGTACGAAGAAAAGTTAAGAGTACAATACCCGAGACACATTATTTATAATGTTTTAACGCTCTAGCTCCCCAACTTCCCTTCCATTCCCAAAGGGAAGTGGAAAATTAAAAATGGAAAATTAAAAATTAAAAATGAAGAATAATGAATTAAGAATTGTCGACACCACCACAACGGCTTTCGGATTTTGTAAACATTTTTCCTAACCCGACGCTTTCTGACGCTTTGTTTTTATCTCGGTGGCACTTTCCTGCCCGGAACGCGAGAAATGCGCTTAAAACGAATTTCCCGTGACAATCAATCGGTTACAAATGGATATTTTGAGATGCGAAGCAAAGAAAGTACATATCCTGCATGAACAGCTGGTAAATCCCGCACGAATATCCGCCAAATTCGACATGTGGCGCTGGGCAACTTCACACGAGGTAATTGCAAACTTCACGTGTGATGTTGGCCAACTTCACGTGTGTCATTGGCAAACGCTCCGTGTCCCGATACCAAATCCTCCCTTTTCCGATGTGTTTTTCTGTAAAGAATTTGGTGCATTTCTCTGTATCATGAATCAGGTAAAAACGACGAGTGGACTATTTCCTGTCTGCGTTCTTGCTTTCGCTTTTGCTTTCCAGCTCGCTTTCGACCTTGGACTTGAGGGGGTTTGTGGGCAGGACACTCGATTTGTTTATCGACTTTGTGGTTTCGACAGCATTTCGCCTCGCATCTTCCTTCTTCATCATTTCATCGTATTTCTTCCTCTCTTCAGGTCTCATGCTGTCGAGCTTTTTCTCCATCTCACGCCTTTTTTCCTCTTCGCGTTTCTTCTCCTCTTCAGCCTTCTTCATGTCTTCCTCGGCGTCGCGTCCCTTAGGCTTCAAGTCGCCCAGCTTTTGTTCTTTTTCGTCGATTGCAGATTCCTTCTCCGCATTATCCAAATCTTCTTTTATAGGAGGAGCAGGAGTCTTGGATTCGTCGAAGAGCTTGTAGGTGGTTCTCAGCACTTTAAACTCTGTCCTTCGGTTCAAGGCGTGACAAATCTCTTGCTTTTCCTCGTCTTCGAGAGCAAGGATGAAAGCTTCGGTCAGCGTGTCGCCTTCGTTGAGGAAGTCGTAGGTCGATGCAATCTTTCGCGTCACAATCTTCGGGCGCTTCTCACCATAACCGACTGGTGTCAGGCGAAGGGTGTCGATTCCATGTTCTATCAGGTAGTTCACAACGCTCTCTGCTCGCCTTTGCGAAAGCTTTTCGTTGTACTCGTCCTTGCCTCGGAAGTCGCAATGTGAAGCAAGTTCGATGGTGACATTCGGGTTCTCGTTCAGGAGGACTACAAGGCTGTCGAGAGCCAAGCAAGAGCTGTCGAGCAGGGCAGCAGAGTCGAACTCATAGAAGATGTTGCGGATGAGGACGGGATTCTCGATGCTTGCCAACGGGAACTGTAGCGTGTATTCCTTGCTCACGCTGCTTGTATCGACGCTAAGTTCTTCTGTATGATTGAGGTATCCCTTGCAGGTGCCCAGGAAGATGTATTTGGTTTGCGGCTTCACTTCCTGCTCGAAACTGCCATCGCCACGAACGCTGAGCTTGAGGTAAGTGCCATCGTCGCCCACCATATACACCAGACCTTCGGGCAACTCGTAGCCGTCTTTCTCGTAAACCCAGCCTTTGACGGTCTGAATCACTTCGGGATGCTCGAACCTCATGATGTGGTCCCATCCTCTTGCATCGCCTCTGTTTGTAGAGAAATAGCCTCGATTGTGAAGGCCCTCGAAAGTCATTCCGAAGTCATCGCCATTCGAGTTCATCGGATACTTCAGGTTTTCGAGCGTCCATACCCCCAGGCTGTCGCATTCTGCCTTGAAGATATCGAGGCCGCCCATACCCACATGTCCGTTGCTCGAGAAATAGAAGTCGCCGTTGGGACGGAAGGCAGGAAACATCTCGTCGCCAGGCGTGTTGATGGGATAGCCTACATTCTCAACGCCTCCAAGCCCATGACTCGTGATGGCGATGCGCCAGATGTCGAAGCCTCCTTGACCGCCAGGCATGTCGCTTGTAAAGTAGAGCCACAATCCGTCGGGCGAGACGGCTGGATGGGCAAAGCTGGTGAGCGTGTCCTTACTGATGGGCAGGACTTGCGGCTTGCTCCAAGAGGCATCGCTTCGCTGACTGGTATAGATCTGTGCATAGCGAGGATAGTCGGAATCGAAGGTGCAGACGGTCAGGTACATTGTCTTGCCGTCTGGCGAGAAGCAGCAGGCTCCTTCTTCGTATTCGCTGTTCAGATCGCCCTCAACAGCTTCCACGGGCTCCCATTTGCCTTTGTCGTCTTTCTTTGTGAAGAAGATGTCTGCGCTCTTGGTGCCTGTGATGCCGCTTATCTCATTGCCTTTTGCATCGTTTCGCGTGCTGGTGAAGTAGAGCATGTCGTTCTCGTCGCCAAGCAAGGCAGGGCAGAAATCGCTTCTCCGACTGGTCAGTATCGGCTCCTTCTTGATACTGTAAAGCGAGAACTGATTCTTCCATTTCTGTGCAAGTTCGCACCCCTTTAATCCATTGAGAGCCAGTGTGTCATTTGGAACAAGCTCAAGAAAAGCGTTATATGACTTGGCGGCATTCTTGTAGTCGCCATTCTTTTGCTGTAGTTGTCCAAGATAGAACAAGGCCATCGAGTCGGGATAGCCATAACGAACTGCGTTCTGATAACCGCCGATAGCCTTTGCAGTATAGTTGAGCCGCCGATAGCATTGTGCCATTTTCCAGGCTCTCTGCCCTCGTTTGTCCTTATCTTTGGGCTGAGTCTGGGAATAGGCTTTCTTGTATTCGGCCGAGGCATCGAAATACTCGCCGATAGCATAGAACTGGTCGCCCTTCTTGACATGCGTCTCCGCTGTGCAGGCAGCCACAAGCAAAACCAGAAGAATGTATCGCAGAATCGTCTTCATATTATATATAACGTATAAGGGTATGGATTTATTGTCCCCTTAGTACGGCTAATACAATATCGCTGACCATTTTTTTGAGTTCGTCGAGGAAAGTGCGGGCTTCGTATTCGTGGCGCTCTATCTGCCGCAATTTCTTCTCCCAACGGCCTGTGAGCTCTGCGCTCTTGAGCAACTCCTCGTGTATGAGGTCGATAAGCTCGAAGCCTGTTTGAGTGGGGTGTAGCGAGGAACGTTCCCTGCGAATATAGTTGCGGCGAATGAGTGTCTCGATGATGGCAGCTCTGGTGCTCGGACGGCCAATGCCATTCTCTTTGAGCGCATCCCTGAGCTCCTCGTCCTCTACGGTCTTTCCCGCCGTTTCCATTGCACGAAGCAAAGTGGCGTCGGTATAGGGTTTGGGCGGCGTTGTCCACTTCTCGGAGAGCGACGGGATGTGCGGTCCGCTCTCGCTTTTCTCGAAGACGGGCAACAGCCCTTGCTCGTTATCTTCTTCTTTCGCTTCTGTCTTCTTCTTGAACACCACTCTCCAACCCTCTTCTATAATCACTTTGCCGGTTGTTCGGAAAAGAATGTCGTTCTCCTCGTCTTGAGAGGGATCGGGAGAAACTTTACCTAAAACGGTCGTTGTCTCGAACTTGCAATCGTCGTAGAACGCAGCGATGAAGGCACGAGCCACAAGGTCGAACACCTTTTGCTCGAGTTCTGTGAGGCCTTGTGGAATGATGCCTGTAGGGATGATGGCGTGGTGGTCGGTCACTTTCGAGTTGTCGAACACCTTCTTCGATTTGCGTAAAGGCTTTCCGCCGCCAAGAGGACGGATGAGGTCTGCATAGGGAGCCACTCCTGCAAACTTTGTTTGATAGAGCCCGTTCATCGTTTGCGGACACTTGGGATAGACATCGTCGGGCAGGAATGTGGTGTCGACACGAGGATAGGTCGTGACCTTCTTTTCGTAGAGACTCTGGATGATGGAGAGCGTTTGCTCGGCAGAAAGCCCGAGTTTCTTGTTGCAATCCACCTGAAGTCCAGTCAAATCGTAGAGTCTCGGCGGAGCTTCTGTGCCCTTCTTCTTCTCGATGGAAAGGACGGTGAACGGCTTGTCCTTGATGGTGTCGAGGATTGCGTTCCCTTCAGCCTCTGTGGCGTATTCCAGGGGCTTGTAGATGATGCCTTTCGGCTTCTGCTTTTTCCCCTTCTCGGCGGCTGCGGCGACATTTGCGGCATCTTCCGCTTCTGCTTCCTCATCGCGGACAATCGCATTGAATTTCGTGTCGCGATACATTGTGGAGAGCACCCACGACTGCCTCGGCACGAAGTTGTCTATCTCCCTTTGGCGAGCCACAACAAGGGCGAGGGTGGGGGTTTGCACTCTGCCAACGCTGAGGACCTGATGTTTCCCTGCAGCGAACTTCTGCGTGTAGAGTCGTGTGGCATTCATGCCTAAGAGCCAGTCCCCGATTGCCCGCATGAGTCCTGCCTCGTAAAGCCCTTGGTAAGCGCTTTGGTCTTTGAGTGTCTGGAAGCCTTCCCTGATAGCTTCCTCTGTCAGACTGTTCACCCAAAGCCGCTTTACGGGACACTTCGCTCCGGCCTTTTGCATCACCCATCTTTGGATGAGCTCACCTTCCTGCCCGGCATCACCGCAATTGATGATTTCGTCGGCCTTTTGCATCAATTCCTCGATGATGCGGAACTGCTTCTCCACGCCCTTGTCCTGCTTGAGCTTGATGCCGAATCGGGGCGGAATCATTGGCAGTTGCCCCAGGCTCCAGCTCTTCCACATCGGCGTATATTCGTGAGGTTCCTTCAGTTCGCAAAGGTGGCCGAAAGTCCACGTCACCTGATAGCCGTTGCCTTCCAGGTAACCATTCTTCTGATTCTTGGCACCCAGAACATTCGCTATTTCACGTGCCACAGAGGGTTTCTCAGCTATGCAAACAATCATTTTAATATGTTTTGACTGCAAAGTTACAAAAAAAATCTTCATTCTTCATTCTTCATTCTTCATTTTTTTGTACTTTTGCCAAAGTTATGGAGCCACTCATCTCTTTCATCATCACCTATCATAATGAACCTGAGGCCTATCTTCAGGATTGCGTGGAGAGCATTCAGGCACTTCGTTTGTTGCCGGGAGAAGCCGAGATAATCGTGGTGGATGATGGCAGCGAGGTACTTCCAACCTTTGTCGGGAGAGAGGGAAGTCGGTATGTCCGGCAAGAGCAGGCAGGCCTTTCTGTGGCTCGCAATACGGGAATCAAGCATGCTCAGGGACAGTATCTCCAGTTTGTGGATGCCGATGACTGCCTCGTCCCGCCTGTCTATGAATCGGTACTTAATGAGTTGAAGAAAGAGTCGTACGACCTCGTGCTTTTCAAAATGTCCAAACAGCCGGGGGAAGAAGAATGTACGCCTGCAGGGAAGGAGGTTTTCAAGGGCTCTGGAGGTTATTATCTCCGGCATCGCAACCTGCGGGCTGCTGCTTGTGGCTATGCTTTCAAGCGGGAGATTCTTGGGGAGCTACGGTTCCGTCCCGGCCTTTTTCACGAGGATGAGCTCTTCACTCCCCAGCTTTTCTTGAAGGCGGATTCTCTTGTCGAACTCGATGCGAAAGCCTATTTCTATCGTCAGCACTCAGGCACGATCACTCATACAGATAACATGGCGCGTATTCAGAAACGCTTGAATGACATTAGTCTTGTTCTGAGCGAGTTGAGGTCTTTGGGTGAATCAACACTTGAGCGCAGGATAAGACAGTTGACGGTCGATTATATTCAGAAGACTTGGACACTGACTCACAGCCTGAAGGAGCTTCGAACACGCAAGGCGAGACTCCGTAAAGAAGGTTTTCTTCCATTGCCACTCCGCTTTTATTCCCTGCGCTACTTCCTGTTCAGCCTGTTCTTTTAGTCCTCATTCAAGAGTAAGCGAATCAAGCCGAAAGACATTACCCGTGTACCTCATATCGCTGCTCCATGACTTCCCCTCGCCTTTTTCCCTCCCTTCGGGAACGAGAGGGGGCAGGGGAGCTGACTCTCCGCCCCTCTTACCAATTTTAAACAATTAAACAGATTAAACTTTGTTTAAAGAGTTGTGCGATTTTATTGCATCTCCGTTAATTAAATCACATTTTATTTTGTGTTGTCCTCGTTTTTTTGTACTTTTGCAAAGCAATATATCGTTTTCCGAAATGCAAAACATACGAAACTTCTGCATCATTGCCCATATCGACCATGGGAAAAGCACTTTGGCAGACCGCTTGCTGGAGTATACAAAGACCATTACTGTGACTAAGGGGCAGATGCTTGATGATATGGACCTGGAACAGGAACGTGGTATCACCATCAAGAGCCACGCCATCCAGATGGAATACACGCTTGATGGCCAGAAATACATCCTCAACCTCATCGACACTCCGGGACATGTTGACTTCAGCTACGAGGTGAGCCGAAGCATAGCGGCTTGCGAGGGTGCTCTGCTGGTTGTTGATGCCACTCAAGGCGTTCAGGCACAGACTATCAGTAATCTCTATATGGCTATCGACCACGACCTCGAAATCATCCCTGTCGTGAACAAATGCGATATGCCGAACGCTATGCCGGAGGAGGTCGAGGACGAAATCGTGGACCTTATCGGCTGCAAGCACGAGGATATTATCCGTGCCAGCGGCAAGACGGGCATGGGTGTGGAGGAGATTCTCAGGGCCGTTGTGGAGCGCATCCCTTGTCCGAAAGGCGACGAGAAGGCTCCTTTGCAGGCTCTCATCTTCGACTCTGTCTTCAACTCTTTCCGAGGCATCATCGCCTACTTCAAGATTGTGAACGGTACGATGAAGAGCGGCGATATGGTGCAGTTCATCAATACGGGAAAGGAGTATAAAGCCGATGAAATAGGCGTCCTCAAGATGGATATGATGCCGAGAAATGTGTTGAAGTGCGGCGATGTGGGTTATATTGTTTCGGGCATCAAGACGGCAACAGAGGTGAAGGTGGGCGACACGATTACCACTGTTGAGAACCCTTGCAAAGAAGCCATTTCGGGCTTTGAGGAGGTGAAGCCGATGGTTTTTGCCGGTGTCTATCCCATTGAGACTGAGGACTTCGAGAACCTTCGTGCTTCGCTCGAGAAGTTGCAGCTCAACGATGCCAGCCTTACTTTCCAGCCCGAGAGTTCCGTGGCCCTCGGCTTTGGGTTCCGCTGCGGTTTCCTCGGCCTTCTGCACATGGAAATCATTCAGGAGAGGCTCGATCGCGAGTTCAACATGGATGTCATCACCACTGTCCCCAACGTGTCTTACCTCGTTTATGACAAGCAGGGCGTTTGCACGGAGGTCCACAACCCCAGCGGAATGCCCGACCAAACGCTCATCGACCACATAGAGGAACCATACATCCACGCTTCCGTCATCACGACTGCGAACTATATCGGCCCCATCATGACGCTCTGTTTGGGCAAGCGCGGCGAACTCCTGAAGCAGGAATACATCAGCGGAAATCGCGTGGAACTGCAATATGCAATGCCCTTGGGCGAGATTGTGATTGACTTCTACGATAAGCTCAAAAGCATCTCGAAGGGCTATGCTTCGTTCGACTATCATCAGTCGGGCTATCGACCCAGCAAGCTCATCAAGATGGACATCCTGCTCAATGGCGAACCTGTGGATGCTCTTTCCACTCTGACGCATTTTGACAATGCGGAAAGTTTTGGCAGAAGGATGTGTGAGAAACTCAAGGAACTCCTCCCGCGCCAGCAGTTCGATATCGCCATCCAGGCTGCCATCGGAGCAAAGATTATTGCTCGCGAAACGGTCAAGCAGGTGCGAAAGGATGTGCTGGCAAAGTGTTACGGCGGCGATGTGAGCCGAAAGCGCAAACTCCTCGAGAAACAGAAGCGAGGCAAGAAACGCATGAAGCAGATTGGCAATGTGCAAGTGCCGCAGAAAGCCTTCCTCGCTGTGCTGAAGCTGGACTAAAAGTGATATAGCTAATATTAAGGTAAAATGAAAACACTTCGCGACATTGCAGAGAAAATCTCTCGCATCTATTGCCCAATGACGCCTCGAGGGATTGAGGACCTGAGCAGTATCCTCGTCCCTATGAAGTTCCAGAAAGGTGACACCATCTTGAATGAGGGAACTGTTTGCCGCAACCTCTATTTTGTAGAGAAAGGAATGGTGCGGCAGTACTACTACAAGAACAATAAGGATGTCACTGAGCACTTCTCTTTCGAAGGGCGAATCGTGTTCTGCATAGAGAGCTTCCTCTTGCAGGAACCCAGCAGGCTTATCGTGGAAGCTCTCGAAAACACCCTGCTCTACGCCATCCCCTATGATGGCTTGGGAGACCTCGCTGTCAACAACAGAGAGATAGAGACGCTCTCTCGCAAGATACTCGAGCACATAGCAATCAGTAGTCAGCGGCACGCCGACAGCCAGCGCTTTGAGAATGCTTCCGAACGATACGAAAGGTTGCTCCGTGAGAAACCGGAAATCATTCTCCGTGCTCCTATGGTCCATATAGCCAGTTTCCTACAGATGACTCCGGAGACGCTCAGCCGTGTTCGCGGAGCAAGTGTCAACCCTCAATGAATACAGATATGCAAAGAAGCAGAATCATCAAAGTGAAAGACAAGACATTCACTGTCTCTATCTCAGAAAGAACATTGAAAAGCCAGATTAAACGCGTGGCAGATAAAATCAATCGCGACTACGAGGGCAAAGAGCCTGTCTTCCTGGCAGTGCTCAACGGCTCGTTCATCTTTGCAGCCGACTTGCTTCGAGAGATAGACCTGCCTTGCGAGATTTCCTTCGTCAAGCTGGCATCCTATCAAGGCACAAGCTCTTCGGGCAGCATTCGCGAAGTGATAGGACTGGGCATCGACATCACAAACCGTCCCGTCATCATCGTCGAAGACATTATCGATACAGGTCTGACAATGGCTCACATGCTCGACACGCTTAAAAAGCAAAACCCCGAGAGCATCGACATCTGCACCCTTTTGCTCAAGCCCAGCAAGTTGAAGGTAAAACTCAATGTGCGTTATTGCTGCAAGGAGATTCCCGACGACTTCGTGGTAGGCTACGGCCTGGACTACGACGGCTTCGGACGAAACACGAAAGATATTTATACAATAATATAAAATAGAATAATGAAGAACATTATCATTTTCGGTGCCCCAGGTTCTGGTAAAGGCACCTACAGCGACGCGATTGTAGAAAGGTACGGAATGGGTCACATCAGCACAGGCGACGTGCTTCGTGCGGAAATCAAGAATGGTACGGAACTGGGCAAGATTGCCCAGGGCTATATCTCGAACGGCCAGCTCATCCCCGACGAACTCATGATTGACATCTTGGCAAAGACCTACGACGCCCAGCCCGCAGGCAAAGGCGTTATCTTCGACGGCTTCCCTCGCACGATTGCTCAGGCAGAAGCTCTCAAGAAGATGCTCCAAGAGCGTGGACACGAGTTGGGCATCATGATAGAGCTTGTGGTCGAAGAGGACATCCTCATGTTCCGCCTGCTGCGTCGTGCCCAAGAACAAGGTCGCGAAGACGATAACGAAGAGACCATCAAGAAGCGCTTTGAAGTGTATCAGAAACAGACGGCTCCCTTGATTGAATGGTTCGAGCGCGAAGGCATCCGTCATACCTTCTATTGGGCAAACACTCCCAACAAGGAAGACATGATTGCCTCCATCTTCAAGTTCCTCGATACTGTGGAATGAGCCCCTTGTCTCCATTCAAGAGACAAAGGTTCAATCTTCAATCTTCAATTTTCAATCCTATAAATGGCCGAAAGCAATTTCGTAGATTACGTCAAGATATGCTGTCGCTCTGGTAAAGGCGGTCGCGGTTCTATGCACATGCACCGAGCCAAATATGTTCCCAATGGCGGACCTGATGGCGGCGACGGTGGGCGAGGAGGCCATGTCTATCTGCGTGGCAACCACAACTATTGGACGCTTCTGCACCTTCGCTTCGAGCGTCATGTCTTTGCCGGACACGGAGGCAATGGCGGTCCGAGCGGAAGCACAGGCGCAGATGGCGAAGACAAGTACATCGATGTGCCTTGTGGTACCGTCGTCTATGATGCCGAGACGGGTGAGTATATCTGCGACGTGACCGACGACGGACAGGTCGTGATGCTCCTCAAAGGCGGTCGTGGCGGTATGGGCAACAAGCACTTTGCTACCTCCACCAATCAGGCTCCACGCTATGCTCAGCCGGGCGAACCGATGATAGAGCGAACCGTCATCCTCGAACTCAAGTTGCTTGCCGATGTGGGACTGGTGGGCTTTCCCAATGCAGGAAAGAGCACCTTGCTCAGTTCCCTGTCGAGTGCTCGCCCGAAGATTGCAGGCTATCCCTTCACCACGATGGAGCCGTCGCTCGGCATCGTGCCTTACCGAAACGGACAGTCCTTTGTGATGGCCGACATTCCGGGCATCATCGAGGGTGCTTCCGAAGGCAGAGGCTTGGGACTTCGCTTCCTGCGTCACATCGAGCGCAACTCCCTCTTGCTCTTCATGGTGCCTGGCGATACGGACGACATCAGGCACGAGTATGAGGTGCTGCTCGGCGAACTGCGCAACTTCAATCCCGAAATGCTCGACAAGCAAAGGGTTCTCGCCATCACGAAGAGCGACCTCCTCGACGACGAACTCCAGCAGATGCTCTCGGAAGACTTGCCCGATGACCTGCCGCATGTCTTCATCAGCGCTGTCGCTGGAAGCGGACTTGACGAACTCAAAGACATTCTTTGGAAAGCTCTGAACAGCGAGAGCAACAAGATAACGGCCATCACGCAGCAAGAGACAATTGTCCATCGCAACAAGGACATTGCCGCTTTCCGTCAGGAACTGCTCGACGAGGGCGAAGACGAAGAGATAGAAATCTTGGATGACGATGCCATAGAGGATGCCGACGAGTTGGAGGACTTCATATACGAAGAGGATGATGAAGGGTAACCTCATTATCTACAAGACTCCCTCTTGGCTCACGGCCTTCACAACAGGCAAGGGCAGTGGGGTAGAGGCGCTTGGGCTTCGGCTCGAAGACCTTGCCCTTCCTCATCAGGTTCACTCGGACAATGTCCTATGGATGAATGAAGCAGGTCGCCCCGAAGCAACCGATGCGGTCATCACCGACAAGCCTGGCCTTTGTGTTTGCGTCAAGACGGCCGACTGCATCCCTGTCCTTCTTTATGATACAAGGCAGCGCATCGTGGCAGCCGTCCATGCGGGGTGGCGAGGAACAGTCAGCCGTATTGTGCAGAAGACCATTGAGAAGATGCACCCCATCAATCCCCAAGACCTTCATGCCATCATTGGGCCGGGCATTTCGCTCGAGTGGTTCGAGGTAGGCAACGAGGTTTATGAGGCTTTCCGCTCAGCAGGGTTCCCGATGGAAAGAATTGCAAGGAAAGGACTCTCAAAGGGAGGTTTATTGTCCTCCCCCTTTAAGGGGGAGTCAGAGAGGGTCTTCATCGACCTTTGGGAAGCAAACAAGTGGCTCCTCGAAGAGATGGGCGTCAGCGACATATATATAAAAGGTACGTGCACGCGCGCGTCGGAGGACTTTTATAGTGCTCGCCGCGAGACCATCAATACAGGCAGGAACTACAACGGAATCTTTATAAATTGAAGATTGATAATTATAAATTGAATGAACAGATTTCGTTTGCTTATCTTTCTCCTTGCCGAATATTCAATGTTCAATATTCAATGTTCAATGATATTGGCTCAGGACGGGAAACCCGACATTGACGAGTGGCAGGTCATGAAGGTCGAGGCAGCCAAAGACCCCTTCGCCAATCGTGACCAGTTCACCATCAACTTCGCTAATTATACTGTCGAGGAGTGGTGTTATCCTTTGCCAGGAGCTAAGGTGAACAGCCCATTTGGCGGGGCTCGCCATCATGGAGGAACCGACCTGCAGACCTTTGGCAACGACACCACAAGGGCTGCTTTTCCGGGTGAAGTCATCCTCTCTGGTCCTCATTTTGCCTATGGAAATTGCGTCATCTTGCGTCATGCAAACGGTTTGGAGACGCTTTACAGCCACCATTCCCGCAATCTCGTTAAGGTAGGTCAGTGGTTGCAAGCAGGCGAGCCGGTCGGCCTTGAGGGGCAGACGGGAAGGGCAACCGGCATTCATCTGCACTTCGAGACTCGCGTTAATGGTATGGCTTTTGATTCTTCGCGCATCTTCAACCACGAAAACAACGCCCTCATCCGCCAGATTTTCGTTGTCACAAAGCAGAAGAACGGCACCCTGAAGTTTTCTGCCCATAAGGTGGAATAAACCTGGTTGAAGCCCCGCGAATTCTTCTTGCCTGAGGACATTAAAAACGCCGCGTGCGGAAATGGTCAACGCCGCACGCGGAGATTGCCAACGCCGCAGCCGGAAATGACCAACGCCGCACGCGGCGTTTGTGAGCTCTGCAACCTGCTGATAAACAGCCTGTAAGAATCGGGCGTCAATCAGCCTTGAAATAGTCGGACTATTGTGGTAGGTGCTCAATAGCTCAACATGCAGGCCGACTTTTTGCCTTAGTCTTTATCGATTTTCGAATCCTACTTGCTCGAGGCTGGTTTCTTGGAGAAGATGGCCTTGATGCGTGCCATATCGAACTTCGAGGTGCGGTCGTAGAAGTAGATGCCGTTCTGCTCTTGTTCCACATCGGTTAGCTGCGTGTAGGTGTAGCCCCAGACGTTGTCGGCTATCTCCATCAGCGCATCGACCTGACCCTCCAGGCGCGTGTAGAACTCCTCCAGAGAGTGTGGCGGTTCGCCGTAGCCCCACGAGGCATTTGAGTTGCCCGTCGCCTTGTCCTGGCCCTTCACCCACTTGATGCCACCGAACTCGTCGAGGAGATAAGGCTTGTCGGCCTTCTCGTAGCGCGGGTAGTCATAGACCTCGTTGTCGGTCGGGCGGTTGAAGCCGGTGTTGGTGCGCGGAACGTCCAGCGTGTTGTTGGGCGTCTGGAACCAGCGCTCGCCGTTGAAGATGACATCCTTCAGTCGCTTGGGATCCTGCTCGTAGTTGTGCGTCGTCCAGATGTCTGTCTTGACGTGCACGCCGCCGCTGACGTCGCAGACGGGTCTTGTGGGGTCGAGGGCTTTGCTCAGGTCATAGACGTCGCTCACGAAACGCGGGAACTGCACACGGTCGGGCCACCATTCCTCGTTCATGGGCGTCCAGGTGACGATGCTCGGATGGTTGCGGTCGCGCACAATCTCCTCGGTCCATTCCGTCAGGAAGTTGCGGGCTACCTCGGGGTCGTTGGCGTTCATGCCCCAAGAGGGTGCCTCGCCCCAAGTGATGTAGCCCAGTTTGTCGGCCCAGTAGTGGAAGCGTTCCTCGAAGACCTTCTGGTGGAGGCGTGCGCCGTTGAAGCCAGCGGCCAGTGAGAGCTCGATGTCGTGCTTGAGGGCTTCATCAGTCGGAGCCGTCCAGATACCGTCGGGATAGAAGCCCTGATCCAGGACGAGCCGCTGGTAGAAGGGCTCGTTGTTGAGGTACGTTTTGTTGCCCTCGACGTGAATCTTGCGCATTCCGAGGTAACTGCTCACGCGGTCGGTGACCTTGCCCGTGGCGTCCTTCATCTCGTATGTGAGGTCGTAGAGGAAGGGACTCTCAGGGCTCCAGAGCTTTTGTCCCTTGACCGGCAGGACGATTGTCGAGTTGTTCTGCGCCTTTACGGTCTTTGTGGCAACGACTTTCTTGCCGTCCTTCAGCGTGACGGTCAAAGTTCCAGCCGACTCGCGGTAGAATGTGGGGTGCAGGATGACCTGGCTCTGGTCGATGTCGGTAATGACTTGTGCACGGAGCAATGCATTCTCAGCAACAGGCTCCATCCAGACCGTCTGCCAGATACCTGTGGTGCGGGTGTACATGCACTCGAACTGGTTGAGGCGCACGTTCTGCTTGCCGGCGGGCTGCTTCGTGGTGCGGGTGTCGCTGTAAGCATGGACGACGAGCGAATGCAGCTTCCCGTCGGCAACATACTTCGTCACATCGATGGCGAATGAGGTGCTGCCGCCAAAGTGTCGGCCTGCAAGGCGTCCGTCGATGAAGACTTCGCTGTTGTAATAGACGGCACCGAAGTTGAGCATGATGTTGCGTCCTGCCCATCCCTGTGGCATCTGGATGTTGCGCTGATACCAGATGTTGTTGATAAAGTCGGTGTAGCCAACGCCGCTGAGCTTGCTCTCGGGGCAGAAGGGAACGGTAATCTTGCCGTCGAAGCCCTTGCTCTCGAAGAGCCGCTTCTCCATGCCTGAGCCTACGAAGTCGAAGGTGTAGGTCCAGTCTCCATTGAGGTTAAGCCAATCCTGGCGCTCGAACTGTGGGCGAGGATACTCAGCCCTAGGCATTGCCCAAGCTCCAGCTGCCGCGATAAGCAGCAAGAGCGAAATAAACAATCTATTCATCCTTATTATTTATTAATTATTTGTAAGCAAATGGGTTGTGACTATTAGATGGAAGGCTTTGCCAGATGTTTGTTAATGTGTTTGCCTATTGTCTTCATATATTAAATGTATATGCTAACATTACTCAAGTTCCGCAAGCAATAAAATGCTGTCAGACAGGAAGTTCTTGGATGCTTTCTGTTTACTCTCGTGATGTTCTGCAAATCCACGCGAGGATTTCTCTAAATCCACACGAGGATTTCTCTAAATCCACACGAGGATTTCTGCAAGTCCTCATGAGAATATTCGCAGGGTTATCATTACTTGCGGAACTTGACTGACATTATTTTATAAGAACTTTCTTGCCGTTTACGATATTGACGCCGCGCTGTGTCTTGCTCAGACGCTGACCGGCAAGGTTATAAATGGCAGAAGTCTCTGTCTTCTCCGTGTTCTCCAGGGCTGTGAGTCCTGAGAGGAATGTCTCTTCGTCGAAGTTCTCATCGAATCCGTAAAGCCACTCGCTATAGGAGGTGAGCGTGTTCTGTGCTGCTATTGTGGGACGAGTCATGAGATAGGTCCGTTTTCCGCCATCAGGATAGCGGCCGACACTTTCATTCCCTTCCATAGGATTGTAGGTGAGGCAGTCGCTCCAAGAATGGTCGGCAGCAGTCAGTGTGACGCTTTCTTCGTTGTTGTTGGAGAGCTTGAAACCGGTATGCAACTGGCGAAGTGGGTCGAGGTTGTCTGCCCACACAATATAATAGCCGTGGGCGGGAATGATGGTGGAAGCTTCGCCCCAACCTTCTCCTGGAGAGAGGGAGCTCTTGGTGATTTGGTATTTATCGGTAATGGCTGGGTCGTCGGTGAGGAACATGCCTTCGAGGTCGATGTCGTGGTCGGTCGTGTTGTACAGTTCTATCCAGTCGTTACGCCTTCCGTACTCGTTGGCTGCAACGGTGTTGTTAGCACTTACCTCGTTGACTACGACAGGAGACGAACCGGCAGCGATGAGACAACTGGATTGCAGGGGTTGGAAGATGGCTTGCAGTTCGGTATTGGCATCCGTGTTGAGCTGTAGCGTGCGATCACGGCTGACGATGGCTGTGCCGGAAGTGACATTGTAGCTTATCTCGGCATCCCAATATATGTCGGATGAACCGGGAACATTGTTGTGCACCTCGACTGCAATGATGTTCTCGCCTTTATGGAAGAGGTTGACGGGCAAATCGATGGTGCCGGAGTCTGGATTGTCGGGAGCATAAGTGGTGGCGTAGGTCTCGAAAAGGATTTCGCCTTCGGGGAGGAGGTAGCGGCAGGCTTCAGTGCCATTGACATAGACAACAAAGCCATCGTCGGCCGTGAAGTTGAGTGTGAAGGAAGCAATGTTCGCAGGCTCGCTGTCGATTGTAAGGTTCTTTCGGAAATAGTAGGTGGGATGCTTCTGGCTACTGTTCCCTCCATAGCTGATAGTTGTGACAATGGAACTCTTTCCGTAGCCGAGTGGAGTGGGGCCTTGAGGCCAATCGATAGCTCCCGTCTTCCAGTTCGTGCCGTCGAGCGAGCCCTGATCCCAGTAGCTCCAGCTGTCGCCTTTATGTATGTCGGTAACTGTGGAGTTGCCTGTCTTGCTCCAACCTACGAAGTTATAACCAGCGGGAGCAGATACTTCGAGAGTGACAGGTGCGAAGAGTGTTCCGTCGAAAGTGCCTGTGGGAACGGGTTGGCCGTTGATGAGGAAAGCGGCTCCTGGCACATTTGCACTGAACTTTGCCGTCATTCCATTTCCAAGCCCGTAGGCATTCTTCAGGGCAGTCATGCGAGATGTTCGTGCAGTTAGGCCGGCCATCTTGCTTTTTTGCTCGTTATAGGATGTCCAGGGTTCTTTGCTTTCCCAAGCGAGTGCAGGCTCTACGAGGCGGCAGATGCTGTCGCTTATGCTGAGGCAACGTTCTTTTGTGAAGACGCTACCGTGCAGAATGCAGTAGGCATCGATGAAGCGACGGCGGAAGTCTGCACTGTTTCGCTTCATGTTTCTGTATATGGTAAGCAATTCGTTGTTGCCACTGTTATCGAGAAGTCCCACGCCGTTGAGATTGCTCCAACCCCAGTCTTGGTCGTGAAGCGTCATGCGGAACCGGCCGTCGGGCAAGGAGCGGTAGCCTTTGATATTGTTGTTGTTGCAAATCCAGTCGCTGCAACCGATATAGCTGATAGTTGCGAAGAAGTTAGGTATCTCGTCGATGTCGATAAGCTGTTTGAGCTCTTCGTAGGTGCTCTGCGATGAGCAGTTCTGTGCGAGGGTTTTCCAGCGGTTGAAGGAATCCTTTGTGCCAGACATCTGGAAGTAGCCGTTCGAATACTCGAAGGCATCCATCTCGTCGTCATCATAGCCGTAGTTGGCATAACCATGATAGCGATTGTTGGGCTCGCGAAGGTTGAGCTGGGCAAGATAGCGTCCGTTGAAGAAGACATGAACGGGCTGATAGTCCTGACAATCGCAATAGAAGCCGCTCGACATGAGTATCTGCTGAGTCATGGCATCACGAACTCGGCCGTGTTCTTGCGAGTTGTTGTCGTTGCCTCCGTTACGAATCATGATTTGGCGGAACTTGTTGTAAGGCCTGTAACGGAAGAAGGGATAGTAGTCGATGGTCTTTTTGCCTTCGTATCGATTCGTGCCCTTTATCTTAAAGGATGATGGGGCATAGTGGCGGCTCCAGCCTCCAGCGATGACGAACTCTGCCTCTTGGTTGACAGCCATCACGCCATCCGGGGTGATGAACTCGAAGTTGACGGGGCGCTCCCAATCCATATTGATGTTTGATGCGCCATGGTTTCGTCCGCTCACTCCATTTACGCCGTCTGTATAGACGCCAATCATTCCGTCGTATAGGTTCTTGGCATCCGTCGTGATGGAAACGACAGGCAGATAGTATTCGTGGTTGCGGTAGATGTAACTTCGTGTAACGACGGGACTGGGGAGCATTCCTTCCTGGAAGAGGCCGAGACGCAAGACAGTGGTTTCGCTGATGTTGAATATGCCGTCTTCGCTTGTCGAGCCGGTCGTGAGAGATGGAGCAGAGCCGTTTGTGGTATAACGCAAAGTGGCCCCTGCAGGGATGTTGACCTGAACCGTGAATGGTTCTGTGAAGAGTCGTGAATCGGTATCAATCTCAGGAGCTTCGAGGCGGAACTCTGCGAAGTCGCTTCCGTTGTTTGATGCTGCCAGTGTCGGCTCTCCCGTATAACTCCATTCTTCGCCTCCGTCTTGAGTGCGAGCCCATGAGCAACGGGTAATGCATCCGGGGTAGTCGGCAGAGGTGATGAGGTTGCCGTCAACATCATAGAGGTAAAGAGTGCCTCCGTCGTTGTCCAGTTTGAAGCGGACTTGCTTGTAGGCCGTATCTCCAAAAGTTCCGTCTGCAGCGTTGTGGTCGAAGTAGATGACTTTGAAGTCGCCGGCTTTCACGACGCCAGTACCCGCAGACAGCTGGAACTTCATGGGCTCATCAGGATTGTCGGTAATGTAGAGGCCGTCGAGGGAGATGCTTTTGTCTGTCGGGTTGTAGATTTCTGCCCATGCTCCGTAGTTGTATGAGTAGTCGATGTACTGGTCGATGTTGCCTACCATTATCTCGTTGAAGACGATCTGCGTCTTGTCTGCATCGGGGTCGTAATCCTCGTAGAAATCAAGTTCTTCGGTCATTCCGCAGTCGTAGAGCTTGCCTCCCCAGTTCTGCTGGACATAGGCCGCGATGACATTGTTGCCCTTTCTCAATAAGGATGCCGATATCTCCAGCTTGACAGGGTCGTCCAGCCTGTCTCTCCATTCGTTTGCTTCATCGAGGAGGGTGCCGTTCAGCCAAATGCGATAATTGTCGTCGTGGAGTACATAGAGGACATATTTGGATGTGGGGTGCACCTCGTCGAGCGTGAAGTCGCGACGGAACCAGTGGTTAGTGTTGTTGCCTCCCGGCCATTCCGTCTGCACGAGTCCGTTGATGGCGTCCCTACTGCCGATGGGCATCACGGCTTCGCTCCATTGCGAGTCGTCGAAGTCGGGTTGCGTCCAGCTAAGTGTCTCTATACGTCCGTCGATTTGCAGGCCGGGGATTCGCTCTCCCCATTCGTTGGCGTAGAAGAACCAGTTGTAGTATGATGTGCCGGTCCATAGTTCGCGATTGCTGGTCAGGTCGAAGATGCTGACGCTTGAGATGCTGATGGATGTATTGTCTTGTGTGGTGGGGAATTCGAAGGCAATCTTTGCGTCTTGGATATCGACACCGCTGAGGTTGCTTCGCATGAAGGTCGCTTCCTTCCCTGCCTGCAGGTCGATGGCGTCCCATACGAGATAGGTGCCGTCATCCTCGTTTTCGCACAGGGCAATGCCGACGTCGTTGACGGCTTTGTCGGCTTGGAGCGCAAGGTAGAGCCGGTATCTGTGATTGCTTTGCAAGGTGATTGGAGTTTTGAACTGCACTCGGCCATAACTTCCTTCATTGCAAGCTGTCGGCAAGGTGATGGTATAGACGTCGCCCTCCCTGGCTTCATAAAGCAGCGACCATGGGTGGCAGGGATTGTTGCTGGGTATTGCATTGTCGTAGTTGTAACCGCCTTCGCTGTTAAAAAGCAGTTTGCCTACCCAAGGCTCGTTGTATCCCATTGGCAGAATGAACTCCTGAGCGTTTGCAAGGGGCAGGAAGCATGGGGTCAGGAGCAAGAAGAGGGAGAGTATTACTTTTTTCATGACTTGATTAGTTTACGTTTCAGATGTCCTCGATGTTTGTGTAGTGAAGAAGTTCTTATTGCCTACTTAACAACAATTTTCTTACCGTTTACGATATTGATTCCTTTGTGCATCTTGTCCAAGCGCTGGCCTGAGATGTTGTAGATGAAGTTCTCGGAATTGTTGTGGCCTTCAGAGCTCTTAATGTCCTTAATTGCGGTGGGGTTTGGCTCTACGCTGATGGAGCAGACCTGATTATCGTAGCTTGTTGTCAGCGCTTTCGACGATGCTTTTCTCGTGATTCGAGTACCGGTGCAGTTGGTCGTTTTATAGAGATAGACCAAATGATAGTCATCAAGAATCTCCAACGACGAGAGGTCTTTGGCTTGCAGTCCATATACGGCGAGGTCGCTTTGTGTGAACTTTCCCTCCGGCAGCGACACACAGTAGCCTTTGTAGTTCTTCTCGCTATAGCATTTCACGACTACCTCATTCTCGGGTACGGTGATGGCTCCGTAGATGCGGTTTATGCCCGACGCCCAAGTGTTGAGGAGGTCTTCTTGGGTGCTGTTTTTGGGGAACCATGTGCCCTCGTCGTTATACACCCAGACGAATCCGCCTGTTGCTACGCCGTTGTCCTTCCATTTCTGGAACTGCTGCATGTTGTCGTTGAACTCCTTAGTGCTGTCATCAGCCGGACCTCCTTCCTTCAGCAGGCCTGCATGGCGCTCTGTGACGCCGTTGAAGTTCCAGTTTCCTACCTGCCCCACATTGTATGCTCCGCCTGCGTAGCACTGAATCATGGCGCGGTCCACGGCATGGGGGCGTTGTGCGCGTATTTTGTTGTTGAGCTGTGTCCAGTAGCTCATGTTGGTGTAGGGGGCAAATGTGGTTTTGTAGCCAAGGTCGTACATCATTATGTGGAACTTTGCGGCGGAGTTAACGTCGTAGTTATATTCGTTGGTGGGGTTGGTAGGGTCAAGCTCCGTGTCGTTGTTCACGGCGTCAATCTCAGGCACAGCCTCTTTGAGTGCCTTAAAGTTTTTATAAAGTATGGACGTAGAGCCTGTTCCCTGAGAATTGATGAGGTTCTTGATGTTGCTGTACGACGCATTTCCCCAGCCGCCGATGCAGATGTCAATGCGCGTGATGCTGGTTGGCTCTGTCTTGAGTTTCGCGATGTCCTCCTGGTAATGGGGCTGCGTTTGCTGGAAAACGTATTTGCCGTCCTTGCAGATGGTCTCTCCGTCGGTCTTGAGCGTACCGTCCGGGTCCACATGGACATTGAACAGGATGACATAGGTGAAGCCTGAATTGCGGAGCCTGGTAATTGTTACTGGGCGTTGGCGACGGATGTGCCCGCCTACATAGATGCCAGAGACCTCCTTGTAATTCTCTTGTGCAAAAGTGTCGGAAAAAGCGAGCATCAGGCCAAGGGCAAAAAGAGTAATTGTCTTCATCGTTGTATTGTTTGAATTTGTATGTATATATATATTGCCTTGCAAAGGTAGTACTATTTTCGCTCATCTCAAAGGAAAAACGACAAAAAGTTTCTGTTCCGGCATGCTGAAAGTCTGGTTTTGCTGCTCGGAAATGATGGAAATTTCTTTACAAAAATATAGGCGTAAATTGCAATGTTTGGCATCGGGGCATGGGGCGTCTGCCAACGCCGCACGCTAAGTTTGCCAACGCCGCACGCTAAGTTTGCAATTTCCCCGTGCTGCGTTCTATGATTCCGCACGTGGAAATCGTGCGAATTCCCTGCGTAGTTTAGCAATCTCCTACGCTAAACTTGTATTTTCTTTGCTTTGTGACAGAAAATGCTCCTGCCGAAAAGCCCATGTATAAAAGGAAACTCGATTTAAGCGCGTTTCTCGCCTTCAGGGTAGAAAAGTGCCACAAGAACAAAAATAATGCGTCAGAAAGCGTCGCTCCTGAAAAATGTTTACAAAGTCCACCCAAACAAATGGTTTTTTCAAGATAAAGTGCAATTATTTGTTTGGTAACAAAAAATGTCGTATCTTTGCCCCGCAATTTAAAAATAATATGGTATGAAAATGAAAAACCTCATCAGAATCCGTCTGTTTTCTATTGTCTGTTGTCTGTTGACAGTTGTCTGTTGTCTGTATTCCTGTAAGGGCCGCAACTACGAAAGCGTGAACGGTGACCCCATGCAGACGCGTATCTATACGCTCGACAACGGTTTGAAGGTCTATCTCTCTGTCAATAAGGAAGAACCCCGCATACAGACCTACATCGCCGTACGCACGGGCTCCAAGAACGACCCAGCCGAGACAACCGGTCTGGCTCACTATCTGGAGCACCTTATGTTCAAGGGAACCAAGCAGTTCGGCACTACAGACCCCGAGGCCGAGGCACCTTTGCTCGACGAGATTGAGCAGCGTTACGAGGAATATCGCACCATAACCGACGAGGCCACACGAAAGCAGAAGTATCACGAGATAGACAGCGTGTCGCAGCTCGCAGCCAAGTATTTCATTCCCAACGAGTACGACAAGCTGATGGCGGCTATCGGCAGCCAGGGCTCGAATGCCTTCACCTCGAACGATGTGACCTGCTATGTGGAGGATATCCCTTCGAACGAGATAGAGAACTGGGCTAAGGTGCAGGCCGACCGCTTCCAGAATATGGTGATCCGTGGCTTCCATACCGAATTGGAGGCTGTCTATGAGGAGTACAACATCGGCCTCTCCAGCGACGGCAACAAGCAATACGAGGCTCTGCTGGCCAAGCTCTTCCCCACGCACCCCTACGGCACGCAGACCACCATCGGCACGCAGCAGCACCTGAAGAACCCTTCCATCACAAACATCAAGAACTACTTTGCCAAGTGGTACGTGCCCAACAATGTGGCCATCTGCATGGCGGGCGACTTCGACCCCGACAAGACGTTGGCGATTCTGAAGAAGTATTTCGGCGAATGGAAGCCGGGCGATGACGTCAGCCAACCCTCTTTCCCCGAACTGGAGCCGCTGACCGCTCCTGTTGACACTACTGTCATTGGTCAGGAAGCCGAGAATATCTGGCTGGGTTGGCGCAGCGAAAAAGCGTCTTCTCTCCAGAATGATACGCTGGAACTTGTCGATGTCATCCTCTCCAACGGTAGGGCAGGCCTTCTTGACCTCGACCTGAATCAGGAAATGAAGGTGATGGAGGCAGGGTCCTTTGTGGAACCTTTGCTCGACCACGGCTTCTTCCTGCTTGCCGGCACGCCTAAGGAAGGTCAGTCGCTCGACGAAGTGAAAGACCTCCTGCTTGCAGAAATAGAGAAACTGAAGGCGGGCGACTTCGACGACGACTTGCTCCTAGCCGCTCTCAACAACAAGAAACTCGACGAACTGCGCAGTCTCGACCACAATCAGGCTCGCACGAGCAAGATGCTCGACGCCTTCATCAACGGCATCGACTGGCAGCAACAGGTCGGCCAGATGGACCGCCTCGCAAAGATAACAAAGGAGGAAGTCGTCGCCTTTGCCAATCGCTTCTTTACCGAAGGCTATGTGACTGTCTATAAGCGGCAGGGCGAGGACACCACGCAGAAGAAGATAGACAAGCCCGCCATCACGCCCATTCCCACGAACCGCGACCTCGTAAGTCAGTTCGTGAAGGACATTCAGGAGGCAAAGGTCGACCCAATCGAGCCCCTGTTCCTCGACTTCGAGAAGGACCTCTCGTTCTTCAAAACGCAGAAAGGCTTGCCCGTCATCTACAAGCAGAACACCGAAAACGGCCTCTTCGAGCTGCAGTTCCGCTACGAGTTCGGGCAGGAGGACGACAATCGCTACGATGTGGCAGCCAGCTACATCGACTACCTTGGCACCGACAAGCTCTCTGCTGCTCAGGTCAAGCAACAGTTCTACAAGATGGCCTGCAACTACGCCATCAGCGTGAATGCAGATGCCATTACCATCGGTCTGAGCGGCCTCGCCGAGTACATGCCCGATGCGCTCGCCCTGCTCGAAGATCTGCTCCATAATGCCAAAGTTGACCAGAACGCCTACGAGCAGATGGTTGGTCTCATCCTGAAGAACCGACAGGACCAGAAGGCAGAGCAGCGCAGCTGCTTCACCATGCTCGGTCAGTATGGGATGTATGGTCCTCACAACGCCCTCCGCGACAACATGACGGCCCAGCAATTGCAGGAAACCAATCCTCAGGAACTGCTCGACCTCCTGAAGAATATTTCCCAGTACGAGCACCAAGTCCTCTATTACGGTCCTATCTTGAAGGAAAAGCTGGATGGCTGCGTGTCCGACCTGCATCCCACCGTTAGCGACCTCAAGCCCGTGCCCGAGGGCGAGCCATACAAGTTGCAACTGGCCACAACTCCGGAAGTCCTCATCGCACCCTACGATGCCAAGAACATCTATATGCGCATGTATTATAACGAGGGGAAAGAGACCAACATCGAGGAGCACGCCGTCATCGAGGTCTTCAACGAATACTTTGGCGGAGGCATGAACGGCGTAGTCTTCCAGGAGTTGCGCGAGGCTCGCGGACTGGCCTATAATGCTATGGCATACTATCTTACCCCTGCCAAGAAGGGGCAGCCCGAGTACTTCCTCACACACATCATCACCCAGAATGACAAGATGATGGATTGCGTCAACCAGTTCCGTGAAATCATCGACAAGATGCCCGAGAACGAAGGCGCCTTCCAGATTGCCAAGGATGCCCTGACGAAGCAGATTGCCAGCCGTCGCACCACAAAATTCGGCGTCATTCAGGCCTATATCTCTGCCAAGCGACAAGGTTTCGACTTCGATATCGACAAGAAGATTTACGAGGACTTGCAAGGCCTCGGCCTTAAGGATATTGCCGATTTCGAGAAGAAGTTCATGGCTCAGAAGACGGGCCGCTATTTCATCCTCGGCAACGAGAAGGAACTCGACATGGCTGCCCTCGGCCAGATAGGGCCAATCCGACGCGTCTCGCTTGAGGAAGTCTTCGGATATTAAGCCTGCTCATCGATAAGACAATAGCCTGAGGTTCATGCCCCAGGCTATTGTTTTTTATCACACCGAGAAGGGAAAAGACTCACAGCCGCATCGGAATGCTTGTTCTTGCCATTCTTGCTTTTTGATTCGCAGGTTGCGCTTGTCGATTCGCAGGTTGCGTATGTTGGTATGCAACTTGTGTCTCTTAATTCGCAACTTGCGTTCTAACAATATAACATAGCGTGCTTAGTTTGCCAACATGGCACGTTAAGTTTGCCAACATGGCACGTTAAGTTTGCCAACTAAGCGTGCTTAGTTTATCTGTTAGGGGCAGGACGTGAACCTGTCTTCTTGAATTTCTTGTCCCAGATGAGAATCCAGCTGCCTTTGCGGCTGGTAATCGTTTCAGCCGAGACAGACAAAACTTCTCCAACGTTGCTAATGCTCTGCGACGCTGTGACTCTTCCCTTTACATCAAAGATGCGATAGAAGCCCGAGCTCTTCCCGACGAAGAACGTGCTTCCCCAGCCAACCACTTCGCCCACGCTGCTGCGGGCAAATCCTTTAATCTGCTTTCCCTTCGCATCATAAAGCCGATACCAATTCCCGTCCGACTCGATATAGGATATCTCCTGTGCCGCTGCAATTCCCGCAAACAGCAAAGCTATGAGTGCCAGCGAAATACGTCCTCTCTTCATACAGTAAGGTTTTATTGTAAAGTGAACTTTACCTTGCAGGTCAGGCGGTCGCTGGCGTCGCCTGCTTGAGCAACGAACTGGCCTGGCTCAGCTTTCCAGTCGTCGCTTGCTTCGTCCCAGAAGGAGAGGGCTCGCTTGTCGGTCTTGAGTGTGACGGTCTTTGTCTCGCCGGGCTTGAGGCTGACTTTCTGGAAAGCCTTCAGCTCCTTGACTGGTCGGTCAACGCTGCATTTCGAGTCGGTTATGTAGAGCTGCACCACATCGCTACCCTCCATGCTTCCTGTGTTCGTGACATCAACGGTAAAGGTCATGTTGCCGTCCGTCGTGACTGCGTTCACTGCTTTCAGGTTGCTGACCTTGAAGGTCGTGTAGCTCAGGCCATGACCAAAGGCGAAGGCGGGCTTCAGCTTCTGCTTGTCCGTCCAGCGATAGCCTACATAGATGCCTTCCTTGTACTCCTCGTCGATTATCTTCTTTCCCTCGCGCCAGATACCAGGAAAGGCAGCCTCACCAAAACTATGAGCGCCGACCTGACTCAGGTTCTCGTACCATGTGAAGGGCAGATGGCCGCTCGGATTGGTGTTGCCAAGCAGAACGTCGGCCAGTCCGATGCCTGCCTCGCTGCCCAGGAACCAGCCCTGCACGATGGCGGGAACTTGCTTGCGCCAAGGCATGCAGACGGCGTTGCCGCTGATGTTGACGTAGATGGTGTTCTTGTTGACGGCAGCAATGGCCGTGATGAGTTTGTCCTGACCGTATGGCAGCTCCATCGACTTGCGGTCGTGCCCCTCGCAATCCTGATAGTCGCTCTTGTTCAGGCCGCCGAAGATGATGACGTAATCTGCCGTCTTAGCCTTCTCTACTGCCTCTGCGATAAGGACTTCAGGAGTCCGGTCGTCCTTGAGGTTCTGTCCCGTGGAGACACCATTGTAGTTGCCACCCACATCTCCGACATAGCCGCGGGCAAAGTCAACGTTGCCAATGCCTTTCAGACGCATCTTCAGACCTTCGAGCGGACTGATTTCGTGCTGTGCTTTCAAGGAACTTGAGCCGCCGCCAACCGTCATCATCTTGATGGCGTTCTCGCCCACGACCAGAATCTTCTTGCCTTGCGGCTTGATGGGCAGGATGTTGCCTTCGTTCTGCAGGAGGACAATGCCCTCAGCGGCAACCTTCTGAGCCACTTCATAATGACTCTCGCTGCAAAGGAAACCGTATGGCCTCTGCTTGTTCATCGTGGTGCGGAAGAAGAGACGAAGCACGCGGCGCACCTTCTCGTCGAGTTCCTTCGTGGTGTACTTGCCTTCCACAATGGCCTTCTGGTATTGCTTCGAGAGGTAATACATGTCGTAAGCATTCGTGGCGCCCATCGTCAGGCCGTCTGTCCAAGTTCCGAACTCCATGTCGAGCCCGTTCCGTACGGCTTGGTCGAAGTCGTGTGCGCCGCCCCAGTCGCTGACGAGCACGCCGTCGAAGCCCCAATCCTTCTTCAGTATCTTATTGAGCGTGTACTGGTTGTGGCAGTTGTGTTCGTCCTTATAAAGGTTGTAAGCGCCCATCACACCCCACGCCTTTCCTTCCTTCACCGCAGCCTCGAAGCCCGGCAGGTAGATTTCGTGCAAGGCTCTGTCGCTCACAATCACATTGACTTGATGGCGATACTCCTCGTCGTTATTGAGGCAATAGTGCTTCACGCAACTGGCCACGCCGACGCTTTGCAAGCCTTGAACATAAGGAACTACCATGCGAGAGGTCAGGTAAGGGTCCTCACCCATGTACTCGAAGTTGCGGCCTCCGAGAGGTGTGCGATAGATGTTGATGCCAGGGGCCAATATCATGCCTTTTCCGCGATATAGCCCTTCTTCGCCCAAGGCGTGGCCGTAAGCACGGGAAACTTCAGGGTTCCATGATGCTGCCAGACAGGTGAGGGCAGGGAAAGCCACACAAGAGTCGTTGCTCTGCCCGGCCTGCTCCCATTCGTCCCAAAGCACATCAGGCCGAACGCCATGAGGTCCGTCGTCGGTCCAAAAGTCAGGAATGCCGAGACGCTTCACGCCGGCACTCGAGAACTTGCTCTGCGCGTGAATGACACCAATCTTCTCGGCAAGCGTCATGCGCTTGAGGGCATCTTCTACACGAGCCTCAATGTCTTTGGTCGGGTCGAGGTAAACGGGAACTTGTGCTTGCAAGAGAGAGGCAAAAGCAAAAAGGAGGAGGGTTATCTTCTTCATAACATTATTAATATATATTGGTAATCTTTGTTCCTCTTAAAAGGTCAGCCACAGGCATGCGCTTCTTGCCAGCAAGCTGCACTTCGTCGAGGGAGAGTGAGCCTCCAGGCAAGGATACTTGCAAAGGGCCAGAGCCTTTAGAGGCTTTATAGACCTTCATTTCGGTCTCTTTGCCGTTTGCGATGACTTGCGTCCAAGCGGCAGGGTAGGGACTGAGGCCACGGATGAAGTTGTATGCGCTCTCGAGCGTGTGTTCTTTCCAACGGATTTGGCAAGTGTCCTTGAATATCTTTGGGGCAGGGCGCAACGGCTCGTCCGTCATGAACTGACTTTGGTCGGTGGCTTTTGCCTCTCCGCTTTCGATGAGCCGCACCGTCTTGATGACGAGCTCAGCCCCTTGCATCATGAGTTTGTCGTGCACGTCTTCGGCACAATCGTCCTCGGCAATGGGAATCCTTTCCTGCAGGATGATGCGTCCCGTATCAATCTGTTCGTCGAGGAAGAACGTCGTAATGCCTGTCTCTTTGTCGCCATTGATGATGGCCCAATTGATGGGAGCAGCGCCTCGATACTGGGGAAGCAAGGCAGCGTGCAGGTTGAAGGTGCCGAGAGGCGGCAGGCTCCACACCACTTCGGGCAGCATTCGGAAGGCCACGACTATCTGCAGGTCGGGTTTCAAGGCCTTGAGCTCTTCGAGGAAAGCCTCGTCGCGCAGCTTCTCGGGCTGCAGGACGGGGATGCCTCTCTCGAGGGCAAACTTCTTGACGGGGCTGCTTTGCAGGACATCGTGATGCCTGCCGATGGCTTTGTCGGGCATCGTGACGACGCCTACCACATCGCAGCCTTCCTCGATGAGCCGCTTGAGCGACTGCACCGCGAAGTCGGGCGTGCCCATGAAGACGATGCGGACCCCCTCTAACTCCCCCTTTATGGGGAGAACCTGTAGAGGGGGAGTTTGGGATTGGGGGCTAAAGTTCTTTGACATAGATGTTCCTGAAGTAGCAGCGGCTGCCGTGGGCCTGCATCTCTATCTGTTCCTTGGGGAAGATGGGCTGCTTGCGGTCCCAATAGTTCTCGAGGACGACGTCGTCAACCACTTTGACGCCATTGAGCCAAACCGTCACCTTTTCGCCCTTCATGATGATGCGGAAGGTGTTCCATTCGCCCAGCTTGTTGTCTTCCACGCTGGTCGGTTTGCTGGGGTTCTTCTGATTGTTGTAGAGACCGCCAGAGCCAACCTGAGCGCCGACATTCGTGCGACGTATGTCCCATATCTGGACTTGTGGTGCACCACGCAGATAGACGCCAGCATCAGGCTCCTTGCCGTTCGGGTCGAGGCGCCAGTCTACGAGCAGTTCGAAGTCGGCATAGTCCTTCACCGTGCAGATGTTGTCCCATCCGTGACCGATGTAGACGAGTTCTCCGTTCTCTACGATCCAGTCTTTCTTCATCAGTTCGTCGGCTTTCTTCTGTGCTTCGGCCAGTTCGCTGCTGCTCATCTTGCCACGCTTGATGGGGTTCTCGACGAGGCCTTTCCAGCCATCGAGGTCTTTTCCGTTGAAGAGGCAGACGAAGCCCTCTTCGTTTTGATTGGCATTGTTGAGCCAAATCCGGGCATCTCTCCTTTGGCCCGCCTTGAGCAAGGGAAGGATGTAGGTGAGAGTCTGGCGCGTCTCCTTTCCATTGTATTCGGGGTGATTGGAAAGAATTGTCCAGATGGTTTGAGCTGCAGGATAGGCCAGATACTCGTCCTTCAAAAGGGAAGTGGCATAGGCGAGGGCCTGATATGTTCCTGTGTTTGCCATCAACTTGAGAGCCGCCTCCTGTTGTTTTTGGTCTCTGGTCTGCTCAATGATGTGACGCAAGGCAATGACCTGATTCTCCGGCGTCAGGACCTGTGCTCGCATGTGGGAGAAGGAGCAAGGGGCGAGGAGCAGGAGAAATGAAATGATAAGTTTTGATTTCATAGTTTTAGAGTTAAGAGTAAAAAAAGCCCCTTCCCTTTAGGGGAGGGGTTAGGCCAAATGATTATTCTTCGCAAAGTTCAGTCAGAATGCTGCATGTGCTCTTCGGATGCAGGAAGGCGATGTGGAGGCCGTCTGCACCTTTGCGTGGAGCCTTGTCGATGAGGCGGATGCCCTTGCTGTCGCACATGGCGAGCGCTTCGCTCACACCGTCTTCAACCTTGAAGGCAACGTGATGAACGCCCTTGCCGCCATTGTCGAGGAACTTCTGGACGGTGCTCTCGGGGCATGTGGGCTCCAGGAGCTCGAGTTTCACTTCGCCGACTTTGAGGAAGGCGGTCTTTACTTTTTGGTCTTCTACAACTTCTGTTTTGTAAACCTCCAGTCCGAGAACGTCCTGGAAATAGGGCAGAACTTCGTCGATGCTCTGTACGGCGATGCCCAGATGCTCAATACGTGAAATCTTCATGATGTGTTTGTTTATTAGTTTGAAGTTTATTGGTTTATTTATAAAACTTGCGCAAAGATACAAAAACTTGCGAAAATCACAAAGGGAAAACCCAATTTTCTTTAGTTTTAGGGGCGAAAAAGCGGTCTTGCCAAGGTTGTCTTGCTTGGGCTGATATGGAATGGATTCAACTGCCTGCAGCGGTGCCTGAAAACGCCGCCTGCGGAATTGCCCAACGCCGCACGCGGAAATGCCAATCGCCGCACGCGGAAATGACCAACGCCGCAGGCGGCGTTTTGGGTCGCCGCAGGCGGTTCTTTAATCTGTTGTGTTTGAGGTGGTTACTTTAGCACGACTCTGTCGCCGCACGCTTTTGCGAATTCCTTGGCAAGCAAAGTCTTTTGTCTGTATTCCTCCAAGAGACCACGAGACTTCTCTTTGTCCGCTTTTACCTCGCTTCGCTTCATCTGTTCGATGATGTCCTTCAGCTCCTGCTGAACGACACCGAGCTTGTAGCTGGCCACTAGGCGTGGAACCACTTCTTCGAGATGCAAATCGGAAGGTTTTGCTTCTTCTCCCTCCTGTTCTCTCTCCGTGTCTGTCCCCTCTTCTGGGGTTTTGAGGGTTTGCTCATCGAACAGCCTGCTCAGTTCCACAGAGTCGGGACCCAACTTGAGGGCAAGTGCGCGAATGTCGGGATCGGGATGACTGATGAAGTACTGCTCTGCGTGGAAGTTGGGTTTGTGTGCGTTCTCAATAGCCTCTTGGAGCAGCGTCCGGCAAAGGCTCGATTGCAGGGGAATGTTGTCGTCCTGCAGGCTGTAGGAAATGTACTCGGCCACAGAGAGCGGCACATCCTTTCCGTTGCTATCCTCTATGTAGCACATTATCTTCTCCCCGTGACGGATGAGCACTTGAGCCAGAGAGGCTTCAGAGTTTCCCAGAAGCCCTCTGCTGTTTCCCTCTCCGATGGGAGTGCTTGTCTCCTCCGCTTTTGGGGAGATTGGAGTGGAGGCTGTTCTTTGCTCTCGCTCCAGCTCTTTCTGTTTCTCCTCACGCAATTTCCCCATCTGGGTGCGAACGGCTGCATCGATGAGCCGCTCGGGCATGTTCAGCTGCTGGGCTGCGTGGCGGATGTAGATGGTGCGCTTTATCTCGTCGGGAATGACGGCAATGCTCTCCGCCACATTGTGGATGAGTCGCTCCTGCGCATCTGGGGCGTTGCGCTTGTCTTCTTCGATATGCGAGGCTTTGTAGGTGATGAAGTCCACCTGATTGTCCTGCAAATACTGCTGATATTCTGTGGCAGTATGCTTCCTGGCAAAGCTGTCGGGGTCTTCTCCGTCCGGCAATAAAAGCAGCTTGACGTTCATCCCCTCGGCCAAAAGCATATCTATGCCGCGTTCGCTGGCGTGGATACCGGCATCGTCACCATCGAAGATAACGGTAATGTTGTTGGTGATGCGGTGGATGAGATGAATCTGCTCGGGTGTGAGGGCCGTTCCGGAGGATGCCACAACATTCTCCACACCTTGCTGATGCATGGCCATCACGTCGGTGTAGCCCTCCACAAGGTAGCAGAGGTCGGCCTTGCGGATGGCTTGACGCGCCTGGAAGAGGCCGAAGAGCTCCTTCCTCTTGCTATAGACAATGCTTTCGGGGGAGTTGAGATACTTGACGGCAACGCCTTTTGTGGCAGCATCGAGCACGCGGCCTCCGAAGCCTGCCACACGGCCGCTGGCGGTGAAGATTGGCCAAATCACACGTCCGTAGAAGCGGTCTCGCAAGTCGCCCTTCTCTTTCTTGATGCTCAAACCTGTGCCGATGCTCAGTCGCGGCTCCATCTCGTTGGCATTATTCACAAGGTAGCGCTCCTGATAGCCTTCCTTCAAGGCGTCCGCAGAAAGGGATACCTTGCGGCTGTCTGGACAGAAACCCACCTGGAACTTCTCCAGGATGTCGTCTCTGAAGCCGCGATTTCGGAAATAGGCAAGGCCGATGGCTTTCCCGTCGGGCGTCTCCCATAGCTGGTGCTTGAACCAGTCGCGTGCCCATTCGTTGAGGATGAGCATGCTCTCGCGGTCGCCTCTCGATTGAATCTCCTCGGGCGTCAACTCCTTCTCCTCAATCTTGATGCCGTACTTCTTTGCCAGATAACGCAGGGCATCGGGGTAGGAGAGCTGTTCGTGCTTCATGATAAACCCGACAGGACTGCCGCCTTCGCCGCAAGCAAAGCACTTGCAATAGTTGCGGGCCGGCGATACCATGAACGAAGGTGTGCGGTCGTCGTGGAAAGGGCAAAGCCCCTTCAGGTTGGAGCCGGCGCGCTTCAACGTTACGAAGTCGGAGACAACGTCCACGATGTTCGCTGCATCAAGTATCTTGTCGACAGTTATGCGGTCAATCATGTTTCCTCCTTGGTTATGACGTTATAACGTTACGTTATTCCGTTATTACGAAACTATTCTTCATCTCCATCCTCCATATCGAACTCAAAGTCGCCGAAGAACTCTGGCACTTCGTTCTGAAAGTCTTCCAGGCTGCGGCGGTCTTTCTTCGTCGGCCGGCCTGTGCCTTTGGCTCTGCCAACAAAGCCACTTATCTTGCTCATCTCGAGGAGTTCGTACTGGTCGGGCGTCGTGATGTTCTCAAGAACCTCGGGAATGAGCTTGGCTCCGACGCGCCTCTCGATGGGTTGGAGCACTCGGAAGCTGTATGTGATTGGCGGTTTGCGCACGCTGACCACGTCGCCCGCCTTAATCATCCGGCTGGCTTTAAGTGGCACGCCGCCCATGCTCACTTGCCCTTTCTTGCAAGCAGCGGCAGCGATGGTACGCGTTTTGAAGATGCGCGCCGCCCAAAGCCATTTGTCTATCCGAGCCTCAGTGTTTGCCATTATTGTTCAGCAGCTATTCTGCAGATGTTCACGACGGTCATCATGGCCTTCTCCATGCTTTGGATGGGCACGAACTCGTGGCGTCCGTGGAAGTTGAGGCCGCCTGCGAAAATGTTGGGGCAGGGGAGGCCTTTGAAGCTGAGCTGAGCGCCGTCTGTACCGCCTCGGATGGGCACGACGTTGCAGAAGCCACAAGCCTCTTCGATGGCTTTCTTGGCGATGTCTGTCACCTGCGGCTTGTCCTGCAGCTGGCTCAACATATTATAATATTGGTCCTTCACTTCTGCCGTTACTGTGCCCTGGCCGTACTTGGCGTTCAGCTTCTCTGCAATATCAAGCACCACTTGCTTGCGGCGCTTGAAGATGTCGCTGTTGTGGTCGCGAATGATGTAGGAAAGCTGAGCCTCTTCCACGCTGCCGCTCATGCCTGTGAGATGATAGAAGCCGTCGTAACCTTCTGTTGTCTCAGGCCGCTCATTCTCAGGCAATAGGCTTTCAAACTCTGAAGCTATGATGCAAGCATTCTTCATCTTGCCCTTGGCGTAGCCCGGATGCACATTGCAGCCCTTGATGAGTATCTTAGCGCTGGCCGCATTGAAGTTCTCGTATTCCAGTTCGCCCACCTCGCTGCCGTCCATCGTGTAGGCCCATTCGCAGCCGAACTTCTCGACATTGAAGAGGTGTGCTCCTGCGCCAATCTCTTCGTCGGGATTGAAGGCGACGCGAATCTTGCCGTGCTTGATTTCGGGATGCGCCATCAGGTAGGTCATGGCGGTCACTATCTCGGCGATGCCTGCTTTGTCGTCTGCACCAAGAAGCGTGTGGCCGTCGGTAACGATGAGGTCCTCGCCGATGTGCTCCTTTAGCTCAGGGAACTGGCTGACAGTCGTCACGATGTTGTGTTCCTTGCAGAGCACGATGTCCTGTCCGTCGTAGTGCTCGATGATGCGGGGCTTGATGTCTTTGCCGCTGCAGTCGGGGCTTGTGTCCATGTGGGCGATGAAGCCGATTGTGGGCACCTGCTTGTCGGTGTTGGCAGGCAGGGTGGCATATACATAGCCGTGCTCGTCCATCTCCACTTCCGTGAGGCCTAGTTCCTTGAGTTCGTCACGCAGATACTTTGCCAAAGCCAGTTGCTTTTCTGTGCTTGGGCATTGTGCTTCGTTCTCTTCGCTGCTTTGCGTGTCGAAGCTTACATAACGGAGAAATCTTTCAACTAATTCCATAACTCCTTATTTATTATTGTAATTACACATTGCGAACTGCATGCCGCTCAGGGCGAAAGCTTTGATGGCTTCACATGCTGTGAGGGCCTTCTCGTCCACGATTTGTTCCTCTTCTGGCGTGAACTTGCTGAGGACGAAGTCCACCTGATAGCCTTGCGGGAAGTCGTTGCCTATGCCGAAGCGGAGGCGGTTGTAGCCTTGTCCTCCCAGTGTCTGGGCTATGTGCTTCAAGCCGTTGTGACCTCCGTCGCTTCCGTTTTGCCTGAGGCGGATGGTGCCGAGGGGAAGGCTGAGGTCGTCCACAATAACTAACATGTTCTCTACGGGAATCTTTTCCTGCAGGAGCCAGTAGCGAACGGCATTGCCAGAGAGGTTCATGTAGGTGGACGGCTTGAGCAGCACCAGCTCTGCGTTCTTCACTCGCATGTGGCCTATGAAACCGTACCTTTTGTCCTCAAAAGCAGTATTGGACGCCTTAGCTAGGGCGTCCAATACTCTGAATCCGATATTGTGGCGGGTACCTTCGTACTCAGGGCCGATGTTACCCAACCCTACAATGAGGTATTTCATTTAGTTTATTCTGCAGCGGCATCAGAACCATCCTCTGTCTTAGAGGCTGCGCTCATTGCGCTTCTTGTCATCTTAACCTGGCAGACAACGACACTTGGACTTGTCACGATTTCGAGACCCTCGAACTTAAGGTCGGCCACCTTGATGGTCTTGCCGAGGCCGAGGTTTGTGACGTCGATGTTGAGATATTCGGGAATGACTGTATAGGGGGCACGAACCTTGAGCTTGCGTACATTAGCAGAGAGCTTACCACCGGCTTTCACACCTTCTGCCAGGCCGTTCAACTTGATGGGCACTTCCATCACGATGGGCTTGGTCTCTGTGATTTCATAGAAGTCGATGTGCAGCAGCTTGTCTGTCACGGGGTGGAACTGAAGCTCTTTCATGATAGCCTTGTACTCCTTATCGTCGATAGTGAGGTTCACACTGTAGATGTCGGGAGAATAGACGAGCTTGCGGAGCTCTTCCTGAGTGGCGCAGAAACTCAGAGCAACGGGCTTGCCGTCCTTCTTTGCTTCTCCATAGAGGTTACAGGGAACTGCACCGGCTCTGCGGATGTCACGTGTTGATTTCTTGCCTGTCTCTTTGCGGACAGTACCTTTTACGTTAATACTTTTCATTGTCTTGAATGTTGTTTGTGTTACTATAAATTAAGTTCTTTGATGCTTAATTCGCCATCACACGGCCAAAAAGCGGGTGCAAAGATACAACATTATTTTTATATGCGCAAGTTTTGTGTCGAGAAATAGTTTGTTTTAGAGAAAAAGGTTATTCTGCCTTTACCATATAGGTGCGTCCCGCTTGGGTTTCTATGTCATACTCATAGACTTTCTTTATGGGAATGAGTTGCATGTCGCCTTTCAGTTCGGGAGATTTCAGCGGTTCCTTTATGCGGGCTTCTTGCAGCAGGGGATTGGGGCAGTTGCCTGTGGCTGATTGAAGTCCTTTGCCTTTCAGGGGGACGTATGAACGCAGCCGAAGCACTCCGCCGATTGTGGAGCGAATGGCTGCTTGTTTGAGATGCCCGTTTTCCCACAGCTCATCGACGATGAAGCCACCTCTTGCACGCAGTCCCTTCACTTCGCCCTTGTCCCAGGCGTCGGGTAGGGCGGGAAGCAGATGCACCGCACCGTCGTGGCTTTGCAGGAGCATCTCGCAAATGCCTGCAGCCACACCGAAGTTGCCGTCAATCTGGAATGGCGGATGGGCATCGAAAAGGTTCGGGTAAGTGCGTCCGAAGGGATACTCTCTTGCTTTCGAGTCGTCGGGAAGCAGATGGAGCATGTTCTTTATTATTTTGAAGGCGTGATTGCCGTCGAGCATACGTGCCCAGAAGTTTGTCTTCCATCCCAGGCTCCAGCCCGTAGCCATATCGCCTCGCTGGTTTAGTGTGTTGGCTGCGGCGGTGAAGAGTTCGGGATGCGTGTATGGAGAGATTTGGTTAGATGGATAGAGGCCGTACAAATGCGAGATGTGCCTGTGCTCGTCCTTCGGGTCGTCTCCGTCGATGAGCCACTCTTGCAGCTGTTCGTATCGTCCGATCTGCATGGGCGGGAGTTTGGAAAGTGCGGCGTTGAGGTTTGAGAGTTGCGAGTCGTCCTTTCCTAAGGCTTTTGCGGCTTGAAGGGCTTGCGAGAGAACGTCGAAGACTATCTGGTTGTCCATAGTGGAACCTGCCGTCACATTGGTGTTCTTACCTTGAGGTCCGTGTTCGGGAGAGACGGTGGGAACGGTCATCATCCATCCTGCGGCCTGCTTCACTTCGCCCGAGGCTGGATATTCCTGCATGTAGCTTACCAGGAAGTCTGCTGCCCCCTTCATCACGGGGTAGTATTGCTTGAGGAATTCCTTGTCGCCGGTGAAGAGATAGTGTTGCCAGAGGTGAGTGGTGAGCCATGCGCCGCCAGTGATGAACATGCCCCAGGGAGTGCCGTCGACAGGCCCTGCTATACGCCACAGGTCGGTGTTGTGATGCGCCACCCATCCGTCGCAGCCATACATTTCCTTGGCAGTCTTCTTGCCCGTCTCGCTGAGGTCTTTCACCATGCTGAAGAGGGGTTCTTGTGTCTCTGCGATATTGCCTACGAGGGCTGGCCAATAGTTCATCTCGGCATTGATGTTGATGGTGTATTTCGAATCCCAGGGAGCGTCTTTCTTGTCGTTCCATACGCCTTGCAGGTTGGCTGGCTGACCTCCTGGTTGACTCGATGAGATGAGGAGATAGCGGCCATATTGCATCATGAGCGACACCATATCGAGGTCGCTTGCGTTCGTCTCGAAGGCTTTCAGGCGCTCGTCCGTTGGCAGGCTGGACGGGGCGGCCTTTGATAGAATGAGGGAAACGCGGTCGTATTGCTCGCGATACTTGGCGATATGGCGTTTCAGCAATTGCTTGTACGGCATTCCCTGCAATGCCTCGAGCGCCTTATTGTTCTTTTCTGAGGCGTTTCCGCTTATGTCATGATAATTGACGAAATTGGTTGCGGCCACGATGAAGAGGGTTGCCGTCGTGGCGTCTGTCACATCGAGGCCTTCACTTCGCCAGATCACTTTGCCGTCTGTCTCGACCATCACCTTGCATTCTGCCTTCAGTCCGGCCTTGATGCCTTCTTGGTCCAAACCTTCCACGACGGCCGAGAGCGCGCTGACTTGTCCGTTACCGCCTGTGGCAACTGCGCTGATGACTTTCGAGGGAAGTTGGCTTGTGAAGTCGATGCCGAACGAGAGCGCTGCTTTCTTTCCGGCATTCAGGCGGCAGACGATGACATTGTCGGCCATCGAGGCGAAGACGGTGCGCTCGTACCTTACATTATTATATATATAGGAGGTTGTAGAGAGAGCGTCCGAGAGACTCAGTTCCCGCCGGTAGTCGGTTGCATTCTTGTGCCCAAGATTGAGTTTGATGCTGCCGAGAGGCAGGAAGCGCATGCCGTGGGGACCCTTCACGAAGTAGCGGTCCAGCAGCTTCTCTGCTTCGCGTTCCTTGCCTTCATAGATGAGGCGACGCACTTCGGGCAGTTTTTCAAGCGACTCGTGGCTGTTGTTGTCGTAGGGCGAACCGCTCCAGAATGTCTCTTCGTTGAGTTGAATCTCCTCCGTATCGGTGCCTCCGTACACCATCGCGCCCATGTGGGAATTGCCGATAGGCACGGCCTCAAGCCAATGAGAAGCAGGCCGGTCGTACCACAGCTTATGCTGCTGTGCCATTAAGGCAACGGAGAAAACGAGGAAACATGCCGCTAAGATAAAACCCTTCTTCATATTTGTTCTGCTTTTTGATTGTTCACCTTTTCTTTTTTCGCTTCTTGACCCTGCAAAGTTACGATTTTTTTCCTTATTTGCAACTGTTTGGCGACAACAAATGTTGCTTTTGTGTTGCCTGTGCGATGGCTTTCCTGCTTGGGGCAATTCCATTTCGGCATCGATGGCCAGTCGGGGAGCGAACGGACGGATTGCTGGCGAACAGACGCATAAAGCCGATGAATGACTGGTTATTCGGCTGTGAATGGACTGAAAAAATCTTTACATAAAATGGTGTCGGAAAGTGGGGTGTTTGGTGGCGAGGCAGGCGTCGGAGGCCAACGCCGCCTGTGATGTTTGCCAACGCCGCACGCGATGTTTGGAATTTCCCCGTGCTAAATTGCCCAACGCCGCAGGCGGAATTTGGCGAAAATACACGCGGAATTTATCCATATCACATCTCGTGATTGTACTTTCTTTGCCCTCTTCGTCAAAAGACCTCTTCGCAAACCCCCGATATTACTGGGAAACGCGATTTAAGCCCTTATTTTGCCTTCGGGGTAGCAAAGTGCCTCAGAAGGAAAAATAAGCCGTCAGAGAGCGACTCACTTGGAAATATCTTGACAAACGCGCCATGTTTCAATCGGACTTTCCGAAGCCGCCGCAGATGTCCGCCATCCGTCAAATTAGTTGGCATAAATGCTGGGAACTGGTAAGATTGTGCTTTTTTAAGTTTCCTTAAGACTTCTTTTGCTTGCAGTATGGCTTTTTCTCCGTATCTTTGCAGTCAAATAATTATGTAATACAACATTATGAAGAAGTATTTTACTTTTATGGCCTTTGCGGCTGCTACTGTGTTCTTCGCTGCTTGCGGCACAAAAGAAGAAGAGGAAACAACTAAGGAAGCACCTAAACAGGAAGAGACGGTCGGTCTCAAGATTGCTTATGTGGAACTGGATACGCTGATGAGCCAGTACCAGCTCTACAAGGACTATAGCGAGGTGCTGACCCGCAAAGGCAACAACATCCAGAAGACGCTTGCCCAGAAGCAGCGTGCGCTCGAGAATCATGCTGCCTCCGTTCAGAAGAAATACGAGAGCAACGAGTTCACCACCCGTGATGAAGTGGAGCGTGCTCAAGCTTCAATCGAGAAGGAACAGCGGGACCTTGCAGAGCTGGCTGACCGTCTGCAGAGTGAGTTCGCGATGGAGCAGGCTCGCATCAACGAGGAGGCTCGCGACAGCATCCAGTCTTTCCTGAAGCGTTACAACAAGTCGAAGAAGTATGATTACGTGATGGTAAAGGCCGGAGACAACCTTTTGATTGCAAATCCCAAGTACAACATCACAAACGACATCGTTAAAGGATTGAATAAGCGATACAAGATTAAACCCGAAGTGGCTGAGCAAATTAAGGCCTCCGAAGAGAAGAAAGATTAAAGTATTGGTTGAAAAATTGTTGATAACTTCTTGCCGAAAAGTTTGCGGCTCTCGCAGGAAAGTCGTACCTTTGTCGGCATGATAGAACTTTCAACACATATTGAATATCTGCTCCTCCATCAGTCGCAAGTGAGCGTTCCGCAGCTTGGAACCTTCACCAGCAAGGAGATGAGCAGCCGTCGCATCGATGAGGAAGGCATCTTCCTGCCTCCTTATAGAACCGTAACCTTCAAGTGGAACGAACAGGAAGAGGGCGAAGACTTCGTCGGCTCGTTCTCGAAGTTGCACAACCTTAATCGTCATGACGCGCGCATGATGTGTGTCCAGTATGTCGACGAGCTTGTCCAGATGCTCGAAGAAGAGGGCACTCTCTCATTCGGCAGTATGGGCTTTCTGCTGCGTGACCAGGAAAATGGCGAGATAAGCTTCATCCCTCAGCAATCAGGCATCGCTTCGCCTGCCTTCTACGGTCTTGATGCTGTTCCCTTTGCCAAGCTGAGTCATGAGATTCGCCAGCAAAGAGCAAAGAGACTGGCTGCCAAGAAGGTGAAGCTGACCAGCATTCAGGCCGACCACGACACGATAACAATCCGCATCAACCGCAAGGCCTTCAACTATGCAAGTGCCGTTGCGGCATCTGTTGTGCTCTTCTTCGCCGTTACATCGCCCTTCGGAAAATCCATCACCAGCGGCGTCAGTCAGCAGGCCGAGATGTTCTTCGCCTCGAAGTTTATGGCTTCATCCGATATCTCAAAAGTGGAAGATGCAGCCGCCCAGCCGGAAACGACTCCGACAGCTCCCGTACAAAGCGAGAATGGTGCAATGGCCAATGGCCAATGGTCAATGAGTTACGCCATCGTACTTGCGAGTGCTATCAGCGAGACACGCGCCCTCAACTATGCCAAGGAACTTCAGGAACAGGGCTACGATGCCCGTGCTTGCAAAGTGGGCAATATGGTTCGCGTCATCATTCCTGCCTATGAGTCGGAAGACGAAGCCTACGAGAAAATCAACCAGTGCAAGGCCGATTGCCGCGACTTCGCCCAAGCTTGGCCCCTCCAGCTGAAAGGCAATGTGACACCCATCGAGCCTTAACCTTTCATCTCTTTAACCTTTAAATTTTTCAACTTAATGAAGAAGGTTCGTTGCCCCAAATGCAACAGCTACACGATATTCGACGAGACGCGCTACCAACCAGGCCAACGTCTCGTCTTCGTTTGCAGCCAGTGCAACAAGCAGTTCGCGATAAAGACTCCCTCTAACTCTCCCAAAGGGGAGAAAGCAGGCGAGCTTTCCGCGAAGGAAGCCCTCCCTTTAAGGGAGGGTTTGGGAGGGTCTTTAGGGTCCATCATCGTCGTTGAGAACGCCTTCCACTATCGTCAGGAGATTCCGCTTGAGATGGGCGACAATGTCTTCGGGCGCTACGTTCACGGCACCAACATCAACAAACCCATCGAGACTGTTGACCCAAGTGTTGACACCCGCCATTGCATCATTCGCGTGCAGCGAGGCAAAGACGGCCAGTTGCAGTACATCCTTCGTGATGCACCTTCCGGAACTGGCACTTTCTACATGAACGAAATCCTTCGCGACCAGGACCGCATCCGCCTCCAAGACGGCTCCATCATCACAATAGGAGCAACGACGCTCATCCTTAAGCTTGAAGAGGAATGATTCGCTTTTTGGCTTCCGACCTCGATGGCACTTTGCTCACCACAGAGAAGGCCATCACCCCTTATTCTCGGCAGACGCTTTTAGAGGCACAGGAACGCGGACTTACCATTATTCTTGCCAGCGGACGTCCCCTCTACAGCATCCTTCCCTTTGCCGAGCAGCTTGAATTGCAGAAGCATGGGGGCTTCATCATATCCTTCAACGGGAGCCTTGTCTGGGATTGCGCCGAAGGAAAAGCCCTCACGGAACAGGCCATTCCCCTTGCCCTCATTCCCGAACTTGTGGCGGCTGTGGGGAGCGACTTCCGCATTCATGGCTATAAAGGCAACAGCATCGTCATTCAGGGCAAGCCCGACGAGCGTTCCAACTATATCTCCAAAGCTAACAAGATGTCATTGATAGAGACGAGCGACTTCGTCCAGACCATCACAGAACCTCAGCACAAATGCCTCGTTACAGGTGCGCCTCGCAAGCTCTGGCACTTGGAGAAGCGACTGAGCAAGAAGTTCGAGACGAGCTTCAGCCTTTGTCGCAGCGAAAGCTTCCTGCTCGAAATCATGCCCAAAGGAATCGACAAAGCCGAAGCTCTTAGCCTGCTTCTCAAAAAGCTTAAGGGTAAGCCGGACGAGTTGCTCTGTTGTGGCGATGGCTATAACGACTTGAACATGATGCGCCTTGCAGGTGTTTCCTGTGCTCCAAGCAACGCCAAGCGGCCTGTCAAGCAGGCAGCGACCTTTATTACAGACAGCAATGACCGCGATGGCGTTGCCCATGCCGTAGAACGCTTTGTCAGTTCAGCGCCAGCACAGCGTAGTTGATGCCGTCGCATTGGACGGATGTGCAGGCTGCTGTGTCTTCCTCTTCGGCGACCTGCTTGTTTCTCTCCGTTACTTGCGGGGCAGGCTTGGTTACTACTTTCACTTTCTCCACGACCTGCGTTATATATAAGGTGTCGCGAACGGGCCGCTCAATGCAGACCGTGTCGGTGTTCTGCACATAGCGTATCTCTGGTTCGCCCGTGGCAAGGAGGTGCATCGACATGCCGAGGACGATGCCTGCAACAGCAGCTGCAGGTGCGGCAAACCAGCCCCAATAGGTTCGCTTCTGTGCGAGTGGAGTGTCGGGAACATGTAGTGCTTGGTTGTCGCGAGCAGCAAGCCGTTGTGCCGACTCACGAAGTCTGTCTTCAAACTGTATCATGTTGGGTTAAGCTTTTGCTTGAGTGTTTGTGTTAATGCGTGAAGGCGCGACTTGATGGTGCCTTCGGGAACAGCCATCACCTCGGCTATCTGCGGCACGGTCAGCTCTTCTTCGAACCTGAGCGAGAAGAGCAAGCGTCCTTCCGGCGGCAACTTCTCCAATTCCCTTTGCAAGGCGAGGTCGAAGGCACGGCTGTCTATCTGCTCGACGATATGCGCGTCGGCTGCCACTTCCTGTTGCTTGCTGGAGTACAGCTCGTACTGCTTCCGAATCTCGTCGTGTCTGTAATGGTTGCGCAGCAGGTTGAAGCTGATGGTGAAGAGCCAGGTGCGGAAGCCTGTGCCGCCGAACTTGTTGCGCGACGTCCATAGGCGAAGGAAGGCATCCTGCACGAGGTCGGCAGCCTGGGCTTCATCCTTGCCGACTTGCCGGAAGAAGAATCCCATGAGCCGCCGCGCATGGCGACGATAAAGCTCGCTGTAGGCTCTATCGTCGTCCTTGCTGCTCACCATCGTCATCAGCTCGTCGTCCGTAAGCGAGGCGAGTGGCTTATGAAACAAATGGATGCTCATACTATTGCTTGACTTCTTTCTCGAAGTCTTCCATGTAGGCCTTCTTTGTCTGCTCGTCCGCAAAGATGCGGCTACGCTCCACGGTTAGACGAAGGATGTCATGCAAGCGGTCGGCCTGCTCTATTTCTCCCTTCTTTCTGAACTTCGACACAAGGTGAGAGAGGAGTGTCACGTGGTTCAGGTCGAGCTGCTGACTCGTTACCCACGAGTCATAGACAAGGTCAGGCTCTGCCAGGTACTCCAGATGATAGACCTCCCTGACGTTGTGCATGGCGACGGCGAAGTTGTCATACTTCCTGGGGCTGTACTTGAGCAGAAGTCCTTCGTTGTAGATGCTGTCCTTGTCGAGACAGGTTTGCGAAAGGATGTCGGTCGAGAAGTACGTCGGGCGCTTGCTCTCCTTAATCAGGTACATGATGATGTCCGCCTCGAAGTGCTTGTACCAGTCCTCGCCAAACTGGTTCCCATAGTCCTGTATGTCGAAGCTTTTGGGCTTGATGCCAAGCTTGCGGAAGAGCGCCTGCAGGTAGTTGGGGGAGTGAAGGTAGGAGATGGGAATGACGGTGACGTCCGTCCTTTCCTCCAAGGCCTCCTGCATCATCTTCATCGGGCCAAGCAGGACGTCGCCGTTGGCAAAGTACAAAGCCTCGGGTTGCATACTCCGCAGCATGTTCATGTTATAGTGCATGATGCGGGCAGGGTAGTACTTCATGCGGTACGCTTGGCGGAATAGCTCGCCGACCTTCTGGTTCTCGGGGTCGATGCTCCAGAGGCGGCAAGCAAGGTAGTTGACGTCTTCGGCACAGACCTCTTCGGGCATCAGTTCGATGGCACGGTAGATATTGTCGCCCCGTATGGCAGCCGAGTCGGAGCGCAGGCAGTATCGTCCCTTGCAGAGGTTCAGCGCGTAGCTGTCGGGGATGGCCTTCTCCATCTTCTGAATGATGGCTGCCGACGGAGATTTGTCCTCGTCGCCATAGCCCGTAGTGAACATCTCGTGATAGTTCGTCGCTCGGAACAGGTTCCGCCAAGCCCATTCGTCCTTCGGGTTGGCATCCACCTTCTTCTGCCACGCCTCAATCTGCCGGACATACCATTCCGATTCCGGCTCGTGGCTTGTACTAATGATTGACTCTATGGTCTCTGCCTTCTGCGCTGAGGCAAAAGCACAGAAAACAAGTGCTGCTGCAATAATGATTGTCCTTTTCATCTTTTAATTTTCAATATTCAATTTTCAATATTCAATTTTCAAAGGCCTTCATTATTGCAAACCCGCGAAGCCGCTAAGCGTTCACGGGAAAAAGGTGAAAAGGTGAAAAAGAGAAAAGGAATCGTGCCTCACCGCGTGACGCTTTCGACGCGGAGTTTCAGGGTGCCGACAGGAACGCGGACTTCCACCACGTCGCCTTCGTTCTTTCCCAAGAGTGCCTGTGCGATGGGCGATTTGATGGAGAGCTTGCCCTCGCTCATGTTCGCTTCGTGCGGGCTGACAATCGTGTAGGTCATCTTCGTGTTGTTGCCGAGGTTGACCATCTCCACCTTGTTCAGCAGACCGATGCCGTCGCTGCGAAGCTTCGATGTGTCTATCACCCTGGCAAACTCCAAGACGCGTTGCAGGAAGCGAATCCTTCCGAGCAGTTTGCCTTGTTCGCGCTTGGCGGCATGATACTCGAAGTTCTCGCTGAGGTCGCCCTTGTCGCGAGCCTCCGAGATGGCGTCCTTCACGCGTGGCAACTCCACCGTTTCAAGCTGGTGCAACTCGGCTACAATCTTGTCGTAGCCCTCTTGTGACATGTATTCCATATTATCATAGAAACCGCCTACGCTTCTCACGCAGGCGGTTTCTTATATTATATAAATAATGTATGTGTTACTTTTCGCAAGGCTCAACAATCTTCCAGAGACAAGCTGCAACGAGGGCACCTACGAAGGGACCTACGATGAAGATCCAGAGGTTAGCGAGGGCATCGCCAGCGGCAAAGATAGCCGGACCGATGGAACGGGCGGGGTTCACGCTTGTGCCGGTGAAGTAGATGCCTACCAGGTGGATGAGAATCAGCGACAGACCGATAGCCAGACCAGCGAAGTTGTTGGTAGCGCCGTTTGTCTTGTGCGTAGAACCAAGCACAACGAGCACAAAGAGGGCAGTCAGGATAATCTCAGCAGCAAGAGCTACGCACCAGCATCCGTTGCAACCAGCGCCGATGCCGTTAGTGCCCAGTCCTGAGCCGGGATAGAGATAGAACAGAGCAGCACCGGCAATGATGGCACCGATGACTTGTCCGCACATGTAGCCGAAGCAGTCCTTCACGCTGATGCGACCCGTCACGAGGCAACCGAGCGTGATGGCAGGATTGATGTGGCAACCGGAAATGCCGCCGATGGTGTAAGCCATAGCAACTACAGAGAGACCAAAGGCAATGGCTGTGCCTACAACAGCAGCGATGCCGCCTTCGGGAGTTCCACAACCGAGACTCACGGCTGCACCGCAGCCCAGAAATGTCAGTACAAACGTACCGAGGCATTCAGCAATGTACTTTTTCATAATAGCTAAGTTTGTTTGTGTCTGCCTTGCGACAGACGTGTTAGAAATAATAGTGTGAATAACTCATTTATCGTGTTTGCTGTTGCAAATTTAGCAATTATCTTTCAAATAACGCAAGTAAATCGTGCCTTTTTTTGTTTTATGCCGCCAAATCTTTATGCATTCTTGCCAATAGCCGCTTGCATTTTGCAGTAAGAACGATTGAATTTTGCTTGACATTTCCTTACTTTTACTGGGGAGAAGAATTGTATGTTCAGCGACGGGTTTCCAGACGCCCTGTGGAGGGATTGCAAACGCCGGCTGCGGAGATTGCAATCGCCGCACGCGGAAATGGGCAACGCCGCACGCGGAAATGCCAATCGCCGCAGCCGGCGTTTTGGGGTATAGGCAAGCGCCTGTAACAGAACCGGTTGCAGAATGCTGATGAGGCTCTCCCGAAATCACCTGGACTGGCGGATACAAAAACAGCTGCCTCCCTAAAATATAACGAGAAGCAGCTGCCAAAATCTTTACATTCTGGTCGTATGAACGGAGGCAGGAGCAGTTGGGATTTTAATCTTTGCGGTCGTCGATATTGTTTCCCTGCGTTTCTTTCAATACTTCATCAAAGTCGTCCAAACCGTTGCCAACAAGGATATTATACCATTGGATGAGCTTCTTGATGTCGGCTGGGTAGATGCGGTCGCGGTCGCAGTTGGGAAGAACTTCAGTCAGAAAAGCATAAAGCTCTTCTTTCGAAGCTGTGCGATAGTCGATAGCTGTAGGCTTACCGTCTTCCTTCTTCTTGATGTTGTTCAACACCTCGCGCAAAGGCACTTCCTTCTCGTCGGTATACATAGCGATGTCGGCCAAAGAGATGATCTTGTCTGCAGCGAATGCAGGGAAGCGTTTCTTCTGCGCGTCGATGGTTTCTACTATGAGGCTGTTGTTGCCTCTTGATACGAGTTTGTAGAGCCCGGGCTTGCCGGAGATAGCTAAGATTGTTTTAAGCATAATATAGACCCTCTCCCTAACCCTCGCTCTTTAGTGCGAGGGAACTGCGTTGCAGAGCCTTGGGCAGTTAGTTATAGTATTATTTGTTATTTTTCAAATTGCCTCTCTCCATCGTGGTGAAGGAGGAGGGCTAATTGTTCCTGTATTTCCTTTTCTGTCGCCGTTTTGTTGTCGATGATGAAGTCGGCTTGACTTCGGTGAATCTCAGGCTGTTGCATCTTCATCCTCGCCCGAATCTGTTCTTCGTTGGCAGAGTCGCGACGCATCGCCCTCTGAAGGCGGATGTCTTCCGGGGCATCAACGAAGAGGACTTTGTCGACATGGTTGTTGAAGCCGCTCTCGAAAAGGATGGCACTTTCGAGGGCAACAATGGGCTTTCCCTGTTCCTTAGCCCAAAACGCGAAGTCCTTCAGTACCGCCGGATGGATGATGGCATTGACCTGGCTGGCGTGTTCGGGATTGGAAAAGAGGTAATCGGCCAGGAGCTGCTTGTTGAGCTTCTCTCCTTCAAACACATCGCCCCCGATGAGCGCGACGAGCTGTTGGCGAATCTCCTGGCTTTCTGCGGTCAGCCGCTTGGCTTCCTTGTCGCAATCATAGACGGGAATGCCGAACTCTCTCTGCAAGAGAGCAGAGACATAGCTCTTTCCGCTACCGATGCCGCCTGTTATGCCGATTGTCTTCAATGCCTGTCTTCTTTAATTGTCAATTATCGACGCCTTCCGCCACCTGCTCGATGAGATAATCCACTTCCTTGGGAGAGATTCTGGCATTCGAGACGCCTGCCGGCATAGACTTCAAGTGCAACGAGAGCTTGCTGCTTTCCGTGTTCTCCAACAGCTCCTCGTAAGTCGTGGCAAGCACAAAGTCTTCCGGACGAATCTTGTCATACCTTCCGGACTCCACCTTGAATGTGACATTGACTTGTGCAGGGAAGGTTCGGAGCTTCTTCTCAGCCGGGAAATTCAATCCGATGACCGGCACTTTGATTGTCTTCTCTGTGTAGTAACCCACGCCAACCTTTATGTTGACCCGTTCGGGCTCATATTTCACGAGCTTCTGTTTGCGAAGCGCAACCTGATAGTTGCCTGCTCCGCTCAGTTCCTCCAGGTCGAATGCCTCGGAGTAAACGACTTGCATCGTGTCCAGTATGGCTTTGGGAGCAAAGACCTTGACCGATTCCGGCTCGACAAGAATGCTTTGGATGTAGTTTTGCCTGGAGGCTTTGAGCGTTCCTGCCAACTTGACGGGCAGAGTCTTCGAGAGGCCGTGATTGTAGGAAAAGCGAAGCGTGTCGGGCCTGATGGCCTGTATTTTTGTGGAAACCACGAGATGCCGTCTTATGAGGCGTTGGATCTCATCGGAAGAGATATAGACCTCCGCATCGGCCTTGCCGGTGTTGTATTTCGTGAAGTCAACCTTAATGCGTTTGGGGCGGAAGATGTTGGAGATGCTCTGCCGTGCAAGGATGAGCCCCCTGTCGTGAAGGGTGACGCTTATCGAGGAGGGAAGGGAATCGATGATGACTACATCTTCGGGCACATTCTCGAGTCTCACCTTGATGGGCACTTCTTTCTCAAGCGTTTCGTTGAGGGCTTGCAAGAGCCAGAAACTGAAGGAAACGGCAAGGAAGAAGCAAAAGACGAGCACTTCGTGACTTCTTGTCCCGAACAACTTGTCCCGCCATTTGTTGAAACTTCGCCCGATTCTCGACATTTCTTATTGTGCGGTTGATTGCGGAGAGGCAAAGACGCTGCCTTTATCTACTTTGATGTAGATGCCGTTGGCAATCTCCACTTTGAGCGTGTTGTCTGCTTCGTCGATATCCTTCACCGTTCCGTAGATGCCGCCGGCAGTAACGATTTGCGAGCCTTTGGTGATGCTGTTGCGGAAGTTCTGAATCTCTTTCTGCCTCTTCTGTTGAGGACGAATCATAAAGAGCCACATGATGGCGAAGATGATGACCATCATGAAAAGGAACGACATGTTGCCGCCTTGAGCTTGAAGTAGTGTGAGCATAATGCGAACCCTCTCCCTAACCCTTCAGACCCTCTCGAAACCTCTCCCTTGGGGGCGAGGCATTGTCGTCTCTCCCCATAAAGGGGGACGGGAAGGGCTGTAGGGAACTGCGTTGCAGGGTCTTGGGCAGTTTGTTATGTTAATAGAATTAGATGTCTTCGGTTGCGTTGGTGTTTTCTTTCACGAGTTTCCCTTCCTCTATCAGTTTCTTGGCGATGGCGTCGAGGGTAGCGTTGATGTATTTGTCGCTCTTCGGGGTGCTGTACATTTTGGCGATGTCGACATATTCGTTGATGCTGACACTCAAGGGAATGTTGGGGAAGGTCGTTATCTCAGCCAGTCCAAGTTGCAGGATGATGCGGTCCATGAGCGCGATGCGCTTGAAGTCCCACTTGCGGGTGCTTTCGCTGACGAGCCCGTTGATGTATTCCTGACCCACTATGGCCCGATAGAGGAGTTTTGTGGCAAAGTCGCGATCGGAGTCGCTCTTGTATTCGGGCATTAGCGGCTGGACCGAATTGCTGTTTTCCGTGAAGCGGTTGATGGTCTTCAGGACAAAGGTGTCGACGATAGCCTTGTCGTCGTTCCAATAGACATTCTTGTCTTCCAGGAGGTCGGAGAGCTCTTCGTTGTTGCAGATGAGGTTCCGGTAGATGAGTCGCCATATCTCGCGGTCCTCCATGAAGCTCGAGGTCTCGCTTGCCATATAGTCCTTGTAGAAGTCGCTCTCCTCCACCTTATTATATAGGCCGCGCACGAAGGTCTCGTGGTCGGCCCAGCTGAGCTCATGTTCCGAGCAGTAGTCCCGGAGCTGACGGTTCGATTCGAGTTGGATGATGAAGCGGTTGTCCACGAACTTATGGCTCCAGCTGGCTCCGTCCTTCAGTTTCTTGCTGCGTTTTTCGTGCACTTCGAGCATGCGGACCGACATGCGGCTGACCTCGACCATGAGCAGCAAAAGATAGTTGTAGAGGTCGTAAGCCTTGTCCAGGCTCAGCAGCAGTTCCTTCTCTGCCACATCAGGGTTGTGCGTACCTTTCTGCAGATAGGAATAGAGCACCTGCACAAGCTTGATTCGTATCAATTCACGGTTTATCATAGAGCGCTATTAGAGTTGAGAGTTTAGAGTTGAGAGTTTAGAGTTAACGCGTTTCCTTGTCAACTCCTTCGCTCGGGGGCTTAATTTGGCGGCAAAGTTACGAAAAAAAAATGAATAGAATGAAAAAATGAAAGAACGAAATGCTTATAATTCATAAATATTTTGTACTTTTGCCAAGCAAAAGCATTTGAAGCAAAGAAAATGACAACAGACAATAAGCAACAGACAGCAGAGGGGCGAGACAGCGAAATCCTCTTCTCGCGTACCGTGAAGGCCGGTCAGCGCATTTACTACATCGACGTGAAGCGCAACAGGAAAGACGAATTGTACCTAAGCATCACAGAAAGCAAGAAGATGCTGAGCGGTCCTCAGGAAATGCCGCAAGTCAGTTACGAAAAGCACAAGATATTCCTTTTCCGCGAAGACTTTGGCAAGTTCGAGGAAGCCCTTCGCGATGCCTTCGGTTTTGTCAGCTCCGAAGGCGGGGATGTTCCCGAAAGCGGGGAGGACGGCGATGCCATCAAGCTCGATTTGGAGTTCTGAGGGGGAGGCGAACCTTTTTGCGAGCGGCTCCCCTGAGGCCGGATTTTCAGTCCGACGGGGAGCGGTATAAGCATTTGCAAAGCGATCAAGGGAAGGCGGGACCGGCAATCCCCATTCTTGCTGTTGCCCGATAGCATATCCTGCAGAACTTGCTGCAGGCGTGCGATTTCCTTTTTCTCCTATGTCTGATTTGTAAACATTTTTCCTGGAGGCGTCTTCTCTGACGGCCTGTTTTTACTTCTGTGGCACTTTTCTACCCCAAACGAAAATAAGGGCTTAAATCGAATTTCCGGTGACAGTCAATCGGTTGCGAAAGGGCATTTTGAGTCGCAGGGCAAAGAAAGTACAGGCGTGGCATGCGAAGATGATAAACACTGCATGGTTTTGGGCTAAATACCACGTGGGGCGTTGGCAATCCTCGCATGGGGTAATTGCAAACTTCACGTGCGGCGTTGGCCAACTTCACGTGCGGCGTTTGTCGTCGCCCCACGCCACGATGTCAGATTCTTCATTTTCCGCTCCATTTTATGTAAAGGATTTTTCCATTCCGTCCGATGCCTCGAAAGTAAAGTCCGGGCATTCAAAGAGCAAAAAGCCCATGGCGTAAGTCTTTTTGATGCACGGAGCAGGCTGTGTTGCGAAACCTTCTTCCCCGTTATCATCGCTTTTATTTTACGCAGAACCCCTTTTTTCGGCGATTAAGCAGACTTTTCGCGGCATTCGTTTCCTTATTAAATATAAAATATGTATCTTTGTCGCCCGAAACGAATACGCGGGTACGCATTATGAAGGTCGCAGTAGTCAAATACAATGCCGGAAACATCTTTTCCGTCGTCCATGCTCTGAAGCGTATGGGCGTAGAACCCTTGCTGACGGATTCCCCCATAGAGTTGCGAAGCGCCGACCGTGTGATTTTCCCGGGTCAAGGCGAGGCGAGCAACGCGATGCGCTACCTTCGCGAGCACGGACTGGACGAGGTGATTCGTTCCCTCACGCAGCCCGTCCTGGGCATTTGCATCGGACAGCAACTGATGTGCCGTCATTCGGAAGAGGGCGATACCGACTGCCTGGGCATCTTCGACGCGGAAGTAAAACGATTCGTCCCTCAGAAGCATGAGGACAAGATACCCCACATGGGATGGAACTGCCTCACGTTTAATATAGAGGGGCATGGGGCAAGGAGCAAGGAGCAGGAGAATACCTTAGAGGAGCAAGGGGCAAGGAGCAAGGAGCAGGAGAATACCTTAGAGGGGCATGGGGCATGGAGCAAGGAGCAGGAGAATACCTTAGAGGAGCATGGAGCATGGAGCAAGGAGCAGGAGAATACCTTAGAGGGGCATGGAGCAAGGAGCAAGGAGCAGGAGAATACCTTAGAGGGGCATGGAGCATGGAGCAAGGAGCAGGAGAACAGCAATCCTCTTGCCCCCTGCACCTTGCCCCTTGCCCCATTATTCCGAGGGTTGGAGGGGGCTCCCTTCGTCTACTTCGTCCACAGTTTCTATGTGCCGGTATGCGAGCACACGGCTGCCGTCGCAGAATACATTCACCCGTTTAGCGCGGCCATGCAGAAGGGCAACTTCTATGCCACACAGTTCCATCCCGAGAAGAGTGGGGCGGTGGGGCAGCAGATTCTCCGTAATTTCCTCGAACTATGATTGAGCTGGTTCCTGCAATAGACATCATCGAAGGCAAGTGCGTTCGCTTGACCAAGGGCGACTACGACACGAAGAAGGTCTATGGCGACCCGCTCGAAATGGCCCGTCAGTTTGAGGATTTGGGCATGCGCCGCCTGCATGTCGTCGACCTTGATGGTGCCAAGAGCAAGCATGTGGTCAACCTCGCCGCCCTTCGTAACATCACGACGCAAACGGGGCTCATCGTTGACTTCGGCGGAGGCATTAAGAGCGATGACGACCTCGAAAAGGCTTTCGAGGCCGGAGCCTCAATGGTGACGGTCGGGAGCCTTGCAGTGACCGAGCCGGAGCGCTATCTTCGTTGGCTCGAAAAGTATGGGGCAGAACGACTCGTCCTCGGTGCAGACGTGAGGGACGGGAAGGTCTCCATCAACGGATGGAAGGAGGATTCCGACATCGGGCTCGAGGATTTCCTCTCTCGCTATATGTCGGCTGGCACGAAGAACGTGCTGTGCACGGAAATCAGCCGCGACGGCACGCTGGCCGGACCAGCCATCGAACTCTACCAGAGCATCATGCGCCGCTATCCGGAGTGCCATCTGATTGCCAGCGGAGGCGTGGGCAGCACAGAAGATATCGTGGCGCTCGACCAGGCAGGCATCCCAGCAGTCGTCTTCGGCAAAGCATTCTACGAAGGAAAGATTGACCTGAAATCCCTGCTCAAGGAAAGATAAATCGTAAATAGTAAATCGTCAAACAGTAAATTGATTCGGTGTTAGCAAAACGCATCATACCATGTCTCGATGTCAAAGACGGCCAGACCGTCAAAGGCACGAACTTCCTGCAACTCAGGCAGGCTGGCGACCCCGTGGAACTCGGCAAGATATACAGCCAGCAAGGGGCGGACGAACTCGTCTTCCTCGACATAACCGCCAGCCACGAAGGCCGCAAGACCTTCACGGATATGGTGCAGAAAGTGGCAGCCGAGATAGACATCCCGTTCACCGTAGGCGGCGGAATCAGCGAACTGGCCGATGTGGACCGGATGCTCTCGGCTGGGGCCGACAAGATAAGCATCAACAGCGCCGCCCTTCGCAGGCCGCAACTCATCGACGAAATCGTCAGTCGCTTCGGCAGCCAGGTCTGCGTCGTCGCCATCGATGCACAGCTGAAGGACGGAACATGGACATGTTTCCTCAACGGCGGACGCATCCCTACCGACCGGAACCTCTTCGATTGGGCAAGGGAGGTGAACGACAGAGGCGCTGGAGAAATCCTGTTCACCAGCATGAACCACGATGGCGTGAAGCAAGGATTTGCCTGCGACGCGCTCGCTCGACTCTCATCGGAACTGACCATTCCCGTCATTGCGAGTGGCGGCGCAGGACGCATGGAGGACTTCCGCGACGTCTTTGCCCAAGGACATGCCGACGCCGCACTTGCCGCCAGCGTGTTCCATTTCGGACAAATCAGCATACCGGAACTCAAGGAATATTTAAGAAAAGAGAATATTAACGTCAGAATATAATGAAGATAGACTTCGATAAATGCGGCGGCCTGGTGCCCGCCATCATACAAGATGCCACAACGAAAGTGGTGCTTATGCTCGGATATATGAACGAAGAAGCGTTGAAGAAGACCCAAGACACTGGGCTCGTAACCTTCTTCAGCCGCTCCCGCGGGTGCCTTTGGACAAAGGGCGAGACAAGCGGCAACTGCTTGCATCTTGTCGATATCAAGGTCGATTGCGACAACGATACGCTCCTCATTCAAGCCAATCCCGACGGACCGACCTGCCACACAGGCACAGATACCTGCTGGGGCGAAGAGAACAAGCCCAATCCGCTGCTCTTCCTGTCCGAACTCAACGACTTCATAGAGAAGCGCCACGAGGAGATGCCCGAAGGCAGCTACACCACATCGCTCTTCAAGGACGGCTTGAACCGCATGGCACAAAAGGTGGGAGAGGAAGCTCTGGAACTCGTCATCGAAGCCACCAACGGCACCAACGACCGCCTCATCTACGAGGGCTCCGATATGCTCTACCACCTCATCGTACTGCTCACCAGCAAAGGCCTCCGCATCGAGGATATGGCAAAGGAACTCATCGAACGCCATAATCCCGGTTGGAAGAAGCATTAAGATGAATGAAAGGACGGTGGCCGATGTCCTCAATAACAGATAACTAATAACCTCTCAACAGAAAGATGATTCTTAATTACAAAGACGTCGATATCTATCAGGACGAGCATCTTGTTCTGGGCAAAGTGAACTTCTCTGTAGAAGAAGGCGAGATGGTGTATCTCACAGGTCCTGTAGGCAGCGGAAAGTCGTCGCTGCTAAAAACTATCTATGGCGAACTGCCCGTTGAAGGTGGCAAAGCGGAAGTGCTCGGCTTCAATATGAGTCGATTCAAGACAAAGCAACAACCCGCTCTCAGACGTCAGATGGGCATCGTCTTCCAGGACTTCCAACTGCTTCGCGACAGAACGGTTCATCGCAACCTCGACTTCGTTCTCCGCTCTACAGGATGGAAGAAAAAGGCAGACCGCGAGAAACGCATCGTCGAAGTTCTGGAGATGGTAAAGCTTGCCGACAAGAAAGACAAGTTCATCTACGAACTTTCCGGTGGCGAGCAGCAGCGAATCGGCATAGCACGAGCCATCCTAAACAACCCGAAGGTCATCCTTGCAGACGAGCCGACCGGCAATCTCGATGCAGAGAACGGCGAGCTCATCTTGGCTCTTCTCGACGAGATACGTCGGCAGAATAATACCGCAATTATCCTCAGCACACACAACATGCAATGGCCTGAGTTCTTCCCCGGAAGCGTTTATCGTTGTGAGGATGCAAAACTAGATAAAGATTATAAAGAATAAGAATATGAAAGTACTGAAGTTTGGTGGCACATCTGTTGGCTCACCCCAGAGAATGCAAGAAGTCTCGAAGCTCATCACAGAAGATGGAGAAACAAAGTTCGTAGTCCTTTCTGCGATGTCCGGCACCACAAACACATTGGTGGAAATCTCCGATTACCTCTACAAGAAGAATCCCGAAGGAGCCAACACCATCATGAATCAGCTCGAACAGGCTTATGCCGGGCATATCGAAAAGCTCTATAAAACAGAGGAAGCCAAGCAGAAGACGATGAGGTTCCTGCATGATGAGTTCGACTATCTGCGCTCCTTTACAAAGGTTCACTTCACATCCTTCGAGGAAAAGGTCATCTTGGCACAAGGCGAGATAATCAGCACCAATATGGTCACTAATTACCTGCAGGAGTGCGGCATCAAGACGTTGCTCATTAATGCCCTCGACATCATTCGTACTGACAAGAATGGCGAGCCGGACATGAACTACATCAAGGAAAAGATATCGAAGGTGCTGGAGGCTAATCCTGACTATCAGATTTATTTGACACAAGGCTTTATCTGTCGCAATGCTTATGGGGAGATAGACAACTTGCTTCGAGGAGGCAGCGACTACAGTGCATGCCTTGTCGGTGCGGCTATTCAGGCAGAAGAGATTCAGATATGGACAGACATCGACGGCATGCACAACAACGACCCTCGCTTCGTGGAACATACGGAGCCAGTCCGCCAGCTCTACTTCGAGGAAGCTGCGGAGCTTGCTTACTTCGGTGCCAAGATATTGCATCCCACATGTATTCAGCCGGCAAAGTTCGCTCGTGTCCCTGTACGCCTTCTCAATACGATGGATCCCAATGCTCCGGGAACTATCATCAACAACGAGTTCCAGCGTGGCACGATTAAGGCTGTTGCGGCTCGCGACAACAACATCTGTATCCAGATAAACAGCAGCCGAATGCTCTTGGCTTACGGTTTCCTTCGCAAGGTCTTTGAAATCTTCGAGACCTACAAGACCAGTATCGACATGATATGCACCAGTGAGGTCGGCGTGAGCGTTACCATCGACAATCGCAATCACCTGACGGATATTGTCAATGAACTGAAGAAGTATGGTACGGTTAGTGTGGAGGAGGATATGTGCATCATCTGTGTTGTGGGCGACTTGGAAAGTGGTAATGTCGGCCTCGAGACAAAGGCTTGCCAAGCACTCAAGGACATTCCGGTTCGTATGATTAGTTATGGCGGCTCCTCTCACAACATCTCCTTTGTTGTGAAGGCAGAGGACAAGAAGCGCACGCTCCAGGCTCTCAGCGACACATTATTTAAATAAATAAAATGGCAAGAAGATTGTTACAGGACATGAAGGAGCGCTTCGAACGACTTCGGACGCCTTTCTATTATTACGATACAGCGTTGCTTGCCGAGACCCTTGCAGCTATCAAGAGCGAGACGGACAAGCACGAAGGCTGGCATTTGCATTATGCCGTGAAAGCTTGCGCCACTCCTCAGGTGCTTCGGCTGATACAGCAAGCAGGTTTTGGCTGTGATTGCGTGAGTGGCGGAGAGATAAAGGTTTGCCTGGAGAACGGCTTCCCTGCAGACGAGATCGTCTTTGCCGGAGTAGGTAAAGCCGACTGGGAGATAGAGCTGGCTCTCGAAGCAGGCATCCAGTACTTCAATGTCGAGAGCATCCCTGAACTGGAAGTCATTGCAGAGATTGCCAAGAGAATGAATAAGGTGGCAGATGTCAGCTTCCGCATCAATCCTGATGTCGGGGCGCATACACATGCCAACATCACTACAGGCCTTGCCGAGAACAAGTTCGGCATTTCCGTGGACGACATGATTCATGTCATCCGTATTGCTGAGCAGTTGCCGAGCATCCACTTCGTCGGGCTCCATTTCCATATAGGAAGCCAGATTCTTCAGATGGACGACTTCGAAGCGCTTTGTCATCGCATTAACGACTTACAAGTCCTGCTCGAGGCCGAAGGCATTTCTGTGAAGAACATCAATGTTGGAGGTGGCTTAGGAATCGACTACGAAAATCCTGACGAGCATCCTGTCCCTGACTTCAAAGCCTACTTCGAGACATACGCCAAGCACCTGCAACTGCGTCCCGGCCAGCATCTTCACTTCGAGCTCGGCAGAGCAGTCGTCGGCCAATGCGGTTCGCTCATCACACGCTGCCTTTATGTCAAGCAGGCGAAGGAAAGACAGTTCGTCATCGTTGATGCAGGCATGACCGAGTTGCTTCGCCCAGCTCTTTATGGAGCGCTGCATAAAGTGCAGAACATAAGCAGCTTGTCAACGCCGCAGACTTACGATGTGGTTGGTCCTATCTGCGAGAGCAGCGACATCTTCGCAAAGGATTGTCTGTTGCCGGAAACCAAGCGAGGCGACCTCATCGCCATCCGATCTGCTGGAGCCTATGGCGAGACGATGGCCAGCCAATACAACTGCAGGGAACTGCCGAAAGCTTATACAGGTGAGTAAAATGCAAAGCGTGAGTATCATTGTCACTTGCGAGGAGCAAGAGCAGCAGCTCAGAAGTCTGCTTCCTCAGTTGCTTTCCCTTCAATACGGAGGAGAGTATGAGGTGATTGTGGTCGATAAGCTGCACGACAAAGACCTTGAAGAGTGGCTCGAGGACATGGAGGCAGGCTGTCCGTATCTCAGCCATACCTTTTGCTCCACCACAACACGAGGCATTGATATCCACAAACTTGCGCTTACCCTTGGAGCCAAAGCTGCCAATTACGAGTGGCTTGTCATCTTGCCTGTCGATGTGAAACTGCAGAGCGAGGATTGGCTTAAGGAGCTCATGAGCCATCGCAACGAAGAGGCAGAGGCTGTGGTAGTCCTTACCGACCGCAAGCGTCGGATGAACCGCCTTTCGTCCTATCTCTTCCGGCGTCGGTTCTCCTTGTTCCGCCCCATGTCTTCCATCATTCTCTGTCGCCGGAACAGTCTGCTTCAGGGCAAGGCCGTCAAACTCACAAGTAAAGATATTGTTAAATTGTAAATAGAGAACACCCCGCCCCTCTGTAGGGGGAGCAAATAGCGAAACTGTAATGCAATCCATTCCTTTCATAGCCTGGTGCCTCGAGCACTTGAACTACTGGGTCATCACGCTTCTGATGGCCATCGAGAGCAGCTTCATCCCTTTCCCCAGCGAAGTGGTAGTGCCGCCGGCAGCCTATATGGCAGCCACTACTGGCGAACTCAATGTCTTCCTTGTCGTGCTTTGTGCCACACTCGGAGCCATCATCGGAGCCTTGGTGAACTATGGGTTGGCTCGTTATCTCGGGCGGCCGCTTGTGTATCGTTTCGCAGAGAGCAGGATAGGACACATGTGTTTGATTGACAGCGCGAAGGTGGAGAATGCAGAGCGCTACTTCGACGAGCACGGGGCGGTTGGCACTTTCTTCGGGCGTCTGGTTCCTGCCGTTCGTCAGCTCATCAGCATCCCTGCGGGTTTGGCGCGAATGGGGTTAGGACGCTTCATCCTCTACACCACGCTTGGAGCCGGCCTTTGGAACTCGATTCTTGCTGGAATGGGTTGGTACATCGGTCATTACTATAGCGGTCAGCTCGAAGAGAAAGTCGCCCAGTACAGTGGAGAACTGAAGATAGCGATGCTGGTTCTCGGCGTGGCTGTCGTCCTCTACCTCGTATATAAAGGTGTGAAAAAATAAATTCAGCTATAACAACCATGAAAAAGCTAAAACTAATCCTTTGTCTTCTGATTGCCTGCCTGCCCTTATGTGCGCAGAGTGATGGCATTACATTGCGCATGATGACCTACAACATCCGTCATGGTGCAGGGATGGACGATGTGGTGGACCTCGAGAGACAGGCTAAGGTGATTCAAAGCAGTCAGCCCGATGTGGTAGGCCTGCAAGAGGTGGATTACATTGTTCCGCGTTCGGGACGTGTTGACGAGACAGCCTATTTTGCCGATTATCTCGGTATGTACGGCACATTCGGCCCCGCCATTCCCCTCAGCGGCGGCAAGTATGGCGTTGCTATCCTCAGCAAGGAGAAGCCTTTGTCTGTCAGCAACACGCCTCTGCCCGGCAAGGAGAAGAGGACGCTGCTCGTCTGCGAGTTCCAGAACTATGTATTCGCATGCACACATCTCGACCTTGAGGAGCCGAACCGCCTGGCCTCGCTGGACATCATCATTGCGGAAGCCTCTCGTTGGAGCAAGCCTTTCTTCATTTGTGGCGACTGGAACGACAAACCAAACTCAACCCTCATCACTACGATGAAGAAGGACGACATGTTCGTCTTCCTGAACCGTCTGACAAACAGCAGTTCGTCATATACATTCCCAGCTCAGAATCCGAACCGCGTCATCGACTACATCGCCTCCTACGGCAATGTGGTGCGTTCTATAAATTTGCGCAAGGTGATAGCAAATTCCGTTTCGTCCGACCATCGCCCCGTGCTGGTAAGCGTCGTGATAGACGACATGACGGGAATAGTCTCTCCCGTCGGGGAGAGCGAAGAGGAGTCGGCCTGTTACGACCTCTACGGCCGGAAATGCCCAATGAACAACGGTCGATGTTCAATGCCCCGCGGCATCTACATCGTAAACGGGAAGAAGAAAGTGGTCAGGTGAGCGGAAGGAGCATGTGCGCCTCTGTGGCAAAAATCAGAGCGTCACATTTTGCCATCCTTTGGTCAGCAAGGCGAATTTGTAAAGATAATTCCAGGCGAGACGCTTTCTGAGCGCTTGTTTTTGCTCTTGTGGCACTTTGCTACCCCAAAGGCAAAATAAGGGCTTAAATCGAGTTTCCCTCTATAATAAAGGGTTTGCAGAGAGGCGTTTTGAAGCGCAGGGCAAAGAAAGTACAAACCAAGTGCTTTGTGTGGATAAATTCCGCGTGGAATTTCGCCAAATTCCGCCTGCGGCGATGGGGAACTTCGCGTGCGGAATTTGTCATCGCCGCGTGTGGCGTTGCCCAACTTCGCGTGCGGCGTTTGATTCTTAGCCATGCAGAGTTTCCGATTACACCGTTTTTCGTCACTTTTTTTGTCAAGGATTTTCCGAAAACATAACAGCCCCCAAATGTCTATTCCAAACATGCGAGATGTGCATTTGTGATTTAATAATTTTGATTATTGAATGAAAATCTGTAACTTTGCATTGCCTAAAATGCAAGGAATGATGTCAGAGGGACTCTTTTACTACCTTATTTATGGCATGCTGGTGCTGGCTATAGTGGTCTTCGTCAGCCTTTACTTCGTGACGGCTGGTTATGGTCAGTTTCGCACGAAGCAGTGGGGCTTGAGCATCAATAACAAGCTGGGTTGGATTCTCATGGAGGTACCTGTTTTCATTGTTATGCTTGCGATATGGAGCCTTTCGCCCTTGAAGTGGCACTTGCCGCAGCTGGCTCTGTTCTGCCTCTTCGAGTTGCACTATTTCCAGCGCAGTCTCGTCTTCCCGTTCCTGCTGAAAGGGCAGAGCCGGATGCCAGTCGTCATCATGCTCATGGGCATCGTTTTCAATCTCATCAACGGGCTGATTCAGGGCGGAGGACTCTATTGGTTTCCCAACCCCGACTTCGAGCAAGGCGTTTCCTACTTGCTTCGTCCGAATGCCATTGCAGGCATCTTACTCTTCTTCATAGGGATGGCCATCAATCTCCACTCGGACCATGTCGTCCGTCATCTTCGCAAGCCGGGCGACACGAAGCATTATCTGCCCTCCAAAGGCATGTATCGCTATGTGACTTCGGCTAACTATCTGGGCGAAATCATAGAGTGGACCGGTTTTGCCATCGCGGCAGCAACCTTGGCGGCCTGGGTGTTTCCGATCTGGACGGCAGCCAATCTCGTGCCTCGCGCCCACGCTATATATAATAGGTATAAGGAGGAGTTTGGCGAAGAAGCCTTAGGAAAGCGAAAACGCATCATTCCTTTCGTTTATTGACAAATGATAAGTGAACATTGAGAGTTGAGGCCATCAGGTGCTTTCACAACTATGAACTATGGACTATGGACTGTGAACTAAATAAAATATTCGAGCCGGCACACATCGGGCCGCTGACATTGAGGAACCGCACCATCAGGAGTGCGGCTTTCGAGAGCATGTGTCCCGGGCACGAACCCAGCGAGATGCTCTACGACTACCACACCAGCGTGGCTCGGGGCGGCGTGGGAATGACGACTGTGGCCTATGCCGCCGTGACGGAAAGCGGCTTGAGTTTTGACCGCCAGCTTGTGATGAAAAAAGAGATTGTGCCTGGTCTGCGCCGCCTCACCGACGGCATCCACAAGGAAGGTGCAGCGGCGGGCATCCAGTTGGGGCATTGCGGCAACATGAGCCACAAAGCCATCTGCGGCTGCATTCCCGTGGGGGCTTCCACGGGTTTCAATCTCTACAGCCCTACCATCGTGCGCGGATTGCGTCGGGACGAGCTGCCGGAGCTGGCAATGAAGTTCGGCGAGGCTGTCAACTTGGCTCGCGAAGCAGGCTTTGACGAGGTGGAAATACATTGCGGACACGGTTATCTGATTGACCAGTTCCTCAACCCTTACTTCAATCATCGCAAGGACGACTATGGTGGTTCGCTTGAGAACAGGATGCGTTTCATGACGCTTTGTGTGGAGGCAGCCATGAAGGCGGCAAGGGACGACATTGCCGTCGTCTGCAAGATGAACATGCGGGACGGGCTGAAGAACGGCGTTTCGTTGGAGGAGCACAGCATCCCCGTTGCCCGTCGCCTGCAGGAGCTTGGCGTGCATGCCCTCGTATTGAGCGGCGGACTGGTGAGCGCCACACCGATGTATGTCATGCGAGGCGAACTGCCTTTGCAGACGATGACGCACTACATGGACAAGCCCTGGCTCAAATACAGCATCCGAAGTTGCAAATCGCTCGTCAGGAACATCATGACAAAGCCAGTCCCTTACAAGGAAGCCTTCTTCCTTGAAGATGCCCTGAAGTTCCGTGAGGCAATGCCCGACATGAAGTTCATCTATGTCGGAGGCTTGGTGTGTGGCGACAAGATAAACGAGGTGTTGGGGCACGGCTTTGAGGCTGTGCAGATGGCTCGCAGCCTCCTCAACGAGCCCGACTTCGTGAACCGGCTCAAGGAAGACCCCCATCATCGTTGTGGCTGCAAGCATAGCAACTACTGCATCGGCAGGATGTACACGCTTGAGATGGCTTGCCATCAGCATCTTCGCGAGCAACTTCCGCAAGATTTGGTGAAAGAAATAGAACGCATAGAGAGGGAGCAGAACCTATGAAGCTGGCGATTATAACAGGCGCAGCCACAGGCATGGGCTTCGAGGAAGCGAAGGCTGTGGCTGGCAAAGGCTTTCATACAATTATGGCTTGCCACCATCCTGAAACGGCGGAAGAGAAGCGGCAGGAAATTGTCAAGACCACGGGCAACGAGCATGTAGAGGTCGTGGGCATAGACCTTGCCGACCTCAGTTCCGTTCGTCGTTTCGCGGACGAGATAAAGGCTCGTTTCCAGCACCTAGACCTCCTGATGAATAATGCCGGGACACTCGAAACGGGACTCCACATCACACAAGACAACATGGAGCGAACCGTGCAGGTCAACTATGTAGGTCCTTACCTACTTACCCGCCTCTTGCTGCCGTTGATGGGAGAGGGAAGTCGCATCGTGAATATGGTATCGTTGACTTATAGGGTAGGGCGCTTGGACTTTCCCGACTTCTTCCGCCGTGGCAGAAAGGGAAGCTTCTGGCGTATCCCCATCTACAGCAATTCGAAGCTGGCGCTGACACTCTTCACCTTCGAACTTGCAGAACGTCTCAGGAACAAAGGCATCACGGTCAATGCTGCCGACCCAGGCATCGTCTCGACCGACATCATCCGCATGCACAACTTCATCGACCCGCTGACCGACATCTTCTTCCGTCCCTTCATCCGTACTCCCCGACAAGGAGCCGACACAGCTATCCGCCTCTTATTGGACGAGGACAAAGCAACACAGACAGGCACCTTCAACCGTTCGAACCGCATCATCGACATTGGCGACAAGTTCCTTCATCACAAACAGATGCACAAGCTATGGGAGAAGACCGATGCCATCGTCAGCAAATACCTCTAAAGACTCAAAGATATTGCCTGAATAATAAACCTTATAATACATATTACTATGAAATTGAGAATGTTTTTCCTTGTCTTGTTTCTGGTGGGAGCCGTGACGGGTCATGCTCGAAAAGAAGATAACAGGACCTTGAATCTGCTTTATTGGAACATACAGAACGGTATGTGGGACGGCCAGACCGACGACTACAAGCGCTTTACAGATTGGGTCTCCGCACAACAACCTGATATATGCGTGTGGTGCGAGGCGCAGAAGTTGTACGTGACGAACTCCGACAAGAGCGAGAAGGAAACGGAGGAAGAGTGCTTGGCAAGATGGCGCAGGTTGGCTCAGCGTTATGGTCACAGCTATGTCTATCTGAGTGCTCATCCCGACAACTACCCGCAACTCATCACCTCGCGCTATCCGATGGAGGCCGAGAAGCTTATCACGGGAAATGCCGATACAATAGTATGTCATGGTGCATCGTGGTACAAAGTCAGGCTCGGGAAGAAACATAAGACTCTCAACCTTGTGACGCTCCACACTTGGCCTATGGCGTATGGGTACAGAGTGCCGGCAGATAAGCGTGAAGAAAGCAAAGCCAAGGGCGAAGGCGAAATCTTCCGAAGCAAGGAGATGGAACTCATCTGCAAGAATACCATATTGTCCCACAGCAACGCTAAGCGCGAGTTTTGGGCGATGATGGGTGACTTCAATTCTGTCTCGCGTGTAGATAACGCGGCCTATCAGTACCCGGACAGCTCGACGAAGTTTCTGGTGCACGATTACATCTGCAGCAAAACGCCCTACATCGACCTCATCAAGAGCCTTTATCCGCAAGAGTTCATCGGCTCAACAGGCAGCAATCGCCGTATTGACTTCATTTACGTCACTCCGGCATTACAGAAGAAAGTGAATGGAGCCGCAATTCTGAAAGACAGCTACACAACCCCCGTACGCAATCCGCAGAACATCTCAAACTTCTGGCACCCTTCCGACCACTTGCCCATACTGATGAAGTTTAAGATGTAGGCGAGGCTAAATGCCAAACTGGGCGTGCCTAGTTGGCCAACATCACATGTCTGTCAATAGAGCCTCCCTCCATTTCGTACGACACCTTCACCGACAGCCACTATCAGGGAGCAAACCTCTATGTCCCGTATGGCTGCGAGAATGTTTACAGGTGGACGGATGTCTGGGAGCAATTCTTTGATGTCTTCGAGCTGCCAGACGGCATAATAGATGTTAACGCTGATGATAACGATAACATTACTATTTATGACCTATCAGGTCGAAAGTCAGCTGTGCTTCATAAAGGCATCAACATCGTAAACGGGAAGAAAGTTTTAATAAGATAAGAGAATAAGACAATAAGAAATGTAGATAATAAGAACAAGTCCCCTCAACTCATTAGTCGGCGGGGCTTGTTTTCGTATATAATAATATATAATGTGTGAATTTAGAGAAAATTCTTCTTTCTTCTTTCTTCATTCTTAATTCTTTTTTGTACCTTTGTGCGCGAAATTCTAAAGCTCTCCTGATTTTTCCCCGTAGGGAAGGACATAAATAGCAAAATAGAAAACAATAAATCTTTAAATAGTAAATCACAAAGATGAGTACACAAACAGAAAAGATTAAGGAGCTTATGGAGCTCCGCGCCAAAGCTCGCGTGGGTGGAGGCGAAAAGGCTATCGAGAAGCAGCACGAGAAAGGCAAGTTCACGGCTCGCGAACGCATCAACCTCCTGCTCGACGAAGGTAGCTTCGAGGAAATGGACATGTTCGTGAAGCATCGTTGCACGAACTTCGGTATGGAGAAGAAGCAGTATCTGGGCGACGGCGTCGTGACAGGTAGCGGCACAATTGGTGGTCGCCTGGTTTATGTCTTTGCTCAGGACTTCACCGTTTCCGCTGGTTCTCTCTCCGAGATGCTGGCAAGCAAGATTTGCAAGGTGATGGACATCGCCATGAAGGTTGGCGCTCCCGTCATTGGTCTTAACGACTCAGGTGGTGCTCGCTTGCAGGAAGGCATCAACGCTCTCGCAGGTTATGCCGAAATCTTCCAGCGCAACATCATGTCTTCAGGCGTGATTCCTCAGATTAGCGCCATCATGGGTCCGTGTGCCGGTGGTGCAGTTTACAGCCCCGCATTGACTGACTTCACCTTCATGGTAGAGGGCAGCAGCTATATGTTCCTGACAGGTCCTGGTCCTGTGAAGGCAGTTCTGGGCGAAGTCGTTACCCAAGAGCAGCTTGGTGGCGCAAGCGTTCATGCTACAAAGAGTGGTGTGACACACTTCACAGCAAAGAACGAGGAAGAGTGCATCGCTATGATTAAGCAACTCTTCTCTTACATTCCTCAGAACAACCTCGAGAAGACTCCTCGCGTAGAATGCACAGACCCCATCGACCGTATGGAGGATTACCTGAACGACATCATTCCCGACAATCCCAACATGCCTTACGATATGTATCAGGTGATTGCTGGTATCGTGGATAATGGCGAGTTCTTCGAGGTACAACCTAACTTTGCAAAGAACATCATCGTAGGTTTCGCTCGCTTCAACGGCCAGAGTGTTGGCATCGTAGCCAACCAGCCCAAGCAGCTTGCAGGTGTGCTCGATTGCAACTCAAGCCGCAAGGGTGCTCGCTTCGTGCGTTTCTGCGACGCCTTCAACATTCCTATCGTAACGCTTGTTGACGTTCCTGGCTTCCTGCCCGGCACAGGTCAGGAGTACAACGCCGTCATCCTGCATGGTGCAAAGTTGCTCTATGCTTACGGAGAGGCCACGATTCCCAAAGTGACAGTTACCCTGCGCAAGAGCTACGGCGGCAGCCACATTGTGATGAGCTGTAAGCAGCTTCGTGGCGACCTGAACTATGCTTGGCCCTCAAGCGAGATTGCTGTGATGGGTGCCAGCGGTGCTGCAAGTGTGCTCTATGCAAAGGAAGCAAAGGCTCTCAAGGACGAGGGTAAGGTGGAAGAGGCAAAGGCTTATATGGCAGAGAAGCAGAAGGAGTACGAAGACCTCTTCGCAAATCCCTATCAGGCTGCCAAGTATGGCTACATCGACGATGTAATCGAGCCTCGCAACACTCGCTTCCGCATCATTCGCGCTTTGGCTCAGCTCGAGAACAAGAAACTCACTAATCCTGCCAAGAAGCACGGAAATATTCCTCTGTAGTTAAAGAACGAAAGACCCTCTAAATCTCCCTTCAGGGAGACTTTTCTCCTCCCCTTTAAGGGGAGGCTGGGTAGGGTCTTCAAAATAGAATATAATATGCAATTACTATCAATATCAGATCCGCAGATATGGCTTTTAGCAGGCATCTCCGTTTTGGTGGTGTTCACTATCCTGCTTATCTTGGTACTCATCTTGGGCATCTTTACTGCAATTGCAAAGAAGACAACAGCGAAGGTAAAGACCGTGAAGAGCACCATCGAGACCAGTTTGGAGGCTAAGTCCTTCGAGAAAGCCAGCGATGAGGATAAGGCAGCAGTTGCGATGGCTCTCTATCTCTACTTCAACGAGAGAGACAATCGCGAAAGCCGTGTCCTGACTATCGTTCCATATCCTTCCGCTTGGGGCGCAACGCTGAACCCAAGACTTTAAATAGTTAAGAATTAAGAGTTAAGAGTTAAGAATTGACTCGTCAACTCGTTTACTTGTCAACTAATAAAAACAAATGAAAGAATTCAAGTTTAAGATAGGTGGTCAGGATTATGCTGCCACCGTAGAAGACCTCAAGGACGGACAGATGAAGGTTACCGTCAATGGTCAGACCTATCAGGTAGAAGTTCCCCAGACAAAGGCTCAAGGTCCTCGTGTAGCAATGGCTCCCGCAACACCAGAAGCTCAGACAAGCGGCACAAAGAATGTCAATAGCGAACTTCCCGGCACAGTTACGAAGATTAATGTTACCGACGGCCAGCGCGTTAAGCGTGGCGATGTTCTGCTCGTTCTCGAGGCTATGAAGATGGCCAACGACATTGTGAGCGAAGTGGATGGAACCGTTAAGCGTGTTGCTGTCACTCAGGGACAAAGTGTCAATCAGGGCGACTTGCTCGTTGAGATGGTTGCCGACTTCGTTGCAGCTAAGGCCGAGGTCACTCCGAAGCCCGCTCCCGCAGCTCCCGCTCCTGTAGAAAAGAAGGCAGCTCCCGCTCCTGCAGCTCCTGCTGGTGCAAAGACTGTAACCGCTCCTCTTCCAGGCACCATCACAAAGGTGACAGTCAAGGTGGGCGATACCGTCAATGCTGGCGACACAGTCCTCTTGATGGAGGCTATGAAGATGGAGAACAACATCACAGCTGAGTTCGGCGGTACTGTCAAGGCCATCCTCGTAGAGACAGGCAATCAGGTACAAAGCGGACAAGCACTCGTTGAGCTGGACTAATATAATAAAGAATTAAGAATTAAGAGTTAAGAGTTAAGAATTAAGAATTAACTTGTCAACTCGTTAACTTGTCAACCAAACAATATGAAAAAGTATATTAGTTTGCTCCTGCTTCTCCTCGTTGCAACGCCTCTTTTGGCTGCTGACTTCAACTTGGAAGAGGGTGTGAGCAAGTTCATCAACGAGATGGGCTTCGTCACTTTCTTCGTGCAGGAAGAGGGCTGGAAGAATGCCGTCATGATTCTCATCGGTTGCTTCTTGCTCTATCTCGCCATCAAGAAAGAGTATGAGCCCCTTCTGCTTCTGCCCATTGCCTTTGGCATGATTCTGAGCAACCTGCCCGGCGCAGGTCTCTTCGACTCCGACATGTGGAACAATGAGTTCCTGAATGCCAATAGCCCTTACTATCATAGCTACGGCCACATCATGCGCGAAGGCGGACTGCTCGATATCCTCTATATCGGCGTGAAGGCAGGCGTCTATCCTTGCCTCATCTTCCTTGGTGTAGGTGCAATGACAGACTTCGGTCCGCTGATCGCCAACCCCAAGAGCCTCCTGCTTGGTGCTGCCGCACAGCTTGGCATCTTCGCTACCTTCCTCGTAACGCAGATTGACGTCTTCGGCTTCTCTGTAGCACAGTCCGCTTCCATCGGTATCATCGGTGGCGCAGATGGTCCTACCGCTATCTTTTTGACGTCTAAGCTTGCCCCTGAACTGCTTGGTCCCATTGCTGTGGCTGCTTATAGCTATATGGCTTTGGTGCCCGTCATTCAGCCTCCCATCATGCGTGCCCTCACTACCGAGAAGGAGCGCAAGATTCGCATGAGCCAGCTTCGCACAGTCAGCAAGAAGGAGAAGATTATCTTCCCAATTGTGGTTGCTATCGTGGTGAGCTTGATTGTTCCCTCTGCAGGCACGCTTATCGGCTGCTTGATGCTCGGCAACCTCTTCAAGGAGAGTGGAGTAGTGGAGCGCCTCAGCAAGGCTGCACAGAACGAGTTGAACAACATCGTGGTCATCATGCTGGGTACAACTGTTGGCGCCACAGCTACGGCCAGTGCCTTCCTCAACTTCCAGACCATCACCATCCTTTGCGTTGGCATCGTTGCCTTCGGTATTGGTAGCGCAGGTGGTGTTTTGATGGCAAAGATTATGAACCTCTTCCTGAAGGAGAAGATTAATCCCCTCATCGGTAGTGCAGGCGTTAGTGCTGTTCCTATGGCAGCTCGCGTGAGCCAGACCGAAGGCCAGAAGGCTGATCCGCGCAACTTCCTTCTGATGCACGCCATGGGCCCCAACGTGGCTGGCGTCATCGGTAGTGCCGTTGCAGCAGGCATTCTGCTCAGCTTCTGCAGTTAAAATCATAAAGTGTCTTACGACAAACATAAGGCTGGCAGTCCATTCAGGGCTGCCAGCCTTTCTTTTCGTTACACGCTGAAATACAGAAAGAAACGGCCTGGCTTCTTTCTTTTTCTTTGCTTGATTTTTAAAACGCAGGCTGTGTTTCTACAGACGCAAGCTGCGTATGTTCGGTCGGAAGTTGTGTATCTGCATACGCAGGCTGCGTCTCAAGATTCTGGTTCGGCAGAAAGGGGAATTCCTGTGCCTCGAGAGTCTTTTTTAGTGTGCGACGATACAAATTAACCGCATTTCTTTTGCGTTTTGCTCACTTATTCGTAAATTTGCATACGCAAATCTAATTATTCTTACCCATGAAACTAACAACTTTCAAGACTTATCTTTCTATCCTGCTTGCCTGCCTGACCATCACGGCAGCTGCGCAGAGCGGAACGAACTATGCTGCGGTGCTTGCCAACGCCGATTGGGGCTGGCAGACCTGCGACGGCGTGACTTATGGCAAGGCGAGCTTCACAGACCTCTATGGCAACCCCCAGAGGCTGTCGATTGCCAAGTACTCATCGGAATCGATGTATACCATGCTCTTCGACAAGGAGTACTCCACGAAGGGAACCAACGGCTTGGCTGCTGAGGCGGGAGCTACGGTGGCCATCAACGGCAGCTACTTCAACATGTCGAACAACACCTCTTGTACGGCTCTCTGGGTAGATGGAATCGAGGTTGCTGCGACAACGGAGGCTGAGTTCGCTCGTTGCAACGGCGTGATATGCTTCAAGGACGGTTCGTTCACGATTCTGCCCTATGGCTCTTCCACCACCTCCACGCAGCTTGCCACCTGGGGCAAGAACTACGAGAGCTTTCTTGTGACCGGACCTATCATCCGGCGGAACGGGACGAGCCAGAACCCCTATATCGGCGGCGAAGGCTTCTATGGTCCGCATCCGCGAACGATGCTCGGCAAATGTGCTGACGGGACGATATATATGATAGTGATGGAGGGTCGCATGGACGGTGCCTCCGGCTTCTCGCTGCCTAACATGGTCTCTTTGGCCGAAGACCTCGGCATGACCGATGCCATCAACCTCGACGGCGGCGGCTCGTCGACCCTTTGGGTATCGGATGCCGGCATCATCAACAGGACGAGCGACGGCTCGGTCCGCAAGGTGCCCAATATCGTCATCGCAACGCCTAAAGAGCCGTCGCATGAGCACAACTATGTGAATGGCTTCTGCACCTGCACGACGGCTCCGTACGAGCGCATCAAGAAGGGTGCCGACGGCTTCTTCGAGATTGACAATGGCGGCAAGCTCTTCTGGCTGGCAAAGATGGTGAATAATTGCGGTTTAGGAGCTGCAGATGCTAAACTGTCGGCCGACATAGACCTCGAGAACCGTCCGTGGGTTCCGATGGGCAATGGAGCAAGCAAGCACAGCGGCGAATTTGACGGGCAGGGGCATAGCATAAATAACCTCAAGATAGCTACCGACGCCTCGACAAACTTCTCTGCATTCATCGGCGTCCACAATGGGACGAACGATGTCCACGATTTCAAGATATCGGGTTCAGTGACGGCTTCCGGCACCACATACGACCACTTCGCAGCTGGCGTGGTGGCCCAATCCTCCGGCAACCATCAGATACGCGACATCTGGTGCTCGGTCAACATCACTAATCCAAATACCAGCCAGGTGTCGCAACGCATGGCAGGCATCGTGACGAGAGCAGAGGGCAGCACCATCAATCGCTGTACCTACGACGGCACCATCAACGGCGCTGCCACGAATCTGCAGGTGGCTGGCATCTTGGGCTGGCCTGATGCCAACGATACAAAGGTGAGCAACTGCCTCTTCGCCGGCTCGCTTATCTCCACAGGAATAAACAGCAACAGTGCCTATCAGGGCGGCATCGTAGGCTATAGCAGCAGTGCAAGGAGTGGCGTGAGCTTTGTCAACAACCTGAGCATCGGCACCATCACAAGCCCGAAGGGCGCAACCCGCACCGGTGCTTTGGTGGGCAACAATACGTCCGATGTCGCTTCCTATGTCAACAATTATATCCTCGAAGGCCAGCCCGTTGCCGGCAGCGCGACATCTAAGGTTCCAAGCGTAACCGAAGTGACCGCCGCCCAACTAACCGACGGCACCTTGCCCGAGAGGCTGAACAGATATAACTGGGCACAAGGGGCCGACTATCCTGTGCCGTTCAACGATGCCGACATTACCGATAAGGATTTGACGATAGACGGCATCAAATATAAGATTACGGGCGACAATACCGTCGCTGTGACATACCCAAACGAGAAGCAGCCCTCGTCAACCAACAAATGCCCCTATAGCGGTGAGGTGACGATACCTGCATCGATTACGGTAAAGGGGCAGACCTATAATGTGACCGAGGTGGGCGATTATGCTTTCCATTATGCCGATATCACGGCGCTCAACCTGCCTGAAGGCATTACCCGTCTCGGCTACAAGGCCATTTATCAGACGCAACTCACGGAGATTGTCGTGCCCAATTCCGTGACCCTCATGGACTACGAAGCTCTTGGCTACAATAAGGAGCTCGAGAAGATATCCTTCGGCGAGAACATCGCGGCAAATACCTGGGGCGACAAGCTCTGCATCTATGGCGGCAAGAAATACGAGGTCTATATGAACTGCGACGCTGTGCCCGTGCTGCGCTCCTACACCTTCGACTTCACGGGAGCGAATGTTCATGTGCGCCCCACGATGTTCTCGGCCTTTGTCTCCGATGCCGCATGGAGCAACTACGACATCATAGGCGACCTCTGGGTAGAGTTCAACTACGACGATCTGCAAAGCGTGCTCAACGAGTACCTCCCCAAGCTTCCCACGGGAGATGCCGTCGGTACCGACCCGGGTTGCTATTCCTCGAGCAGCGTCAAGGCGTTGGGCGACATCATTGCCGAGGCACAGTCGCTTGGTGAGGATGCCACGCTGGAGCAGCTCAACAAAGCCATCAACGGAATAATCATGGCCTACGATTCGCTTTATTCTTACCCGCTCCACGAAGGCTTCTATTATATAGAGAACGTGGCCTTCCCCGGCTATGTGCTGCAAGGAAATCCAGAAAAGGCGAGCTCCGACGGGCTGAAGGCCGTCCTGCTCGAAGAGCTTGAGGCACCGCCTTATTTCAAGCTCATTCGCAAGAACGGCAATTGGCTGATGCAATGCGCCGACAGCGAGATGTATGTCGGCCCGATAATCGGCACCAACTCCAACGGAAGGCCGATAAAGCTGACGAAGGAGCCAACGACCGAGCAGGTGATTACGTCCGTAGGCGGCGGACGGTTCAAGATACAGGGCACCTCGACATATCCTTACAGTTATACCGGTTCGAGGGTGAGGACTTACAGCTATCCAGCCAGCATGGAGACGCGTCAGATGTGGCGCCTGCATCCCGCCACCTCTGGCATGTTCCGCATGGACTACAATCTGGAGAATGGCAGGGTGCGCGGCTTTGTGCACGATTTCGAGTACACGCAAGGCGACGCCAGCAAGGTGAGCACCTACAACCAAAGCCCGCCAGAGCGACGCGACTGGCCGTTGCCCGTCGAAGTCTTTTGGGAACGCGACACCACGGCAGAAGCGCAATGGATAACATGGAGCGAGAAAGCCGACTTCTCTGATGCCGTCACCCAGAGCGTGCCTGCCGATGCCGCCTCGTTCGAGATATACAACCTCATCCCCGGCCATACCTATTTCTGCAAGGTGACAACAGACAACGGACAACAGACAACAGACAACGGACTTCCGATGACAACAGACAACGGACAACGGACAACCGACTATGGACTATGGACTATGGACTATGGACTTCCGACGACTATGGACTATGGACTTCCGACGTCGGAGCTTGCCAACTTCTCCTTCTCCACGGCAGGGCAGATGCGGCACCTCAAAGTCGAGGGCACAGCCAATGTGCGCGACCTCGGAGGCTGGCCCACCGCAAGCGGCAAGACGGTCAGATACGGCATGATATTCCGTGGCGCCGAATTGAACGGAGGCCACGACCTCACGCCCCAAGGTATCGAGGCGTTGCGCCTGGCCGGCATCAAGGCAGAGCTCGACCTTCGCAGCGACAGCGAAGCCAGGAGCATCACGAAGTCTGTTTTGGGGAACGGCGTTGCCTACAAGCGCACGCCGCTCGGGCAGACGCAGAGCCACATGGAGGGCCTCACCAATTCCAAGGCAACCTACAAGACAGCCCTGCAGTATGTGATGACCAGCGTGAAGAACGACAAGCCCGTCTATTTCCATTGCGCCATCGGCCGCGACCGCACGGGCACCCTGGCCTTTCTGCTCGAAGGCGTGCTCGGCATGAGCAAGAGCGACATCTACAAGGACTACGAGCTGACCAACTTTTCCTTCTTCAACACCCCATGCAGCAAGGGGCAGCTCGACGAGATGTTCGCAGCCGTCGAGCTGATGGAGGGAGAGACGCTCGAGCAGAAGTTTCGCAAGTACCTGACCTCCTATTTCACCATCACAAACGCCACCATCGACACCTTCCGCGAAAAGATGCTTCAATCCGACATTGACGACGGAATCGTCAGCCCCGTATCAGCCCCCGTCCCTCATCTAGGGGCGATATATAACCTCAGCGGCCAAAAGGTGGGCGGCAAGCTGACCGACGGCAAGCTGTCCCCCGGCATCTATATCGTCGGCGGGAAAAAGATAGCGGTCAGGTGAGAGACATCGGAGACCGGCAAAGCCCCTGCGCCGCAAAACGCGGGGGCTTATAGTTCGTCAGCACGACATTGCAGCCATGTTGCCAAACTAACCACGTTATGTTTGCGATTTAACCATGTGTAATTTGCAAACTATCCACGCGATGTTTGCGATTTCCCCGTTTGGCGTTTGCGATTTCCCTGTGAGTTGTTGTTGAGCCGCAAGTTGCATACCGACAGCCGCAAATTGTGAATCTGCATTTGCAGCCTGCGTTTCTGCATTTGTAACCTGCGTATTGATTTGCCGAAGACCGGAGAAGGTTTGTTCTTTTGCCAGCGAGCATAAAGCCAGGCAGCGGCGATTATAATCAGCTGTGCAAGGAAAGAATAAACGTGCTTTTCTCTCGCTATAATTCTTCATTGACTTTCCCTTCGGCCGTCGAGCGTTGCTTCTTCATTCATAATTCTCCATTCTTCATTGATTTCATCGAGCTAAAGCATCTTCATTCTTAATTCTTCATTCTTAATTCTTAATTTATTTGTATCTTTGCAACGAAAAATAACTCAGGCATGATGAGGCGCTTATGTTTGTTCTTGCTGCTCCTGGCGGCTGTGATGCCCGCTGCGGCCGAGCCGGGCAAAGCCTTCCGGCTGCGGCTGATGAACCATTGGGACAATCCCGACGGGACAGTGGAGCGCGGCTATGCCGGCCGTTCGCTCTGGAAATGGGAGGAGATTCCTGCCGACCCACGGAAGCGCCTGCCGCGACATCTTCTGAGGCGCTACGAGGAGTACGGGCGCCGAGGGCGCGACTATGGCATCAACGGCACCGTGCTCAACAATGTGAATGCCAAGCCCTTGATGCTGCAGACGGATATGCTGCGGCGAGTGGCTCGCATTGCCGATGTGCTGCGACCTTACGGCGTCAGGGTATATCTTTCCGTCAATTTCGCCTCGCCAAAAGCCTTGGGCGAACTCGCGACCGCCGACCCGAGGGACAAGCAGGTGCAGGCGTGGTGGCAGAGGAAGGCGGACGAGATATACGGCATGATTCCCGATTTCGGAGGCTTCCTCGTAAAGGCGAACAGCGAGGGAGAACCCGGCCCTGCCGACTACGGGCGCAGTCATGCCGAGGGAGCGAACATGCTGGCCGCCGCTCTTGCTGGGCATGGGGGCGTCGTGATATGGCGGGCTTTTGTCTATGCGCCTACGGGCGACGACCGCGCCAGTCAGGCTTACAGCGAGTTCGTGCCTCTCGACGGGCAATTTGCCGACAACGTAATCCTGCAGATAAAGAACGGCCCCATCGACTTCCAGCCTCGTGAACCTGTTTCGCCTCTCTTTTTTGCGATGAAAAAGACGCGGATGATGGCCGAACTTCAAATCACGCAGGAGTACACCGGGCACAGCATCCATACTTGTTTCCTGGTCCCCATGTGGCACGACTTCTTCATGCAGCTGGCGTCTGCGGGCGTGCAGCTGGAAGGTGTGTCTGGCGTGGCGAACACGGGCGATGCGGAGAACTGGACGGCCAACCCGCTTGCTTTGGCCAATTGGTATGGCTTCGGACGCCTGGCTTGCGACCCTGCGGCCAGTCCTCGCCACATAGCAGAGGACTTCCTGCGGGATAACTATTCAAACGACATGCGATTCGTGAGCCCCGTCGCCGACCTCCTCATGCGGAGCCACGAGGCGCTGGTGGACTACATGATGCCGATGGGGCTCCATCACATCTTTGCCGCCGACCATCACTACGGTCCGGAGCCTTGGTGCGAACGAGCCGGATGGCGTGAGGACTGGCTGCCGCGTTACTATCATCGGGCGGACTCGATTGGCATCGGCTTCAACCGCAGCGATCATGCTGAGCCGTGCGTCAAAGAGGCGCACGGGTCGAACAATGTGGCGCAATATCCCGAGCCCTTGCGTACATTATATAATAATATAGAATCCTGCCCCGAATCGCTTCTGCTTTGGTTCCATCATGTGGCATGGTCCTATCGGCTGAACGACGGGCATACGCTTTGGGAGCATCTTTGCCGACATTATGACCACGGCGTGAAGGAGGCGCAGGACTTTGTGCGCATCTGGCAGGAGGTCAAGCCATACGTTGACCGTGAGCGCTACGAAGCGCAATTATGGCGACTGCAGCGTCAGGCCGATGATGCGCAATGGTGGCGCGATGCCTGCCTCCTCTATTTCCAAACCTTCTCGCGGATGCCGTTGCCCGCGGGCTCCCTGCCGACAGTCTTTACGCTCCCCGAGTTGCAAGCCTTCCGTTTGAAGATGGACAACTACAGCGCTCCTGCCCCGCAAGCCTTGCCCCAAGTGCGGCGGCTCAGATTGCCCCGTTTCTTCGGCGACGGCATGGTGCTGCAGAGAGAGGCTCGCATCCCTGTGTGGGGCTGGGCGGCACCTGGAAGCAAGGTCAATGTGGAACTGAACAGTCATCGCGCCACAGCAACGGCTGACGAGGACGGCAAGTGGGAAGTCCTGTTGCCGAAGATGAAGGCTGGCGGCCCGTACGTGCTGACGGTCGGCAACCTCGTGATACACGACGTGCTCATTGGCGACGTCTTCCTTTGCAGCGGCCAGTCGAATATGGAACTTCCTATTCGGCGCTGCATGGACAGCGTGGCCGCCATGGTTCGGGACTATGCCAATCCGCTCATTCGCTACCTGAAGATACCACATCAATACAACTATCTCCATCCCGACGACGATATGAATGCCCGTCCGTGGCAAGACATAACGCCCGATAACTGCGGCGAGGTGAGTGCCCTCTGCTACTTCATGGCACGCGAGCTGCAGGAGCGATACCACGTGCCGATAGGCATCATCAACAGCGCCGTTGGCGGGACACAAATACAGGCCTGGATGCCACGAGAGACGCTCGAGGCGTTCGACGACTTCGCCCAGGAGTTCCATCAGCCCCGCCACTGCCAGATGAATTGGGCAGACTCGGTAAGTCGAGTGGAACAGCGTGCCGCAGCCGGATGGGACCTGCAGACGAATGCGTGCGACAGCGTGCTCCGACGATGGAACAGCCCTGGCTACGACTTCGCTTCGTGGCAGCGCATCGGAATGTTCGACGACTGGAGCCGCGGACGCAACGGCTCGTATTGGTTCCGCACCATCGCCAACGTGCCCGCTGCCCTTGCCGGACATCCTGCACGCCTTCGCTTCGGCGCCATGAAAGATGCTGACTCCATCTTCATCAACGGACGCTGCATCGGCAACACCACCTACGAATATCCGCCGCGCATCTACAGCGTGCCGGCAGGTCTCTTGCGTGAAGGGGAGAACGACATCGTCGTCCATCTGATTTCCCAAAACGGCAAGCCGCATTTCACGCCAGGCAAACGCTATCAGCTGGAGATAGGCAATCACATCATCCCCCTTCCCGACACGCTGCAGATGGCAGTGGGATGCACACGTCCAGAGCGCCCCCGCTGCACATACCTCGTGGATTGCCCTGCAGCCCTCTACAACGCCATGATAGCCCCCTTGCGGCAGTTCCCCTTCCGCGGCATCGTCTGGTATCAGGGCGAGTCGAACATCGACGCACCACAGCGCTATGCCGACTACCTCACGGCGTTGGCCTCGTCGTGGCGGCAGCAGTTTAAGCACGACATACCCCTCGTGATTGTCCAATTGCCAGCCTACATGGTGCATCACGCTTTACCTCTCGATACAGGCTGGTCGCGCATCCGCCACGAGCAATATCTCGCAGCGCAGCGCATACCGAAGGCGGCTCTCGTCCCTCTGATTGACACCGGCGAGGCCAACGACATTCACCCGCAGGACAAACACATCGCGGGGCATCGCGTTGCCCTGCAGATGAGGCGTCTGGCCTACGGCGAACATCTGCCGGCTGCCGGTGGGCCGCTACCTTCCACGGCACGCATACGAGACGGAAAGATTCTGCTCCGCTTCAAGAAAGAAAGCAGCAAGCTTGCTGCCCGAACCGCCCTGGAAGGATTCAGCATCTGCGTTGACGGCACCTACCAATTGGCGACGGCTCACATTGCAGGACCGCATGCCATCATTGTTGACCAGCCAGCCGACAAAACGGCTACTGCCATCCGCTATGCTTGGGACGACTTCCCGCATCCGTCCCTCTTTAACACCGACGGCCTGCCTGCACCTCAATTTGAAATCGAGGTGAAGTGAAAATCCGGAAGGCGGTCGATATAAGTAGTCATCCCGCCTCCTTCGTGTATTTTGTCTAATCCTCTGATTATCGGTATGATAAGAGGGATGTGGAAAGGCGGCTGGCGACGCCCCAAAACGCCGCGTGCGGCGATGCCCAACGCCGCAGCCGGGGATTGCCAACGCCGCACGCGGAAATTGCCATCGCCGCAGCCGGCGTTTTCAATGCCCTCAAGAGGGGGGCAAAATGGCAAAAGTTTCTCTTTGGTATTCTTTTTTGGAGCGAATGCGTTGCGCTTTGCAAAAAAATCGTATCTTTGCAAAAAAAAGATGCGTATTAGTTAATTTAAGGCAATGAGAAAGTTACTTTTTATGGCGACCTTCTTCCTTGGCGCTCTTTCGGGGCAGGCTCAGGAAAAGGTCATGAACGTCCAAAAGGCCGACGGCACGACTACTCAGATCCGTGTGGCCGAACTGAAGCAAATCAGTTTCCTGACCGTGGACGAAGGCGGCCAGGGGCTCCAAGTGAAAACAGTAGGCGGCGAGACGGCCACCGTTCTCTTTGAGACAAATCCTGTGGTGACCGTCACCAGCGGCAGGCTCACCATAAAGCCGGATACTGGAACCTCCCTGCAGTTTGAAATCTCGGAAATCGAAGAAATATTGTTCAACACCGCCACAGGCATCAGCGAGATGAAAGGCTTTGCCTGCGTGCTGCAGGACGGCTGTGTATTGCTTCGTGGCATCCCCGATGGCGTCAAGCCTCTCGTTTACTCCATCGACGGACGCAATGTAGCCATTCCGTCCTCCTCCGGAGGCGAGTTGCGGCTGAACCGCGCAACGTTGGGCGATGGCATCTTCATCGTCAAGGTAGGCACGTTCGTTTCCAAGATAAGGTTTTAAGGACAACGGACAATAGACAACAGACTATGGACTATGCATTATGGACTTTAAATAATGACTTTTGCAAGATGAAAAAGATATTCCTACTGGCTTTCGCCCTGCTGGGAGCTGTGCAACTGATGGCTCAGCAGCCCGCCACGATGCTTACGAAGCTCACTAATGGCGCCCTCCTCCGTACAGATGTGAACGAGATAGAAAGGATAACATTTGCCGACACGACGTATAACCTCAATGTCAACAAGAACCGCATCCTCGAGGCCGATGAGCTCTGTTGGCCCGAAGACCGGTTGCTGCCCTTCTTCCTCCCGCCCGCTTCTACAATATATACGCTGAATATGAACGATGCCTCGCTCAGCGATGAGGAACGCATCATGTTCAGCACGCTGCAGGGCATCGTCAACCGCACCCGTCCGCGCATCCTCCTCTATAACCACAACGAGGAACCGCTTGATACCTGGCCTACGGCACACGGCATCTCGAACTCCACCTTTGTCATCTCCCCGAAATCGCCCTACAGCCTTGTAAAGCGCTACAAAAGCGAAATAAATGGCCTGGTGCTATACAGCACCGAGAAGAGCAAGCATTATTCCAACCTCGCCGTCACCATAGCAGGGCTTGACCGCCTGCTTCCCGTGACCGCAGAGATACAGGCAAAGCTTGTGGCGAACGGCATGGATTTCCCCGTCGTCACCGACCTCACATCGCTCAACTATACCACGCCCTTGGCGATTTACAGATACCTCCTCAGAAACTACTGGAGCCGATGCAATCATCGTCTTCTCATCAGCGAACGCCCGGGCATTCCTTATGTTCACGACATCGCTGCGGCCTGCGGCTCGGCATGCATTTGGCTCGACCCACGTGTTGCGAACGAACAAACCTTGCTCGGCAGTATGCTCAAGGACATGACGCCTGGCCGCGATATTGTCCTGGGTTGGTTTCCGGAAGAACGCTCCGGCGTGGGCGCTGCCACCAGCTATGGCTTGTCCGTCGTGCCTGCCGACTTCTTCGAGAACACCACCATCTATACGGCCGTCAACAAAAATATAAAGATAAAGCCCGTGCCCAAGCGTCCGAAGCTGGAAAACAAGGTATATGCTGCCGTCTATATCAGCGACGGCGACAATATTCAGTACTGCCAGCATGCTATGGCCAAGATATTTGAACAGAACGGTCGCGGCCAGATGGCCATGAACTGGACCATCAGCCCAGCCCTTGCCGACATTTCGCCTTCCATGCTTAACTACTATTACAACAAGGCGACTGCCAATGACTGTTTCGTCAGCGGTCCCTCAGGCCTCGGCTATGCCATGCCTTTCAATGGGTTAGGCAAAGGCAGCGGCGAATACTTCACATCGTCGGGCTCAATCCTAACTCCATACACCAAGCTAACCCAACGCTACATTGAGAAGGCCGGCCTCCGCGTCATTACGATATGGGATAACATCAGCGCCGAACAGCGCAAAGCATACGCCGAAAACTGCCCCTACCTCTACGGACTCACCATCAACGACTATGAGAGACAGACCGGCAGACTTGCTTATGCCGTACAGTCCGGTTGGCTGCCCATCGCACCTCAGTTCCCTTGCTATCGCGGCAGCGTGGACGAGATGGCAGAGTTCTTCAACCGCGATATCAAGAACTTCAAAGGAACCTCGCCAATGTTCGTTACAGGACAGGCAGATGTTTGGAACTTAGGCCCCGACAAACTCGTCGCACTAAAAGACAAGCTCGACAAACTTTCGCCAGGCAACGTCAATATCGTCCGTGCCGACCATTGGTTCAGCTATTACAACGAGGCACACCATTTGCCGTTCAACCTCACCCTGTTGCAGGATATGTCGATTACCTCGTCACCGGTCAAGACGTTTGTCAACTATGCTGCCAACGGCTCGCCTTCCGATGGCTATATGTGGATTTCCAAAACCAAAGACGAACCAGCCTGGGTGCAGATGGACTTCAAGGAACCTTTCCGGATTAGTCGCTATGTGGTGCGACATGCCGAGGCAGGCGGATTGGAACCCCAACTCAACAGCCGCGACTTCACGGTTGAGACCAGCCTCGACGGCGAAACATGGACTGTGGTTGGCAGCTACACCAACAACATCGCCCCTGTGAACGATGCCAGCATCGCTCCAGTTGAAGCGCAATATGTACGGGTCAGCGTCACCAAAGGTGGTACCGACGGCTTCGTCCGCATCGGCGATATCGAGGTTTATGGCGCACATTAATGTGCAGCAGAATATCTGTTCTGTTGACGTTCGTTTTCGATAACCTTACAAAAATGGGAGGCTTTTTTTGCTTCCCATTTTCTTTCTTATTTTTTTTTCGTATCTTTGCAAAGAATTATCCGTGTAAGCATCAATAATGAATAGAATTCAAGAGCTAAAAGACTTCTTTCTTCACGACGAGTTCGCTCGGCAGAACGGGATAGAGATAGTTGAGATAGGTGAGGGCTATGCCCGTACACAAGTACAGATCGAGCCTCGCCATCTGAATGCAGGCGGCTATGTCCAGGGAGGTGTGCTTTTCACTCTTGCAGATTTGGCTTTTGCTGCAGCGACAAACAGCCACGGTACTTTGACGGTAACATCCACAGCCAACATTACCTTTGTCCGTGGAGCCAAATCAGGTGTCATATCTGCTCAGGCCCAAGAACTGGTCAACCACCATCATCTGCCTTTCTGCGAGGTGCGCATTACAGATGAAGCCGGCACGCTTCTTGCCATCTTTACTGCCAGCGGATATCGTAAGGAGGAAAAGTTAAAGGATAAATAGTTAAAGAGTTAATGATATGCTAAAGCGTTCAATCACAAAGATTCTATGGCTGCTCTTCTTCGCGGCCTTTCCATTTGTTGCCCAAGCACAGCAACTGAAACATGTGCGCCCGGAGAAGGTGGGCATGGATTCTCAGAAACTGCTCAGAGCAGACTCGATTATTGAGGACGCCATCAAGCAGGGAGACATCCCGGGAGCCGTGCTGGCTGTAGTGCGACACGACAAGATTGCCTACCTGAAAGCCTACGGAAACCGTCAAGTATGGCCTGTGGTGCGTCCGATGACCACGAACACAATCTTCGACATGGCTTCGTGCAGCAAGGCAATGTCCACAGCTATTTCCGCTCTCATTCTTTGCGAAGAGGGGAAGTTCCGGATGCTGGATGCTGTGAATCGTTATGTTCCGCGTTTCGAGAACTGGAAAGACGAGTCGGGCGAGACGACGACTATTCGCATCCATCATCTGATGACGCACACCTCAGGCTTGCCAGCTTACTACTCTCCCGACCCCAATGCCACGCCCGATCCCGATGCCTGTATCGAGCATATCGCTCACATGAAACGTGGCTTCGAACCAGGCAATGGCTTCCGTTATAGCTGCCTGAACTTCATCACCCTGCAGCGCATCATCGAGAAAACCAGCGGGATGTCTCTACGCGACTTCTCGCGCCAGCACATCTTCGCTCCTTTGGGCATGAACCATACTGACTACATTCCTTGCGCTCCCGGTGCCGATGGCGTCTGGCACAATACCGACCAACCTTGCTGGGCAGCCTTGATGCCTAAGGGCGAAGACTGGCGAAGCATCGTGGCTCCAACGACAAAACAAGGAGCCGACAGTGTGCTTTGCGGTATGGTGCACGATCCTTTGGCACGCATCATGAATGGTGGCATCAGCGGCAACGCAGGGCTGTTCAGTTCGGCCGAAGATATTGCCATCCTTTGTGCCATGATTCAGAATGAAGGCACTTGGAACGGGAAGCGCATCATGAGCAAGCAGACGGCTCGCCTGCTTCGAACAGTCCCCCGTTTTGCAGAACGCTTCGGTCGCACTTATGGCTGGGATTGTTATAGCGACTATGCTTCGTGCAATGGCGACCTCTTCTCTCCGCAAACCATTTGCCACACGGGCTTTACGGGTACAGGCATCGTGATTGACCCCGAGCTGGACTGCAGCGTTATCCTGCTTACCAACTCCGTCCATCCCGATGAGGGCGGAGCTACGGTTCGTCTGCGCTCTGTCGTAAGCAATGCAGTTGCGTCAAGTATTACAGACCGATAGGCACAATCTCATCAGCTTCATCCAAAGAATAAAGATATGAAACAAAACACCTATTTAATTATCCTGGCAAGCATCATTTGCCTTTTATCTTGTAAGACAAACAAAATGAGTACGATTTATGATTACGCAGCCCTCTCGAACAAGGGCAAAGAAGTGAGCTTTTCTGACTACAAGGGCAAAGTCCTTCTTATTGTCAACACCGCATCGAAGTGCGGCTTCACTCCCCAATACGATGGACTGGAAGCCCTTTATCAGAAGTATAAAGACAAGGGACTTGTCATCATCGGCTTCCCTTGCGATCAGTTTGGCCATCAGGAACCTGGTACCGACGAGCAGATTGAGGAGTTCTGCCGCCTGAATCATGGCGTTACCTTTCCCTTAATGTCTAAGATAGAGGTAAATGGCGAGAATGCGCATCCCATCTACAAATGGCTGGAAAGTAAGGCTGGTTTTGCCGGCTTCGCTCCTGAGCATCCGCTCTCCAAGCTGCTCGATGAAATGCTTTCCAAAGCAGATCCCGACTATGCTTCGAAGCCCGAGATCAAGTGGAACTTCACTAAGTTCCTCATCAATCGAAAGGGCGAAGTGGTGGGACGTTTCGAGCCAACGGTAGAGCCGAGTGCCTTAGAGAAACCAATAGAAGAACAACTTTAGAACATACAATTAAATCAACGGATATGAAAGCTATCAGCACAAAGAACGCACCTGCAGCCATCGGGCCTTACAGTCAGGCTATTCGAGTTGGTAATCTTGTGTTCTCTTCAGGGCAGATTCCCATTGATCCCGCTACCGGAGCCTTTGCAAAAGGTGGTATTAAGGAGCAAACCCGTCAGTCTCTCAGCAATGTGAAAGCCATTCTTGATGAGATAGGACTCTCGATGAGTGATGTGGTGAAGACGACTGTCTTCCTGGCAGACATGAACGACTTTGCGGACATGAACAGCATCTATGCCGAGTTCTTCTCCGAGCCTTATCCTGCCCGCTCAGCCGTAGCAGTAAAGGCTTTGCCGAAAGGTGCTTTAGTTGAAATCGAGGTGGTGGCAGAAGTGAAGTCATGAAAAGGATAGCCTTAGCGTTACTGGCCCTTTTGCTGGTCGTTTCGCTTAATGCCCAGACCGCTCTGAAGAAGGTTTATAACGAAGACATCAACCCTCTTGAACAGATAGATAAGGCGCTTGTCAAGGCAAAGGCTGATGGCAAGTTTGTGGTCTGTCAAGTAGGAGGCAACTGGTGCCCGTGGTGCCTTCGGTTTGCTGACTTCATCACAAACGACACCACCATCAGCAAGCTCATTGACGAGAACTTCGAGTATATTCATGTGAACTATAATCCTCGAAAGTCAGAAAGCGAAGAGAAGCAAGCACAAGCCGCAGCCTTGATGAAACGCCTGAACAATTGTGGACGTTTCGGCTTCCCTGTCTTCGTTATCCTTGATGAAGAGGGTAGGGTGATACACATTCAGGACTCCAGTTTCTTGGAGGAAGGACAAGGCTACAATCAGGAGAAAGTGCTGCGCTTCTTCAGGAACTGGACACCCAAAATAATAAAAGGTGAAAAAGTAAAAAGGTGAAAAGGTATAAAGTTGAATAATATGAAGACGATTAGGTATTTTCTTTTGATGGGGGCTTTGCTGCTCTCGGCCGTTTCCTGCATAAATGCTCGTAAGCCTATTCGTGGTGTCATCATCACAGGGCAGAACAACCACAACTGGCCTGTAAGCCATCAGGCTCTCAAGATGACGCTCGAGAGTTCGGGGCTTTTCAGTCTCGACATAGCGGTTTCTCCCAAGCAAGGAGCGGACATGAAGGACTTCGCTGTGGATTTCAGCAAGTACAAACTCGTGGTGCTTGACTACAACGGCGACAACTGGTCGGCCGACATGAATGCCGCTTTCATGGACTTCGTCCGTGGCGGCGGCGGAGTGGTGGTTTATCATGCTGCCGACAATGCCTTTACGGACTGGCGCGAGTACAACGAGATGATAGCCCTTGGCGGCTGGGGAGGAAGAAACGAGGCATCAGGGCCTTATTTCTATTGGAAAGACGGAGCCTTGCAGGCAGACAATTCTCCCGGTAACGGCGGCTCTCATGGCAATAGGCACGAGTTCGTCCTCAATTGTCGCGCCGACTCGCACCCCATCACCAAGGGTCTTCCTGCACGATGGAAACATGCCAGCGATGAGCTCTACGACAGAATGAGAGGGCCGGGAGGCATCAAGGACTTGCTCTATACAGCCTATTCCTCCCCAGAGCAAAGAGGCTCGGGGCGCGAAGAACCGCTCATCTTCACCCTGAAGCATGGCAAGGGAAGAGTTTTCCACATCATGCTTGGGCATTGCGGAGAAAGCCTGACAGACAATCCTGCCATGCAATGCGCCGGTTTCCAGACACTTCTGCTGCGAGGCGCAGAATGGTGCGCAACGGGAAAAGTGAAGCAACCCGTCCCGAAGGACTTCCCAACAGAAGACAAGGTATCTCTCCGCCCCAACTATCGCCCCACGCGATAAAAATCTCCTTAGACACTCCCTTCCCATTCCTTAGAAGGGAGGAGAGCTCAGCATCCCAACTCCCCTCCCATTAAGGGAGGGGAAGAGCGAAGCGAGGGGTGGGGTAAACAGAAAGAATTAAGAATTAAAAAAGAAGAATTAAGAATTGTCTTCACCCCCACCTCGGCCTTCGGCTTTTGTAAACATTTTTCCTACTCCGACGCTCTCTGGCGCATTATTTTTGTTTCGGTGGCACTTTCCTACCCTAAATGCGAGAAATGCGCTTAAATCGAATTTCCCGTGACGTTCAATTGGTTACAAAAGGATATTTTGAGCCACAAAGCAAAGAAAGTGTCGGTCAAACACAAACAGCTGTTAAATCCCGCATGAATTTTGGCCAATTTTCACATGTGGCATTAGGCAACTTCACATGAGGTAATTGCAAACTCCACGTGTGATGTTGCCCAACTTCACGTGTGGCGTTGCCCGATGCCCCACGCCCCGACACCAAATATCCCCTATTCTGTTGCATCTTTTTGTAAAAATATTTCCTGCTGTCCGATGGGAAATAATTAAGAAGGGTGTAAAAAGCCTAAAAGGCTTAACTCCCCTCCCATTCCTTGAAGGGCAATTGCCCGTTAGCAGCGGAGCAATTGGGGGGAGCTCTGCTCGACGGAGGGCAAGGGGCAGGGGTGGGGTAGGAATGAAGCCTGTTTGTTCGGGCGGATTTTTAATCCGACCGCATTTAATATAGGCATTTGTAATGCGACAGCAAAAACAATGACGCCCGAGAAACATACATCCCTGTACTCTATACAGGCTTATATACAAAACCTCTCAATGTCAGTCGCTTGAGAGGTTTTTTCGTATCAATGGCTAAAATAATTTACTGATTTCTTTGCGGTATAGCAAAAAACTCGTATTTTTGTGGCAGCATTCCGCATAGAATACAAACTTATTTGCTCAATCTCTCTGCCATACGTTACATCTAACGAGATTAAAGAGCAAACCAAAGAATGATAATATTAATCTTCAAATATAACATTATGAAACAAAAATCATTACTCTTTCTGTTGCTTGCCATGTTGACAAGCACAACCCTACATGCTCTCCCGATTTACGAATTTGAGAAAGACGGCATTTATTATCGCTCAATAGGGAATAATGAGGTTGAGGTAACTACAGATGCTGATTTCCAAGAAATATGGGATGTTGGAGAGGGGGAGGAGCCTAACCCGTCGTATGGAGGTAGTTATTCCGGTGTGATTTATATCCCTGATTCAATTTCTTATTTCGGAACCACTTACTATGTGACAAGAATTGGTAATTGGGCCTTTTATGATACCAGGGTAACTTCTGTTATAATACCAGAAAGTGTGACAAGCATCGGCAACTATGCCTTTATGTGGTGCGAACGTCTGTCATCCATCGACATTCCCAACAGCGTGACAAGCATCGGTAACGATGTCTTTTATTTTTGCGGTAGTCTAACCTCAATTACCTTCCCCGAGAACGTAACAAGTATCGGTTCCAATCTTTTTGGTTTTTGCTCCGAGTTAACATCTATAAATGTTTTACCAGATAATCCGTATTATGATTCTCGTGATAACTGCAATGCCATTGTCGAAACAGCAACAAATACGCTGATTTCTGGTTGCATGAGTACAATCATTCCAGAGAGTGTGACTTGTATAGGTGACTCTGCCTTCTTTTATTGTACCGGTCTAACTTCTATCACAATCCCGGAGAAAGTGACAAGCATTGGCAACGGGGCCTTCGCAGGCTGCAAAATTACCTCCATCAACATCCCCGATGGCATGACTAGTATTGGCGAGTGGGCCTTTTGTCAATGCATGCGTCTGACTTCCATCAACTTCCCCAACAGCGTGACCAGCATCGGCGAAGGTGCCTTTTCGGAATGCAGCGGCTTGGAATCTATTACTATTCCAGAAAGCATTACTAGCATTAGTGATTGGACCTTTCATAGTTGTATTTAGAGACCTCAAAACAACTACAAACAATGAAAAACATATAGAGATAAATCTTTGTATATCAAATACTTTTAGATTTTAACACTTCGGACTTGCTTTTTGGTGGTTCTCAAAAATCCGCTTACCTTTGCAACGCATTTCTACCGCGGAGAATTTTGAGGGCTTTTATTTTGCCATCTCGTGGACAGGGTTGACA
>JAFRQD010000068.1 GCA_017428785.1 Bacteroidaceae bacterium
GATTTTCAACGTGGACCAGCCAAGGCTTGAACCTGGGACCTCCAGATTATGAGTCTGTTGCTCTAACCAACTGAGCTACAAGTCCGATGATGTTGGCTTTTGCCAGAAATCGGGTGCAAAATTAGACAATTCCTGCGAATTATGCAAATGAAAGCGAGAAAAATTTGGTTTCACAAAGAGTTTTGACTACTTTTGCATCTTGATAGAAGAATAAAAAAGCTCTTGATAGAAAGAAAAAAGCTCTTGATAGAAAGAAAAAAACTCTTGAAAGAAGGATAAAAAGCTCTTGATAGAAGGAGAAAAAGCTCTTGATAGAAGAATAAAAAAGCTCTTGATAGAAAGAAAAAAAGCTCTTGCGACGGGGAGTCGCTCATCTTCATGAAGAAAGATTGCGCTGTGACCATAGGCTTTTTCGACGGCGTTCACAAAGGACATCGCTATTTGTTGCGACAGCTGGAAGAACTGGCTGCCGCCAAAGATTTGAGCCCATGCATTGTGACTTTCGATTGTCATCCGAGGACCATAGTGCAGGCCGATTACGCTCCCTTATTGCTGACAACACAAGAAGAAAAGCTGACCTTGCTCACCGAGGCATTCGGCGGAGAGATAGTTGTGCTGCCGTTCACTCAAGAGCTTAGTGTGCTGACAGCCAAGGAGTTCATGCAAACCGTCCTTCGGGAGCAGCTGAATGCGAAGCTCTTGCTGATGGGGTACAATCACAACTTTGGTCACGGAGGCGGCACCAGGGAGCAATATGAGGCATGGGGCCGAGAGACGCGCATCGAGGTATGCTTGGCCGAACCTCTTGCCGGCGAGAAGGTGAGCAGCAGCAGGATCAGGGACCTGATAACTTCGGGCGAGATAGAGAGGGCAAACGAAATGCTCGGCTACCCATATTTCCTGACGGGAGTAGTGACGGAGGGCAAGCAAATCGGCCGACAGATTGGGTTTCCGACGGCAAATCTCCGCTTGCCGGCGCAAAAGTTGCTGCCCGCTTGTGGCGCTTATGCTGTATGGGTGACCTTGCCCGACCATTCAAAACGAGGTGGAATGCTTTGCATCGGACATCGTCCGACGGTGGAAACTGATGGCAAAATCAGCGTGGAAGTACACATATTCAACTTCAGCGAAAACCTGTACAGAAAGTCAATTTCTGTCGATTTCATCGGGAAATTACGGGACGAAGCACACTTTGATTCGCTTGATGACCTGCAGCAGCAACTCATCCTCGATGCTGAATCTGCACGCCATCTGATTAGCCATTCCTCATGACCAACAAGGAGTTCATAGCACAGAACAAGGATGCCGATGTACATGTACTGGCGTTGGGCAAGGCTCCTGATGGGATTGACCTCCATTTCTGCTTAGAACAGATAGAAGGAAGGCAGATAGCAAAGCGGAAGTTGCCATTATGGTCAAAGACTGAGGGCATCGTCTATCCCGCAAAAATCTCGTTGGAACAATGCAGCAGCGAGCAAACGGCTCTCTACAAGCAACGCCTAGTGGAACGATTGCTGCCGGAGAAGCGGCATAAAATGGTCGATTTGACCGGTGGATTCGGCATCGATTTCACCTATTTTGCAAAGCTGTTTGAAGAGGCAGACTATGTGGAGCAGAATGAAAAGCTTTGCGAAATAGCCCGCCACAACTTCCCTCTCTTTGGCTTACCACATGCCCGGATTCACAACAAGGCGTGCGAGGATTTTATCGATGAAATGGGCGATTTTTGCATAATCTACCTCGATCCGAGCCGTCGGGATGGAGCAGGAAGGAAGATGGTGGCCCTAAATGATTGCACACCAAACATAGAAACTATTCAGGCCGTGTTGCTCGAACACGCACCTATCGTGATAGTGAAACTCTCGCCGATGCTCGACATACAGGATGCCCTTCGTCGCCTGCCCAAAACGAGTGAGGTGCATGTGATAAGCGTTGACGGCGAGTGCAAAGAAATGCTACTGGTGCTTGCTCGGGAAAAGGCGGAAACTTTGCACTACTACTGCGCAAACATCACGGCAGAGACTCACATTTTCTGTACCGACACGCGGGATTCTGACCCCGTGATAGCGCCGCTTCCAGAGCAATACCTCTACGAACCCAACGCCTCCATAATGAAGGCCGGCGTGCAGAACGCTCTGTGCCAAAGCTATGGTGTCAGGAAGCTTCATCCCTTCAGCCATCTGTTCACTTCTGCCCATTTCATCGAAGATTTTCCAGGTCGGGCGTTCCTGATAGAGGACTACTGCAGCTTCGGAAAGAAGGAGTTGAAGAGGCTGTTGGAAGGCGTCGGACAATGCAATCTGACCATCCGCAACTTCCCCTCCACCGTAGCCGAACTCAGGAAGCGGCTCAGGCTGCGCGATGGAGGCAACACATACATCTTCGCCACAACACTCAGCGACGACTCGCATGTCTTGCTGCGATGCCGCTTGCCATGAGGGCTGATACAGGATATTCAAAGAGAAAAAGAACCTGTCCGACAACAGAAAAAAGAGACCGGAAAAATGGAATTCGGAAGTGCCATAAAGGGGGGTTAAAAACGCCGCACGCGGGGATTGCCAACGCCGCACGCGGAAATGGTCATCGCCGCACGCGGAATTTGCCATCGCCGCACGCGGCGTTTTCAACCCCCTCCAAAGGGCATATAAATCGCCATGCGAAGAGGTCGGATTTTTAGCCATTCACACAAGTCTATCTACATAGATATCAGAACGATATGTTAGTAAAAACATTCAGCGCCAGCGTGCAGGGACTTCAGGCTTCGGCTGTCACCATCGAGGTGAATGCCACTCGAGGTGTACGCTTTGTGCTTGTCGGATTGCCCGACAGTGCCGTCAAGGAAAGCTACGAGCGCATCGTGGCTGCCATAGAGAACAGCGGCTACACCTTTCCCACACGCGCAATCACTATCAACATGGCTCCGGCCGATGTCCGCAAGGAAGGCTCCGGCTTCGACCTCCCAATGGCAATCGGCATCCTGGCTACAGAAGGGGCAGTCGATGCCAACGTCTTGAACCGCTACATGATGGTTGGCGAGCTGAGCCTCGACGGTTCGCTGCAAGCCATAAAGGGTGCTCTGCCCATCTCCATCAAGGCCAGAGAACTGGGATTCGAGGGGCTTTTCGTGCCCGAAGACAATGTTCGAGAGGCTGCTGTGGTGAACAATCTCAATGTTTTTGGCGTTCGCCACATCAATCAAGTCATCGGTCATCTGAACGGCATTGAGCCGATGAAACCGACCATTATTGACACAAGGGCAGAGTTTTTTTCCAGGCAAAGCGTCTTTGAACACGACTTCGCCGACGTCAAAGGGCAGGAACAAGTGAAGCGCGCCCTTGAGATAGCGGCAGCAGGCGGTCACAACCTGATCATGATAGGGCCTCCGGGCAGCGGAAAGAGCATGCTGGCAAAGCGTTTGCCCAGCATCCTGCCGCCTCTGACGCTTCGAGAGAGCCTGGAGACCACACAGATTCACTCCGTGGCCGGCAAGCTGAAGAGCGATTGCTCGCTGATAGCTCAGCGTCCCTTCCGTTCGCCCCACCACACCATCTCGCAAGTGGCACTCGTCGGAGGCGGTGCAAATCCGCAGCCCGGCGAGATAAGCCTGGCCCACAACGGGGTGCTTTTTTGCGATGAATTGCCGGAATTTCAGCGTTCCGTGCTCGAAGTTTTAAGGCAGCCGCTCGAGGACCGCGTCATCAACATCTCGCGGGCGAAGTACACCATCACCTATCCCTGCTCGTTCATGTTCATCGCCTCGATGAACCCGTGTCCGTGCGGATACTATAACCATCCGGACAAGCATTGCTGCTGTACGCCCGGACAAATCATGAAGTACCTCAACAAGATATCCGGCCCCCTACTCGACCGCATAGACATCCATTGCGAAGTCCAGCCCGTGCCCTTTGCACAGCTCTCGCAAATGCAGCCGGGAGAAACGTCGGCAGTCATCAGGGAAAGGGTGATTGCGGCCCGAAAGATTCAGGAGGAGCGCTTTAGCTCCCTCCCCCTCGGGGAGGGCGGAGGGAGAGGCCACATCCATTGCAACGCCCAGATGACGGAGAAAATGCTCCACAAGTTCGCAGAGCCCGACAATGCCTCGCTCGACATGCTCCGCATGGCAATGGAACGGCTGAAACTCTCTGCCCGAGCCTACAGCCGCATCCTGAAGGTGGCAAGAACCATAGCAGACCTCGCCGGCAGCGAAGCAGTCCAGACGCAGCACATCGCCGAAGCCATCGGCTATCGCAGCCTCGACCGCAGCGACTGGGCAGAGAGGGGAACATAGAACTATCTCGTTGAATTGCCGGAACACGTCCGGAGGCTCCGAACACAGAACAAAACATATTGGCCATGCTTTTTAATTCATTAGCTTTCTTACTGTTCTTCCCGACGGTGTGCATTCTGTTTTATTGCATTCCCGCCAGTCGGATCAAGTACAGGAACCTGTTGCTGTTGCTGGCCAGTTACTATTTTTATATGAACTGGAAGCCCGTCTATGCCTTGCTCCTGCTTACCAGTACGGTTCTGACCTATCTGGCGTCGATTGGCATCGAGCGGTCGAAGGAGCAATGGAGGAGGAAACTTTGTCTTACTGCGGGCATAGTTCTCAATCTATCCATACTTGTGCTTTTCAAGTACTTCAATTTCCTGGCCTTGAACTTGCACAACATCCTTGAACTTGCAGGGCTCAGCATCCCTATGCCAAGCTTTGATGCGTTGCTGCCTGTCGGCATATCATTCTATACTTTTCAGGCTTTAGGCTATTCCATCGATGTCTATCGTGGGAAGACAGTTGCTGAACACAACTTCCTGACCTATGCCCTGTTTGTCTCTTTCTTCCCTCAGCTGGTGGCAGGCCCGATTGAGCGTTCCTGCAATCTGCTGCCTCAGTTCAAGTCTAAGCATTTATTCGATGACGTTCGTGTCATGCAAGGTCTGAGATGGATGCTATGGGGTTACTTTCTGAAGCTTGTTCTTGCAGACCGTTGCGGACTGTATGTTGACACCATTTTCAATCATGTTGACAAGCATAACGGCGGGTCGTTCCTCCTGGCTTCTTTTCTGTTCTCCTTCCAGATTTATGGAGATTTCGCCGGCTACTCTCTCATAGCCATCGGTGCCGCCAAGGTATTAGGTTTTCAACTGATGGAGAACTTTCGCCATCCTTATTTCTCCTGCTCTGTAGGCGAGTTCTGGCATCGGTGGCATATTTCGCTGTCCACATGGTTCAAGGATTATGTATATATCCCTCTCGGAGGTAATCGCGTGGGGCGTATGCGTCATTATTTCAATCTGCTCGTAACATTCGTTCTCAGCGGTATTTGGCATGGAGCCAACTGGACTTTTCTCTGCTGGGGTACGCTCCATGGACTGGCGTTATGCCTTGAAAAAGCATTCGGCTTTCATGGCAAGCATCAGAGTCCGGCCAGACTCCTTTATTGGGTAGTCACCTTCGTGTTCTTATGTATAACATGGATGGCGTTCCGCGCTGACAGCCTGTCTGATGTTATTACTATTGCCACTTCTATGGTCACAGACATGGGCATCCCCTATGTGCAAGATGTGGGCTACGGCGTCATAGCCTCAGCTCTGATGGCCATCATAATAGTCATTGTGAAAGAGTCGTCGGAAGAGTTTGATTGGGCCATCCGTCGCATGCTCGGTCGCATACCCTTGGTCCAGTATGTTTACATGGCATCACTCATTGCCTTCATTTCTCTTTTTGGCATCTTTGGCAACAACCAGTTCATATATTTCCAGTTCTAACAGCCCGCACAAATGAAAAGATTCTTCCTGGCTCTGTTTCTCATCTTCGCCTTATGGTTGGCCATCGACCGTAGCGGCGCTGCGATAATGTGGTGGCTTCAGCAACATTCTCAGGACACCACAAGTTCAAAAATAAAACACATCGTCGAAGACATCTCAGCGGATGTCGTCCTCATGGGAACCTCCAGATGCAACGGCCATTATGTGCCCTCCATCCTGTCCGACTCCTTGGACATGAGCGTCTATAATGCAGGCATCGACGGTTCCGACAACATATTCGCACAATATATGGTGCTTAGCTATATCCTGCAATACCATACGCCGAAGGTGGTCTGCATGGAAGTGCAGAACAGTTTTCTTGACGAAGAAGAAGCCGCATTTCTCACCACAGGCTATTTTGCTCCCTACTTTGGGGTATGTGCAGAGGCCGACTCTGTATTTCGGCTCGCAGGCACTTATACATTCTACAAGTTGTCCCATCTTTTCCGTTATAACACTAAGGTTCTTGCCATGATTACCGGGCAGTTTAAGAGCCATCTGGACAACGAGGAACACGGCTATATCCCCAACCCACAACCTGATACGCCTCCCGAGCTGACGCACTGGAACACAGGACCGTTCCATCTCAGCAATGAAAAGCAGGAATACATGGAAAAGTTCATTCAAAGATGTAAAGAGAGAGACATCATGCTTTGCTTTATGATTTCACCCGCCTTTTCTATCGTGGACTCTACTTATTATGCCCAGCTGAAAGCGTTCTCGGCACAACACCAGATTCCATTGCTCGACTATCACACTCCCGGTTATTATCTCAATCAACCCGACTATTTCAAAGATTCTTATCACCTCTGCGACAAAGGGGCTCAACACTATACATCAATGTTTGCCCACAGCTTGAAGCAACTGATAGCACTTCAAGGACGCCTGACTCCTGAAGCCATCAGCTATCGCAGCCTCGACAGCAGCGACTGGGCAGAGAGGGGTATCTGACAACAAGCAGTTATGAGTAAAAGGCTATTGTGCAAAGGACTATTGAGCAAAAGGCTGTATCTTGAGCTGGCGCTACTGGGAGTTGCGTGGCTGTTTGTCACAATATTCTCATACAACACTTCGCCTATTTACAAGGAGTGGGGGGACAATACCGATTCCGCGATTTTCAACATCATTGGCAAGTACTGGGCACAAGGCTGCCTGCCTTATGTGGATTTATGGGATCTGAAAGGACCGTTGATCTTCTTTGTGAATGCTGTAGGTTTCTGGATTGCATCTTCGCGCCTCGGCGTCTATTTCCTGCAAATCGCTTCTTTGACGATTACCCTTATTGGAGCATACAGGATATTCCGCACGCATTTTCATGTCAAGGCCTCCTTCGTGCTCACGATGGTCTCGCTGGCAAGTCTTTCCTATACCTATAGCGGAGGGAACCTTACGGAGGAATACATGTTGCCGCTGCTAATGTTTTCCTTTTATGGTGTCGTGAAGTGGGTTAAAGCTTCTGAGACTGGCAATCAGCCTACTCATCCGCTTTCCTATGCCTTCCTCTATGGCGTCACCTTTGGAGCATGCCTTCTGACACGTCTCACTAATGCCTTGCCAATATGCGGAGCCGCTGCGGTAGTGGCTGTTGTGCTGCTAAAGCGGCGAATGTTTCTGAACTTGATTTCTTGCATTACGGCGTTCGTCCTGGGGTTCCTCTTTGTTGCGCTTCCATTTTTTGCCTATTTTCTATACCATGACGCTTTGCAGTCCATGTGGAATGCCACTTTCCTGTATGCTTTCCATTATGCTTCCAACTCATCGAAGGACGTCCTTGAAAGCGGACTTCACTACTTCCTCCTCAGCTACTTCAACAGTATCCTGCTGCTGTTCGTCTGCTTCCTTTTAGTGATATTCAGGCACCAAGAATCTCTCAGGATATGCACATGGTTGTGTGCTGCCCTGTTTCCTTTTATATGGTTCTGCCAAGGCAACGGTTTTGGGAATTACGGAACGATTGTATTGCCCTTGTTCCCTATCGCTATGATTGAAATCCACAGGCTACGCTCCCGCACTTTACTGTTTGCCGTCGTCGCTATAATGATGGTGGCATGTGGCAGCAAGATACGCTGGATGCACTACCTCTATTCATATACTAATCAGGAAAGGGTGGACATCCAAGCCTTCCTGCATCGGTCGCCCGAGGTTGACTACTCGTCGTTTGTGGCCTATAACAGCACTCCCTATATCTACCTTGAGAGGGACATACGCCCTGCGGCTCCGTTCTTCACCTTGCAGGATTTCTTCAGGGACAGGATTCCTGGATGGGATTCGATTATCGTGACGACATTCACAGCGAAACGCCCGGAATGGATTATGGTCAAGCGAGACGCCTATGAGAGCAACGAGACGCTGCTCATCCAACCTCTTTTGGACGAGAGCTACAGGCTGGTGTCGAGCGACAGGGAGAAGGGGCTGGATTTGTACCGCTCATGCCGGCCCAGCCCTGACCGTGGCGAATAATTAGCGGAGCACTTTGCGGAGTTTGCCGTCGGAGCTGCGGATGATATACAATCCGGGCTGCTGCGTATCGGAGACAGGCTTGCCGTCTATGCTCCATTGGCCTTTTGTCCTGTCTTTTATGAGAGGGGAAATGCCCAACCACTCGCCGGTACACATCATATCCATATAGGCGCGGAGTTCTTCTATGGCTTGGGGCAATTGCTCGTTGGTGAGGTCGAGTTCGCTTAGCCTCGTCTGATACACCCGTTCGTAGTACGAGCGCAGGAAGTCCCTGGATTCTTCGCTGTACTGATTGCTATTGAACAGTCCCTCCGCCTCGGCTGCCAACTGCTTATACTGAGCCCAGAGTTCTGCATTGAGGGCTATGTCCTCCCAGGCAGCGTCGATGCCTTGCATGGCTGCGATGGCGCTCTCTCTGTCGGAGGCAGAGGCGGAGTATGCGGCATTGTAGGCATCCAGGTAGCTTTTGCTGACAGTCACGGTGACATAGCCCAGCTTCTTTTTCTTCATTTCCCTGAGCCATGTCTGATATGCTGTGGGCTGATTGCCGTAGTAAGTCAGGGTAAAGTCGTCGAAGACACACCAGTCCATGCCTGCTGCCTGGTTCTTCGAGACGCCGAATGTGAGCGTGTGGTTGTCCACACCTGCGAAGATGACGTTGTCGAAGTAGCTGAGCGAATGCATGTAATACTCAGCGGCAATCATGTCATCGGGCATGTAATATTTGCGAGTGCCGTTCAGTGCGGCAATCTCTCTGCCCACGCCTTTCGCGGCCGTGACGCTCTTGGAAAAGGGCGAGGCGATGGGAAAGGTGAGCCTGTCGGAGCCCGTCACCGCATAGAGACAAGCGTTGCGCAAGGCTCTGTCCTTGATGCGATAGTGGTCGTACGCCTCCTGTGCCTCGCCACAGCGGTAGAAGGCTCTGCAGCCGATGGCATAGACGCCGTTGGGCAGGTCGGTAATCGTCTGGTAAGTATTGAAGTTGCGATTGAAGTGCTCGGCGTTCTCCTTTGGGTTGACGGCGCCGAACTGGTCGCCTTCCCAACCCTGGAGCATGTTGCTGTTGAAGCATGTATTGACGATGCGGGCGCTCATGTCGAGGGGCTTGCGATAGGTGGCGTCGCTCTCTCCCACCTCATACATATCCTTCAGATAGCGGAAGTTGTTGGCGATGATGGTGTTCACGAGGTCCAGCCCGCGTGTCTCATAGCCGTTGCTCGTGTTGACGCCCACATAGTCGGCAAGGATGATGCCGGTGGGGCCGGCGGTGTTCGACGGGTTGTTCAGGTAGTCGATGATGGCGGCATTGGTGTGCGCAGCGTTGTCGCGGTAGCCGTCGCTCGACGATACTTCCTGGTCTACCACGAAGGGGATGTAGAGCCTCGATGTCTTGGAGTAGGCGGAGGCGAAGTTATAGACCCAGACGATGTCTGCTGCCGTGCTGGTCTTGTGCTTGGTGCTGAAGTCGAGCAGCTGGCGTACGCCGGCCACCTTGCGGTCGAGGTCGCCGTCACGCCATGTCTCGGCGAAGTCCTGCATGTAGAGGGTAGCCGTAGCGCCGCTTGCCCCCCTTATCTGTCCGTTTCTCTGCGCGTTCCAATCCAACTGCCCCGTCCAGTTCCTGAAAAAGCCTCCTACGGGCTGGCTGGCGTATTCGTTGCGGCTGAGCAACAGAATCTTGCCGCGCATCTCGCGCACCGTCAGGTCTTTCTTGAAATCGATGAGGAAGTCCTTCAGGTCGTCGCGCCCCAGCAGCTCGAGCAGGCGCTCGCCGTAGTTGCTCGCATTGTCGTCGCCGTCGGTTTCGTGAAGGATGTGTATCACCACGAATTCCGAGGGATTCTCCTTGAGCTTGTCGCGCAGGAAATAGAGGGCGTTGTCGAAGCGCAGGTTAGTAGGCACGATGCCGTGATTGACATTCAGGTAGTCGTTCTTGACGCACGGACGGAGGTCGAAGGCACGCACGCCCAGGTTCCATTGCTCCTCGAAGCTCTTGTCCTGCGTGCGGGCATACTTGTCGCCGAAGGGTCCGTAGATGGACGTTGTGATGCCGGGGAAACCGTTGCCTGTGCCCGTGTCGTGGCTGCCTGGGATGGAAAGGTTTGCCACATAGGCATTGTCGGGAAGCCGCTTCATCCAGTTGTCCGCCTGCATAGGCAAGGCGAGAAGCAGAAGCAGGCTAAGGGTAAATGTGTGTCTCATAGTGCAAAGTGTTTTGTTTCTTTTGCTGCAAAGTTACGAAAAAAACTACGAACTATGGACTATGGGCTATGAACTTTTTTGTATATTTGCGCCTAAAGTCAAAATATAGGATATGAAAAGGATACTTTTCGTGTGTCACGGCAACATCTGCCGCAGCCCGATGGCGGAATTCGTGATGAAGGACTTGGTGCGCAAGGCGGGCCGAGAAGAGGCGTTCCGCATCGAGTCGGCGGCCACCTCTACGGAAGAGATTGGCAACGAGGTCTATCCGCCTGCCCGACGCAAGCTGGCGGAGCACGACATCTCCTGCAAGGGCAAGACGGCAAGGCAGATGACGAGGCGCGACTACGACCGCTTCGACCTGCTCATCGGCATGGACGCGTGGAACATCCGCAACATGAAGGTCATCTGCGGCGGCGACCCCGACGACAAGATTCACCAGCTGCTCGACTTCACGGACAGGCCCGGCGATGTGGCCGACCCGTGGTACACGCGCGACTTCGAAGCGACGTGGCGCGATGTGCTGCTGGGATGCCAATGTCTGCTGGAGCAGCTGAAGGACACGGAGTCCACATAGAAACATCCCCCTTCGCATGGCGCGGCAGACGATGTGCCGCCCCGCATTTTTCCGCTTGATTTGCAAGGCCTGAAATCGCCCCACAGGGGGATGAAAAACGCCGCCTGCGGAATTGGCAATCGCCGCACGCGGCGATGCCCAACGCCGCACGCGGAAATGGGCAACGCCGCACGCGGCGTTTTCGGCGTGGCACGCCACACTGAGAATCAGGCACTTAGAAAGTCGCCGGAAGAACACAAAATAAATGGCTCTTCTGTTTCTCCAATTCAGATTTTCTTCGTACCTTTGCAGCAAATTCCAAACAAGACACAAACTATGTCAGACAGACAGGAAAAGGTGCTCTGCTTTCTGCGAGAGCACGACATCCCCTTCACATGCTACGAGCACCCCGAGGGCAAGACCATCGAGGAGGCCAAGCGCTGGTGGCGCGACGACGGCTCCGTGCACTGCAAGAACATCTTCATGCGCAACCACAAGGGCAATCAGCACTACCTCATCTGCTTCCATTGCGACCACGACCTCGACATACACGACCTCGAGGCTCGCCTCAAGGCTGCTCTCATGGCACAGGGGAAGAATTCGCCGGGCAAGCTGTCGTTCGCCTCGCCCGAGCGCATGATGAAATACCTGGGCCTGGAGCCGGGCAGCGTCTCGCCCTTCGGACTCATCAACGACGAGGAGCACCACGTCCACCTCTTCCTCGATGCCGCACTCCTCGACGACAAGAACTACCGCCAGCCCGACCGCAAGACGCTCTCCTTCCACCCCAACGACTGCCGCGGCACGGTGGTCATCGCCCTCCAGGACTTCGAGCGATACCTCGCCGCCGTGGGCAACACCTACGAATACATCCGCCTCTATTAGCCGCACCAGGCCAGACAATAAAACTAGTTATAACTAGTGTCACTAGTCCCACTAGTCTGTCTGGTCTCTCCGGCTCTCTTCCCCAAAAACCAAAGCAGCCCCACCCGACTAGGCCGGATGGGGCTGCTTCTTTCTGAAGACTGATTACTTCAGTATCTTCTTGCCGCCAACAACGTTGACGCCCTTCTGCATCTTGCTCAGGCGCTGGCCTGCAAGGTTGTAGATGGCTTCGCCCGTTGTCGGTTCGCTCTGCATTGAACGGATGCCTGTCTGGTAATCCTCTTCGTTGAAGAAGAAAGCATCAACGGCAGCAGTGCCGTTAGAACGGAGATAAGCATGGCCGGCCTCGATGGTCACGTCGTCGCCCTCCTTCACTCTCTTGAAGGAGAGAACATCTGCCTCTTCGTCCATCACATAGGTGCCTACATAAGCCTGCATATCCTCGAAGACGCCACTCAGGAGGTCCTCATCCGGCTGAACCGCATCGAGGTCAAAATGTCTGTAAACCTTGTACTCGCCGGGCTCTCCCATGATGAGCAAGCCGTACTTTGCAGGAGCCACAGTGCCAAGGGTATCCACCATGATGATATTGGCATTGGCGCCAGTAAAGCCTGGAATAGCACCTACCTCTGCCCACTCGCCGTCCTTGGAGATGACGGTAAACTCGGGAGCGCAGTATGTGGCAATACCCGACGGACCGATGGTAACTGTCCTGCCCGTATCCTCAAGCTTGATGTAAGTGACGTCGATGGTCTTGATGCGAGCCTGCTTGGGCCTGAGAGTCCTCGTGTTGCAGAGGTTGTTCAGGACAACCTTGTTCTGTATGCCAGACCAAGTAACGTGCACGCTGTCCGTATCGTAGGCAGCCTCGACACCAAACTGGTCAACCCATACGCTGCGATAGTCCTGGTCGCCTGTAATGGTGAAGACTATCTTGGAGATTGCATAGCCATCAGCCACGCTGAGCTCTACATTGCTCTTTTCTATGTCGTTTGTAGCATTACCATAGACCTTGATGTGCTGGGCAGCACCGTAGGCGTTGGTGAATGAAAGGGTCAGCACATCGTTGCGAGTTGCAGAGAAGCCGCTGCCGCCGCCGCTGGTGCCCTGTCCCTGGATGTCCTTGTCGCTGAAAGCGAAGGTTGCCTCTGTATAGCCGTCCATCGTGACGGTGAGCGTGAAGCTCTTGCTGTCGGCAAGATATGTATCGGTCTCAGCAACAAAGGCTGTGATTTCGGTAACGCCACGGCCTACAGGACGGATAAAGCCGTTTTCATCGACGGTGGCAACGCTCTCGTCAGAGCTGCTGTAGGTCACAGCGCCGTCGGAGTTGGTCGTGAAGACTGCGGTAACTTCGCCGTAGATGTCAACAACCTCCTTCTCCACGCTCCAAGAAGACTCAGGCGTCTGCTTGTCGGTAATGAGCTCGAGCTCCTCAACCGTGCGGGGAGCTATCTCCCAATGACCGCTGGCACCTGTGGGAACATACCATATGGCAACGCCGGTCACATTGTATGTCTTGCCTTCCAAAAGCTCAGGCAGTGCGACGAACTTATTGCTGGGCTTGATGGTGTTGTCGTCGTCGTCAACGAAAGCTGTGCCGTCGTATGTGATGCCTTTAAAGGTGAGGAGGCAGCCCTGCATGTCCTTATAGAGGTCTGCTATAGCCACGCTGATTGGCGTTGCGCCTTCGCCCTTCGTCACGGTGATGCCCTCAGTGTCCTTCGTGAGGCTTGTGATTTCAGCACACTCGAGATAGGTGGTCAGCGTGACGATTGCCTTACCATTCACCACATCACCCACTTCGAAGCCATGATCCTTCTTGTAGCTAACGATGCCGTTGGGGCCGTCGGTGAAGTAAACCTGATTGCCCTTGACGCCCGTCACAATCCAGTTGTTGAACTCAACGAGGACTTGGATTTCTTTTCCTTCTTCAGGAGCCAGCGGGCAAAGCCTTCCGATGGAGGGCACAGCTTCGTCGGAGATGAACTTGAACTCTGCCGTAGCGATGTCACTTTGGGCACCAGTTGCATCAATGGCAACGGCCTTGACCACGCAGTCCTCGCTAATGGTGAAGGGTTCCTCATACAGTGTGCCGAATATTCCAGTGGCAACGGGTGTCACGCCGGGATCTGTGCCGTCGGTGGTATAGTAGATGGAGCAACCTTCAGCGGCAGCTATCGTCACCTCCAGTGGCTCGGTGAACGAACCGCCGTTGGGCGTGATGACGGGCTTGGCGACGGTGACAATGGTGCCTGCCGCAACGAAGTCGTCCGTCGTACGGGGAGCAATCTCCCACTTTTCGAAATAGACGGCCACGCCGGTAGCGTCGTATACTTTACCGTCTTCAAGGGTAGGCATCGTGATGCCGAATGTGTTGTAGGGAATAATCTGAGCGCCTGTTGCGTCACTGAACACGCCATTGGTGCCGTCCCCGGCATACGTCAGGTCTGTGAGCTTGATGACGCAGCCCTGCATATTCGTTTGGAGCTGGCCGATGGTGGTCTCGATGGGAGTAAGTTCGATGCCTTTTGCTGCAATGGTGACGCCCTCGGTGGTTGCCGTGAGGCCTGTGATTTCGGGAGCGCCCTTGTAGGCTGTCAGGTTGAATGTTGCCTTGCCTCCGAGCTGGTCGCCCACCTCAAAGCCGTGGTCGGCCTGATAGAGCAGGATACCGTTTCTGCCGTCGCTGAAGTAGGCGTTCTTGCCCTTCACACCCGTCACAGTCCAGTCGTTGAACTGCACGGTCACTTCGCCCTGTTCTGCTGCACAGAGCTCTTCGATGCTGGTGATGACAGAGGAGGTGGAGAACTTGAACTCGGCAGAAGCGACAGCGCTGTATGCGCCTGTCACGTCGATGGCAACGGCCTTGACGGTGCAGCTTTCGCTGACGGTGAAGGGCTCGGTGTAGCGTGAGCCTGCGGAGAAGCCTGGCTCAGATCCGTCGGTGGTGTAGATGATGTCGCAGCCTTCGCCGGCGGTGATGGTGACGTCCACGGGCTCTGTGAAGGTGCCGCCGTTAGGCTCGATGACGGGCTTGGCAACGGTTACGGTGCTGCCGCCGCCAGGAGCAAAGAACTGGATGGAGGCCAGGTCCAGTCCGCCATTCTTTGTTGCGTTGGAGTTGGAGATGTTGAAGATCAGTTTGTAGTAGGCTCCTGTGGGCCATTCTTTAACTTCCGACGCCTCGAACTTTACGCTACCGGCCTGGTTTACAGAGAAGTCTTCGATAAGCGCGTATGATTCGATGACATCTGTGAAGTCTGCATCGGATGCAACCATCAGGCCGATGGAGTTCACGGTGATTTCGCCGCGGCTGATGCCAAAGTGGTTGATGACAATGCGGTCGATGGCGCTGCCCATTGGGCTCTTGGCCGTGATGGTGCGGTCCACATTGGTGAGGTCTTTGCCGCCGATGCGCCAGCGGTCGGTCACGTCGTTGCTTACCTTCTGGTTGCCCGGCGCGTTCCAAATCATGCCGTCGTGCTCATCGTCGAAGTACTTGTTGTAGTCGGTGTGGTTTTGAACTCCTTCGCCAGTTTTGGATACCGTCCACAGCGTGTAGAACGGCTCTTCGTCTGCCCAGACATTGTTTCCCACGAAGAGGAGCATCATGGTGAGCAGGGTAAATAAAGTAGTTTTTTTCATAATGGTTTTTGTTTTATGTTAGTTGATACAATATGTGCACAAATATACTATTATTTATTATAACGCGTGCGACTTTCAAATAAAAAAAGTGATAAAGGATTGCAGTTTGAATGAAAAGGCCTAACTTTGCAGCCATAAAAGTGTAACGACATGAACGAAACGGTTCTTTTCATGACGCTTGGCGGTTCAGCCATTGTGCATTTTGTGATTACTTGCGTGATGGGGCTCTTTGCCCGCCACAGGGTGCAGTACTTATGCCTGGCATGGGTGAACGGCATCTTCTTTGCCACGCTGCTTGTGTCGTCGTTCTTCAGTCATGCCATATCCCATGGGGAGCCGGGCATCCTGCATCCTGCGATGCTGCTGGCTGTGCTGTGCGCCTGCTATCTGCAGAGCATCTATCCGCTGAACATCTCGATGCCGGGCTTCCTGCAGTGGGAACGCATGTGGCGCTATGCACGTCCCATCCTGGTGCTGATAGGCATCTATATCGGAGCGGCGCTGATGGGCAGCCGCATCGTGTATATCTACTCGGCGAAGGACTTGGTGGAGAACATCCTGAGCAGCGACATCCTGATGCGCTTGTGTGCTCTCGGGATGAGCATCTACTACATTGTGAACATCTTCCTGCTGCCTCGCCGCATGGCCCGCCACGCCAATGTGCCGCGCTATCTGCTGGGCTATTGCATCGCCATGGGCCTGTCGGTGGTGTTCTACACCTACGTCGCCATTTATTTCGACCAGAGGCTGCTGGCCATTTATGTCGTGCTCTTCACCGTGCTGAACCTCTACCTCATGTTCCGCACACTGGAGACGCTGGCCCTGCAGTTGCCGCGGCCCGTCATCGAGGAGGTGAGCGAGGAACCCTCCGAGGAGAGCAAGGAGAAGGAGCAGGAGGACTTCAACGAGGCGAACCTGCATCGCTTCCAGCGCATCAACTTCTGGATGCAGAACCATCGTGAGGAGTGGAAGGACAGCACCTTCGGGCGCGACCGTCTCTGCCAGGAGGTGGGCCTGAACCGCCACCTTGTCCTGCAGAGCGTGCGCAGCCAGGGCTTCAACAATGTGCACGACTACATCAGCTCGTTTCGTGTGGCAGAGCTGAAGAGGATGATAAGTCGTGGAGAAGTCAAGGCGCTGAACGACACCCTTGCCGCCGGATTCGGCACCACGCAGACCGTCCGCGCCTGCTTCCTCAAGGCAGAGGGCATCACCCTGGACGAATATCTGGGAAGCTTAGGAATACCTAGGAAAGCCTAGGAAAGCCTAGGAAAAACTAGGGATTTCCAGGACAGCCTGGGAGGCCTCCAAAACGCCGGCTGCGGCGATGCCCAACGCCGCACGCGGAAATGCCCATCGCCGCAGCCGGGGATTGCCATCGCCGCAGCC
>JAFRQD010000069.1 GCA_017428785.1 Bacteroidaceae bacterium
AATGAATTCTGCTACAAGTTCAATAGACGCTATTTTGGGGATAGGGTATTTGACAGGCTCATCATCGCTGCCATTTCCTACAAACCAGCATTCGAACATAGGATGTACGGAAGTGTGTCACCTAAATGCGGATAATCATTTGCGCGGATTTCTTCCGCTGTACTGACTTTGGACTTCTCTTTCAATGAAATGAACTCGTCTGCCCTGAATGGAGATTCCGCAGACAGCCGGAGGAAATCTTTGATTGATTTGCTTGAATTGAAAACCGAAGGAATATCTTGTAGTGGAATGATGTAGAGCAGCTTTGGCAGGCAAGGCTCGACGCCGACTCCTAACACGATGAACACGGGTATGCGACGCTCGTCGGCAAACTGCTGATAGATGGCAAGTTTGCAGTGCAAAAACAGGTCCTTTTCGATATTTGCCGTCAGCCGTTCCCGCCATTTGCACTCCACAGCGAAACAATGCGACTGCTGATAGCTGAACACAAAGTCGGGATAGCGGTTACTCTCTGGGCAGACATCACCGAGAGATTTATCGCCCCGCCACTCTTTCAAGGTGAAGTCGCCACACTCGCGGACATCGAACAGTTCCAATACATAGTCCTCAAACTCCCGCCCTTTCAACACATCCTCAGGTAATGTGATGGAACGTATGCGCTGACGGATGGAGAGATACGTGCGTTGCAACTGCTTCTTGATGGCGTGTATGCCCATGTCCTCGTAGAACATCCGCAGCAGCACCTTATCGTCGCCCACCGTCCAACGCTGTCTTCGGTTGTCCTTCTCTGCGACCATCAGCTGTATTGGTTCGTCCATCAGGTATTCCACATCCTTCCGGCCAGCCAAGAGCGAAAACACGCTGCCGTTCTTGTTGACATAGTCACAGACAACATGCTGACAGAGCGAAAGTACATATTCGTTCCTCAGCCTTGACGTCTGTCCCTCGCCTCGTGGTTCATTACGCTTCAGCACAACAATGAGCATTCGCTTCTCCTTCAGAGCCAGTTCAACTTGAATGTTATTTACATCTGTGAAACGGTTCATTACAAACAAGATGGTCGGAATCCTGGCAACCAGTAAAGCCTTCATCACCTCTTCCTCCATCTCAGTGGAATTGAAACATACGATACAATCACGTTCCGACAGGCTGTCCGTCCATTGGAACACTTGTCCGTACATTTCTATTGGCGTCCGCTTAGAACAGAGGAATAGAGTTTTCTTCCTCTCCAATAGATTCGTGTTGCCTATTTGCACAATTATTTGCATTTCGTTGCTTGTAGCACTTCTAAACGGAAAAAACTTAGCCAAATAACTTGCCAACGATGTCAAGGAGATTACGAACGGTCTGCTTGTCGGGAACGGGGATGCGGAGCGAGGCCTGGCCAGTCTCGGCATCGGTCTCGACAAGGGTTTCGACGAGCTGTGCGGTGGCTTCAGGCGATTTCAAGGTTTCAGCGAGGCCGGAGAGGAAGGAGATGCCTTGGGTAACAAGTTCCTTTGGCTGACGGGGGGCATGGCTGTGGGTTTCTTGGGCGACTGAGGCATCTGAGACTTCTGAGATTCCTGAGGCTTCTGGGACTCCTGAGATTCCTGAGACTTCTGGGGTCAATGGGACTTCTGAGGCTGTTTCCTTGACGGGTTCCGGCTCGTCGGCGGCATCGTCGTCGACAAAACTGATGCGCGCAGGGGAAGAACTGGTTGGCACTTCCGAAGCCCCCACGGGCGCAGACGGAGCGGCGGTATGGGCAGACACAGGTGATTGCAAATCCCCTTTATCATCAGCACCTACACGTTTCTCCTCTTCAAAGACTTCGCCAAGTGTGTCCATCATGGCGGTGAACTTCGACTCATTGCCGAGGAAAATGGTATCTTCGCCGTTGTCGAGCACGCCCTCGAACATGGCGGTCTTGAAACGTAGTTTGCCTAACATACCTTCCTCGATGGTACCCTTGGCCACGAGGTTGATGACCTGCACATTGCGCTCCTGACCGAGGCGGTAAATACGGGCGATGCGCTGCTCTAAGACAGCGGGGTTCCACGGCAGGTCGAGATTGATCATGATGCTGCCCGCCTGAAGGTTCAGACCCGTACTGCCAGCATCGGTAGAAAGGAATACACGACTGTAGGGATTGTCCGTAAAGTTGCTGATGAGGTCACGACGGGCCTTCGAGGGTACGCCGCCATGCAGGTACTCGTAGCGCACACCCAGTTTGTCGAGTTCGTAGGCGATGAGGCGTGTCATGCGCTCCCACTGGCTGAAGATGACCACCTTCTCGTCGCCGTTTTCGAAGACCGACTGCAGGATGCTCATCGTCTCAGTAACCTTCGTGTCGTAGCGTGACTTCTGGTCGAGGATGTAGGTGGAGTCGCACACCATGCGCATCATCGAGAGGAATTGCAGCAGGCGCTGGCGGTCCTTCTCCGTAAGGAAGTGCATCTTGCGCCACTTTTGTACAAGATTGGCCACGCTCACTTTGTACTCATCGTGGATGTCCATCTGTTCCTTCGTCATCGGCACAAAGAGGTTCTGGTCTGTACGCTTCGGCATCTGCAGGGCCACCTGTTTCTTCGTGCGGCGGATAAGTCGCTCGCGGGCCATCTCGCCTACACGGTTCAGGTTCTGGTAGCCGATGACCTTGCCGCCGTCATCAGTCACGATGCAGTCAGCACGGAACTGCCAGTAGGGGCCAAGGCAGTAGTTGTCGGCGAACTCCATGACGGAGTACAGCTCCTCCAGTTTGTTCTCCAAGGGCGTGCCGGAAAGGATGACGGCGTAATCGGAGCGGATCTTGCGGGCTGCCATCGAAATCTGCGTCTTCCAGTTCTTCAGGCGCTGCACCTCGTCCATGATAAGCACCTCGGTCTGTAGCGAGCCCCACATCTTCACGTCGTTCGACATGCAGTTGTACGAGACAATCTTGTAGGGCACATCACTTGCATACTGTTCCTTGCGCTTCATCGGATTGCCCTCGATGACCAGCGTCAGCGGCTTAGTGGGTGAAGCTTCCAAGCTTTGCAATTCTGTACTGCAACGCTTGGAAGCGTTGCCCACTACGAATCGCTCAATTTCCCTTTGCCACTGGTATTTCAACGACGTAGGACAAACAATAAGCACCTGCTCCGCCAGTCCTTCGCGCCGCAAAAGTTCTGCCGTGCCGATAGCCTGGATGGTCTTGCCAAGTCCCATTTCGTCAGCGATAATCGTCCGTCCCCGCTCGAAGGCGAAGCGGATTCCCTCCCTCTGGTAGGGATAGAGCGACACGGTGAGAAGATTGTCGAGCCGCTGGTCGGTATAGCTCTTGATGAGCCGCTCACGGAATTTCCGCTCCCGCTGTTCCAGGATGAAGTCTATGGCATCTTGATAGAAGCGGAACGACGGGTCGATGTTCGCCGCCTCCACAAGTAGCTTGTCGTAGTCGTCAAAAGCGTAGGGGAACATCACACCCTCGGCATCGAAATAGTGTGCGGCCAGCTCCATGAACTCTTCGCGGTGGTCGCTGCCCACGCGAATTTTCACCTGGCGGCCATCGGTGTACGACAAATAGACTGACGTATAGGCAGGCGGCTCCTTGTGTACCTTCCGCCATCTCCTGTTTCCTTCTATCCATAGCTTCACACTTTCGATATGCTTACAGGTACAGAGCCGCGATGTCTTGAAGTCCAAGCATGAGCAATAGTTCCACGGGCTTTCCTCGCCACGGTACACCACCTTATACACCTGCTTCGTCTGTGGGTTCCTCACCTCGTATTCGCCTGGCAGGTTCTTCTCGTCCACGGCATCCACGGCCATCGGCTCCTCCTCGGCAATCTGCTTCCTCAAGGCCCGCTGCCACTCCACCAGCGTCATTCTCTGAGGCTTCACGACCCACGAAATCTTCGGAATCCTCACCGCCTGGCTTTTGCCACTTGCTTTTCCCTTCGACGTCCTTTTCTTAGACGTGCTCACCTTCGTCTTTTTTGTCGTTACCATATTCTTCTAAGTTGCAATTTGGCCACAAAGGTAACAAATTATTGTCAAAGTATTCCGTTTAATCGAAAAAAAGTTGTACTTTTGCACAAAAATAAATTCATTATGAAACAAATCAACGACCTGATGCCACTGGCGACGCTTGAGGACCTGCGGGCGTTCTGCCAGGACTATGCCCGCAAGGACAAGAAGTTCAACAAAGCGCTGACCGCTTTCCTCAACGAGCGGTTCATCGAGGACGAGGACTCTGCCGCCGACTTCATTGCCCGGCTGGAAGACGCTTTCGGCGAGGAGAAGAACATCGGCGACCGCTGGCACAGCTACTATGTGACGGACTGGAGTGAAATTTACAATGCTTCGACCGACGTGCTGAAAGATGCACGCCGCCTGTTGGACATGGGCAATGCCAGCGCCGCCCTGCAGATAGCCATGCGTATGTTTGAACTCACCGATGCAGAGGACTTGAACTATGTGGACGAGGACGACGGCGACTGGTGGCTTGCCGATAATCTTGAGGACTACGGCAAGCTACTGGTGGAGAGCATCGGTTCCGACAGCGTGCCACAGAAAGAGAAAGACGAGGTGATCGACAAGCTGAAGAAGATGGTGAAGTCGGAAATCTCAAACTTCGGCTACTGCGACATGAACCGACTGCTACAAGAGGCATCCGCCGCTTCGCAGTCTGACGATGCCGTGCTGCGCCTGCTCGACGAAATGATGGCACAGCCTGGCCTCTACGACAGCGACCTTGCCGAGTACGCTTTGCGAAAGATTGCCCTGCTTGAAAAGATGGGGCGTATGGATGATGCCACGAAGGCTACAGAACAATATCTTTACATGCCACAAGTCAGAAAGCGCGATATAGAAAAGGCCATTGAGCGAAGGGACTTCCAGCAGGCAATCACCCTCATCAAGGGAGGGCAGAAAATAGCCGAAGAGCAGGATCGAAGTATCGTGGAGTGGAAAGAACTGGAGCTTGACATTTACCGACGGACGCTAAACTGGCCAATGCAGGCCCAGCTATGCCGCGAACTGTTCATCTTGAAGAAAGGCTCGATGGACTATTATCACGAGCTGAAGAAACTCACCGATTCCAAAGAGTGGAAGCCTTTCCTCGCGAAGCTGTTGAGCGAGACCAACATGCATGCCTGGAGCAGTTCCAGCATCGAGGCCGACATCTCTATCGAGGAGAAAGACTGGCAAAAGCTGTTCGCCCTACTTATGAATGATGCCAACCACCATTCGTTAGATATGTTCGACCATTATGCCCATCATCTGAAATCAACCCACTCCGCAGAACTTTTGACGGAATACGTCAACATACTGGAAGACTATGCCGCACGGAATATGGGAGCCAAGCACTACGAGCGTATGCGCCAGTCTATGGAAGCCATGCTGAAGTTAGAGAACGGAAAGGCTGCCGCTCATCAGCTGGCCGATCATTTCCGCGAAGTCTATCGCCGTCGCCCCTCATTCATGGCTGAAATCAGTAAGTTCTGAGGCAATACAATTTCTCATAAAGGAATAACCTTGATGAACTTGAATAAGTGCTGGGAGTAGTGCCACCGTCGGTGATGTCCTCTTCCTCGACGGCAGCGCCGGTCTCGTCA
>JAFRQD010000070.1 GCA_017428785.1 Bacteroidaceae bacterium
CCGTAATGACTACCTCGGATTGGAAGGCTCGCTCTATGTCACGCAAAAGATATGGCCTACGGGCGGCACGATATCTGTAGAGTCTTCTTTAGACTTCCTGCATCAGTCGGGAAGCGGTGGCGGCAACCAGTTCATGTCGCTCCCTGTTGCCGTCACGCTCTCGCAGCCCCTCTTCGGCGTGAACCACCTGAAATGGAACCGTCGCATCGAGCCACTGCGCTACCGCGAGGCACAGGCGCGTTTCCTCACAGAGACGGAGCAAGTGGCGATGGAGGCGGTCAGCCTCTTCTTCAGCCTGCTGATTGCAGGCGAACAGGTGGGCATTGCCGAGCAGAACCTACAGACTGCCGAGAAGCTTTATGAGGTGGCACAAGCCAAGCGGCAGATGGGCACTATCAGCGAGAATGATGTGCTGCAAATGCGGCTCAATGTCTTGACAGCCCGCAGCAATCTAACTAGTGCGGAATCGGGCAAGCAGGCAAGCCAGTTCGCCCTCCGCTCCTTCCTTGATGTGGAAACAGACATTGAGCCTATAGTGCCTGAAGATGTTCCGCAGTTATATCTTAAATATGATGAAGTGCTCAGTCATGCTCTCGCGAACAACGCCCTCGCCACCACGATGCGACGCCGACAGTTAGAGGCTGACTACAGTGTTGCCTCGGCTAAAGCGAACCGCCGGAGCGTCACACTCTATGCACAGTTGGGCTATACGGGAATGGACGAGAGCATAGGCGGCGCTTATCGCGACCTGTTGAGCAAGGAGGTCGTGCAGGTGGGCTTCTCCCTGCCACTCCTCGACTGGGGCAAGCGTAAAGGACAGCGCAAGGTGGCGGAATCGAACCGCGAGATAGTGCAAGGTCAGCTCCGCCAGCAGGCACAGGACTTCCGCCAGAACCTCTTTGTGCTGACCGAACAGTTCAACAACCAGGCTGAGCAGCTGCGCATCGCCTGCGAGGCAGACACCATAGCCCGCAAGCGTTACCACACAAACATCGAGACATTCAAAATTGGCACCATCTCTACTTTGGAACTTTCCGACGCACAGACATCCAAGGACACGGCGAGACAAAACCGCATCGCGCAACTTTACAACTACTGGCGATATTACTACCAAATACGAAGCATCGCCCTATGGGACTTCGAGAAGGGATGTGATATCAGTGCAGATATAGAAAAGATTATAAAATGAAGAACGACAATCAGACAATGGACAGGGCTATTCCTGTCAGTGAGCAGCGGAAACGCAAGATGAAGAAAGCGGCTCTATGGGCTGGCGGCTTCCTCGTCGTGCTAGGCATTGCTGCATGGCTCGGCACGCAGATGATTCCGACATTGGACAAAAAAGCACTTGTTATCTCGGATGTGGACCGAGGCACGATAGATGTCAGCGTCTCGGCTACAGGTAAAGTGGTGCCGGCATTCGAGGAGATTATCGTCTCGCCCATAAGCTCACGAATACTGGAAGTCTATGCCCATAGCGGTGACAGCGTGGATGTTGGTACGCCACTGTTACGACTGGACTTGCAGTCGGCAGAGACGGACTACGCCAAAGCCCTTGATGAGCGGGAGATAAAGCGCCAGCAGATGGCACAACTCAAAGCAAATACCGAAACACAGCTCTCCGACCGGCAAATGCAGATTGAGGTCGAGGAGATGAAGGTGTCGCAGTTGGAGGCGCAGCTCCGCAACGAGCTTTATCTCGACAGCCTCGGCTCCGGCACACGCGATAGAGTAAGACAGGCAGAGACGGCCCTGCGCACGGCACAGCTCCAACTCAGCCAACTGCGCCAGCAATATGCCAACGAGAAGAAGGTGAAACAAGCTGACCTGCGTATGCAGCAATTGCAGGACGGCATCTTCGAAAAGGGACTCTCTGAGAAGCGTCGCACTTTGGATGATGCCAAGATATGCTCGCCACGTCGCGCCACACTGACCTATATCAACAATGAGATAGGCAGCACTGTTGGCGCTGGGCAAAAGGTGGCTATCGTGAGCGACCTCAGTCACTTCAAGGCAGAGTGCGAGATAAGCGATACGCACAGCGAACGCGTCCGTGTGGGCGGTGCTGTCCTGCTGAAGATTGGCAAGGAACGGCTGACAGGAACCATCAACACTGTTACTCCCCTCAGCCAAAGCGGTGCCATCACTTTTACCGTAGTGCCGGACGATATGAGCCATCCGCGTCTGCGTTCAGGACTGCGGACTGAAGTCTTCGTCATCACCAGCATCAAGGACGATGTGCTTCGCATCAAGAACGGCTCGTTCTATAGCGGACCAGGTGATTATACTTTGTTTGTTTTAGAAGGCAATGTACTTACACCGCGTGAAGTGAAACTCGGTGAGTGCAACTACGACTACATCGAGGTCATCGAGGGTTTGCAAGAAGGCGAGCAGGTGGTGGTCAGTGATATGAGTAAATATAAAGGGAAAGAAAAACTGAAAGTAAAATGAGATACTTAAGACAAGCGCTCGCTATGATGCGAGAAGAGAAACTATACTCCGCGATGTACATCTGCGGCACGGCCCTCGCCATTGCCTTCACGATGCTCATTGCCGAAGTGTTTTATATAAAGGTAGCCGACATAGCGCCGGAAGTGAACAGGAGCAAGACGTATTATCTGAATAATCTCAAAAGAGGAGAGCAACAGGCTCCCAGCGGAATTTATAGCGATACATTCCGGGACTTGTTCCAGAAGATGCAAACGCCGGAGTGCGTAATGGCAACGGCGGAGTGGCAGATGTGGTCATCGGCCTACATGAAGCTTCCCGACAATGTTCACGACCACGGCGTGCGGGTTAAGTTGACCGAGCCGGGCTTCTTCCGCTTATACCAATTCAACTTCACAGAGGGTGCACCCTTCACGCAGGACGATTTCGACAACCGTAGCAGGACTGTGGTGGTGACAACAGATGTGGCAGAGCTGATCTTCGGCAAAGGAGCGAAGGCCGTGGGACAGCGCATCTACGTCAACAACCGCGACTTCACCATCTGCGGCGTGGTGGAGACGCCGAGCTCGCTCACGGAGAAATGCGTGGCCGACATCTGGTGCCCGTATAACGCCCAAGGGCTTTTAGACAATTTACACTTCATTGGTAAAGATGGCGAGGTGGTCAAAGGAGAATATAATATAGACGTGAATCTGAAAGTAGCCTTCGCGGTGCCTGCCGACAAGCGGGAGGCTTTCCTGCAGGAAATGAAGGAGGTGGAGGCTCGCTACAATTCCATGCATAAGGACGAACCCGTAGAAATGGTTGCCAGCCTCGAGACACACAATTCCACCGTATGGCATGAACTCGGCGGCATATTCCAAACTTGGGACGAGGACTTGTACTGGTACGTCACACCCGCCATCCTGCTCCTGCTTCTTGTGCCTGCCCTCAACCTGAGCGGCATGGTGGCAAGCCGCATGGAGCGCCGCCTGCCTGAGATGGCCATCCGCAAAGCATTCGGAGCCAAGCGACGCACATTGTTCTGGCAGGTCATTATGGAGAACTTGCTGCTCACACTCATGGGCGGTGCCATAGGGCTATGTCTGGCATGGACAGCTCTCTACAGCTGGCGCGACTGGGTCTTTTATATATTCTCTATGAACAATTACCTCTACGAGAGCGTACCCATCATCAAGGGCGAAATGTTCTTTGGCCCTGTCATCTTCCTCATTGCCCTGCTCATCTGCACACTGCTGAATGTATTGGCAGCGACCCTACCCGCATGGCTCAGCCTTAGAAAACCGATTGTTGAATCTATGATGATAAAGAAATGAAACAGATTACAGAAATATTCCGCCGGAGGTCATCTCTCTGGTTAATTTTGGAACTCATCCTTGTCACCATCGCCTGCTGGTGGGCTTTCGACCCTGTGCTGGTAACAGGCACTGTCATACGGATGAACCCTGGCTTTGATGTTGACAGAATGGTAAAACTGAATGTGTCCAGCACTGTCACCCGTCTGGATATAGAGGAACAGCAGATTACCACTATTCCTGACGAGGAAGAACACTTGTTGCAGAAGGTGCAGGAGCTGGAGGACGTGGTGCTGGCCTATCGAGCCGTTTTCAATCCTATTGGTTTGGGAGACTATGGCTGGTCAACCTACTTCTACCATGACAGCGACTCCCTTTATGCTTGTCAATATGAATTCCTAAAGGATTCCCGGATGTTTGAAGTGTATGGCATCCAGTCGATCACGCCCGAAGTGCCTACCAGCGAACTGAGCCACGACTGCGAAGGGAACGATGTCATCCTCACACGTTCTATGGCGATGGGACTCTTCGGCACCATCGATGTGGCGGGACGCAGCTTAATTAGTAAGGTATGGGGGTATCTGGAAAACGGGGAGTATGGCCGGAAGAATGAGAACTATTGCATCCGTGCTGTGGTGGAAGATGTGCGCCATCATGCTTGGGACCGCGACCTTGCCACGGTGTTCAAATGTTCCACTGGCTCGAGTTCGTCAGTCCCCATTATCGTGCGATTGCGGGAAGGTGTGAATGCAGAGCGTTTCTTGGAGAGCCATAAACAGCAACTGCAAACGGAGATGACGACAGAGCATTGCTACATCCGCGATTTCCAGACAGCCCGCGATGCTTTCCAAGAGGACATTGACCGCATTGGTGTCGGCGGTCAGATGCGTCGTAACTTGTTCATCGCAGCGTTCTTTTCTGTGAACATAGCTTTTGGCGTATTCGGCACCTTGCTGATGTACACACGTCAGCGCCGTGAGGAAGCCGGTGTGCGTCGAGCTTTCGGTGCGACGAAGTGGAACGTCTTTTGGGACTTCATTCGCGAGGCGTGGCTGCTTACCACCATCAGCGTCGTTATTGGCTGCATCATCTACTTCCAGTTCGCCGCCGCGAAGGGCCTCTTCGACGGCTTCACCAGCCGTAACCCTGCCGTCCGTCTCTGGTTCGACGACTTCGGCACGCATTTCATGGTCGTGTCTCTCTTTGTTTACATTATAATTTTATGTACCGTCCTGCTTGGCACCGCTA
>JAFRQD010000007.1 GCA_017428785.1 Bacteroidaceae bacterium
CAAGCCGATGGTTCCGTGATGCTTCGCATGAACAACACGATGCTCCTGGCCACTGTTTGCGCAGCCAAAGATGCCGTTCCCGGAACAGATTTCATGCCCTTACAGGTTGAGTACAGAGAAAAGTATTTTGCTGCCGGACGTTTTCCCGGCGGCTTCACGAAGCGTGAGGGTAAGGCAAATGACGACGAGATACTGACTTGTCGCCTCGTGGACCGCGCCCTGCGCCCCCTTTTCCCCAGCAACTATCATGCTGAAGTTTATGTGAATGTAATCCTCTTCTCTGCCGACGGCGTGGACATGCCCGATGCTCTGGCTGGCTTTGCCGCTTCTGCAGCACTGGCTTGCAGCGATATCCCATTCGAAGGCCCCATCTCAGAGGTTCGCGTGGCCCGCATCAACGGCGAGTTTGTCATCAACCCGACATTCCAACAGCTTGCTGAGGCCGACATGGATCTCATGGTAGGCGCTACCGAAGAGAACATCATGATGGTGGAAGGCGAGATGAAGGAAGTGCAGGAGTCCGACCTCCTCGCTGCCCTCAAGGCCGCCCACGAAGCCATCAAGCCCATGTGCCGTCTCCAAAAGGAACTGGAGAAGGAACTGGGTAAGGACGTGAAGCGTGAGTACTGCCACGAGGTGAACGACGACGAACTGCGTGAGGCAGTCAAGCAGGCTTGCTACCAGAAAGCCTACGACGTCACGAAGCAAGGACTCGAGAAGCACGCTCGTGCCGAGGCTTTCGAAGCCATCCGCGAGGACTTCAAGGCAGCCTATGCAGAGGCTCACACAGATATGGCTCCCGAAGAGCTTGAGGAGAAGAACACACTCATCGACCGTTACTACCATGATGTCGAGAAGGACGCTATGCGCCGCTGCATCCTGGACGAAGGCATCCGCCTCGACGGCCGCAAGACTACCGACATCCGTCCCATCTGGTGCGAGGTAAGCCCCCTGCCCGGACCTCACGGAAGTGCCATCTTCACCCGCGGCGAGACACAGTCTCTCGCTACCTGCACACTCGGCACGAAGCTCGACGAGAAGCTCATCGACGACGTGCTCGTCCGTGAATACCAGCGCTTCCTGCTCCACTACAACTTCCCGCCATTCTCTACAGGCGAGGCTAAGGCACAGCGCGGCGTAGGCCGTCGCGAGATCGGTCACGGCCATCTCGCTTGGCGCGGCCTGAAGGGACAGCTGCCCAAGGACTTCCCCTACACCATCCGCGTAGTGAGCGACATCCTGGAGAGCAATGGTTCCAGCTCGATGGCAAGCACCTGTGCAGGCTGCTTGGCACTGATGGACGCCGGTGTTCCCATTTCGGCTCCCGTCAGCGGCATCGCTATGGGACTCATCAAGAACCCCGGCGAAGACAAGTATGCCGTGCTGAGTGACATCCTCGGCGACGAGGACCATCTCGGCGACATGGACTTCAAGACCACAGGCACACCGAAGGGTCTGACCGCAACGCAGATGGACATCAAGTGCGACGGCCTCTCCTACGAGATTCTCGAGAAGGCGCTCATGCAGGCAAAGGCAGGCAGAGAGCACATCCTCGCAGAGATGATGAAGACGCTCGACAAGCCGCGTCCAGAGTTGAAGCCGCATGTACCACGCATCGAGCAGATGGTTATCCCGAAGGAATTCATCGGGGCAGTCATCGGCCCGGGCGGAAAGATCATCCAGGGCATGCAGGAAGAGACCGGAGCCACCATCACAATCGACGAAGAAGACGGTGTGGGCAAGATTCAGGTGAGCGGTCCCAACAAGGAATGCATCGATGCAGCTATGGCGAAGATCAAGGCTATCGTGGCTGTGCCCGAGATAGGCGAGGTCTATGAAGGCACTGTCCGCAGCATCATGCCTTACGGTTGCTTCGTAGAGTTCATGCCCGGCAAGGACGGACTCCTGCATATCAGTGAGATAGACTGGAAGCGTCTGGAGACCGTCGAGGAGGCAGGCATCAAGGAAGGCGACAAGCTTCAGGTGAAGCTCCTCGAGATAGACCCGAAGACCGGCAAGTTCAAGCTCAGCCGTCGTGCCCTTATCGAGAAGCCCGAGAGCTATGTGGAGCGTGAGCGTGAACGCCGTCCCCGTCCCGAGCGTGGCGAGCGTCGTCCTCGTCCCGAGCGCGGAGAGCGTGGCGAGCGCCGTCCCCGTCCCGAGCGTGGCGAAGAGCCTGCTGCAGAGTAGCAGACAGTAAACAACGGCAGACAGCGAGTGCCGGCTTCGGCCCCGGCCCCGGCATCCGCGCGTCAATATTGAACAGAGAAGCCCTGCACATGCAAGCATCCGTATTGCTGTGTGCAGGGCTTTTGCTTTCTCGTCGCTGCCGCAGGTCAGCAAATGCCGCGCAGGACCCGAGGGAGAACCCTCGGGCACGACAGCCCCTGCTGCCGCCTCTCTGGCCAAAGGCACCGCCGCTGCCCTTTTTGGGCCGCAGCCCCTCCATAGCCACCGTGCCCGAGGGTTCTCCCTCGGGCCGCAGATGCGGAGCACAGGAAAGCCCGAAAACACAGACAGATTAAAACAAGATAACTGATTATGGATATCAAAGGAACTTATTTGCCCTCTCCCAACCGTTACGACGATGAGCGCCTCTACCAGCGTTGCGGGCAGAGCGGTGTGCTGCTGCCTAAGGTGAGCCTGGGCTTCTGGCACAACTTCGGTAGCGTCGACCCCTACGAACGGAGCCGCGCCATCACACATTATGCGTTCGACCACGGCATCACGCACTTCGACCTCGCCAACAACTACGGCCCTGTTTACGGCAGTGCCGAGGAGACGATGGGCCGCCTCATGGACGACGACTTCCGCCCTTTTCGCGACGAGCTCTTCATCAGCAGCAAGGCAGGCTACGACATGTGGCCTGGCCCTTACGGCAACTGGGGCTCGCGCAAGTATCTGATGGCCTCCATTGACCAAAGCCTCAAACGCATGCACCTGGACTATGTCGACCTCTTTTACAGTCATCGTCTCGACCCCGTGACGCCTTTGGAGGAGACGTTGCAGGCGTTGGTCGATATCGTGCGGCAGGGCAAGGCGCTCTATGTGGGCATCTCAAACTGGCCGCTCGAGCCTTTGCGCATCGGCGAGAAGTATCTGCGCGAGCACGACGTGCCCCTGCTCATCTATCAAGGCAGGCTCAATATGATCGACAGGAAACCGATGGAATCGGGCATTTTGGACTTTTGCCGCGAGGGTGGGGTGGGCTTCATAGCCTTTTCGCCATTGGCACAGGGCCTGCTCACCGACCGCTATCTGAACGGCATACCTTCCGATTCGCGCATGGCAAGAGAGCGGACACTGAAGTCCGAGCGCCTGACGCCCGAACTCATGGACTACATTCTGAAGTTGAGGGACAAGGCACAGGCCGAGGGGCACACCACAGCCGAGGAGGCTCTGCGCTGGGTGCTCGCCCAGGAAGGCGTCACCTCCGTGCTCATCGGCGCCAGTTCTACCGAACAGTTGGCAGCCAATCTCAGGGCTGCAGAATAGGGTTCCGTTCGCGTCGAAAAAAAGGCCCCGTGAGGGGCTTCAAAACGCCGCGTGCGGGGATTGCCAACGCCGCACGCGGAAATTGCCATCGCCGCAGCCGGGGATTGCCATCGCCGCACGCGGCGTTTTCAGGTTCCTAAAACATCATGCTAACACGCTGTATTCCAGCCACAAGCGCATCGACGTCTTCGCGAGTGTTATACAAGGCGAAGCTGGCACGGCATGTGCCTTCGATGCCAAGGCGACGCATGAGGGGCTCGGCACAATGGTGGCCTGTGCGGACGGCTATGCCGAGCCGGTCGAGCAGCGTTCCCATGTCGAGGTGATGGATATTGCCAACCTGGAAACTGATGACGGCATCGTGCTCCTCTATGTCCGGGCCGAAAATCTTCATGCCCTCTATTTCCATGAGCCGCTGCATGGCGTAGGCCGTCAGGTCTCGTTCATGGGCTTCGATGGCATCGAAGCCGACGGAACTGACAAAGTCGAGCGCACGGGCCAGGCCTGTCGATGCCACATAATCGGGCGTGCCGGCCTCGAATTTATAAGGCAGCTCGTTGAAGGTCGTCTTTTCGAAGCTGACCGTCTTTATCATCTCGCCGCCGCCCATGTATGGCGGGATACAGTCCAGCCACTTCTCCTTGCCGTAGAGCACGCCGATGCCCGTGGGGCCGTAGATTTTGTGGCCGCTGAAGGCAAAGAAATCGCAGTCGAGGTCTTGCACATCGACAGCCATGTGAGGCGTGCTCTGCGCCCCGTCGATGAGGACCGGAACGCCGTGTTCGTGGGCGATGCGTATGATGTCTTTTATGGGATTGACCGTGCCCAGCACATTGCTTACGTGGGTGATGCTGACGATGCGAGTCCGCTCGTTGAACAGCTTCTCGTAGGCATCCATCTGGAGCCGCCCGTCGTCGGTGATGGGAACAACGCGGAGGCGGATGCCTTGCCTCGCCTGCAGGAGTTGCCACGAGACGATGTTGCTGTGATGCTCCATCTCGCTGAGGATTACCTCGTCGCCCTCTTTCATGAACGCCTGCCCGAAGCAGGAGGCCACGAGGTTGATGCTCTCGGTGGTGCCTCTTGTGAAGACAATCTCGGCAGCGCTGCCGGCACCGAGGAAACGGCGGACCGTCTCTCGCGACGCCTCGTGAAGTTCGGTGGCCTGTTGCGAAAGGAAATGCACGCCGCGATGCACGTTGGCATTCACATTGTAGTATTCCTCCGTCATGGCCTCCACGACTTGCCGCGGCTTCTGCGTCGTTGCCGCATTGTCGAGGTAGACAAGGGGATACTTCCCGTAGATAACCTTGCCCAGGATAGGGAACAGACCCACCCCCAACCCCTCCCTCGTTGGGAGGGGAGACGTTACTTTTGTTGACTGAATGTCTTTCTTTTCCATCTGCTATTACTATCTTCTCCTCTCCCTACAAGGGAGGGGTTGGGAGTGGGGCTACTTGCATAGCTTGCATCCTTCGCATTTGCTTAGTTCTCCCCTCAGGCGCTTATCGACCACGATGTGGAGGCGGTCGCGAAGCGATTCGAGGGGAATGGATTCGATGACTTCGGTGATGAATGCGGCCTTCAGCAGCAGTCGGGCTTCCCGCTCGTCGATGCCGCGCTGACGCATGTAGAAGAGTGCCGCCTCGTCCATCTGTCCTACGGTGCTCCCGTGGCTGCATTTGACGTCGTCGGCATAGATCTCGAGCATCGGCTGTGTGTACATACGGGCAGACCTTGTGGCGCAGAGGTTGGCGTTCGTCTCTTTGCTCGTCGTCTTCTGTGCGCCCTCACGGACCAGCACCTTGCCGGCAAAGGCTCCCACCGCGCTGTCATCGAGCACGTACTTGTAGAGCTCGTTGCTCTGGCAACAGGGGGCCTGGTGGTCTATGAGCGTGTTGTTGTCCACCCTCTGCATCTTGTCGGCGATGACGCAGCCGTTCGCTGTCACCTCGCTGCCCTCGCCCTGCAGTTGCACATCGAGGCGGTTGCGTGTGTGGCCGTTGAAGAGTGTCAGGCTCGTGTGGTGGAGGCTGCTGTTCCGCCCTTGGCGTACGAAGACGCTGCCGTAGCGGGTGCACAGCAGATGCGTCTCTTCTATCTCATAGAGGCTGAGGCGTGAGCCATCGCCCATCGCGACCTCGATGACTTGGTTCGTCAGGAAGCTGCTTTGCGAAGCGGCGCGGTCGGTGATGATGATGTCGGCCTCTGCCATTTCCTCCATCACGATGAGGATGCGCCGGCAGACCATCGTGTCGTGCTCGCCTTTGAGGATGTTGCTTATCTGTATGGGATGTTCCACACGGATGCCGCGGGGCACATGCACGACGAGTGTATCGACCGAGAGCATCGTGTTGAGGGCGACGATGCTGTCCGTGCGGTCTGCTACCTTATTATATAATACGCGCACGCGTGGCTCGGCCTCCGCAAGGCGGAAGCAATAGGGGGGAAGAGGTCCGCTGAGTGGGGTGAGGGCTATGCCGTAGTTGGGCGAGAAGTCTGCCTCGACCTTCGCATAGCGATAGCGCTCTGCCTTCTGTGAGGGGAAGCCTTGCGAAGAGAAGGTCTGCAGGGCGGCCGGGCGCTCTCCGTTCATTTCGGCACAGCTGCGAGCGGCAATGGTGTCGCGCACTTCGCTGTAGAAGTCTATGTATTGCTTCGTTGCTTCCATCCTTTCGTTATAACGTTATGACGTTATTTCGTGATAAAGGAAAACTCTTCAATCCTTAGTCCCTAATCCTTTATCTCGTTCTTTATCCAGTCGAAGCCGCGACTTTCTATTTCCGCGGCGAGTTCGGGGCCGCCAGTCTTGACGATGCGGCCGTCGATGAGCACATGCACGATGTCCGGTTTCAGGTAGTCGAGCAGGCGCTGATAGTGTGTGATGACGATGGCGCTCGACTCGGGCCGGCGCAGTTTGTTGAAGCCTTCTGCCACGACGCGCAGGGCGTCCACGTCGAGTCCGCTGTCCGTCTCGTCGAGGATGGTGAGCTTCGGTTCGAGCATTGCCATCTGGAATATTTCGTTCCGCTTCTTTTCGCCGCCCGAGAAGCCTTCGTTCACGCTTCGGCTCGTGAGCTTGCTGTCGAGCTCCACGATAGAGCGTTTCTCCCTCATGAGTTTGAGGAAGTCGCCCGCCGGCATGGGCTCGAGGCCTTGATACTTGCGCTTGGCGTTGAGGGCGGCTCGCATGAAGTTGACCATCGAGACGCCTGGTATCTCCACCGGTTGCTGGAAGCTGAGGAAGATGCCTTCGTGGGCGCGTTCCTCGGGGTTGAGCGACAGCAGGTCCTTGCCGTCCCAGGTGATGCTGCCCTCTGTGACAATGTAGGCGGGATGTCCTACGATGACGTTCGAGAGTGTGCTCTTGCCTGCTCCGTTGAGCCCCATCACGGCATGCACCTCGCCGTCGCGGACGGTCAGGTTGATGCCTTTCAGTATTTCTTTGCCGCCAATGCTGGCATGCAGGTTCTCTATCTTTAGCATATCGTTCTTTGATTTCGAGCGCAAAGGTACGAAGAAATCAGTAAAAAAGGCTACAGTTTCAGGTATTATTTTCGAAAAAAAAACCTTCGCCAGGGGCACTTCCAAACGCCGCGTGCGGCGATGGCAATCCCCGGCTGCGGCGTTGCCCATTTCCGCGTGCGGCGTTTGCCATCGCCGCACGCGGCGTTTTGAGCGCCCTTTTCCCGCGATTTTTCCTGCCTTGTGCTTCGTCCGCCAATCCCTTTTATGATGGGCGTTTGGTGGGAAGGTTGAAGACTTGCTGCACCTCTCTCACGGCTTCGGGTGTCATGCCGTCGGGCTCGAAACCCATGGAGCGGGCGCACATGTAGATGTTGGCGGCCTTGCAGAGCACGTCGGTCTGGTCGAAGGCATCCATGATGTCCTGACCCACAGCCACCGTGCCGTGCTTCTCCCACAGCACCACGTCGTGCTCCTTTATCTGCTCCAGTGTGGCATCTGCCAGCTCTACGCTACCGGGGAGCTTGTACGGCACGATGCCGATGCCCAGCGGCGCAAAGGCCAGTGTCTCCGGTATCATCGACCAGAGCACGCGGGTCATCTCGCCAGGGCGAAGGAACCGCTCGGAGTGGCTCATTGCCACCAGTTCGATGGGGTGCGTGTGGAGCGTGGCCTTGTAGGTGCTGCCGGTCTCCAGGAGATAGTCCTGCAATGCCAGATGCGAAGGGAGCTCGCTGGTAGGCATCACAGGCTCGTCGGCAATTATCTCGTACGACGCGCAGTCGGGACAGATGCGGATAATGGCTCCGTTCTGCATGGGTTGGCGAGCGAGGTCGCGCATGCGTTTGCCCGTCCCCTTCGCATAGAAGTATTGGCCCCGCAGGTGGGGGAGCGTCTTGCCTATCTGCCTGACGGGAGCGATGGCAGGCAAAGCCTTTATCTCCTCGTCGGCATGTTCAGTGATGTTCACGGTGATGTTGCCGCCATTGCGTTCTGCCCATCCCTTCTGCCAAAGGTAGCCCGTGACTTCTGCCACCTGGTCGATGACGGCTCGCAGAGCAGGACGGGAATCAAGGATACTGTTCATTCGTTTATAGCAGTTGAGGCACGAAAGTGCTGAAGATGAGAACGATGATTCCGCAAACAAGTACCATGATGGTCTTCCTGGAGCATCCCTTCCATTCCTTCAGGATGATGCCCCATACGTTGCTGAACGTCACATTGAGCGCCATGAGGATACAGAAGGAAAGGGTGTCCATAGTGCCGCCTGCCTCGAAGAAGCTGCGGCCGAGCGACAGGCCGAAGAACTGGCTGTACCACAGCGCACCGGCCAATGCACAGAAGAACAGGTTGTTGGTCCATACGGAAGTCTTGCCGTAGTCGCCCCACGTCTTGTTCTTCGTGTTCTGGAAGAAACAGTATATGGCATTGGTGAGGAAACCTCCCAGCGTTACGAGCAGCGTGGCGGGCAGCGTCTTGAACATGTCCGGCGTATCGGCAAAGTGTATGCCCTTGCCGAACTCCAGTCCCACATTGAAGCAGCCGCTCATGAAGCCCGCAAGCAGCGCAATGGCAAGGCCTTTGGGGAAATTGAGGTCCTTGATGGCTTCGTTGCTCCCCGCCCCCTGCTCCTTGCTCCTCATGCCGCCTGCCACACCGATGATGGCGATGCCGACGAGCGTCACGACGACGCCGAGGATGACAGCATAGGTGAGCGATTCCAGCGCATTCAGCTCGGGGAAGAAGGTGTTCAGGAGCACGGGACCCATGATGGTCCCCAGTGCGGCACAGGTTCCCAGCGCGATGCTCTGGCCAAGGGCAACGCCCAGGTAGCGCATCGAAAGGCCGAAGGTCAGTCCGCCTATGCCCCAGAGGATGCCGAAGAGGATGGTCATCCAGATGTTGAAGGACTGGGCGGCTGTGAAGAGCTCAAGGAGCGAATGGCCTTCCGGCACAGCCAGCCATGCTCCCAGCAGGGGGAACAACAGCCAGGCAAAGACGCCCTGCACAATCCAATAACTCTCCCAACTCCACTGCTTGATGCGGTTGATGGGAACGTAGCTGCTTGACTGGCAGAACGCGCCGACCGCTATGATAAGTAATCCAATGAGAATGTTCATGTCTCCGCCTTGTTTATCTCTTGCTTGTCACTTCTGCTTCGTATTTCTCCACCTCGGCGATGAACGCATTGCCTACCGGCACATCGTTGCGCAGGCAGAACTCGTCATAGACGGCGTTCCAGGGCAATGCCTTTGCCTCCTCGAGCAGAGCGAGACTCTGGAAGCCTTTGCCCTTCAGCTCGTAGTCGGCAATCTGTGCCGTGGGCTCCAGCAAAGCCCGCGTCATACACTTCTGAGCTGCACGCGAGCCGGTGACATATGCACCGACGCGGTTGATGCTGCCGTCGAAGTAGTCGAGGCCGTAATGCACACGCTCCATTGCCTTGGCTCGCACGATTTCCTGGAAGAGTTCCAAGGTCGGGTCGTCCATCAGTGTGACGTGGTCGCTGTCCCAACGGACGGGGCGGCTCACGTGAAGCATCAGCTCGGGAACGAACTGCAGGACAGCGCTCACCTTGTCGCCCGGGCTTTCCGTGGGATGATAGTGGCCTGTGTCGATGGTCAGTATCTTGTTGTTCTTGGATGCATACGCCGTGTAGAAGTCGTGACTGCCCACGGTGAAGCTTTCCAGTCCGATGCCGAAGACTTTGCCTTCGATGCAGTCCTTCATCATTGGCAAGGGCTTGGCGAAGATTTGGTCGAGCGAGTCTTTCAGATAATGCCGATAGAGGAAGTGGTTCACGCTCTGGTCCTTGCAGCCGTCGTGCACCCAGAGATTCATGATGCAGGGGTCGCCCTGTGCTTCTCCCATGGCATTGGCAATCTCGCGGCAGCGCTTGGTGTGCTCAATCCAGAAGTCGCGGATGCCTTTGTCGGGGTTGGAGAGCGACAGGTTCCCGCTTTTGGGATGAGAGAAGGAGGTGCTGTTGAAGTCAAGCTTCGTGTCGTTCTCCTTGCCCCACTCAATCCAGCTTTGGAAGTACTCCACGGTAACCTCGTCGCGATCCACAACCTTACCTTTGAAGTCTCCATAGATTTCGTGCAGGTTCAGGCGGTGGTTGCCTGGGATGAGGCTCTTGGCCTTGAGGATGTCGCTGCGCAGCTCGTCGATGTTGCGAGCCTTGCCGGGGTAGTTTCCCGTGCTCTGTATGCCGCCGGAGAGTGCGCCGGCCTGCACCTCGAAGCCCGCCACGTCGTCGGCCTGCCAGCAGTGCATGCTTAGATGGAAGTCTTGTAATTGTTCGAGCACCTTTTCGGTGTCGATGCCGAACTCGGCGTAACGTTCTTTCGCCAGTTCGTAAGCTTTTGTGATGTTCTCGCTTTTCATATATATACGCTTTTATTATAAAATGTTCTGTCTTTCATTCTTTCATTTTTCTGCAGGGAGGTATGTTTTCATCTCGATGCTTTGGCTGATGATGCGCCTCATCTGGAAGATGTCGCCGACCAGTCCTGCAGCCTTTGCCTGCAGCATGATGTTGCCGATGGCGGTGCCTTCCACAGGGCCGGTCAGTACGGGCATCTGCAGGCTGTCGGCCGTCATCTGCATGAGGTACTGGTTGTAGGTGCCGCCGCCGATGACGTGGAGCCTTTCGATGGGGAAGGGCGCCAGTTCCCGCAGGTAGTCCATCACTTCCCTGTAGCGCATGGCGAGGCTTTCGAAGATGCAGCGTGCCATTTGCTGATAGGTGAGCGGTACGGGCTGCCCTGTCTCCTTGCAATATTCCTGAATGGCTTCCACCATGCTCCGAGGGTTGGCAAAGCGCGGGTCGTCGGGATTGATGCGTGAGCGGTGCGGCTCGGCCGTCATGGCGTCGCGGTTCACTTGGTTCACGTCCTGCGGAGCGTCGGTCCATTCCTTTCGGCATCTTTCCAGGAGCCACAGGCCGCAGATGTTCTTCAGGAAGCGGGTGGTGCCTTCTATGCCGCCCTCGTTTGTGAAGTTATACTGCAGGCTCTTCTCGTTGATGATGGCTTCCTGTGTCTCGATGCCCAGGAGGCTCCATGTGCCGCAACTGAGGTAGGCAAAGTGCTCGTCCTGAGCGGGAACGGCAGCCACGGCGGAGGCGGTGTCGTGGCCTGCGACAGCCACTACGGGGACAGCGCCGAGTCCTGTCAGCCGCTGCACCTCCGGCGATAGCGTGCCCACCGTGTCGCAAGGCTTCACGTAGCGGCCGAACTGCTCTTCTTTCAGGCCGATGGCTTCTATCAGTTCGGGGTCGATGCGCTTTGTGCGAGGGTCGAGCATCTGGCTGGTGCTCAGGATGGTGTACTCACAGACGCTTTCCCCTGTCAGCATGTACATCAGGGCATCGGGGATGAAGAGAATCTTATGGGCAGCCTCCAGCGCCGAGTCGTTGTGGCTGCGCATGGCGGAAAGCTGGAACAGGGAGTTGAAGTTCATGAACTGGATGCCCGTCTTCTCGTAAACGCGCTCCTTGGGAATCCGCCTGAAGTAGTCCTCCATCGCCCCTTCCGTATGCGGGTCGCGGTAGCAATAGGGATTGCGGAGCAGCCCTCCGTCCTTGCCGATGCACACGAAGTCCACGCCCCAAGTGTCTATGCCGATGCTTGTCAGCCGGATGCCTTCGTCGGCCACAGCCTTCAGGCCGCGGATAATCTCATTGTAGAGAGCGTAGATGTCCCAGTAGAAGTGTCCACCGGTCTGGATGATGTGGTTTGGGAAGCGCGTCAGTTCCCGCTGCTGCAGCCTGCCGTCGCAAATGGAGCCCAGAATGGTGCGCCCGCTTGTAGCGCCGAGGTCAACTGCAAAGAAGTAAGTCGCTGTTAGCATATTCCGTTGTGCTTTATGAGGTGTTTTTATTGCTTTTCTGCTACAAAGATACGAAATAAATTGCACATTCGGCACTGAAGCACGAACATTTTTTGTAACTTCGCAAACAAAAACCGGACAATGGACTATACGACGCACTATCAGTCGCCTCTTGGCGGCATCACCTTGGCCTCGGATGGCAAAGCGCTTGTCGGACTGTGGTTCGACGGACAGACGTTCTTCGCCGATTGCCTCAATCCACAACACGAGGAGCGGCCCGACCTTCCCGTCTTCGGGGAGACATGCCGTTGGCTCGACGCCTATTTCCGTGGAGAAGTGCCGCACTTCACGCCGAGGCTGTCGATGCGCACCTCCCCTTTCAGGAAAAGCGTCTGGCAGACCATGCTCGCCATTCCCTACGGACAGACGACGACCTATGGCGAGATAGCCCGACGCCTGGGTTGCCGCTCGGCGCAGGCAGTAGGCGGTGCGGTCGCCCACAACAGCATCTCGCTCATCATCCCCTGCCATCGCGTGGTGGGAGCAGGCGGCTCGCTGACGGGATATGCCGGCGGCTTAGCCAGGAAAGAGTATCTCCTGCAGATGGAAAATGCCTTGGGGAATGCTTCAAAATTGAGACGCAAGTAGTGTTTCTGCCGACGCAGCGTGTGAACCGACCGACGCAGGCTGTGCTTCTGCATACGCAGCCTGCGTATCAAGCACGGAAAATGCCTGACGGGGAAATGAACCGCAGGGGGTTGGCTTTTTCCGCAAGGGAAGCGACAGAATGCAGACAGGGGCGTGAGTCCGTCCCCTTTTCCATATTTCCATATTCAATGTCCGGTCTTCATTGATTTATATCCGATAAATTTCGTATCTTTGCAACGGAAACATATAAAAAGCGACAGAATATGAAACGAGTTATCGTTATTTCGACGAGTCTTCGTCGTGGGTCGAACAGCGACATGCTGGCCGACAAATTCGTGGAGGGAGCCAAGGCTGCCGGACACGATGTGGAGAAAATATCCCTCACAGGCAAGGACATCCAGTTCTGCAAAGGCTGTCTGGGCTGCCAAAAGCTGGGGAAGTGTGTCATCCAAGACGATGTGAACGACATCATGGGCAAGGTGATGGAGGCAGATGTAGTGGCTTGGGCAACACCAATCTACTACTACGAGATGAGCGGCCAGATGAAGACACTCATAGACCGCATGAATGCCATGTACGCGCTGGACTACAAGTTCCGCGACGCCTATCTCCTTACTACCGCTGCCGACGACGACCCTGAGACGCCGAAGCGTGCGGAGACAGGACTCGGAGGCTGGATAGCATGCTATCCCAAGAGCCGCCTGGCAGGCTCGCTCTTCTGCGGAGGCGTGGACAAACCCAGGGAAATCGAGGGAAACAGCAAGCTCCAGGAAGCCTTCGAGCTGGGAAAGAGCGTCTGAGAGCGAGGGGCGGGGTCTAAGACCTGTGCCTCCGACTCCCCTCCTCTTCAGCAGAGAAATACCCCACCTCGGCCTTCGGCCACTCCTCCCCTTATAGGGGCGGAGAGTACTCAGCGCCCCCGACTCCCCTCCCATCAAGGGGAGGGGTAGAGCGAAGCGAGGGGTGGGGTCTAAGAACACCCGCCACATCGAAAATTCATGGCATTTATAATGGATTTTGCGGAATTTTCACTATCTTTGCATCGCCATTTAACTAAAACTACACTCAACTATGAAGAAAAAACTATCGCTTTGGGCCGTCCTTATGGGACTGGCGACGATTATCAATGCAGCACAAGTGACAACCCCCTCCTGGACAGAGTGGCACGACATGGAGGTAAACAACGTGAACCGCCTGCCCGTTCATACCACATTCTTCGCTTTCGAGGACGAGGCGCTGGCCCTGAAGGGAGACATGACGAAGTCGCAGCGCTTCCTCTCCCTGCATGGCAATTGGAAGTTCCATTGGGTGGAGAATGCCGACCAGCGCCCCACTGACTTCTTCAAGACCGACCTCGACGATTCCGCTTGGGGCACGATGCCCGTGCCAGGCATGTGGGAGATGAACGGATTCGGGGATGCAGAATATGTGAACTCGGGCTTTGCCTGGCGGGGACACTTCAACCAGAAGCCGCCACAGGTGCCTGTGAAGGACAATCATGTGGGCAGCTACCGACGCTCGTTCCGCATCCCGGCCGATTGGGCAGGCAAGCAGGTAGTGGCTCGTTTCGGCTCCGTCACATCTTGTATCTACCTCTATGTGAACGGACAGTTCGTGGGCTATTCCGAGGACTCGAAAGTGGCCACGGAGTTCGACATCAGCCAGTATGTGAAGGCCGGCGAGGAGAACCTTATCGCCTTCCAGGTGTTCCGTTGGTGCGACGGCTCTTGGTGCGAGGACCAGGACTTCTGGCGCCTGTCGGGCGTGGCTCGCGACTCCTATCTCTTTGCACGCGACAAGAACACACATCTCGACGACCTCCGTCTGACTCCCGACTTGGTGAACAATTATCAGGACGGCGAGTTGAATGTTCGCGCACTGTTCTCGGGCAAAGGCAACGTAAGCGTCGAGCTCCTCGACCCTGAAGGGAACAAAGTGGCAGGCTCCGTCATCAACTCATGGCTCGAGACGCTCCCGGCACAAGGGGGTGTTAAACTCGAGGTCAAGGCTCCGAAGAAATGGACGGCCGAGACACCATATCTGTATACGCTCGTGGCTCGCATCACTTCTGCTCCTGCAACCAAGAAGGTCGGCCGCAAGGTGGTAAAGACCGGCGAGCCTATGGTGACAGAAGTCATCACGCAGAAGGTGGGCTTCCGCCGCGTTGAAATCAAGAACGCCCAGCTGCTCGTGAACGGTCAGCCCGTTCTCATCAAGGGTGCAGACCGCCATGAGCTCGACCCCGACGGGGGCTATGTGGTGAGCCGCGAACGCATGGTGCAGGACATACAGATCATGAAGCGATTGAACATCAACGCCGTCCGAACATGCCACTATCCTGACGATCCCATCTGGTACGACCTTTGCGACGAGTACGGCATCTACATGACAGCAGAAGCCAACCAAGAGAGCCACGGCTTCGGCTACGGCAATGATGCTGAAGCCAAGAAGCCCCTCTTCGCCAAGCAGATACTGGAGCGCAACCAGAACAACGTGCGCTCGCACTTCAATCACCCTGCCATCATCGTCTGGTCCTTAGGCAACGAGACCGTCAACGGCCCGAACTTCGAGGCAGCCTACGACTGGGTGAAGGCCGAGGACACGAGCCGTCCCTGCCAATGGGAGCAGGCACATCGCGAAGGCCGCAACACCGACATCTTCTGCCCCATGTACTACACGCCCTGGTCCTGCGAGGCCTATTGCAAAGACAACAGCTTCCAG
>JAFRQD010000071.1 GCA_017428785.1 Bacteroidaceae bacterium
AAAATGAAAAATGAAAAATGAAAAAAAGTAAAGTATGCGTTTCATGGCTTAGTCGTTTACAAGGGTGAAGTTGGTAATAGGCGAGCCTTTCTCGTCGAGGAAGCGGGCGCACATATCGCTGAGACCGGGGCCATTGATGACGGCAGCACGAAGGATGTTCCGCCCTTTCTTTAGGGAGAGGCGCTGCGACATGCCGTCGTCCTCCACCATTCGACGGTCTCCTTCGAGCAGAAGCACTTCCTCTCCATTGAGCCACCACATCGAGGCGCCGTTAGAGCCGCAGGCCAACCGCACATTCTCGATATCGGCAGGACAGTCTATGATGGTCTCGCACCAAAAGAAGGAGCCGTAGGTCTGCCTGCCGTATTTCTCTGCGAAGCGGAAGAGCTTCACGTTGTAGTTCTCGCTGTCCAGGGCATGCCACTTGGCTTTCTGCTTTGGAAGGGCTGCCAGCTCCGTGGCAAACTTGTCGCGGAGCCATGAATTGGTGAAGATGGTATTGGAACGCACATCCACGGCGATGGGTTCCATCAGTCGCCAGCGACGGATAAAGCCCTGCCCGTCGGGTTGGGCTGGAGAGTCCTTCTTCCCGATCTCCTTGAAATAGGACGGACGGTTCTTGAAGCGCAGCCAGTCCACGCCGACAGCCTCGCCTTCGCATGTCACCACAAGGTCGGTGATGCCTTTTGGCGTGAAAGCCAGAGGTGCCGTCAGGGTGAGCCATTGTCCCGACATATCGCGACGGAAAGCGCCATTCTCGCTCTTCACCGTCACATCGACCTTCGCGATGACCTTTCCCTTGGGGCTCTTCTCTCTCACGCTCAACTGCGTGTTTGCATGGGCCATGACGTTGATGACGAGGTAGCCGTCGGTGATGCTGCTGAAATCCACGCCTTCGTACCTCACCCAGCTGCCTTTCCGGGACAAGCCGACATAAGCGCCTCGGAGGGTGTTGGCGGTATCGACATAAGCCGTTTGGACATCATTGGCTGAAGAGTAGCGGTCTATCTCTATGCGCTCCGAAGCCTGGTTGATGCCCACGCCTCGCATGGTTTCCTTGACCTCCTGGATGGTGCCGTCGGAGTTGAAGGTCAGTTTTTCTATGCAGACCGAGCGCCGCTTGTCGTCTTTTGGGGAGAAGAAGTTCGTGTGATAGAACAAATACCATTGCCCTTTATATTCCACGAGGCTGTGGTGGTTGGTCCAACATCTGTTGGCGTGCTCGGCCATGATGATTCCCCTGAAATCCCAAGGACCGAGGGGCGAGCCGGATGTCGCATAGGCAAGCGTTTCCGTACCGCCTTCATGCCGCACCCACGGGAAGGTCAGATAGTACAGGCCGTTTCGTTTGAACGCGAACGGTCCCTCCTTGAAGCCGTCGGGCAGACCTTCCATCATGGTGACGGGGCCGTCCAGCTCTTTCATGTTGCTTTTGAGCCGAGCCCCACGCATCGGGCCGCCAGCCCAATAGATGTATTGCCGGCCGTCGTCGTCGAGAAGCACGCATGGGTCGATGCCCACTACGCCCTCAATGGGTTCTGCCTCCGGGATGAAGGGACCTTCCGGACTGTCTGCCACAGCCACGCCAACGGCAAAGCCACGACCTGCCTTGGGGGCGTTGGGGAAATAGAAATAGTATTTGCCGTCCTTCTCCACGCAATCGGGAGCCCACATCGCATAGCCGTCGGGCTTTCCCCAAGGCACATTCTCCTGCGAGACGATGACGCCGTGGTCCGTCCATTCGGTGAGGTTCTCGGAAGAGAACACATGGTAGTCCTCCATGCAGAACCAGTCCTGGCGCTGACCTTCGGGAGGAAAGATGTCGTGCGACGGATAGAGATACACTTTGCCCCGAAAGACGCGAGCCGTGGGGTCGGCTGTATACAGGTCGCGGACGACGGGGTTCTGAGCTTCTGCAGCCAAAGCCGTCAAGGCTGCCGCAATGAACAAAGCTTTCCGTAACATTATCATATCTTTATGATTGGGAATGCAAATGTACGAATAAGCGAGGACAAAACAAAAGGAAAGCAAAGTTTTTCTTTTTTATTGTCGGGCGGAAGTACATTCAATTGCATGTCAAATGTACGAATATGCGGGCGAAATGCAAAAGAAAAGCCGAAATTGTTCTTTTTATTTATATTGCTGTCCGGTTAATCCGGCCTGAAAGGCCATTAAGATGTCAGCCCAGGGCATCGCCCTGGGTTTATGACGCAGATGTAGATTGCGCCCTAAAGGGGCAAAAGATTTGTGTTTTAGTGCTTTTGCTCTTACAGAGCGTCATTTGCCGCGGCATTTCAACACCCAGGGCGCTGCCCTGGGCTGACATCTTTCTGCCCCTTCGGGGCGTCCCAAGCCCCTGCCAATCTCATCTTGCTCTAAATGCCGATGGCTAGGAAGGCGAAGGTAATGATGAAATATTTTTACCGGACAGCAATATTTTATTTACAGGCGATGGCTTCGCAGGCTTACTCAACAAATCCGCCCTGCATAGAGCGTTTATTCATTCCGCGTTCCGCTATCTGCCTTTCCGCCTTCTCGCTTCCCCGTCCCCATGCTTTGTCTTCTGCATACGCAGGCTGCAAACCGACAGACGCAGGCTGCAAACGACGATACATAACTTGCAATTCTGCGTACGCAAGCTGCGTATCAAGAATCGGGCGTAGCAGACGGCAAAAGCCAAAGGGCTACACACGAAAAGCGGGAAGGGGAAAACAGAAAAACCCTGCAATCCGGACTCCAATCTCCAATTTTCCTCACCCAAATATGCCGTATCTCGGAATTTTTCCTTACATTTGCACCTTAGAAGCCCCCGTTTCGGAGAATGGGAACAGCAATCTTTACACTTATAATGGGGCTTCGGGTATGAATATGAACAGACTTGCCTCAATTATCTTCCTATGTATGGCGGCTATGGTGGTCAGCGCCCAGAATGCGAAGTCGCCCAACGGCAGACTGTCTGCAGCGATGGCAGACAACATGCTCGTGGTCAGCTACAAGAAACAACCTGTGCTGAGACTGGCAGACATTCCTTTCCAGAAGTTGAAATTCGTCAGGAAGGTGAAGGACGACTACCGGATGCTGGAAGGCAAGCGTCTGCTCTGCTCCAATGAGGCCAGAGAGTACGAGGCGCCCATCGGACCTGATGCGCGAATGGTGATGAGACTCTACAACGACGGCATCGCCTTCCGCTACGAATACTCAAACCTCCAGAGCAGCAAGGCTCCCGAGGAGCACACCTCCTTCATCATCCCTGAGGGCACAAGACGCTGGATGCAGCAATGGAGCGACAGCTACGAGGGGTTCTTTCCGCTCTCTACCACTGCCAATGTGAAGACCTTGACCGGTTTCGGGGGTTCCGCCGTATCGGATGCCATAAACACCCATTGGGGCTATCCTCTTCTCGTGGAACCTGCAGATGGCGTGTTTGCCCTCATCACAGAGGCCAACATCGAACGAAGGCAAAGCGCCTCAAGCCTGTATAGCAAGGGTGAGGCCTTCAGCGTAGTTCCCGACAAGAACGACCTGCTGCTCACGGGCGACTGGCATACGCCCTGGCGCATCGTCATCATCGGCGAACTGGCCGACATCGTGCAATCCACGCTGGTGACGGACGTCAGCGAGCCCTCACGGTTGGAAGACGTCAGCTGGATAAAACCAGGCGTGGTGTCGTGGATTTACTGGGCCAACAATCACGGCTCCAACGACTTCAATATCATAAAGAAATATGTGGACATGGCGGTCACGCTGCACCTGCCCTACATTCTCATAGATGCCGAGTGGGACGAGATGAAGGACGGCAAGACGATAGAGGATGCCGTGGCCTACGCCCTGTCCAACGGCATAAAGCCTTTGATATGGTACAATTCGTCAATTGGCTGGATTCATGGCGCCCCCGGGCCAAAGTTCCGCCTGAACAAGCCGGAAGACCGCGAGAAGGAGTTTGCCTGGTGCGAAAGGATTGGCGTGGCTGGCGTGAAGATTGACTTCTTCAGCGGCGACAACCAGATGAACATGGACTATTGCATGGATTTGTTGGAGAGCGCCGCCCGCCATCACCTGCTGGTCAACTTCCACGGCGCCCCCATCCCGCGTGGCTGGCAACGCACCTACCCCAACCTGCTCTCCACGGAAGGCGTCTATGGGGCCGAGTGGTACAACAACGTGCCTCACTTCACGAAGAAGGCTGCCGGCCACAACGCCACCCTACCCTTCACCCGTAACATCGTCGGCCCGATGGACTATACACCCTGTGCCTTCAGCGACTCGCAACATCCCCACATCACATCGAAGGCTCACGAACTGGCTCTCACGGTGCTGTTCGAGAGCGGCTTGCAACATCTTGCCGACCGTCCGGAAAGCTTCCTTGCCCAACCTCAGGAAGTGCAGGCGTTCTTGGGACAATTGCCCACCGTCTGGGACGAGACACGCTTCGTCAGTGGCTATCCAGGAGAGAGTGCCGTGCTTGCACGCCGAAGCGGCAATGTCTGGTATGTGGCAGGCATCAACGGGAAGGACGAACCGCAAGTGCTCGCCACCGACCTCAGCTTCATAAAGAAGGGCAATGTGCAGATATTTGCCGACGATGCCTCGGGAAATTGGCAAATCGGCAACGCAAGCAAACTGCCCTCGCAGATGGACTGTCAGCCTCGAGGCGGTTTCGTGCTCGTCATAAGCCCCGTTTCCTAAGGATTCCTGTCTTTGGGAAGGCTTTTTCGATGAAAAGAGACAGGACAGCATCTATGTTTTCCGACATTTCACTTGCAGATATCAGGATTTTTTCCGACATTTGCAGCAAATAAGAACACTAACAACTATAACATGACTAACATTTTTTCATTAAAAGGCAAGAATGCCTGGGTTACAGGTGCCTGCTATGGCATCGGTTTCAACATTGCCAAAGCTTTCGTGGAAGCAGGCATCGAGACAATCATCTTCAATTGCCGCAGCGAAGAGGCTCTGCAGCGAGGATACGACAATTACCGTGAGGCTGGCATCACAAACGCAAAGGGCTATGTCTGCGACGTGACCGACGAGAATGCCGTAAAGGCGCTCGTGGAGAAGATTCACAAGGAGGTGGGACAGATTGACATCCTCGTGAACAATGCAGGCATCATCAAGCGCATCCCCATGCACGAGATGAAACGCGAGGAATTCCAGCAGGTCATCGACATCGACCTTGTCGGCCCGTTCATCTGCGCTGCCGCCGTTGTCCCCGAGATGATGGAGCGCCGCGAAGGCAAGATAATAAACGTCTGCTCCATGATGTCGGAGCTGGGACGTGAGACGGTAAGCGCCTACGCTGCTGCCAAGGGCGGCCTCAAGATGCTTACGCGAAATATCTGCTCGGAATACGGCGAATACAATATCCAGTGCAACGGTATCGGTCCGGGCTATGTGGCTACTCCCCAAACAGCACCGCTCCGAGAGCGCCAAGCCGATGGCAGCCGTCATCCCTTCGATGCTTTCATCTGTGCCAAGACGCCTGCAGGGCGCTGGCTCGAGCCTGAGGAAATAGGCGGGCCTGCTGTGTTCCTGGCGTCTCACGCAAGCGATGCCGTCAACGGACACATCCTCTATGTCGATGGAGGCATCCTGGCTTATATCGGAAAACAGCCGTAAAGCTCTTTCCTAATTCATAATACATAATTCATTCGAGGAATGGAGCAGGTGTTTAGCTATATCATCAGTCTTGGGGCATCGGTCATGATGCCAATTCTGTTTACAATCATCGGCCTTTGCATTGGGCTGAAGTTCGGGAAGTCCCTGAAATCAGGACTATATGTGGGCGTGGGCTTCGTCGGTCTCGGCATCGTCACAGCCTTGCTGACAAACAACTTCGGCGGTCCGCTGAGCGAGATATCGCAGATCTATGGCCTGCAGCTTGGCGTGTTCGATATGGGATGGCCTGCAGCTGCTGCCGTGGCCTACAACACGGCCGTTGGAGCGCTCATCATCCCCATCTGCCTGGGCGTGAACTTCCTGATGCTCATCACGAAGACGACTCGCACCGTCAATATCGACCTCTGGAACTATTGGCACTTCGCCTTCATCGGGGCTGTGGCCTACTTCGTGATGGGCGAGAGCCTGGCTTGGGGCTACTTCGCAGCCATCGTCTGCTACATCAATACGCTGGTGATGGCCGACCTCACGGCAAACAGGTTCCAAAGCTACTATGAAGGAATGGAGGGCATCTCTATTCCTCAGCCTTTCTGCCAGAGCTTCACGGCCTTTGCCATCGGCATCAACTGGCTGCTCGACAAGATACCAGGCTTCTCAAAGCTCGACATTGATGCCGAAGGCCTGAAGAAGAAGTTCGGCGTGCTGGGAGAGCCGCTGGTGCTGGGCGTAATTGTCGGTGCTATGATTGGCGCCCTGGCTCAGCTCGACATCAAGAAGATCCTTTTCCTCGGCGTAACGATGGGTGCCGTGATGGAACTCATTCCTCGCATCACCCGCCTTTTCATCGACGGGCTGATGCCTATATCGGAGAAGACGCAAGAGGTTGTGAAGCGGAAGTTCAACGGCAAGAAAGTCTTTATCGGCATGTCGCCGGCTCTGGTGATAGGCCATCCCACAACATTGGTGGTAAGCCTCTTGCTGATTCCTGTGACCTTAGGCATGGCAGTCGTCCTACCTGGCAACGAATTCCTGCCATTGGCCTCGCTGGCCGGGATGTTCTATGTGTTCGTAATGGTGCTGCCTTATACAAAAGGAAATGTGATAAAGACCTTCATCATAGGCTTGGTAGCGCTTTCCGTCGGGCTTTATTTTGTGACAGATATGGCTCCAGCCTTTACCCGGGCAGCCCATATTGTTTTCGAGCAAACAGGCGACAATGCAGCCAAGATACCCGAAGGCTTCGAGGCCGGTGCGCTCGACTTTGCCTCGTCGCTCTTCGGATGGGTCATCTACAAATGTGTAAACAACCTGCAATGGATTGGCATGGGTGTGCTGTCAATCTTTACATTGGGCATGATGGGGTGGAACCGCAGCCGCATCATTGCCGATGAGAAACAATCAAAATAACAATAATATGAAGTACCTGTTTTTAAGTTTGTTGGTTATGAGTTCCTTAATTGTGTCTGCCCAGCAGAAGATGAATTTCCAGAAGGCTTGCCATCCTGATGATGTGAAGCACTATGACACACAGACCTTGCGCGACCGATTCGTGATGGAAAAGGTGATGACGGCCGACGAGATCAATCTAACCTATTCGATGTACGACCGCTTCATCTTTGGCGGGGCTATGCCTGTGACGAAGGATTTGAAGCTGGAGACTCATCCCCAATTGCGTGCTGACTACTTCATGCGTAATCGCGAGCTGGGTATCATCAATACAGGTGGCGATGGCGTGGTAATCGTCGATGGGCAAGAATATCCTTTGGGTTATAGTGAAGCGCTTTATGTAGGCCGCGGATGGCTGGGCAAGGATAAAAAGGGGAACGATATTGACTCCAATAAAGAGGTGATTTTCCGCTCTAAGGATGCCAAGAACCCTGCGAAGTTCTACCTGAACTCGGCCACTGCTCACAAGCACTACAAGACGCAATGGGTTACTTTGGACGGACGCAAGAACGGCAAAGTGCAGAGCCTGAAGGCTGTCATTATCGGCACTAAAGAAAAGCCGCTCGGAACAAAAGCCGAGAGCAACCTGCGCACCATCAATCAACTGATAGTGAACACCGCTCTCGAAGAAGGGCCTTGCCAACTTCAGATGGGCTTGACGCAATTGCAAGAGGGCTCTGTGTGGAACACGATGCCCCCTCACACACATGGTCGTCGGGTAGAGGCCTACTATTACTTCAATTTGCCAGAGGGACAGACCATCAGTCACATCATGGGAGAGCCACAGGAGAGCAGAGTCGTATGGCTGCACAACGAGCAAGCCATCATGTCGCCTGAGTGGAGCATCCATTGCGCCAGCGCCACCTACTACTATACCTTCATCTGGGGCATGGCTGGGGAGAACCTCGACTACAACGACAAGGATGTCATCGAGGTCAAAGACTTGAAATAGGTCACTCCGTTACCTTATAGCTGAATGGCTGGCGGAGATTGGCAAGAAATTCGTCGATGACGAGTTGCCATTGTGCCTGCGAACCAATATCATAGAGGCTCCATGCCGCACCGAAGTAATAGGTATAGGGAGCTCCCTGATAGGGGGTCACTATGCCTATTCCGTGATTCAGTTCACCTTTCTGCAGCTTGGTCTGGCTGACTCCTTCCGGAAACAAGGTCGCCACATATATCTGCGACTGATGTAAGTCCGGGCGGTCTGTGGGGTCGGCATACTGAACATAGTTCTTGCCCAGCTGCAAACCTTCATCACCATGCAGCACAACGCCCGAAGCCAGAGCCATCGGCTCTCTAATGCCATCGTACCACACTGTCATACGATTGAAGTGTGAACCTCTGTCGAGGCTTATGCGACGATGCTCTGTGATGCCGTCGGCAGTCGGATTATAAGTCAGTTCCGCTGTGAACCTCAAGGGGCCATTGTCGAGAATCCTGCAAGTCTTGTAGCAGTAAGGGAACACGAGTTGCCCGTCCTTCATCAAGGCAGGAGTGCCGCAGCCCAGAGAAGGCCCCACTCCATAGGCATCCATCCCGTTGCCCTGGTCCAGATGGAACGAAGTGCTTAGGTTTATCTCGTCCAGCCCCGTTTTCTGCCCCGCCTTCCTCAGCGAGTCTTCCAACAGGTTTCCCTCGTGGTCTTTCTTGTAGCGCTCTTCCACAACCAGTTCCGGCGTGTTCTTAACCCACACATCTATGCCAAAGGAGTGTTCGCCTGTCCTTTGGAGAGCAGGACCATAAAGACGATAGGCAGCCCGATCGTTCTCCCAAGCCAAGTCATCCTTGCGTATAGGATACACTTTGCCTCCCACATAAACTTTCGGCTCAGATGGCTGGCCTTTGCTGAGGGTATATGAAGCCTTGCCATGAGGGTGTAGCGACACGAATATCAGCAACTTGCCATCATAAGTCTTCTGATAGGCCACCTCCTGTCCCGCCTTGTTTCTTATCAACAGAGGCTCATCGGAGCTGATGCCGAGTTGACTGCAGACGGCTTGCAGGCTAACCTCAGCCACCTCTTGTCGCTGCCGGTCGCTCTCGTTCTGGAAGGTCAGGGAGACCTGCGGGCTCTGCAGGTTTCCATTATCTTCGCCAGTTGACCATTGCTTAGCCTGAATGGTCACAGTCCCAAGGACTGCTATCAATAACAACAATCGCCGCATAATCATTTAGGAATTTTCATTTAAACTGCCAGTAGTCCAGACGCACCTCGCCATCCACATTGCCAAAGCAGAGATAGAAGTCGTGAACGCTATAAGCGCCTTTGACCTTTGCCGAGAACTGTTTATAGGCATCGGGCGAGCCTGTCCCGCTTATCTTGGCAGTACCGATTACGGGGCCGTTCTCGGAGTCGAGCCGTAAGGTCACGGAGCAAGAGCCTGTGCCAGCGGCAGAGATGCTGAACTGCTTGGCACCAGCCCCGAAGTCAACGCCTCGCAGACGGATGTACTCGCCATTGTCGATGTCGTAGATATACATATTCTTCTTGCCAGTTGATTCCGGCATATCCTTCACAACGCCTGTGTTGGGAATGCCCATCTTGGCAGACTTGAGGCCTTTGCCCCATGCCATCGTCTCGGCCTCAACACGCTGATACGGGTTGAGCCATTTGAGCTGCTGCATGGGCTTCTGATCGAGCCAATAAGGAATCTCGGGGATTGTCCCATCCTCGAGATAGACAATCTCGCTGGCGCTGACGCTACGGCGTTCGTGATGGATATAGGTGTCGAGGTGCATGAGGTCGTAGTCCTGGCCGAAGATGTAGGAATGCCCCTTGTAGTCGCAGATGCCGGGATGGTTGCCGCGGTCGCGCTGTGTGGGGCGCATGATGTAGCCCTTCCATTCCCAGGGACCGATAGGCGAGTCGCTCATCGCATAGCCCAAAGCCTCGGGGCAGCAGGTGGAGGCAAAGCCGAGGTAATAGTGGCCGCCTCGCTTATAGAACCACGGGCCTTCCTGATAGTTGGGGATGTGGGGGAGTTGGGTGATGCCGCCATCCACGGAAATCATGTCCTTGCCAAGCTTGCACCAATAGGTGTGGGGATTGCCCCAATACATATAGGCCTGACCGTCGTCGTCCGTAAAGACAGAGGGGTCGATATCGTTCCAGTGCTCTCTTTGCCAGACAAGAGGCTCGCCCAGAGGGTCGCGGAAAGGTCCGTATGGCGAGTCGCTGACAAGCACGCCTATGCCGTGCCCATGCAGGGGAGCATACAGATAGAACTTGCCGTCACGCTCTACAGTCTGGATGGCCCAAGCGCCGTTCTCACGGCTGCGCCACTTGAAGTCCTTCAACGAAGCCACGGCGCCATGCTCTGTCCAGTTGGCCATATCGGTAGTGCTCCACAGCAGCCAGTCGTACATAAAGAAGCCTGCGGAGCTGCGCTCGTTCTCGTCGGGTATGTCCTCGGGCGAGGCATCGTGCGAGGTATAGAGGAACAGCGTGTCGCCCACCACAAGCGGCGATGGATCGGCCGTGTATTTGGTTTGGAACAGAGGCATGTTCACCTTGTTCAGGTCAGGCATCGGCATCTTGTGGTCAGTCTGGGCATTGCCGTCGAGACAGCCTGCTCCATACAATATGGCGGCCGTCAGAAATAAAGTCGTGTGTTTCATCTTCAAATTCTATTGTGATTGCAAATATACACAATATTTCCGGATTACAAGCAAGCCCTACAGAGAAAAACATCGTTCTATGGTGAATTCTCATCTTTTGCGTCCCTGTTTCTTCATTTTGGCTTGACAGGATTTTGCGACGCAGGCTGCGTCTCTGCATTTGCAAGCTGCGTTTCCACATCCGCAACTTGCGTTTCTGGAAACACAGCCTGCATTTCAAGTTTTCAACAAAGAAAAAAGCATAATTCTGAAGGGGGAAAGGCGGTATGCAGGATGCCACATGATGGATTTTCTATGGCCTTCCGAATGATTTTAGGCATTTTGCGGCATATTTTGCCGACATTTCCTTTCATCGTTCCCCTTTTTTGCTTACCTTTATACCCGAAATATACCTTATAACCCCTAATCACATATTCTATATTATAGAGAGACAAGATGAACAGGACCATAGCATTTCTCGTGCTTGCTGCGACATCACTCGTAAGCATGGCACAAAGCAACCGCTCACCTATACAATTCGGGGCTCCCATACAGTGGGACCGACACAGCCTCATCATGGACGGGCATCGCGTAGCGCCCGTGATGGGCGAGATCCATTACTCGCGTCTGCCGGCTGACGAATGGGCCGACGAGATAAGGAAGATGAAGGAGGGCGGCGTAACCATCGCGGCCAACTATGTCTTCTGGAACCACGTGGAGGAGCAGCAGGGCATCTTCGATTGGAGCGGACAGCGGTCGCTGCGCCGCTTCCTGGAGGTCTGCAAGGCAGAAGGGATGCCCGTCTGTCTGCGCATCGGCCCGTTCTGCCACGGCGAAGCACGCTGCGGCGGCATACCCGACTGGGTGGTGCAGAGCGGATGCAGGCTGCGCAGCGAAGACCCGAAGTTCCTGGGATATGTAGAGACGCTGTACCGCCAGATATTCACACAGGTGCAGGGCTTGCAATGGAAGGACGGCGGCCCCGTGATGGCCTGCCAGTTCGACAATGAATACGGGGGCCACGGCTCATACCTGATGCGCCTCAAGCACATCGCCAATGAGGTGGGCTTCGACCTGCCCCTCTACACCCGAACGGGATGGCCGGTGCTGAAGTCACAGCCCCCATTCGGCGAGATGATTCCGCTCTACGGCGACTATGCCGATGGCTTCTGGGACCGTAAGACCACGGAGGGTTGCGGCAACTACTGGAAGGCATTCCACTTCAGCAGCCCCCTCAAACTTCCCCAAGGGGGAGAGGCTATGGGCGCAATGGATGCCGCACAAAACACTTCCCCGCAGAAGGAGGAAGGAAGAGGACTTTACCCTTATTTCACTTGCGAACTGGGCGGCGGCATGATGACATCCTACCACCGGCGCTGCTACCTCTACCCGGAAGATGCCTACGCCATGGCGGTGGTGAAGCTGGGCAGCGGCTCGAACCTGTTGGGCTACTACATGTACCACGGCGGAACGAACCCCGAGGGACACCTCACTTACCTGAACGAATGTCAGAAAACCCTTGTCACCAATTACAACGACCTGCCCGTGAAGACCTACGATTTCCAGGCGCCCCTGGGAGAGTTCGGGCAGAAGAACCCTCACTACTATGGCCTGCGACCCCTGCATCTGTTCATGCAAGACTTCGGCGAGGCACTGGCGCCGATGGAAGCCCGCTTCCCCTGTTCAGAGAAGGAACTCAAGCAATATGACGACTCCTACCTGCGTTGGAGCTATCGCACCACAGACAACAGGAGCGGCTTCGTCTTCGTAAACAACTACGAGCGCTTTGCCAACCTCACAGCCAAGCGCGGTGTGCAGTTCGAGGCATGTAGCGTGAAGTTCCCCCGCAAGCCGATTACCATTCCGGCCGGCATGGTGACACTGTTCCCCATCAACCTGCCCGTAGGCGGCAGCGTCATCAACTGGGCAACCGCACAACCCGTGGCCCATCGCAACGGCCGCATGTGGTTTGAGCAGAAGGCAGGCATAACAAGCGAGTTCTGCATCGACGGCAAACTACGCAGCATCAAAAAGACAAACACGCAGCAGCCCTTCGCCACAATCGGCGGGACGGAACTCTACCTGATCAGCACCGCAGAAGCAGAGAGGCTGTTCTTGAACAATCCAAGCTCTCAGAGTAATCAGAACCATCCGAGCACACCGAGCACTCTGATTTACCGTAAGCTTCGCGAGGCCGGACCACCGCGAACCATCACCACCGGCGTGCAGAAAGTAGCCGAGGAGCCCGTGGACGCCGACTTCGAGAATGCGGCGGTGTACTGCATCGAACTGCCCACGGACTCAGCGCTCTGCCAGTCTCACTCGTCTCTCATGCGCATCAACTATCGCGGCGATGTGGCACGCCTGTATGCCGACGGCAAACTCATAGCCGACAACTTCTACAATGGGCGACCCTTCCTCTTCGGACTGTGGAGGCTGCCCAAAGATGTCCGCCAACTGGAGCTGCGCGTCCTGCCTCTCCAAAAGGATATGCCCGTCTATTTCCCACGAGAGGCCGACACCACACCAGGCGAACACATAAACTCCATTGTGCTGACAACTACAGACTGACACGATGAGCAAAGGATTCCTCTACTTCACAAGTATGGTCTCGGCCAAGGGAATATCACGGAACAGAGAGTCGCATAAACTACTAAAGCGTGCCTCGCTCTGCTCTTTTGGTTTTGGCGTCTTCAAAAATATTATTCCTTTTTTACTCTTTCCTTTTGCTATCTCAATTTATTTTTGTACTTTTGCAGCGCGATAACAAATGACATATTTGACCTTTTATGGCACGAAATATATTCCGCGGACTTGGCATTGCACTCATCACCCCTTTCCAGACAGACGGGAGCATCGACTTCGAAGCCCTCGACCGACTGGTGGAATACCAGATCAAGGGAGGAGCCGACTTCCTCTGCATCATGGGCACAACTGCCGAAACGCCTACGCTGAGCCGCGATGAGAAAAGATTGTTGAAGGAACATCTGGTGGGACGTGTGGCAGGACGAGTCCCCCTACTGATGGGTTGCGGCGGCAACAATACGGCTGCCATCGTGGACGATTTGAAGACGGAAGACTGGACAGGCATCGACGGCATTCTGAGCGTCTGCCCCTACTACAACAAGCCTTCGCAGGAAGGGCTCTATCAGCACTTCGCCACGATAGCCAAAGCCAGTCCATTGCCTATTGTGCTCTATAATGTACCCGGTAGGACCGGCGTCAACATGAATGCCGAGACAACACTTCGTCTGGCACGAGATTTCGAGAACATCGTAGCTATCAAGGAGGCAAGCGGCAACATCACACAGATGGACGACATCATCAAAAACAAGCCGCAGCACTTCGATGTCATCAGCGGCGACGATGGCATCACCTTCCCCCTCATCACGCTCGGGGCTGTAGGCGTCATCAGCGTCATTGGCAACGCTCTGCCCGCAGAGTTCAGCCGAATGGTCCGCCTTGCTCTCAAAGGAGAATACCAGACATCTCTCACCATCCATCATAAGTTCACAGAGCTGTTCAAACTGCTCTTCGTGGACGGCAACCCGGCAGGCGTGAAGGCGATGCTCAGCGAGATGGGACTCATCGAAAATGTCCTGCGACTGCCTCTCATCCCAACCCGACTCACCACGATGGAGAAGATAAGCCAGATAGTGAGAGATTTAGGATATTGACCCCCCGACCCCCTTTAGGGGGAGAGAATATCGTCATAACGAAATATCGTAATCACGTCATAACGAAACAACAGAATAACGGAATAACGAAAACATCTTTAACTTTTAAACTTTATAATTTTAAACTTTAATTATCTATGGTTTATTCACACGAAGTACAAAACATGTGTTGCGTGGCCAAGGGTCCCAACCATGGTCCTGCTCCCATTCCCGAAGAGGGCAAGTGGGTTCAGGCAAAAGAAATCAAAGACATTAGCGGTCTGACGCACGGCATTGGCTGGTGTGCTCCTCAGCAGGGCGCTTGCAAGCTGACGCTCAACGTGAAGGACGGCGTTATCGAAGAGGCTCTCGTAGAGACTATCGGTTGCTCCGGCATGACTCACTCAGCAGCAATGGCAAGTGAGATTCTCCCTGGCAAGACCATCCTCGAGGCGCTCAACACCGACCTGGTTTGCGATGCCATCAACACCGCTATGCGCGAGCTCTTCCTCCAGATTGTCTATGGTCGCACCCAGAGCGCTTTCTCAGAAGGCGGCCTCATGATTGGTGCCGGCCTCGAAGACCTGGGCAAGGGCCTCATCTCTCAGACAGGTACCCTCTATGGTACTAAGGTTAAGGGCACTCGCTACCTGCAGCTCACCGAAGG
>JAFRQD010000008.1 GCA_017428785.1 Bacteroidaceae bacterium
CAGAGCTTGGTTGACTTCACGCTCACTTAAAGCTTTTTGGCTGGAATAAAGAGGTTTAAGCAAAGAGGCGACTTCCTTGATTGGCTTGCTTACGAGGCGAACGCCGTCCTTCGTGGTGCGCAAGTTCAGTTCGGTCGGCAGGAGCATCTGCCCCCGGAAAGGCATCCCGCGATGCTCGATGTTGGCCCATCCTATCTGTATGCGTCGTCCGTCCGGCACGTCGTTGAACGTCTGGGCGGCATAGATAGTGCCCGTCGAGAAACGGTGTTTGCCGCTTTCTGGCGTGAAGACTTTGCCATCGAAACTGCCTATCATATACGTATCGCTTGCCCCATACATCACCCATCGCACATCATTCGGGTTGCCGTCAACAGCCAGAGGAAAGAGGTCAGGACACTCCCAAAAGCCGTTCACATGGCTCTGATAGGTCCAGTCGCGAAGGTTGTCGGATGTATAGATGCTGTGTCCGTTGCGTTCATTCAGAACGAGAACCCAATGGCCAGACCCTCTCCCAGCCTCTCCGTTGTAGGGAGAGGAGTATCTGCCCTCCCCCTGCAAGGGGGAGCAGGAGGGGGTCCACCAGAACAACCTCGGGTCTCTCGTGTCGTGAGTCTGCCACTTTTCGTGCGAATCAATAACGGGATTGCCTTCGTACTTGTGTAGCGTCATGCCCCCATCCAGGCTATAAGCGATACATTGTGTTTCCTTGTCGCTTCTGTCGGCAGTATAGGCATAGACGAGCGGAGGGTTCTTCTTGGTACCGAAACCAGATGTGTTGTCCTTGTCGAAGACTGCCGAACCGCTGAACATTGTGCCGATTGTGTCAGGGAAAAGCACTGGGGCTTGTTCCGTCCAATGCAGGAGGTCGGGACTCGTAGCGTGTCCCCAAGTCATATTCTCCCATTCGCGCTCAAAAGGATTATGCTGATAATAAAGATGATACAGCCCATCATGCCAAATGCAACCATTCGGGTCATTGATCCATCCGCGCCGCGTTGTAAAGTGGAACTGCGGACGATTCCTCTCTCGATACATCTTCTGAGCGTCACGAATAGTGTCCGCCTGATAGACCAGCGAGAGTGCTTCCTCTGGTCCGTCAAAGGTGATGGTCAACGTCTTGCCCCTGTAAGCCGTCAGGTCCTTGAAGACCCAGTAATCAGGCTCTTTCGAGAGTCGAGCCACAACGTTGAGGTCATCCACGCCTTTTGCTTGAAAAGTCAACTTGCGACGCTCTGCATCTTGAGAGATAGGCAGATTCAGGTACTTGCTCTTCACTTTGAAGCTCAGTTCTGCACCTTGAACAGAAGTGAGAGCAAAAAGCATCGAGAGGGCACAAATAACGCGTTTCATCATCTTGTAAGAGTTTTCTTTGGCAACAAAGTCGCTGCCAATATAGTCATTATGGGGCTTAAATAGCAGAAGAAGCAGTATGGCGCATAGACGAGCGTGCTGACACCCAAGACGCTTGCCTGCGTCATGCCGCACGTATTCCAAGGAATCAAAACGGAAGTTACCGTGGCGCTGTCCTCACAAGTACGGCTCAAAAGGCGCGACTCGTAACCGTTCTTCTTGTAAGTATCGCCGAACATCGTGGCCGTCAGGATAATGCTGAGGTATTGGTCGGCACTGACCACATTGAGGAAGACACCGGAAAAGGCTGTGCTTGCCACAAGAGAGACTGTTCCCTTAACCAGTCGCAGAAGGGCTTGCATGATGCTGTCGAGCATCCTTGTCGCCGTCATGGCTGCTCCGAAAGCCATAGCACAAAGGATTATCCAAATGGTGTTGAGCATCCCAGCCATGCCGTGAGTCGCAACAAGAGCATTGAGATCGGGCACACCTGTATCGAGAGCCGTGCTGCCATAAACAATGATGAAAGCGCCTCGAATGCGTTGGGCAAGTCCTTCGTGGTCGGTGCCCGCTATCTCGTCGAGCAAGTCGGTCTGACACCAAACAGCAGCCACAACACCCATCAGCGTTGCAAGAAAGAGCACAACCATCGACGGCAAGCGCATCATAATGAGGATAAAAGTCAGCACGGGTACGATGATGAGCCAAGGCGAGATGCAGAATGTCTGCTGCAAAGCTTGCTGAACCGTAGCGACATGCGAAGTGACGACTTCTCCTTGCCCAAGACCTACAATGGTAAAGATTGTGAGAGTGATGAGGAAGGTCGGAACCGTCGTGTAAAGCATGTAGCGGATATGCGTGAAGAGAGGCGTACCTACCGTGCTGGAAGCAAGCACCGTCGTGTCGCTCATGGGCGATATCTTGTCGCCAAAATAAGCACCGCTAATGACTGCGCCTGCAATCCATGCCTCCTCGAAACCGAGTGCTTGACCAATGCCCATCAAGGCAATACCGATAGTGGCGACTGTCGTCCACGAAGAACCCGTCAAAACACTCACCAAAGCACTGATGAGGCAAGCGGAAACGAGGAACCATCTTGGGCTCATCATCTCCATACCATAATAAATTATAGTAGGCACGATGCCACTCACCATCCATGCTCCTCCAAGGGCTCCAATGAGCAGCAGGATGATGATGGCCGAACTGACGCCTCCCACCTTGTCGCTTATGGCTCGCTCGAAGTCGTCCCAAGTGATGAGACGCGATGCAATGCCGATGCAAACGCAAAATGCCGTTGCCACAAGCAAAGCCATCTGCGACGCACCAGCCAGCGTCTCGTCGCCAAAGATGCTGACAACAAGGGCTACGAGTGCCACCAGCATTACCAGTGGCACACACGATAGCCAAAGAGGAGGAAGGCGTTTCAAATTTCAATTCTATAAGTAGTTAGAAGAAGTTAGAAGAAGATATGTGGCTTTCAGCCACGAAGATAGAAGACAATACATTGGGCAGCGGCAAAACTAACGTCATCTATCTTCTTCTTTCTTCATCTATCTTCTTTTATCTCCTTCTTTTTTCACCTTTTTACCTTTTCAACTCTACTACGCCACCTTGTTCAACTTCTTGATAATCGAGAAGATGAAGATAGCAGCAAGCAGGCAGATTGCCATAAGCGTACCCCAAACGATAGTGAGATCCATGCCCCACATGTGTCCAGGAATGCTGACAAGCTTGTTGCCGATAGCCGTTGCAACGAACCAACCGCCCATCATCATGCCTTTGTACTTGACGGGAGAAACCTTCGTCACGAACGAGATACCAATCGGACTCAAAAGCAACTCGGCAAAGGTGAGGATGAGATATGTCCTAACCAGCAGCGAAGGACCAACGTTTGCCAAATGAGGATGATTCACGGGATCTGCAGCGGGAAGTCCAACGGAATCCAACGTAAGCCACAGATAAGCGCAGGCTGCCACAAGCATACCCAAGCCAATCTTGACGGGAGCCTTTGGCTCCTTGCCCTTGCTTGCCAGCCAACCGAAGAGAGCCACACTGACGGGCGTCAGGATAACCACAAAGCAGGGATTGAAGTGCTGGAAGATAGGAGCGGAAACAGCCGTCTCTACGCCTGGAGCTGGCACCATATTATAAAGGAAGAACGCGCCTGCAACAATCATGATAGCTGCAAGGATGCGAGGCAAGCCCTTCGACTGGAAGATGCCAAACAGGCCATAGACAATGAAGATGAGGGCCAAGAGGTTGCGCACATCGAACATCATGCTCTCGATACCTGTAGAGGTTGTTGCGGTGTATTCATCAGCGAACCATGTAAGCGTGAGGCCGTTCTGATGGAATGCCATCCAGAAGAAGATGACAACAGCAAAGACGAGGCAGAGGCAAACGATGCGCTCCTTCGTGTCGTTCTCTGCAGGAACTTCTGCTTGCTGAACTGCGGCTGCCTTATCGGTCTTCTTTGTTGTGCCAATCACATGAGCAAATGTCCGCTTGCCCAAATAATAGATAAGGATAGAGGCAATCACGCTCACACAAGCCACGGCAAAGGCAAAGTGATAGGAGTCGGCCTTGCTGTAGCCGAGCGAAGCCTGTGCCCAGTTCATAATGGTTATGGCAGCCGTAGGTGCGAACAGAGCGCCAATGTTGATGGCCATATAGAAGAGCGAGAAGCCAGAGTCGCGCTTGTCGGCAAACTCAGGAGCGTTGTAGAGGTCGCCCACCATGACTTGCAAGTTGCCCTTGAAGAGGCCTGTTCCCAAAGACACGAGCAAAAGGCCTGCACCCATTGCGATAATGGCAGGAGTGGCGCCTCCCATGGGTACTGACAGGATGAGATAACCGATGAACATTATCATAATGCCCAGCACAACCATCTTGCTGTAGCCGTACTTGTCGGCAAGCATGCCGCCGAACAAGGGCAGCAGATACACGACAAACAGGAAGTTGGAGAATGTCTCGCTGGCCCAACCCGAGTCGAAACCAAAATTGTCATGAAGGAAAAGAACAAAGACGGCCAGCATGGTGTAGTAGCCGAAACGCTCGCCTGTATTGGCAAGAGCTAATGTCCAGAGTCCTTTCGGCTGTCCCTTGTAAGAGAGCAGAAGGAAACAGAACCAAATCGCAAACAAGCCCACGATAATGGGGGTAGATAACACTTCAAACATAGTTTATTATTGATTTAAGTTAATAATTTGCCAACAAAGATACGACCTTTCTTCCTTTCTGCCAAACTTTTACTTGTTTATTTGTCATTCTTCCCTCAGCGAATGGGTTTTGTCGTGATGTTTGAACAGAAACAGAGCAAAGAGAAGCACCAACTCTATCGACAGATAGATCAAATAAGTCTGAAAACTTTGCCAAGGGCCATGAAACATAAAGTATCGCTGTGCAGGGAACCGCATGTACTCCTCTATGGAAAAGGTCTGGAAGGCTTCTTCGATGCCTTCTGCATTGATTTGAAGCCAGAAGCATGACAACGCCAATTGGAGAACTATCACAACTGCTGGCATCCATTTTGGAAGGGAGCGGCGATTGATGACATTCATCAGAAGTATCAGCATAAAAGGATAGAAAGCCGTAAGCTTGCGTGTCCCTATGTCTGCAAGGAAGAGCAAAGCCAATGCCAGAACAGCAAGGACGGCGATTCCATGCCGATGTGCTTCCTGACATATTTCGCGCCAATAACAGACAACAGCCACGAAAAAGCATCCAAGATAGGCGAAAGGCGACTCCATGAAGATGAGCACATCCGTAAGTGGCAACTGACACATGGACACCATTTCGTTAGGTAGCGAGAAGACAGAGGGGCCTCCGAAATACTCTATCGCTTTATAGAAAAGGACAAAGACAACACAACTGGCAATGAGCCTAAGAAGGTTCTTCCGCTCAAGAAGAATGCATAGCAATCGCTTTACTGGTATCCCAAGCATTCCCGTCGCTCTCCAGACAACTGCCATCCAAGCAATAATAGCGACTGGCAACAGCCACAAGAACGAGACAGGACGCCCCACAAAGATTGCATTGAATGTGTCCTCTCCTCGATAACACATGCGATACCAGACATAAGCGGCAAAAGCCAATGGCACCCACAAGACATAAGTCCATCGCAAAGCAAGTGTCAGGAAGTCGGAAGAACCGTCGGGCTGGTCGCTACAAGTCGCTTCACCCTTATGAGAAGGAAGGGCTAACAAAAGAAGAACTATGAGGGACAGGACTGGCCACACCATCATACTGACGATACCAAGAAGCGTCAGCCATATGGCGCGATGCTTCAAACCATAGTCGAAGTAACAGCTGGCTGCCAGGAAACTCAGGAACAAGGCCATCGTATCAGTAAGCAATGGGTAATATCCCATATACTTAAGCACAGGATAAGTGAAGAAGACACTCGCAAATGCCATAGTCTCCGTCGTTCCCTTCCAACGAAACAGATGGGAAAGCCGATAGAAACAAAGTACGGTCATACTGAGTGTAACGATGTTCAGCCACTTTGCAACCTCGAGAATGTTCGCATCGGTCATTGCTAAGCCCGTCCATTTCATAATATAATGAATGATGACAAAGGGGAGGACACGATGCATGTGGTAGCTGTTGAAGCCACCAGTAAAATACTTCTCTTCGAGATGGCAGACAATGTCGCGATAAATCATACCATCCCAACCTATACCTCCATTGATGGCGACAGACTCTCCATGAGAATTCACCCATACAATAACGAAGAGAATGGTTAAAAGCAGAAGCCTTGGCAGAGTCTTGTTCCTCATTTCCTCCAAGAGGATTGATTTAAGTTAATTATTTTCTGACAAAATTACAAAAAAATGTTCAATGTTCAATGCTCAATGCTCAATTTGTTGTACTTTTGCAGCGCAAAAGAGGAATAGAGGCTGAAAAAACAGGTAAGCAATTCTACATTCTTCTTATTTATTTCTTAATGACAAAACAGATATGAAAGGATTGACACCAAGAATTATTGACTGCATGAAGGGTTATAGCCGCGAAACCTTCATGAAAGACCTGATGGCAGGCATCATCGTGGGTATCGTTGCTTTGCCCTTAGCCATTGCTTTCGGCATAGCCAGCGGCGTAACACCCGAGAAGGGTATCATCACGGCCATTGTGGCTGGTTTTCTCATATCTCTGCTCGGCGGCACAAAAGTGCAGATTGGCGGCCCGACGGGTGCCTTTATTGTCATCATCTATGGCATCGTCAACAACCCTGAATACGGCCTGCAAGGCTTGTTGATTGCCACCATTCTGGCTGGCATCATTCTCATCGCGCTTGGTGCCTTCCGGCTGGGCGTGGTCATCAAGTTCATCCCCTACCCTATCATTATAGGCTTCACGGCAGGTATCGCCTTGACTATCTTCACGACGCAAATCAGCGACATCCTTGGCCTGACCCAAACGGCGATTAGTACGACTGGCGAGGCCATCCGCATCCCCCTGAAGACGCCTGGCGACTTCGTGGGCAAATGGATTAGTTACGCCGAGAACATCGGGACGTTCAACCTCTGGAACTTTATCGTCGCCATCGGTTCGCTGCTGGTCATCATCTTCTCGCCCAAAGCGTTGAAGAAAGTGCCTGGCTTGGGGAAGATACCTGGCTCGCTATGGGGCATCCTGATTGGGACTGTGGCTGTGCTCATCATGAAGCAGTACGGCATCGAAGGTATCGACACCATCGGCGACCGCTTCCACATACAGGCGCAGTTGCCCAAGATGGTTGTGCCGAGCATCACCTTCGAGCTCTTCCAGCAACTCATGCCCGTTGCCTTCACGATAGCCATCCTTGGAGCCATCGAGAGCCTGCTCTCAGCAACGGTTGCAGATGGTGTGATTAGCGACAAGCATGACTCGAACATGGAACTCATCGCGCAAGGTGTGGCGAATATGGTGACGCCGCTCTTCGGAGGCATTCCAGCTACGGGAGCCATCGCTCGCACTATGACGAACATCAACAACGGCGGCAAGACACCTGTTGCCGGCATCATCCATGCCGTCGTGCTGCTCGCCATCCTACTGCTTTTGATGCCTTATGCCGAATATATTCCGATGGCTTCGCTTGCCGCAGTACTGGTCATTGTGGCTTACAACATGAGTGGTTGGCGCACGATTCGAGGCTTGCTCAAGAACCCGAAGAGCGATGTCATCGTGCTTTGCGTCACTTTCTTCCTGACGGTTGTCTTCGACCTCACCATCGCGATTGAGGTCGGCCTCATCCTTGCCTGCGCTCTCTTCATGAAGCGCATCATGGAGACCACCGAAATCTCTGTCATCAAGGATGAAATAGACCTTGGCGACGCTTCGGATATGGCGATGAACGAGGAGCACCTCATCATCCCCAAAGGCTGCGCCGTCTATGAAATCAACGGCCCTTATTTCTTTGGAATCGCCAACAAGTTCGACGACCTTATGGCCAACATCGGGCACGAGAAGCCGAAGGTCCGCATCATCCGAATGAGGAAAGTGCCCTTCATAGACTCGACTGGCATACATAACCTCGCGAACTTAATCGAGATGAACCATGAACAAGGCATTCATGTCATCCTCTCAGGTGTAACGCCAAAGGTGCATAGTCAGTTGGAAAAGGCAGGCTTTTATGACAAGATGAATCCCGATCACATCTGTCCTCACATTGATGTTGCCCTCGCCAAAGCAAGGGAGTTCCTGAACGCTCCCAGCTATAATTCGAAAATACACGTATGTAATTGGCAAATTACACGTGGATAAATTGCGAATTACACGTGGATAGTTTGCAAAGATAACGTGTTAAGTTTGCGAAGATAGCACGTTACGATTATTGACTTCCTTATTATTATTCTGTAATCTTTTTCTTTCTCTGCTTGCAGGTAAAAGAAAAAAACACTATCTTTGCAAGCAGAAATAACTAAAACAAACATACATCATGAAACGCTTAATCTTCTTATTCTTTGCGCTTGTAGGAGTGGCTACAGACATGATAGCTGTCCAATACGAGATTAGATATGTGCTTGGCGACATATTTCAATATGGCCAACTGTATTATCAAAACTATAGGATGGAGTATTGGGAGCCTTCTACTGATAGTGAAGGAGTTACCTGGTATAGTTATCGTTATACTGAACATAAGACAAGAGTTATAGCTAATCCTGATGGGACGAAGTATTCAGGTGATATTGTCGTTCAACCTGTTGTCTTTAACTTAAGTGCTGGTGGCACTATTCCATACATTGTGTCAGATATTGCCGACAGAGCCTTCTATGACTGCACAGGTATGACCTCAATCACAATGCATCAGTATATTACCAAAATAGGTGACTCTGCCTTCCAAGGTTGCACAGGCATAACATCAGTGACTCTTCCGGACAGTGTGTCCATCGGCACATGGGCATTCTCAGGTTGTAGCAAGTTATCTGCCGTGACAATCCCTGTTGGTGCTACAATAGGAGCACGTGCTTTCAATAATTGTACGGGGCTGACGTCGTTGATTTTCTCAGACCAGAGAACCTACATACCAATATATGCCTTCTATGGTTGCAGCAAGTTATCCTCAGTGACCATCCCCAAGTACGCGACAATACATGAACATGCTTTCGAGAAATGTACGGGCTTAACGTCATTAACTTTCAAAGGCAATAACACCTATATTGGCGACTCTGCCTTCTCTGGTTGCAGCAAGTTACAATCAGTTGATCTTCCGACGTCTGCTACGATAGGCAATGAGGCCTTTTCATCTTGTGGCTTAAAATCGCTGGTAATTCCTTCCGGCATAGGTTCTTTAGGCTCTGGCGCCTTCAAGAATTGCACAGCCTTGACTTCTGTGTTTATTAATACGTATGGCTCGAGTGGCATGAAAGATATAAGTAGTTATGTCTTCTATGGTTGCTCAAGTTTATCTTCAATAACTATTCCAAACAGCGTCACTAGAATTGGACAATCTGCCTTTCGTGGGTGTTCTAGCTTAATCTCGTTGACAATTCCTGGAAGCGTCGCTTACATTGGTCCCAATGCTTTTGAAGGCTGTAGTGGCTTAACCTCGATATATATTCCAGACGCTGTGCCAGACCTCCTTGAAAGAACCTTCGCCGGTTGTAGTAGTTTAACCTCAGTAAGTATCGGTAGCGGTGTGGGCAGCATTTTTTCCGATGCTTTCACTGGCTGCAAAAACTTGACAGATGTGACATTGTCCTGCAATGATTTTGTGTCAGGTTCAAAATGGTCAGGTTATTCCATGAAAACCATCTTTGGTAATCAAGTGAAAAGATATACTCTCTCCAATAGTATTACACGCATCGGCACCTATGCCTTCGAAGATTGTTCGGGTGTAACCTCTATGACCATCCCTAGCAGTGTGACCTCGATTGAAAGTTCTGCTTTTAGTGGTTGCACAGGTTTAACCTCACTGACTATCTCGAATGGCGTGAAAAGCATTGGCAATCAGGTTTTCTATGGCTGTACGGGTTTAACTTCCATAACCATTCCAAGCAGCATTGAAAGCATTGGAGACAATGCATTCCAGTATTGCTCGAACTTAGCCCAAGTGACATTGAACAGCAATACCTTTGTATCAGATAACAGGACAACAACTAAGTCCTTCAAGGCCATCTTTGGCAATCAGGTTAAGAAGTACATTCTTGGCAGCAACGTGACAAGCATAGGTGAATGTGCATTTTATGAGTGCAGCGGCATGACTTCTGTAACAACCCCATACAACTTAACCAGTATTGGCAACAACTCCTTCTTCAACTGCAGCGGCTTGACTTCAATAAGTCTCCCCAGCTCGCTAACCAATATTGGCAATGGTGCCTTTGGAAACTGCACAAGCTTAACCTCCTTGACAATTCCAAGCAGCGTGAAAAATATCTATGCAAACACCTTCCAGTATTGCACAGGCTTGACCTCGATAAATATTCCAGGTAGTGTGTCTGAGGTTGGTCCGTATGCCTTTATGGGATGCACTGGCTTAACCTCTGTGAATATCTCTGAAGGCGTAACCAAGATGGACGCCGGAGCCTTCGGCCTTTGCACTGGCTTAACCACAGTAACAATTCCCAATAGCATGACCGAGGTTGGCGACTATGCCTTCTATGGTTGCACAGGACTGAAGACAATAACATGTAATGCCAAGAACACTCCCAATGCCTACGATAACACATTTGGAGAAGTTGAGACAAGCAATGTCTTGCTTCACGTGCCCGACGGCTATGATGCTCAGTACAGGGCTCATCCCATTTGGAAGCAGTTCTGGATTGAGACACCAACAGGCGTTAATAATCTCAACGCTAACGATAACCTTAACGCTAACGAGGATATTTACAATCTTGCTGGTCAACGCGTGAGCAAGATGCAAAAAGGCATCAACATCATTGGCGGCAAAAAGGTCATGGTTAAATAAACGCGTTGTTCCTTAAACACAGATATGACAACAGGGGATGCAGTTGTTGCATCCCCTGATTGTATCTGTAGACTGCCTTTACTTCAACCCGCGGCCTTTGAGGAAGGCGGTGTTGTCGGTTATGAGAAGCCGAAGGTCCGCATCATCCGCATGAGGAAAGTGCCCTTCATCGACTCAACAGGCATCCACAACCTGCAGAACCTCATCGAGATGAACCACGAGGAAGGCATCCACGTCATTCTCTCCGGCGTCAATCAAAAAGTGCACAGCCAACTGCAGAAAGCCCGCTTCTACGACCTCATGGAGAGCGACCACATCTGTCCCCACATCGATGTCGCCCTCGCTAAAGCCAGGGAGTTCCTGGGCGAATAAAGCCGCCCCTCTCGTCACGGTCAAAAAATCCACACGAGGATTTGATGAAATCCACACATGAAGTTTGCAAAGTTCACACGTGGATTTCGGGAAGAACTCAGGTGTATTTGAGGAAGTACACATGAGACTGTATTTTACGCCTCATGCCTACACCTCCGGATAAAGCCTATCTTCCTATATCCTTGGCGTATGGAAGATGTTGATGACAAGGGACACGATGAAGATGATGAAGCCAAAGATGACAGGAACCAACGCGCATTTATATCCGCCCATAAGGACTGAAGGAGATACATCGCCATTCGACTGTGTGAAGTCGAAAATCTGATAGTAACCGAGAATGCCGAACAGGATTCCCGAGACCAAAGCAAGGAGTCCTAACTTCCAAACCCATGCCGGAGCTTTCCATGCGGCGAGAAAGACAAAAGCAAGCAAGAGAGTCAGGATGGACATGTGAATCATGTTGCCACTGATGAAATAATCTGAAAGCTGAGTAATCATAATCTTTTTCCTTTTTTGAGGTTAAACATTTTCTTGCAGCTGCTGGTGCAAAGGTACGGCGATATTGATATCCAACCAAATATTTTGCCCGTCAAAACCCTCTCTCTTTGTGCTGAAACCCCTTATAAGAGGTTTTTGCATCCCCCCGATGGCTTTTGTTTGCGGAGAAAAGCTTAACTTTGTCAGCGATATGAAGCGATTCGTCTATTTTTCCTTCTATTGGACAATATCCTTATTGCTGCTGGCCGCAATCCTTTGCAGTATGGGTTATCGTCTGCCCGAAGGCATGATGCTCAGCACATCACTCCTGCCCGTTGCCATCATCTTCCGTCAGATGGTTGCCCGCATCGATTTCAACACCAATCGCCGTGACGCCATTAAATCGCTCATATATATCCTCTTGTTTGTCTTGACGATGGCTTTCCTCGCTGTCCACATTGCCCAATCCATCATCCTCTTTGATTACAGACAATTGTCGGCAACGAGTCTCGATATGCCTCCGATGTTACTCAATCCCGTGTTCCTTCTCTCCATGCTCACCTTGATGACAATCGGCGACTACGGGCTCGGACGAATGCTCGCGAAACGCCTGCCTGAAGCAGAAGAGGCCATCACCTTTGCCTGCGAAGGACAAAGCACGACATCAATCGACAACAACGAACCGATATCCTTTGTCAGCAACCGCCAAAGCATGACTTTAGCAAGGCAAGATATTCTGTATGTTGAGAGTTGCGACACAGAGGTTTGGATTTACGCCACTGATGGCCGCCGCTTCCGCAACAAGACCAGCATCTCATCTTGGAGCAGCCTCCTTGGCTCCGAATACATCCGCATTCATCGCTCTTTCCTTGTAAGGCTCTCTGCCTGCACAGGGCTTGAACACGACAACGTCATCATCGCCGATGCCCGGCTGCCAATTTCCAGAAAGTATAAGGAGGCCGTCCAACAACGATTTAAAAAATAAGTTAAAACATCATACTATGAGACAATCAATATTGACTCTCGCACTCTTCAGCATCGTGATATCTGTTTTTGCGCAAGAGACGTACAGGATACCTGTCAGCGAGAAGGACGAGAAGATGCAGACAGGACGGTTTGAACCTACTTGGCAGTCGCTGGAGCAGCATCAGACGCCCGAATGGTTCCGCAATGCGAAGTTCGGCATCTGGGCTCATTGGGGAGCACAATGCGTGGAAGGCAGCGGCGACTGGATGGCTCGCGAGATGTATATGGAGGGCAATCACAAATACAAGTTCCACTGCGAGCACTATGGGCACCCTTCTGAGTTCGGCTACAAGGACATCCTGCCGCTCTTCAAGGCAGAGCGTTGGCAGCCCGACAGCCTTGTGGCTCGCTACAAGCGCTGCGGCGCACAATACTTCTTTGTCCTTGGCAACCATCACGACAACTTCGACCTCTGGGACTCACAATACCAGCCTTGGAACAGCAAGAACATCGGGCCGAAGCGAGACATTCTGGCTGAATGGGCAGCTGCAGCCAAGAAGTATGGTTTGCCGCTCGGAATCTCATTTCATGCCGATCACGCGTGGACATGGTTCGAGCCTTCGCAGCGCTATGACCTTGAGGGCGAGAAGGCTGGTGTCTATTATGACGGCAACCTCCGAAAGGAAGACGGCAAAGGCAAGTGGTGGGAAGGCCTTGACCCGCAGCTGCTCTACCGGCAGAACCACCCGATGAGCAAAGGTTCGTGGGACAACGGCGCCATTCACGGGCAATGGGATTGGAGTCATGGTGCATGCCCGCCATCACAAGAGTTCGTCAACAACTTCTACAACCGCACCCTCGATGCCATAAATCGTTACAACCCCGACCTCATCTACTTCGATGTGACCGTGTTGCCCTTCTATCCGCTGAGCGACTGCGGCCTCAAGATAGCCACACATCTATATAATAAGAACCCGCGTAGTGTGGTGTTCGGCAAGATTCTCAATGAGGAACAGAAGAAGGCGCTGACGTGGGATGTGGAGCGAGGCGCTCCCAATCAGATGGTGGAGCGACCTTGGCAGACGTGCAACTGCATCGGCAATTGGCACTACAATATTGACACCTACAACAAAGGCTACCGCTCAGCAACCAACATGGTAAAACAGCTGGTCGATATCGTCTCGAAGAACGGCAACCTGCTGCTCAACATCCCTTTGCGAGCCGACGGGACTTATGACGAGAAGGCTGCCCGTTTCCTTGACGAGCTGGAGGCATGGATGACACAGAACGGCGAGAGCATCTTTGGCACCCGACCTTGGGTGAAGTTCGGCGAAGGGCCTGTTGCTGAGAAGGACATCAAGATAAACTCGCAGGGCTTCAACGAAGGGCAGTACAACAACATGGACTATCGCGACATCCGCTTCAACCAGACGGAGAAGCACCTTTATGTCACCGCAATGGGCTGGCCTGAGGACGGCAAGCTCGTCATCAAGTCGCTCGCCAAAGGCAACCCTGACTTCAAGAAGCCCATCTCATCCGTCCAGCTTTTAGGTTACGGCAAGCTCAAAGCAAAGCAGACAAAAGAAGGGCTGGAGGTTCTTCTCCCCCAGCCCTGTAATGAGATAGCTCCTGTGTTGAAAATCAGGAAATAGAGTCGCTACTTCAGGCCGCGGCCTTTGAGGAAGGCGGTGTTGTCGGGCATGCGGTCGGCAAAGCGCTGGAAGAGTATCATTGGCTCTTCGCTTCCACCCTTCTCGAGGAAGGTCTGCTTGAACTTGGTGGCAAGTTCTTTGTTCCACACATTACCCGAGGCTTCAAAGATGGAGAAGATGTCCTTGTCCAGCACCTCTGCCCAAAGATAGCCGTAGTAGCCGGCGCTGTATCCGCTGGAGAAGATGTGGTTGAAGTAGGTGGTGCGATAGCGCGGCCCAATCTCGGGAATAAGTCCCATCTCCTTGCAAACCTTCTGCTCGAAGGCATCGATGTCAATGCCATCAACGCTCTCCAGCTCGTGCCACTTCATATCGAGGATGGAGGCGGCGCAAAGCTCTGTCGTCATGAAGCCTTGATTGAACTTCAGCGAGTTGTTTATCTTCTCGACCAGCTCGGCAGGAATGACTTCGCCCTCGTCGTTTGTAGCATATTGTGCCAGGAGTTCCGGCTGGAAAGCCCAGTTCTCGTTGAACTGCGAGAAGGTTTCAACGAAGTCACGCTTCACGCTGGTGCCGCTGACAGAAGGATAGTGGCATTGCGAGAGCAGGCCGTGCAAGGCATGACCAAACTCGTGGAAGACTGTCTGCACCTCGTCGATAGTAAGATTCTCTTCGAGATTGCCGACATTGACGATAATGGGACGAACCATCTCGCCCTTAACATCCATATATTGCTCGCGGACATTGTTCATCCAGGCACCGCCACGCTTGCTCGAGCGAGGCAGATAGTCTGTCGTGAAGATGCCCAGGAAATTGCCGTCGGCATCGGTAACCTTATATGTCGTAACCTCATCGGGATTGTATGACGGCACATCCTCCAGTTTCTCCATGTTCACGCCATAAAGGGTGTTGGCTGCGATAAAGATGCCCTTCACCACATTCTCAAGCTTGAAGTAGGGCTTGGTGAGTTCTTCGTCGAGGTCGTACTTCTGTTTACGCACCTTCTCTGCATAATACCACCAGTCCCACGGCTCTATCTTGCTGCCGGCAGGAAGTTTGCCAGCCGCTATGTCCTCGTCCATCAGCTTCTGCATGTCATAGACCTCCTCCTTGGCTTTCGTTACGGCAGCTGCCATAATGTCGGAGAGGAAGGCATCGACCGTTTCTGTGTCGTGTGCCATCTTGGGTTCGAGGATATAGGCGGCAGGGTTGGCATAGCCCATAATCTTTGCCTTCTCGATGCGGAGGCGCATGATGTCGATGACGAGCTGGCGGTTGTCGAACTCGTTGCCGTTGTGGCCTCGCATGGTGTATGCCTCAAGCATCTGCTGACGGAGGGCACGATCCTCGGTCGTAGTCATTGCATTGGGATAGTCGGAGACACTGATGCCGAACTTCTCCTTGAAGGCATTGCTTTCGGAGAGGATGTTGTTGCCCAGCTTCTGCGTCTTGGTGGCCATCTCTGTGTTGATTTCGCGAAGACGGGCCTGTTGCTTTTCGGGAAGGCCTATGCCATTGCGTTCGAAAGCCTCGAAGCGCTTCTTCAGCACCATCTGTTGCTCGCGGGTAAGTTGGCTCTGGTCTGCGAAGTATATCTTTGCAATGCGCTCATAAAGCCCCTTGTTGAACGAGATGTTATCCTCGTGTTCAGTAAGCATGGGAATGGCCTTCTCCATGACAGAGTCGAGTTCGTCTGTGCGGTCGGTCTCGCAAACATTGTACAGCACGCCTTCAACTTTGCTCAGGATTTCTCCCGAAAGTTCCAAGGGCAGAACAGTGTTCAGGAACGTGGGGCTTTCGGGGTTGTTCACAATAGAGTCAATCTCTGTGTTCTGCTGCTCGATGCCCGCCTCGATGGCAGGGATGTAGTCGTCGGCAGCGATGTCGCCGAAAGGAGGAATGCCGTAAGGTGTGTCCCACTCGGTGAGGAAAGGGTTCTGGTTCTGGCTGCCGTTATTACAAGCCAGGAGCGATAATACCGCTGTCATACCTAATAGAATCTTTTTCATAAAATCGTTATTTCATTTGGTTTATAAAGAACTTCACTGTCAGTTGTAGCGTTTTGTTTCAGCCCTCATCCGGAAGGGACAAAAAGGGTGTCTGAAAACCTCGTTAGCGGGGGTACAAAACGCCGCGTGCGGCGATGGCAAACTCCGCGTGCGGCGATTGGCATTTCCGCGTGCGGCGTTGGCAATCCCCGCAGGCGGCGTTTGGAGCTTCTCTATACTACTCATTTTCACGCGATTAACTTTAATGTTCTTTCGCCAAGTACACATCAGCGGCTCAGCTGATTTACAAAGAATGCAACCGAGAACTTCACGGCCTCTTCGGGATGCGGGCCGAAGCCGTGGTCGTAGTGGTCGAGCAAGTGCCATTCGCTCCCTTTCCACATTTGGTGGAAGCGGAGGCCGTAGGTGTAGGGCACGGTGCGGTCGGACGTGCCGTGAACGATACAGGCAGGACCTTTGTAGCCTGCCGCCGTCTCGTAGATGGGCAGCCAGAAGGCTGTCTTAATGTAGTCGCGCCCAAGATGATGCCCCCACACCTCGACGTATTCTGGCGGGTCTTGCGGGTCGCCCGTCGGACTGGCTTGCCCAGACACATTGCCACGGATGGCATCGTCGCGGATCACACCTGCCGGGGCCAGTAGTACAACGCCTCCCTTGAAGGCTTTCTTGCCAAGCTGACCTGCAAGCATGGCAGTCACGACGCCGCCTTGCGAATGGCCTGCTATGCCAATCTTGCCAAAACGTCCGTCTGCCTTCACCCACTCATAGACATGGTGGGCATCCTCAATCTCGTTGGGTACCGTCATCTGCACAAAGTCGCCTTCGCTCTCGCCATGACCATTGAAGTCGAAGCGAATGCTGGCGATGCCCCTTGCCTCCAACTCATGGGCAATGCCGACCTCCAAGCCGCCGTTCCTGTTACCCGTAAAACCGTGGCACAAGATAACAATCGGGCACTTTTTAGGCAACATATCGGGCGTCTGCAAGTCGGCAACAAGCTTCCCGTGGTCGCCCTGAATGATGACGCGCTCTGTTTTGGCACACACGAGACCTGCCGAAAGCAGACAGGCAACAAGGAGAAGGAACCGCCCTCCTCTAACTCCCTCAAAGGGGAGCACTATTGGTCGTTTCATCTTTCTTTGGTCTTTGCTTACAGGTTCTTCACCAATTCCTGCACCTTCTGCTTCGTGGCTTCGGTCTTCTGTTCGTCAATCTTGGCCGTAACGATGCCGGTGCTATCCACGCCCCAATAGCCGCAGATGTCGTTGTACTCGCTGATGGCACCGGTATAGACGCCGGGCGAATAGGACGAGACGAGCAGCGCCATCTTCTTCACCTTGGCGGGCTTGTTCACGCAGTACATGCGCTGGATGGGTGCCTGAATCTGGGCGTTGAGGGTGAAGTAGTAGATAGGAGCGGCCAGCACGAGCACCTCAGCCTCTGCCATCAGGGGATAGAGTTCCTGCATGTCGTCCTTCTGGATGCAGGCGCCGTTGCCTTTCCCATGGCAGTACTCGCAAGCCAGACAGCCTGCAATCTTCTTCTTCGAGACGTTGACCAGCGTCACTTTATGACCGGCAGCCTCTGCTGCGTTCTTATACTCTTCCGCCATCCAAGCGGTGTTGCCATTCGCACGAGGCGAGGCCTGTAAAATCAGAATGTTCATTGTATTAGTTGTTTTTGTTGTTGTATTAGAGTTTCATCACCCGTTTCAATTCAAGGTTCTCGTAGCCTTCGGGGCAATGGGTGGAGAGATAGACGGTGGAATTCTGCATGATGAACTTGCGGACGCGGTCGAGCGTCTGGCGGGCTGCATCCTTGTCCTCGAAGACGATGCTCAACTTGTTGGCTTTGAGGGCAGCGTCGCAATAGGTCACGTCGCCGTGGAACATGTAGAAGAGACCGTCGTCCTCGGCAATGACGATGCTGTTGCCCTTGGTATGACCCTTGGCCTCGATGAACCAGATACCGTCTGCCACCTGCAGAGCATTTGGGAAGTTCTTGTAGGCCTCGCCGTACTGAGCGCGCACGATGTTCTCGCCCTCGAGTTTCATGGCATCGGCGTCTTCGGGCGCGATGTAAATCTTGGCATTAGGGAAGCAGCCGATGCAGTCGGTGTGGTCGGGGTGCTTGTGGGTGATGAGAATCTTCTTCACCTGCTCGGGCTTGTAGCCTGTCTGTGCGAAGGCTTCCATGTAGTCGGCCACCTTCTCGCCCATGAAGAGCGGTGCCCCGAGCTTCTTGGCAGGAACAGGGAACTCAGGCTTGAAGCCCGTGTCAACGAGGATGACTTCCTTCCCCGTGTCGATGAGGAAGTTCTGCAGCGAGCTGCGATAGATGATTTGTTCGTCGAAGGCGTCCTTACCCTCCTCACCGCCAAAGGCAAACGGCTGAGTCATGAACCCGCCGTCGAACATACGGATAGCTTTGATTGTCATGGTTAATATCAGTTTCGTTAGTGTTAGTTTACTCTGCCAGCATGGCTTCCACATCCTTCTCGAAGTCCTTCGGCTCGGTGGTGGGAGCAAAGCGCTTCACGGTCTTGCCGTCCTTCGAGATGAGGAACTTGGTGAAGTTCCACTTGATGTCGCTGTCCTTCTCCACGCTCTTGCTGATGGCCTTGAAGAGCGTCTTGGCCGCCTTTGCCTTCAAGCCGTTGTAGTCCTCAGTGGGCGCCTGTGTCTTCAGGTACTCGAAGATAGGCTCGGCATCGGGGCCGTTCACGTCGCCCTTCTTCATAATCTGGAACGTCACGCCGTAGTTCAGCTGGCAGAACTCCTCAATCTTGGCATCGCCCTCGGGGTCTTGTTCCTTGAACTGGTTGCATGGGAAGCCGATGACGACCAATCCCCGGTCCCTGTACTTCTGATTGAGTTCCTCCAGTCCAGCAAACTGTGGCGTGAAGCCGCACTTGCTGGCCGTGTTGACGATGAGCAGCACCTTTCCACGGAACTGCGCAAAGTCCACCTCTTTGCCCTTGCTTGTCAAGGCCTTGAAATCATAGATTGTTTGCATATTCGCTTAGTTTATTGTTTGTTAATCAATGGTCAATGATGTTATTACCCCAAGACCACATCGAGCACCATCATCAGCACAAAGCCGACAGCAAAGCCGATAGTGCTGAGGTTGGTATGTTTGCCAGCCGATGCCTCGGGGATAAGTTCTTCGACGACGACATAGAGCATGGCTCCTGCGGCGAAGGCGAGCATATACGGCAGGACAGGAATCATCAGCGAAGCCAGCAACACGACTGCCAAACCGCCAATCGGTTCAACGGCTCCGCTGAGGCTGCCAAGCATGAATGCACGCCAAC
>JAFRQD010000002.1 GCA_017428785.1 Bacteroidaceae bacterium
GGAAAAAAGATTATGAAAAAGACATATATTCAGCCCAGCACGCTGACAGTAGAGATGCAGCACAACCAGATAATAGCTATGAGTATCGGTGGCAATGCAGGCTTCGATCCGACTCCACAGCCCGGTGACGGCACAGGACCCTCTACTCCTCAGGTAAAAGAAAAAAACATTTGGGACGACGAATGGTAAGCCCACTCTCTATGTAATACCTCATCCCTGCCCTTAGAGGGGCAGGAGACACAGCAGCCCGCTTGACAGCAAGTCAGGCGGGCTGCTTGTTTGGTAGCAGAGAGGCATTACTATCCGCCCCTGAAGGGGCGAACGAGTGGCCGAAGGCCGAAGTGGGGTGAACAAGTCGCTAACCATTCTTACCCCACCCCTACCCCTCCCCTTAGATGGGAGGGGAGTTGGGATGCTGCGCTCTCCCCAATTGCTCCGCTGCTAACAGACAATTGCCCTTAGATGGGAGGGGAGTTGGGGAGCGAAACTCTCCCCAATGCCTGTCACAATCGGGCAATTGCACCTAGAAGCAGAGGGGAGTTGAAGGGGCGTCAGAGGGTACCTGAAAACGCCGGCTGCGGCGATGGCAATCCCCGGCTGCGGCGATGACCATTTCCGCACGCGGCGTTGGTCAATTCCGCACGCGGCGTTTTTCACCCCTTCACAGAGGGCTTTTTCACTGTGCCTATCTACCCGGAAAACCAGACACAGGTAAGTCGAAAAGTTAACACGCTTACTTGTGTGCCTTAACAGCAGAATGTGACTCTCAATCCATGGAATAATTTTACGCATAATTGGTTGTATAAACTTGCATAGAATCAAACATTTTGGTGACAAAAACGAGTTTTTTTACAACTTTATAAAAAAAAATGCTTGAGGACTTAAATATTTTTTTTAACTTTGTGCGTCATTTGCGTAAATATCTACCAAATAATCGTAATTATATCTTTATGAGAACAAAACAACACAACAACGCATGGATAGCACAAAGCCTCCGTGCTACGGGCAGACTTCTGCTCATGACTCTTTTCCTGATGCTAGGCGTCAATGTCATGGCTCAGAAAAAGATTCTGTTACATCCCACTACCAACGACGGCGCCAAATGTGAGAAGAGCGACATGACGAGCCTCAAGGCCACATTCTCTTTCCCTGTGCTCGAGGCACAGGATTGCAAGAACAAGGGCGGTGAGTTCTCCTTGCTCAGCATGCCCAACACCGTGATTGGCGGCAACGAGGGCGCCCCCGAGATTCCCGTCGTCAACGAACTGATTGCAGTGCCTGTCGGAGCTACTCCACAAATCAGGGTGAAGAGCTTCAGCACTGAGGACTACAACCTCGCCGACTACGACATCAAGACTCTGGCTCCACGCCAGCCTTCACTGCGAAAGGACAAGAATGCCGACGCCGCCCCCTTCGTCTACAACAAAGCTGCCTACGAGAAGGAAGGTCTCAGCAAAGAGCCGAGGGCAGTGGTCGAGGTGGTGGGCACCATGCGTGGCATCCGCTTGGCCAAGATGACCATCGAGCCCGTGAGCTACGACCCAGTGAAGAACACCGTCCGTGTGTTCAACGACATCGAGGTGGAGGTGGATTTCGACGGTGCCTCGAAGAAGGCCACCAACGACTTGTACACAGAGACCTACAGCCCCTACTTCGACATCGTCTATAAGCAGCTGTTCAACGGCAATGCCACAAAGAGTGCATACGACGATCATCCCGACCTCTACAAGACACCGGTGAAGATGCTTGTGGTTTCCACTTCGACCTACATCAACAGCGCGGCTTTCCAGAACTGGCTGACTTGGAAGAAACAGAAGGGATTCGATGTAGATGTGCAGACCGTGGCCAACAACGCATCAGCTTCCACAGTCAAGAACTTGATTTATTCCAGATACAACGCCAACCACCCGACCTTCTTGGTTATCGTTGGCGACGAAACCGTTGTCACCAACTACTCTATGTGGGACTATGACAGCAGTTACGGCAATGCAGCCACTGACCTGGAGTATGCTTCCGTCGATGGCGATGTCTATCACGACATGTTCATGAGCCGTATGCCTGTTTCGTCCACCACGGAACTCGGCAACCTCGTCAACAAGATTCTGACCTACGAGAAGTACACCATGTCCGACCCCAGCTATTTGGACGAGACTCTGCTCATTGCCGGTTGGGATGAAACATGGACTCCCAGGGTGGGCAAGCCGACTATCCAGTATGCCAACACTTACTATTTCAACGCAGCCCATGGCATTACTCCTCATGTATTTCTCACCACAAGCAGCGGCGAAACAGAATGCTACAACTTTATAAATCAAGTAGGCTTCATCAACTACACTGCCCATGGTGACATTCAGAAATGGCATGACCCAGAGTTTACCAACACCAATGTCAACAGCCTTACAAATAGCGACAAGTACTTTTGGGCTATGGGCAATTGCTGCTTGACAGCCAATTTCAAGAACGCCCAAAACAGTCAAGTCAGCTTTGGCGAGACTATGGTTCGTGCCGCCAACAAGGGCGCTTTCGGCTATATCGGTTCCGTCCCTGAGAGCTATTGGTATGAGGACTATTATTTCGGTGTAGGTGCCACAACCAAGCTTAACGCAATGCCCACGCAGGAACAAACCAAGACAGGTGCCTATGATGCCTTGTTCGACGACACGGGCTTCAACACCCTGAATTCAGTGCCTTTCATCGGCAATGTGGCTGTGGCTTACGCCCATGCTAACAGTTATACAAGTAGTGTTACCGACGAGTACTACTGGCGAGCCTACCAGTGCTTCGGCGACGGCTCCGTAATGCCTTATCTCAAGCAGCCGGCAGCCAACAATGTCAGCCATGCCAACGTCATCTTCATCGGCGCCACCAGCTTCACAGTAAACGCTGATGCAAAATCCTATGTGGCCATCACCAAGAACAACCAAATCCTCGGTGTTGGCGTTGTGCCCGCTAACGGAACCTCGGTGGATGTGCCGATTGAAGGCCTCACAGAAGGCGGAGAAGTGATGATTGTGGTTACCCGCAACCAGCGTCAGCCTTACATCACGACCATCCAAGCCATTACTCCAGACGGTCCATATATCAACCTCGACAGCTATACTCCGACGATGGCTTTAGTTGGTGAGAGCACTGACCTGAGCCTGACATTCAGGAATATTGGTACAAGTGCCACATCAGGTCCCACCACGGTCACCCTGACTTCCAACGATGCCAATGTCACTATTAACGGCAACGGCAGCTTCAACGCATTGGATGCCGATGCCACTGCAACCGTGAGCGGCTTCAGCTTCACCATCAATCCGGGTGCAACCCTGGGCGACCCTGTCTCCTTGCATTATACTGCTGTAAATGCCAGCAACACTTGGGAAGGCGACTTTACCATCATCCCAAATCAAAGATTCACTGTCAACGTTGCAGCCAACGACAGCAACTTCGGCACAGTCAGCGGCGGCAACAGCTTCGATTACAATACATCTTGCACCGTGACCGCCACGCCTGCCGACGGCTATATGTTCACAGGCTGGACTCTGAATGGCAATGTTGTTTCAACCAACCCCGAGTACACCTTCAATGTGACCAGTGACATGAATCTGGTGGCCAACTTTGCATCAGGTGTCATGATTGGCAGCGGCACAACCACCAACAATTACCTGCCGACCTACAACTATTACAATTATTCCCTTTCCGAGCAGATATACACATCTGCTGAGGTGGGCGGTGCAGGCCTCATCACCAGCATAGCCTTCTATAACAACGGAGCGGCGAAGACACGTATCTTCGACTTCTACATGAAGTCCACGACGAAGAACAGCTTCTCAAACAAGACAGACTGGATTGCCGTTTCTTCTGGCGACAAGGTGTTCAGCGGCAGCGTCACACTGGTTGCCAACGACTGGACAACCATCACCTTCAGCACTCCTTTCGTCTATGATGGCACCTCCAATATTGTTCTCGTTACTGATGACAACACTGGTGATTATTCCTCTTCGCCTCACATGGCTTGCCGAGTGTTCTCCACTTCTTCAACCCAGGCTCTGTATTCCTATGACGACAGCAATAATTTCAATCCCATGTCACCCCCGACATCTTCCGGTTCCAACAATTCTACGTTGTCTGTAAAGAACCAGATCATCCTCTCCAAAGCTCCTCTGCCTAGCGGACAATTCAATATTGCCGTGAGCTCCTGTTCTTCACAAGCTGGCACGGTGAGCGGTGGCGGCGAATACCAGTTCGGCGAGACCTGCACTGTTACTGCCGCACCGAATCTGGGTTATTCCTTCACTGGCTGGACAGAAAACGGTGTCGTGGTTTCTACGGAATCAACCTATAGCTTCTCTACTGTTGCTGACAGAAACCTCGTGGCCAACTTCATCGATGCCATACAAATCGGTCAAGACGCTTCAACCAACAATTACCTGCCCAGCTACAACTATTACAATTATTCCATGACTGAGCAGATATACACGGCTGATGAGATCGGCATGGCAGGAACCATCAACGCCATTGCCTTCTACAACAAGGGTGCAGAGAAGACGCGTACCTATGACCTATATTTGAAGGCCACTAACAAGAGCAGCTTCTCGAGTAAGACCGACTGGATAAGTGTTGCCGCTTCCGACAAGGTGTTCAGCGGCAGTGTCACCATGGCTGCTAATGCTTGGACTTACATCACCTTCACCACTCCGTTTGAGTATGACGGCATTTCCAACATAGTTCTCGTTGCCGACGATAACACTGGTTCTTATACCAACTCGCCTCACATGGCCTGCTCTGTCTTCAGCACAAGTCAGAACCAAGCCATATATATATATAATGACGGCACAAACTACAACCCGGCATCACCTACGACATCCCAAAGCTCTAACTATGACGTGCTTAATGTAAAGAACCACATTCGTCTTTCTATAGAGGGAGGCGCAGCTCCTTGCCCCGTTCCCACGGATTTGAGCGTGAACGACATCACCAGCAGATCTGCTGTTGTAAGTTGGGAAGGTGAAGCAGACAGCTACGAGTTGCAATATGTTGAAGAAAAGATGGAAACGCTTACCTTCGACTTTGAAGACGGCTCCCAGGGATGGACTGTTCTGAAAGGAACAGAAGGCACATCGACACACAACTGGATGCACAACACCGAGTATGTGGCATACGCCAGCGGAAGCCAAATTACAACGGAAGGTCACAATTCCTCTTCCGGCATGATGCTTTCCGAGTCCTACATCTCCGCTGCCACAGCTGACGGCACAGGTTCGGCTGTTACTCCCGACAACTACCTCGTATCTCCAAGGATACAGTTAGGCGGAACCTTCAGCTTCTATGCAGCATCCCGCATGAGCAACTATCCTGCAGAGAAGTTCTCCGTGCTGGTTTCGGAAACTGGCAACAGCATCAGCGACTTCACTCATACAGAGCTGACAGTGACTTTGAGCAATACCAACTGGAAAGAATACACTATTGACCTGAGCGCATACAGCGGCATGGGCTATGTGGCCATCCGTCACTACGACTGCTACGACCAGCATCTGCTCTATATCGACGATGTAACCATTGAAGGAAAGAGTTCAGACTGGGTAACAGTGAGCAACGCCACCAGCCCCTGCACTTTGACCAACCTCACGCCTGGCACACCGTATCTGACAAGAGTTAGAGGCTTGTACGGCGCGAATGACGGAAGCGAATGGAGCAATAATGTAAGCTTCACCACGAAGGATTATGTAACCCTCGAGCTTGCTAATGGTGCCAACAATACTGATGTGATTGATACCAACAGCGGTGCAGAAGCCACAGTAACCCTCACAGGTCGCACACTCTACAAAGACAACGCATGGAACACCCTCTGCCTGCCTTTCGACGTGACAGTATCTGAAAGCCCATTGGAAGGCGCTATCGTTAAGGAACTCGACACCACGACTTCCAACTTGAACGGTAGCACACTGACGCTGAACTTCACAGATGTTACAGACATCGAGGCAGGTAAGCCCTACATCATCAAGTGGGAAAGCGGTGACGACATCGTTAATCCTGTTTTCACAGGTGTGACGATTAAAAAGGAGCTCATTCCTGCTGAGGTAACAGGCGTCGTTTCCTTCATTGGTAACTATGATCCTGTGCCATTGACCGCCGGAGACCAGAGCATCCTCTACATAGGTGCGGGCAACCAGCTCTACTACCCGAATGCCAACTTCGCATTAAACGCTTTCCGCGCTTACTTCAAGATGGACGACAAGACAAAACGAGTCAAGGCGTTTGTGATGTCTTTCGACGAGGATTTTGCAACAGGCATTGTTTCTCTCCTTGGAGAGACGGAAGAGGGAGCAGTTATCTACAACCTCGCCGGCCAGCGTCTGAACAAGACACGCCAGGGTATCAATATCGTGAACGGAAAGAAAGTATTAAAGTAAATACATGAAAGGATGCAGCCCGCTTGGCAATCAGTCAGGCGGGCTGTTTTGTTTTATATAGTCTGCCGTCTGAGGATATTATTAGTGCGTCCTGAATCCCCGTGAGTTCGGCTTATGGCAGATTTACAATAAAAAAGTTTTTTGTGCTTGTGTATTTATAAAAAAGTCTCTATCTTTGTCCCCGTTTGTATGACAAAAGAGAGTAAGCATAACTATAACAAAAACTTAAAATGAACAACAGAACAACCTTTACACGAGCCATGATGGCATTGCTCCTTGCTCTGTTCTGCATCTTTGGCGCTTTTGCTGAGGATATCACAGAGAAACAGGCACTTGAGCAGGCATTGGACTTCTTGGCAAAACAGCAGGCTATTCCCGGCAAGCCTGGCAACAATCAATCTTCAGCACAGAAACAACTCACGCTGGCCGACAGGGTGAGCGGACTCTATGTCTTCAACGCAGAAGACAATAGCGGCTTTGTGGTAGTCAGCAACGACGACCGCACCTACCCCATTCTGGGCTTCAGCGAGAAAGGCAGCTTCAGCACAGACAAGATGCCCGACAACATGAAAGCTTGGCTGCAGGGCTATGCCGACGAGATAGCATGGCTGCAGAAGAGCGGCTCAAAGAAAGCCGACGCCATAAAGCCCGCCAAAATGGAGAAGGTCGGCACGCACAGCACAGCTGCCGTAGCTCCTCTTTGCACCTCGACCTGGAATCAGGATGCGCCTTACAACAACCTCTGCCCTACATATAGCAGCAGCGGCAGGTGCGTCACGGGCTGTGTGGCAACAGCAATGGCGCAGGTGATGTACTACCACAAGTGGCCGGAAAGTTCAACAAAGGCTATACCCGGATACACCACCTACAGCTACGGATTGAACCTCTCTTCCCTGCCTGTCACAACATTCGACTGGGCAAACATGAGGGACAGCTACTCCGGTGGCTATACAACGGTGCAAGGTAATGCCGTAGCGAAGCTGATGCAATACTGCGGCTATGGCGTGCAGATGGACTACGGCCCATCGTCGGGTGCTTACACGGAGGACGTCGCCATTGCCCTGCGTGAATACTTCGACTACAATCCCTACACCACACGCTTCGTGTCGCGCAGTTCCTATACCTATGCCAATTGGACCGACATGATGTACTATGAGGTGTCGCATGGTCGCCCTGTATGCTATGGCGGCACATCAACTGGTGGCGGACACGAGTTCGTATGCGACGGCTACACATTCGAGAGCAACACCGACTTCTTCCATATCAACTGGGGATGGGGCGGCGATAGCGACAACTACTTTGTCCTCTCGGCTCTCGACCCCGACCAGCAAGGCATTGGCGGCAGCACATCGACCGACGGATTCAATTCGGGACAGGATGCCGTCATCGGCATACAGAAATCGACGGCAAGCGGCACGACAGCCGACATCCCTGCCAATGTGGTTGACCTCACGCTGAACAGCGTTAGCTTAAGCCGCAACCCTGTTGCGCCATATTCGACGGTTAGCGTGAACTTCAACATCACCAACAACAGCTCAGATCCCTATGACGGCGACCTCTGGCTGACTCTGAGGAAAGACGGCAACGACTACCTTATGGAAGTCGAGAGCGTTCTCTTGGAGCCCGGCACAACACAAGACGTCGCCATTCCATACACCCCCACAGAGACTGGCACATACACCCTTATGCTTACTTACATCAATTCTGTAGGCGAATATGTTACCTATGAAGGAAAGTCGGTCACGCTGAATGTTATAGAATACCTGACCAACGAAGTTGTTCCCGTCTATGGCTATTGGACCGACAACTACAGCAGGAGCCAGTTTATCATTGGCGAAACTAACTTGGAAGACATGATTGGCGGCATGCTCAACGCCATGACTTTCTCTGCCTCGCAGACATCCGTCAGCTGGGGAAATGCAAAGTTCGACGTCTATCTGAAGGAAACGACAGACAACACCATCTCCGCCCTGAAAGATTGGGCCACACTCGACAAGGTTTACTCCGGCAGCCTCTCCATCGTCAATGGCGAGATGACCATCACCTTCAGCGAACCCTATCCCTATGTAGGCGGCAACCTGCTGGTCGGCATCAACCAAACCGCCACAGGCTCCTACAAGAATAGCTCATGGTACGGACAGACCGTTAATGGTGCATCTGTAGGCGGCTACGGCACACAAATCAGCCAGCAGAACTTCCTGCCCGATGTGGTCTTCGACTTCACACCCGGAACCGGCATCTATGTCAGGAAGCCAAAGGACCTGGCTGTCAGCTACACTGGCGGAGATGAGGCTATAGTAAGCTGGACCAGCGATGAGCAAGTGTTCGATATCGAGGTGAATGGCGAGACTATCGAGGATGTAGGCAATCCCTGCACTTTGACAGACCTTGAGTGCGCCACAACATATTCCGTTAGGGTACGCGCGAAGAATCAGGGTGTGGTAAGCGATTGGACAGAGCCCGTCAGCTTCACCACGAACCTCTCCCTCCAGTCCTGCCAAATCAGGCTTGACCTTACAGACACCACCGGCGACGGATGGAACGGCAACGCCATAAAGATAGTGGACGCACTGACTGGCACAGAACTTGGAACATATGCCAATACGAATGAAGCAGGGAAGAACGAAGCACAGACTTATTATGCAGAAGTTCCCGACGGCAGAGACATCCAGTTCCAATGGGTGAACGGCAACTACTTCCACGAATGTATCTATGTGGTTTACGATGTGGCTGGAAATGAAATCTTCTCCGGCAAAGGAAAGATTAAGACGCCCGTCACATATCATGTGGACTGCAACGCCGCCACAGCCATTACGCTGGTCAACGACGAAGACAACACTTCGCTGATTGAGAATCACAACGGCGCGACCAATTGCGAAGTCACGCTGCAGGGCCGCACGCTCTTCAAGGACGGTTCATGGAACACCCTCTGCCTGCCTTTCGACTTGACAATATCCGAAAGTCCATTGGAAGGCGCTATCGTTAAGGAACTCGACACCACGACTTCCAGCTTTAACGGCAGCAGACTGACGCTGAACTTCACGGATGTTACAGACATCAAAGCTGGTAAGCCCTACATCATCAAGTGGGAAAGCGGTAGCGAAAACATCGTCGATCCCGTGTTCACAGGTGTGACGATTAATAAGGAGCTCGTGCCTGCTGTGGTAGCGAATGCCATCACTTTTGCTGGCAACTATGCTCCTGTGCCTTTGGCTGCCGGAGACCAGAACATTCTCTACATAGGTGCTGGCAACCAGCTCTACTACCCTGCCCCGGGTAGCAATATCACCCTCAATGCCTTCCGCGCATGTTTCCAACTGGCCGGTACTGCAAATCACATCAAGGAACTGATGATGAACACCGACGAGGATTTTGCAACAGGCATTGTTTCTCTCCTTGGAGAGACGGAAGAGGGAGCCGTTATCTACAACCTCGCCGGTCAGCGCATGAGCAAGACTCGACAGGGTATCAATATTATAAATGGAAAGAAAGTATTAAAGTAAATACATCAGAATACAGCCCGCTTGGCAATCAGTCAGGCGGGCTGTTTTGTTTTATATAGTCGGATTATCAGCCCTTTTCAGGGGCGATGTTCACCCTCTCATTTTATGCTTCCAAACGCCGGCTGCGGCGATGGCAAATTCCGCGTGCGGCGATGGCAATCCCCGGCTGCGGCGTTGGGCAATTCCGCGTGCGGCGTTTTCAACCCCCTTACGGAGGGCTTTTTCTCTATGCCAATCAACCCCGAAAACAACGCACGCGTAGTTTGCGATTTATCCACGTGTAGTTTGGCAACTAAGCACGCCTAGTTTGTGATTCAGGCCTGTCAGAACTCGAGGTCTGCAAAGTGGGGATTGTGGTCGGAGAGTATGAACTTGGGGTCTGGAACCTCAATGTGGGAGTGATTGACCTTGATGGTCGGGGTGATGAAGATGAAGTCGATTTTCTCGCACTTGAGGGGCGGAATCTGGCAGAACTGGTGGAAGGTGTAGGTTGTGCCGGTATGATTGGGCGTCATGTGGTATGCATCGTTCATGCGGAACTTGTCCGTCACCATCGTGGTATATGCTTCGTCGTCCTCCGTCACATTGAAGTCGCCCGTAACGACTGCAGGTTGCTTGCCGACGATTTGCTGAATCTTCTTCATGATGAGCTTTGCACTTTCTCGACGAGCAGTGACGCCCACGTGGTCGAAGTGCGTATTGACGGCCATGAAGATTTTGCCCGACTGCTTGTCTCTCAGCTTGACATAGCTCGCCACTCGCGGGAGGGCAGCATCCCAACCCTTCGAGCCTGCCACATCAGGCGTCTCGCTCAGCCAGAAATTGCCTTTCTCCAGAGCCTCGAACTTGTCCTTGCGGAAGAAGACGGGCGTGTACTCACCCTGCTTTGCACCATCGTTACGCCCTACCCCGACATAGTCGTAATCGGGCAGAAGGGCAAGCAAGTCCTCGAGCTGGACATGCAGAACCTCCTGCATACCCACGATATCGATGTGCTTCGACTTAATGTAGTTGGCCACTCTGTCCTTCCGAACCTTCCAACCATAGCCGGCCTTATCGTCGCCATCGTTCTGAAGGCGGATATTGAACGTGCCCCATCGAACCGAACAATTAGCCGGTTTTGCGGTCTTACATTGAGACACAAAGGGCACAAGCATTGCAAAAACCAATAGCAGAGACTTCTTTACCATATATTTATCTTTTTAGCATTTCACATTTATCAGATGCAAAGATATAAAATAATTCACAATTCACAATCTCTAATTCAGAACTTTTTTGTACTTTTGCATTGTAAAAATGTATAATTGTCAAATTGTCTGATTAAACTATGAACAAAGCGATGCTTATCGGCAATGTAGGCAAGGAGCCTGAGGTGAAGTATGTAGATGCCGGCGTCTGCGTGGCAAGCGTGCTGCTGGCAACCACCGAACGCGCCTACAAACTGAAGGACGGGACAGAGGTGCCCGAGCGAACTGAGTGGCACAACATCATTCTGTGGCGAGGACTGGCCGAGGTTGTCGAGAAATATGTCCACAAAGGCGACAAACTCTTCATCGAGGGGCAGATCCGCACACGCAGCTATGACGACCGGAACGGAATGAAACGCTATGTGACAGAGATTTGGGCAGACTCGATGGAGATGCTTACTCCTAAAACGAAGAGTGAGGAATGACGAGCAAAAAACCGAAGCTATCCCCTATCCCCAATCCATAATCTTTAATCCCTAATCCTTTATCCCTAAATGTCTGGCTGGCAAGAGTTCATCGACTCGATTTATACCGTAAGCATCCAAATGCCGACTCTCAGCGTCTGGATTGCTTTCGCAATTGTCTTCATTCTGCTCCTTTGCTCGGGCTTCGTATCGGCAAGCGAGATAGCTTTCTTCAGTCTTACTCCCAACGACAAGAGAATCATCGAAGAAGAGAAGCATCCTGCCGACGACGAAGTGTCGTATCTGCTGAACGACAGCGAACGCCTCCTTGCCACTATCCTCATCAGCAACAACCTGGTAAATGTGGGCGTCATCATCCTCCTCTATTTCTGCTTCGACAAGACTATTGATTTCGGGCAAGCCGTTTGGCTGGAGTTCCTCGTCATGACGGTACTCCTCACCTTCCTGCTTCTGCTTTTCGGAGAGGTCATCCCCAAAATCTACAGCGCTCAGCACGCACTTGCCTTCTGTCGGATGTCGGCTCCTACGCTAAAGGTGCTGAGCAAAGTGTTCTGGCCTTTCAGCAAGCTTCTCATCCGAAGCAAAGTGATTACGAAACGCTTTACCAATCACGAGTCGGATATGCTAACGGTGGACGACCTCGAGAAAGCAATGGAGCTGACCGACAAGAAGGACATTGCGGAAGAGGCCGGCATGCTCAAAGGCATCATTCGCTTCGGCGGCGAGATGGTGAAGGAAATCATGACGAGCCGCGTCGATATCGTTGACCTCGACATAAAGGCCTCGTTCAAAGATGTGCTTGCCTGCATCGTGGCAAACAACTACAGCCGCATCCCCGTCTATCAGGACACACAAGACAATATCAAGGGAGTGCTCTACATCAAAGACCTCCTTCCCCATCTGGGGAAACCTCAGGGGTTCCGTTGGCAGACACTCATCCGCCCTGCCTACTTCGTGCCTGAGACAAAGATGGTGGACGACCTGCTTCGCGACTTCCAGGCAAACAAAGTCCACATCGCCATCGTTGTGGATGAGTTCGGAGGCACCAGCGGAATCGTCACGATGGAGGACATCCTGGAGGAAATCGTGGGCGAGATAAACGACGAATACGACGATGAGGAGAAACCCTATCAGCGCCTTAACCAGAACACCTACATCTTCGAAGCAAAGACGCTCATCACGGACTTCACGAAGATTCTTGGCCTTGATGACGATTACTTCGAGAACGTTGAGGGCGAAGCAGAGACGCTGGCCGGCCTGCTTCTCGAGATAAAGGGAGAGTTCCCCATACAAGGAGAACGCATAGAATACAAGCGTTTCACCTTCGATGTGCTGGAAGTGGACCAAAGGAGAATCGTCAAAGTAAAGGTCATCGTCCATAATGAAGCATGAAACAAAAAAGGAAGCCTCGTTGAAGCTTCCTTTTCTTTTTACGCTCTTCCCTCAGGACTTTTGATTGAGCAGCTTGTCTATCTCGTTGAACTCCTCACCAAGATTGAGGTTGAGGTAGATGCGATAGAGCGGCGAAGCCCAACGTTCCTGCCTTTCCGGTTGCAGTTTGCGGACCATTTCCATGCAGGGACGAGCCAGACGATAGAACTCCTGTGTCCTCATCTTGTCTGTGAGATACTCGGGGTTCTTCGTGTCCTTGGTGCTCACCTCTTGCGAGATGACGGCCTTGTTGAGATAAGCTATTCCTTTATTATACCAGGCATCGACGAAGTCATTCTGAAGAGCAATCGTGCTGTCGGCATAAGCGATGCACTCATCATAGTTGTCCTCCGAAAGGTAGCTCTTCGACTTTGCATAGTAGAGGATTGTCTTAGGTCCCGTTCGGCGAGCGAGGTCGTCGGCAAGACTTCTTTCTTCATCAAAAGCACGCTGCGCTTGATACCAGTCTGAGAGCTGCACGAAGAACCAGTCGTGCTCGGGATAGTTCCTGACACCTTGCTTGAGCGATACCACCCAAGCGCTGTCGTTACCGAGCTTGCCAAAGGAGCGCACTTTGTATTCCAGCAGAATTGCGGCTGTGAGGGAGTCGGTGTAGGGGATTGCATTATCCACATGCTTGACTGTTCCCTCATAGTTCTCGGCCTGAAAGGCTGCGAGCGTCGCCCAAAGAACTGCCTTTGAATAGGAGGTGTCTGGTTGCTCTGCGTCGTCCTTATTAGAACAATAGAGGTCGAGGAAAGAATAGGCGGCCGCATAGTTCTTCTTGGAAAGGAAGTATTTTCCTCCGCTGAGGATGTTGCGACGATGCTTGAGGCGAAGCGAATGTGTCCGTTTCCGGAAGTGCGGCTTCACGTTTCCTTTGGCATCGGGCAGTACATCCACGCTGTCGCAAAGGCGGAGCTGGCCGTACATATCGCGGAGCTTGTTGAAGAACACAGCTGTGTCGTATGGCTTTTTGAGGAAAGCCTTCTGATTCTCCACACCATTGAGCGACTGCTCGAGCAAAGCGGCAGAATAGTATATCTTGGCCTTCTGTTTGTTTTTGAGCTCATGGCGGCTCAAAGCCCCAAGCAGAGCATTTCGAGCCGCATCCTGACCGCCTTGGTTCTTGAGCGCAGTTCTAGCATTCTTATAGAGTGTCGTAAGCTTTTCCTGCTTGGGTTGCTTCGGCTTCTCTTCCTTTGCCTTCTTGGCGGAGCTAAGCGTCAGGAATGCTGGAAACAAGAATGTAAGGAACAATGCCCACCTCATATCTTTAATTAAAAATTGAAAATTGAAAATTGAAAATTATGAGGGGGATTAGAGCAGCTTGTCCATCTCGGCTGCCTTTGCGGCCTGACCGGTTACGGAGTAGCACTGACGGAGCTCGAATGCCCACTTCATCGGTTCGTCGGGAGCACACTCACGGGCTTTCTCGAAGAAGGGGATTGCTTCGCCGAAGAGGGCCTTTGTGCGTTCGAGCGTCTTCTTTGCTTCTGTCTGGTTCTTGATGGAGCTGACGGTTGCATTCAGAGCAAGAGCCTGACGATACTTGCAGAGCCCGCATTGATACCAGGCATCGTAGTAGTCGTCCTTGATTTCAGCACACTTGTGATAAGCTGCGAATGCCTCGTCGTATTTCTCGCTCTCGAAGTACTTGTAAGCCTTACCGTACTGAGCGATGAGGATGTTGGGGTCTTTTGCGAGAATCTCGTCAGCGTAGGGCATCATGAGGTTGCTGTCGGGACCTGCTTCCTTATCCTTTTTGAGGTAGTAGGCGATGAGCATCTGGATGAAGTCCTCGTTTGCCTTGGGTTCGGCGAGAGTCAAATCGCGCACATAGTTTGCCCAAGCTGTGGAGTCGCCACGCTCGAGATAGGAGGAAGCCCTCACTTGCTTTGTGCCGAGAGCGCCTTCTGCAAACTTCACGGCCTCATCGTAGAGAGCATCCATCTTGTCGTACATCTTGCCCTCGTGAGCGGTGTGGAAGGCATAATAGGCAATCTGCTCGTTGGGGATGCGGAGCTGAGCCTTGTCTGCCACTTCGGGATACTTCTTGGTATAGTTCATGGCGATGTCGAAAGCCTCGAGTGCCTTATCTTTCTTGCCGCATTCGGAGTTGAACTGAGCGGCATAGATGTAGTAGTCGCCGCATTGAGCAAGGTTGGCGAGCCTGTTCTTTATGTGAGCCTCGTTGCCTGCCTCGCCCTTCGTCACCTTGGTGTTCTTCACCTCACCCTGCAGGGCATCGGTCATGCTCTTGAGGTTCGTGTAGAAGAAGGCTGTGTCGAAAGGTTCCTTGTTGACGGCGTGCTGGAGCATGATGTTGTGAGGCTGGAAAGTCATCTCGACAAGCGTCTTGTAGGCTTCGCCGAGCTTGTTTTCGGCCACACCGCCGCCCTTGATGGCCTTACGGACAAGAGCCTGAGCCTTCTTGCATTCGCTCATGATTTCCTCTTCCGTTGCAGTCTTCTCGTTTATCTTGGCAGTGATGGCTTCGTTTATCTTCTGAGCCTCTGCCACCTGTGCCTTCGCTTCTTTCTGAAGCTGCTTGAGGGCTGCCTTATCTACCTGTCCCATGATGGTACCCACGCTGAGGAGCAGTGCCATCGAAATCATAATCTTTTTCATATCTTATAATTTAAAATGAAACTTTCTATTTTTTTTACTGTTCGCTGTTTCCTGTCTCTTCGGCTGGAGTCTCTGCTTCGCCTTCCTGAGTCTCGGCTTGACTTTCGTCGAGAGTTGCTTCGTCTTCGGCACGAGGCACTACGCTGAGGTGCGAGATGACGTCGTTGCGCTTCTTGAGTTCGATAACCTTCGTGCCTTGCGTGACGCGACTCTTCGTTTCCTTGATGACGTCGGCGTGCAGGCGGATTGTTGTGCCGCTCTTGTTGATAATCATCAGGTCGTCGTCGTCCTTGATGACGGTGATGGCTACGAGATAGCCGGTCTTCTCGGTGATGGCGAGCGTCTTGACGCCCTTCGCGTGGCGGCTCGTCTTGCGGTACTCTTCAACGTCTGTGCGTTTGCCGAAGCCGTTTTCGCTGAGCACCATGATGCTTTCCGTTTCCACATCGTTGATGATGCACATGCCGACAACCTGGTCGCGCGGGTCATCGTCGAGGATGATGCTCTGCACGCCGGTTGCGGTTCGTCCCATCGAACGGACTTGTGTCTCGTCGAAGCGGACGGCGCGGCCTCCAGCGTTGGCGATGATGATTTCGTTCTTGCCGTTTGTGAGCTCTACGCCGATTACCTGGTCGTCCTCGCGAATGTTGATGGCGTTGATGCCGTTCGAGCGGACGCGGCTGTAGTATGTGAGTTCTGTCTTCTTGATGATGCCCTGCTTGGTGCAGAACACTACGAAGTGGCTCTTGCAGAAGTCGGGGTCGTTCAGCTTGCGGATGCAGAGGCAAGCGCGGACGGCATCGCCCGGCTCGATGTTGAGCATATTCTGAATGGCACGACCTTTGCCCTGCTTGTTGCCGTCGGGAATGTCGTAGACCTTGAGCCAGTAGCAGCGTCCGCGGTCTGTGAAGAAGAGCATGGTGTTGTGCATCGTGGCGGGATAGATCTTCTCGATGAAGTCGTTGTCGCGAGTGCTTGATGCCTTCACGCCGATGCCGCCGCGGCCTTGTGCCTTGAACTCGTCGAGCGGGATGCGCTTGATGTAGCCCATGTGCGACATGGTGATGACCACCTCGTCGTCGGCATAGAAGTCTTCGGCGTTGAACTCCTCGGCGCTCGGCAGAATCTCTGTACGACGCTCGTCGCCGTATTGTTCCTTGATTTCGAGGAGTTCGTCCTTCATCACCTTGCGGCAAAGCTGGTCGTCGGTGAGGATTTGGTTGTAGTACTTTATCTTCTCCATGAGGTCGTCGAACTCGGCGTGGAGCTTCTCCTGATTGAGGCCTGTGAGTTGAGCGAGTCGCATCTCCACGATGGCCTTGCTTTGCAGTTCATCGAGAGCGAAGCGAGCTTCAAGGGCGCGTTGTGCGTCGGCTGGCGTCTTGCTCTTCTTGATGATTTGCACCACTTCGTCGATGTTGTCGCTGGCGATGATGAGGCCTTTCAGGATGTGAGCCCTCTCCTCAGCCTTGCGCAGGTCGTACTTTGTGCGACGGATGGTGACGTCGTGACGATGTGCCACGAAGTTGCTGATGAAGTCCTTGAGTGTGAGCAGCTGCGGACGTCCCTTCACCAGCGCGATGCTGTTCACGCTGAAACTGGTCTGAAGCGGCGTCATCTTGAAGAGTTTGTTGAGGACGACACGGGCGTTGGCGTCGCGCTTCAGGTCGACCACGATGCGCATGCCTTCCGAGTCGCTCTCGTCGTTCACATTGCTGATGCCCTCAATCTTCTTGTCGCCGACGAGTTGGGCGATGTACTCGATGAGCTGCTGCTTGTTGACGCCGTAAGGAATCTCGCTCACGATAATCTTGTCGTGCGTCTCGCCGTTCTCAATCTCGGCCTTCGCACGGATGACGATGCGGCCGCGGCCTGTCTCGTAAGCGTCGCGGATGCCCTGCATGCCCATGATGTAAGCGCCCGTCGGGAAGTCGGGACCTTTCACATATTGCATCAAGTCCTCCACCTCGAGGTTCTCGTTGTCGACATAAGCCACGCAAGCGTCGATGACCTCGCTCAGGTTGTGCGTGGGTATGTTCGTAGCCATACCGACGGCAATACCCGTAGCGCCGTTGACGAGCAGATTCGGGATTTTCGTAGGCATGACGGTAGGCTCTTGGAGGGTATCGTCGAAGTTGTTGGTCATATCGACGGTCTCCTTCTCCAGGTCGTCCATCATGGCCTCACCCATCAGGCTGAGCCTGGCCTCGGTATATCGCATGGCGGCAGGAGAGTCGCCATCGACGCTACCGAAGTTGCCCTGCCCATCGACAAGCGTGTAGCGCATCGCCCATTCCTGAGCCATACGCACGAGGGCCATATAGACCGAGCTGTCGCCGTGCGGATGGTACTTACCGAGCACCTCTCCCACGATACGGGCGCACTTCTTGTATGGGGCACTGTGGAAATTCCTGAGCTCGCGCATACCATATAATATACGGCGATGCACAGGCTTGAAACCGTCTCTCACATCCGGCAGGGCGCGAGCCACGATGACCGACATCGAATAGTCGATGTAGCTCTTTTTCATCTCCTGCTGGATGTCAACTTTGATTATTCTTTCTTGATCTTCCATTTGGGGTTTAGTTGTCTTTTATCAGACTTGTTTTTATCATACATATTTCGGGGTACAAAATTATAAATAATTTTCGACCTGTGCAAATCCTAAAAGTAAAAAAATCATAAAATTAGTGGAGAGTGGAGAGTGGAGAGTTTAGAGTTGAGAGTTATTTTTTAGAGTTAAAAGTAGACAGTAGTTCAGTAGTTAAGCCAATACTTCTTTCGCCTGCTCGCCGCTTCAAAAACACTCGGCTTAACTTCTGACTACTGACTACTCTTAAACCTACTCATCTACTGTCCACTCTTACGCCCCCAAAGCATTCGGCTTAAATACCTAACTCCTGTCTACTTTATTTCTTAACTCTTAACTTTCAATATATCTCTTAACTCTTCACTAAAAATAACTCTTCACTTTCCCGCGACTTTGACTTCGTCGAGGTTCCTTCCGCCCAGGGATGAAAAGAAAAACAAGTTTTTTCTTTGCATTTCGCTCGCTTTTTCTTAACTTTGCCCTCGAAATTCCTATAACCTGTAAACATTTTGATTATGAAGAAACTGTTTCTCCTTTTGCTGGCGGTTGTGGCTGGGGCTGCGACTGCTTGGGCTGACGATTTCACGGAACTCCTGACGAACGGGGCTTGCGACGGCACCTTCAGCGGTTGGGAAAAGACTGACGGCGGCAACGGATGGGGCATCGGGCAAGACAACGACGGCTCGTATTTCTGGGCTTCCTCGTTTGAACGATGCACGCTCTACCAGACTGTTGTCCTTTCCGAAAAGGGCATCAGCGATGCCGACATCGACGCAGGGAATGTGTCGTGCAAGGCTTCTGCCATGATAAAGGCAATATGGGACCCGCAGAACACAGGCCGCGGCTCCGATATCGCGAAAGTGTATGTCGAGATGCAGGATGACAGCGGCAATGTGCTCTCTACCATCACCGTGCTCGACGACAGGAGCATCTTCCTGGAATGGACGCTCTTCCAGACCAACGAGTTCACTCTGGTTTCAGGCACACGCAAACTGAAATTCGTGGTCGAGGGTGATGACAGCGCCTATTGGGGCGGGCAGTTCGGCCCGTGCTTCAAGAATGTCTCGCTCATGGCTAACAACAATAACGGCTGCGGCCCGAATGGTCACGAATGGGGGGAATGGAGCACAACTAAAGACCCCTCCTGCACGGAAGCTGGCTCCCGAACCCGCACTTGCAATAATTGCGGTATGGTGGCAAGCGAGACAATCCCTGCCTTGGGGCACGACTGGGGAGAATGGGAGCTTTCTTCCGCCCCCTCCTGCACGGAAGACGGATACAACGTCCGTTCCTGCCAACGCTGCGGATTGACAGAAAAAGAGAAAATCCCTGCCTTGGGACACGACTGGAACAGCAATGGCGTTTGCAACAGATGCAGAGCAAACAGGCTCACCACCGATGGGTATAGCGCCTTGACCTACATCGTATCGACAGGCGAACAGGTCTTCAACACGGGCTACATCCACAAGGCGAACACGTTTGTGGAGATGGACTGCGTGGTGAAGCAGAATCAGGACAGGAACTACGAGGCGCTGCTCGGCGCTCGTCTGGGTAGCTACAAGAACAACGCCTTCTGCTTCTTCTCGCGCTTCGCCGGCAAGGATGTTCCTTGCTTCAACCGCTCCGGCAAAGAGGCGACGGGCGAAGGCTTCGTCTATGACGAGCGCATCTTGCTGTGGTGCACCTATGACAATGCCACCTGGTTCAGGCAAAGCAATCCGCTCGTAGAGGTAGGCAGCATCTACAATGCGGGTACAGCCGACGCAGGCAAGACGCCGATGTTCCTCTTCAACCTGAATACAGCCAACACGGAAGGCGGAGTGCAGGCCGACGGCTCTCCCTGCCGCATGAAGCTCTACAGCTGCAAAATCCATGAAGACCAGGTGCTGATTCACAACTACGTCCCCGCTAAGGACAAAAACCACGTTGTGGGACTTTATGACTTGGCGACAGGCACTTTCGCCGGCTCCATCACGGAAAAACCCTTCTACGAGGAAGAAGGAATAACGTATCCGATAACCGTCGAACAAATGGGTTCAACTATTCCAGTGGATTATCCAAGCAAGGCAAAACCAGGAGAAAATGTCAGTGTGAATTATGATTACACAGGGAAACCGGTGCCCAAGGTGAAAGTGCTGGACGACAACGGGAACGAAATATCCTCATCTATCCTATCGCTGGGGAACAATAAAGAATATGTAGAATTCACTATGCCCGCCTGCCCCGTGACTGTCAGAATCATTAATGAACCAGATATAATCAGAGAGATACCCGACGGATGTGAAGTCAAGACATATTTGCGCCACTCTGCCGCCATCTACAATCTATTTGGATATTACAGCGAAGAAGTGTCAGGCAAGTTCAACATTGCATTTGCACCAGACGGAACGGTTTACATACAAGACCCGGCATGGGTTATCGACAATGAGCACAGTTATGTAAAGGGCACCTACAACAAGGCGACCGGCATCATCTCCATCCCGACAGGACAGTTCCTGACCTGGAACTCGTCGCACTATTATGGGCTGCAACTCTGCTGGGGCTCAACCCTGATTGTTACGGAACCAGATTCCGAAACGGGTAACGATAGATACAATTTAAGCGTGGCGTATGACCCGAAAGTCAAAACAATCGAATTCCGCGTTGACGGCGACTGTCTGTATCTGCTGAATTCCGAAGGAGACGTGCATGCCGAATACCCGAAGAATTATAATGCTACGGGTATGTATCTCATGTATAGTGACGACAATTCGGCGCGTGCATTAGAGTTCGCCAACACAGATGCCGACGGAAAACAAACACCATTCGGCACCATTTTGAATGTTGTCCCGGCCATCCCTGCCGATCCCGTCATTATAGAATGGCATGACAGCGGAAGCCCAGATGGTTACAGTAAATTAATGTTCACCATGCCATTATATGACATCAACTGCAAACCCATCGACCAAGACCTCTTGAGTTACAGCATCTTCACCGACAACGGGCATGGCGCAGAACTCTTCACCTTCCAGACTTCTGTTTATTATACCCTCCAAGAAGACCTTACCGAAATCCCCTATACGCTTACTGGTTATGACTTCTATCCCAGTTACGTCTATTTCTATCGCACCAATGCCGAAGGCTACGAACCCTTCTTCACACAGAGACTCGGCATGCAGGTTTACTACACCGTAAACGGCGTCCGCAACCAGTCGAACCTCGTCTGGATAGACAATCCCGTCGGCATAGACGAAGTGAAGGCCGAACAAGGCAACGGCGGCGACAAGATCTACAACCTCGCAGGCCAACGCCTCGAGAAACTGCAGAAAGGCATCAACATCGTAAACGGCAAAAAGGTCTTGATTAAGTGAGAGCAGAGCCAAACACGTTTGAGCTATGCCGAACGTGAAAGAGCTCGAGCAAAGCTCAAGGTCTTGATTAAGTGAGGCTCAAAGCACTAATCAAATATGGGCCATTTAAATCGTAAATGGTAAATCGTAAATGGTAAATCGTAAATGGTAAATTAAACTATGCCACTCAGACTCCCCGACAGGCTGCCTGCCATCGAATTCCTCAGAGAAGAAAACATCTTCGTGCTTGGCAACGAGAGAGCAAACGCTCAGGATATCCGCCCCCTGCGCATCGCTATCCTCAACCTCATGCCCCTGAAAATCACGACCGAGACCGACCTCATCCGCCTCCTCTCGAACAGTCCCCTGCAACTCGACATACACCTCATGAAAATCAAGGCGCACACACCAAAGAACACGCCTATCGAACACATGCGGGCCTTCTATCGCGACTTCGAGGAAATGAGGGACGAGAACTTCGACGGCTTCATCATCACGGGAGCCCCTGTAGAGCACCTCGACTTCGAAGAGGTGACCTATTGGGACGAGATGACCGAAATCCTCACATGGGCACGCACGCACGTTACCTCTACCCTATTCATCTGCTGGGCAGCACAGGCGGGACTTTACTTCTACTACGGCATCCCCAAATACCCCCTCCCGGAGAAGAAGTTCGGCATCTTCCCGCAAGTGCCGCTCCTCCCCCGTCTGCCCATCTTCAGAGGCTTCGACGACGTCTTCTACATGCCACACAGCCGGCACACGGAAATACGGAAAGAAGACATTGTCAAAGTAAATGAAAGATTGAAAATGGAAAATGGAAAATTGAAAATTAAGGATGAAGAATTAAAAATTGAAGGGCAAGGATTGACCATCATCGCCGAAGGAAAAGAGAGCGGCGTCTCGATGGTGATGGCGCGAAACGGACGCGAATTCTTCATCACGGGACACTCGGAATACTCGCCCCTGACGCTCGACAACGAATATCGGCGCGACCTCGGGAAAGGACTCCCCATCCACAAGCCCTACAACTACTATCGCGACGACGACCCCGAGAAAGGACCGCTCGTCACTTGGCGAGGGCACGGCAACCTCCTCTTCCAGAACTGGCTCAACTACTACGTCTATCAGGAAACACCCTACGACATTGATGAGATACACTAAAAAGACCCTCACAAACTCCCCCCTAAAGGGGGAGGAGCCAGGCGAGTTTCCCGCGAAGGAAGCCTCCCCTTTAAGGGGAGGTTTGGTAGGGTCTGGTCTCCTCGAACTCCTCTCCCCTGCCCGCAACTTGGAGTGCGGCATCGCTGCCATCGAGCATGGGGCGGATGCCGTCTATATCGGGGCTCCACGCTTCGGAGCAAGAGCGGCTGCCGGCAATTCCGTCGAGGACATCCACAAGCTTTGCGACTACGCACATCAGTTCGGCGTCAAGATTTATGTCACCCTCAACACCCTGCTTCGCCCCGAAGAATTGGAGCAAGCACGCCTCATAGCGTGGAAACTCTATCATGCCGGAGCAGACGCTTTCATCACGCAAGATGAAGCCCTCCTCAAGCTCGCTCTTCCGCCCGTTCCCCTTCATGCAAGCACGCAGATGGACAACCGCACGAAGGAAGATGTTGCCCGTCTTAAAGAATTAGGATTCAACCAAGTAGTCCTCGCACGCGAACTTTCGCTCGAACAGATAAGGGAGATTCACGAAGCCGTTCCCGAGGTGACGCTCGAAGCCTTCGTTCACGGCGCACTTTGCGTCTCTTATAGCGGCAGATGCTATGCTTCGGAGTATTGCTTCGGACGCTCGGCAAATCGTGGCGAATGTGCGCAGTTCTGCCGACTGCCTTTCTCGCTCGAAGATGCAAACGGCAACACGCTCATCAAGGACAAATACCTGCTCTCGCTCAAGGATATGAACCGCCAGCAGCACCTCGAAGAGATGATGGACGCAGGCGTGCGGAGCTTCAAAATCGAAGGCCGACTGAAGGATGTCGCCTATGTCAAAAACGTGACCGCCAGCTATCGCGAAGCACTCGACGCCATCATGAAACGCCGTCCGGAATTCGCGCATTCTTCTTATGGCACAAGCACTTACACCTTCCATCCCGACCTCTCCCGCAGTTTCTCTCGCGGCTACACCGACTACTTCCTCTTCGGTCGCACAAACGACCTCGCATCACCCGACACGCCCAAAAGCCGAGGCCGCGAAGTGGGGCACGTGAAGGAAGTGAGATGGAAGAGGAAAGACGGAAGAGGTTGCATAATCGTCTCATCTACAGAGACTTTCAACAATGGCGACGGACTTTGCTTCCTCGACGGAGAAGGAAAGTTGCAAGGCTTCCGCGTGAATCGAGCAGAAGGGAATCACCTGTATTTTAATTCAAATTTAATAAAATCAAATTTCAAAATCAGGAAGGGCGACAGGCTTTGGCGTAGCTTCGACAAAGGTTGGGAAGACATGATGAGCGGCAAAACGGCTGAGCGTCGCATCTCAGCACAATTCCTGCTCGAAGAGACTGAGCAAGGATTCCGCCTCACTTTCACGGCAGAAGACGGCTCAAACCGAAGCGAGGAGTTCGTCCAGGAACATCAACTCGCCAGAACCGACCAAACGGCCTCAATCAAGGAAGTCCTCAGCAAACTTGGCGACACACCATACCAATGCAAAGAGGTTTCCGTAAACTTCTCCCAACCTTGGTTCATCCCGAGAAGCATACTGGCAGAGTGGCGAAGAAGAATTATTGAAAATTCAAAATTGGAAATTGAAAATCCTATACACAAAGACACAACTCACCCCACAACTTTCAATCCCCAATCTTCAACTTTCAATCTTCAATCTCCCTTGATGACCTGCCGCTTCTGCCTTCTCCACGCTTGGGGACAATGCAAGAAGGAGAAGCCAGCCGCAAATGAAATGGTAAATGGTAAATGGTTAAATGGTAAATGGCAAGAGCCGCTTTACCTCGTCCTCGGTGATGGGCGTCGATTCCGGCTCGAGTTCGACTGCAAACGATGCGAAATGTTAGTATTGAGATGAAGAAGATAAAAGAAGATAAAAGAAGATATGTCACTGAATGCGACGAAGTTAGAGGACAATACAAATGTCGTCTATCTCCTTCTTTCTTCTTCTTTCTTCTTATATCTTCTTGTTTTCTCCTCTCCTCCTGTTATTACAGCCAAGAGGATGCGACGCTTTATGTGGCGGGGGATAACTTTGTGCTTTCTGCCGACAGCCTCCATTTGCAAAGCAGCCAGCCCCTTCACAATCTCCCCATCGATACCGCTTGCGAGCAACTGAGCGTTTACTACAACGAACCACTCGTTGTGGCTGAGACGCTCGTCATTCCCGAGGATTCTGTTGACAGCGTCTGGGTGAAGCTGGCTCGCGACCAATTCACAATGGGATGGGTTCATCAACGAGACTTCATCGCGAGTGTGGTACCCGACGACCCCATTTCGCAGTTCATCCACCTTTTCAGTATTCGTCATTTAGGGCTTTTCGGCATTCTCTTCGCCATTTCTCTTGCCGCACTCCTTTATCAGATATTCAGCCGAAGGAAGCCTCATGTCTTCTTTCTTCGCGACATACTCTCGCCCTACCCCACTTACCTGCTCATCACGCTTGCCGCATCCGCCCTGCTCTATGCCGGCATCCAGCATTATGTGCCCGAAACATGGCTGCTATATTATTATCATCCCACGCTAAATCCGTTCGGACTCCCTGTCATCTTGAGTTTTTTTCTGTGCTGTGTTTGGATTTTACTTGTACTGACGATTGCTACAATCGAGGAAGTGTTTCGCCTTCTTCCTATGAGTGAAGCCCTACTCTATCTGCTCTCCCTGCTCGGGTGTTGCATTCTCTTCTATCTGCTTTTCACTTTGGCCTCTCTAAGTCCGGGCGTAAGCTACCTGCTCTTTGCACTCTTTGTCCTCGTCCTCCTCCTGCGATATTGGCGCGACACGAGGCCTCGTTTCTTCTGCGGCTCCTGCGGAAAAAGACTCAAAGACTTGGGCAGATGCCCTCATTGCGGAGCAGAAAACAGATAAAATTGCCCCTTCCCTTTGCTTTTTATCAAAAAAGTGCTAACTTTGCGCACAAAATCAAGGTAAAAAGTAAAAGTCATGAAAACTATCCGCCTTCTGTTTGCCCTCCTCCTGACGGCAATATGCTTTAATGCGAAAGCCCTTGAAACAGGCCAGACCATCCGACTCATCAACAACAACAAGTCTGTCATCACAGTCAACTCGTCCCTTGATGAGAACAAGCCTGCAGTCCTTTGGAAAGAAACCAATGTGAATTCCCAACGCTGGACACTCGAAGCCAAGAGCAACGGGACATTCCTCCTTTCGAACGACTATACGGGTCTCTACCTCGCTGGCCTCACCTCAGGAACCTCAGGCAGAGTGGGTCAGCTGAAGAAATCAACCACAACCAGCAAGGGCTCCTGGGAATTTGTTCCCGTAGAAGGCACGAGCGACAGGTATTACATCTATCAAGGCACGACACGCAAATATGCTCTCGCCGTACCTGCCACGCGTAAGGAGGGCGACACCCTCACCATCGTCAACACCTTAGACGAAAACAATCCTGTTCCCGCAGCCCGCATCACATGGACAGTCAGGGTTGTGAACCAAATGGAGAAGGCCTTTACGAAGGACAAGCGCGACGACATGATGAAAAAGTGGAAAGACCGCTGCTACAAGCAAGCAAGCAACGGATGGGTCATCGGAAACGGCGGCTTTTGGGGCGATGCAGAGATGTTCGAGATTGTCCTCGATGCCCTCGAAACGACAGGCGACCAACAGTATGCCACCATGTTCGACAACCTCTACAAGAACTTCATCTATCGCAACAAAAGCATCTGGTATCAGCAAGGGGTGAGTGGGTACAATGCATACAATGACGACATCGCCTGGATGTGTATCGCCTGCGTTCGAGCCTATCTCCTTACGGGAAAACAAGATTACCTGACAACCTCCAAGACGAACTTCGACGGCATGTTTGCCCGAGCCGACTGTTATGGCAACGACCTCCTGCAATGGAAGCACAACAGCGGACAAGGCACAAATTCCTGCATCAACGGCCCTGCAGCAGTTTGCGCTTGCTACCTCGCAATCGCCGAAGCCGACGAGAGTTACTACGAGAAAGCAAGAAAGACCTATATGGCAGAGCGAGGCCTGCTCTTCGAAATGCAAAACGGCAAACCTACAGGCGCCGTCTGGGACAGTTACGACCAAGCATCAGGCAAATACAACAAATGGTGCTCTACCTACAATCAAGGCACAAACCTCGGCGCTGCCATCATGCTCTACAATCATTATGGCGACCAAATGTTCAAGGACGATGCCGACGCCATCATCAGATGGTCGGAAGCAAACATGGCCAACTCGAAAGGTATCATCCATGTTTGTCAGACTGTTCGGGGAGACCTTTGCGGCTTCAAGGGCATCATGCTGCGATATCTGCGAATGTATGCCGAGAGCTTCAATGACCCGTCCCATTATGCCTGGATTGCAAAGAATGCCTATCATGCCTGGAACAACCGCAACTCCTCGGGCATCACATCTTCTGCCTGGCTTACAAAATCGGAGGAGAACTTCATACATCCCGAATGGAATAATGATAAACAAATCTATGAAAACAAGGAATTCGGCGACGAAGGCAACATGACCTGCATCTCGGCTGCCTTCAACTGCCACCTTGGAGTGGTCGATTATCACGACGCTTATGCTCAGAACGAAGCCGAGGACTTCAACTTCGTCCGTAATGCGCCCGTCACTTACAATAACAACCTCGATGAAGATGGCGGCGGAAAAGTGGGACCGATGAAGGACAATTACTACATCGGTTATCGCAGGGTTGACTTCGGAAGCAAGCCCGCTTCGCATCTCAACCTTCGCATCAGGATGGTTACGCAAAACACAAAGTTAGAGGTCTATCTCGACCAGCCAAACGAAGAGCAAGGCACGCTGCTTTGCACCGTTGTAGGTGAAGAACTTTCCGCTCTCTCAACATGGGAGACCATCCAAAAGATGATTAACGTTCCCGTTACCGGAATCCACAATCTCTATTTCAAGTCACGAACCACCAACGCTTCGGATGCCGTACACATCAACTGGTGGCAGTTCCAGAGCCTCAACGCCGTTTATGCCGACCTGACTAACAACAACGGAACGCTCACAGCTTCCTTCTCGCCATCCAATCCCGACGCTCTTATCGACGACGATCTTTCGAGCGTATGCAATGGTTCCATAGAGGAAGGCAGCAACGCTTGGATAATGTATCAGAGTCCTTCGCCAATGTTCATCTACGGCTATCAGTTCTTCTCAGGCAAGGACAGGGACAGCAATCCGAAAGGCTGGGCTCTTCAAGCCTCCAACGACGGACAGAATTGGGAGACGCTCCACAGTGTTTCCGACCTTTCCTTCAGTGTTCAGGCAGAGTGCTTCACGGCCGACATTCAGGCATCAAAGGCCTACACCCATTATCGCCTGCTCTTTGAGAAGAAGGAAGATGCACAGTCTTCACTTTCCATCAGCGAATGGCAATTGCTTGGCCGCTGCATCAACGAACTCGACCTGACTGCCGACGGAGGGACTACCGAAGAAGGCCAAGAAGCTCTTATCGACCACATCGGAACCACAGTCTTCACGGCACCGATTACTGCCGTCTATCATCCTGCAGGGAACTACAAGCTTACCGCTTATAGCATAACTGCCGAGACCGCTTCCCAGGCTCCCGTCTCATGGAAGCTAGAAGGCTCGGCTGACGGGAGGAAATTTGAGACAATCGACGAACAGACAGAGGCCGTCTTCCCCTACGACAACTGCACAAACGTCTATCGCGTCAATCCCGCCACTTCCTACCTTCACTATCGCCTGACCGTCAGCGGCAACGCAGAGCAGACTGAAGACAACGGTCAGATTACTCAGTGGCAGCTCTTCGGCAAGCCTGATTATGGAATCTACTATGCAGACGCCACGAGTATCGCCACCATCCTGTCGAGCGACGGAAGCGACGCAGAGCCCCTCATCGATGATGACGGAACCACCTACTCCACCGTTAGCGGAGAAACACCATATTGGGATCTTTTATTCCCTATTCCTGTCAAAGCATTAGGCCTCTCTTTCGTTAACGCCAACAACGCCGAACTCGATCCAAAGAGCGTCATCATCTACGGCATCGACGATGATGGCACAGAAACGCAGATTTCCACAAAGATTCCGACCTTCAAGGCCAGAGGCTTCAGACACACCAGCTCCATCACCGCAAGCAAGCTCTTCAAGCATTTCCGCCTCCAAGTCAACGGAGAAGAGGGTTCGAGCGTCCGCCTTGCAGACATCGAGCTTTATGGTACAGCCATCGCGACTGCCGACGACGAAGGCTTCCTCCCGCCAACCTCAGTCGAGGCTTCCGAGAAAGGACTCTCCTCCACAGAACTTATAAACCGCATCTACGACGGGAAATACACCTCCACCTATCGGGCCGCTTTCACAAAGCCGGTCAGCATCACCTACACCTACGAACAACCCGTCAGCATCAACGCCTACAGTCTTACAGCCAGCAGGAACGAACTAACACGCGACCCAGCCGATTGGATTCTCGAGGGAAGCAACGACGGACAGACCTGGACGCAGCTCGACTATCAAGCCGGCCAGACCTTCGCCCAACGCTATGCCACACAGTTCTACTTTACCGAAAACTCAGAATCCTACACGAACTATCGCCTCACCATCAACGCCGTAAATGGCGCCAATCAGCTTCAAATAGGACAACTCCAGTTGCTCAACATTAAGCCGGTTGACCCGACCCCAATCGTTTCTCCACGCGGAGATATCGGAACGGGAGCATACGCTTCCATCCACACTATCGACGGCATAAAGGTGGAGCGTCCTCAGAAAGGCATCAACATAGTCCGCACAGTCGGCTCCGACGGCAAGATGACCGTCAGGAAACTGCTTGTGAAATAAAACGGAACAGGGATAATCGACGAACATCACACGAGATGTTTATGAATTTCACACGTGAAGTTTTCAAACATCACGAGAGACATTTCCATACCCCTCACAAGGGAGCAGAAACGCCGCCCTACTCCTTTACATATATAAAGATGTAGAAAAAGCGCCGATAGAACAAAATAATTGCGGAAATGTTTGGTTGTTCCAATAAAAAGCCGTACCTTTGCAGTCGCTTTATGAGCAAAATAATATTTATTAACTTATTTAACGTATTATGAACCAATACGAAACCGTTTTCATTTTGACTCCCGTTTTGTCTGATGAACAGATGAAGGAAACGGTAGAAAAGTTCAAAGGCGTCCTCACTAAGGCTGGTGCCGAAATCATCAGCGAAGAGAACTGGGGCCTGAAGAAACTCGCCTATCCCATCGACAAGAAGACAACAGGATTCTATGAGCTCATTGAGTTCAATGCAGCTCCCGAGACCATCAAGACTCTCGAGACCCAGTACCGCCGTGACGAAAAAGTGCTCCGCTATCTTACCGTTAAGATGGAGAAGTACGCAGCCGAGTACGCAGCCAAGAGAAGGAGTAACAAACAACCTAAAGAGCAGGAGGCATAAACATGGCACAGCAATCAGAAATCCGCTACTTGACCGCTCCCGCTATTGACGTCAAGAAGAAGAAGTACTGCCGTTTCAAGAAGAGCGGTATCAAGTACATTGACTACAAAGACCCCGAATTTCTGAAGAAGTTCCTCAACGAGCAAGGCAAGATTCTGCCCCGCCGCATCACAGGCACCTCTCTCAAGTATCAGCGCCGTGTGGCTCAGGCCGTTAAGCGTGCCCGTCACCTCGCTCTGCTGCCCTTCGTAACTGATTTGATGAAATAAAGTAAGGAGGAAGATTATGGAAATTATACTGAAAGAAGACGTAATCGGACTCGGTTACAAGAACGATATCGTGAACGTTAAGGCTGGCTACGGCCGCAACTACCTGATTCCCACAGGCAAGGGCGTCATCGCCAGCGAAAGCGCAAAGAAGGTCCTCGCAGAGGAACTCAAGCAGAAGGCCGTCAAGCTCGCTAAAATCAAGGCTGAGGCAGAAGCACTCGCCGAGAAGCTGAACGCAGCAAGCCTGAGCTTCAACGCAAAGGCAAGCAGCACAGGCGTCATCTATGGCAGCGTAGGCAGCCTGCAGATTGCAGAAGAGCTCCAGAAGCTCGGCTTCGACATCGACCGCAAGCTCATCGCCGTGAAGGACGTCAAGACTGCCGGCGAATATGTTGCTGTTGTAAAGCTTCACAAGGAAGTAACCGCTCAGGTTCCTTTCACCGTAACCGTTGAAATGGACAAGCCTGAAGTGACAGAAGAAGCTCCCGAAGAGAAGAAGCCCAGAAAGGCTCGCAGGGAAGAGACTCCTGAAGAGGAAGCTCCCGTAGCTGAGGAGGTTCCCGCAGAAGAGGCCGAGGCTCCCGCTGTAGAGGAGAAGACAGAAGAGTAAGTTTTTTTGTTTCATATGCAAGGAGCAAAGGGGCACGGCCGCAAAAAGCCAGTGTCCCTTTGTGCCTTAAAGGCCTCGAACCCCTTAACCTTTTATCTTTTATAACTATTAAACTCTTAATAAGGTGAGCATAATCAAATGTCCCGAGTGTGGAGGACAAGTCTCCACGATGGCAGGCACTTGTCCCGGATGCGGCACGAAGATTGCCGGCAACCTTCGTCAGTGCCCTAGTTGCGGTGGCTATTGCCTCCTCTCGCAGCAGGTTTGCCCCCATTGCAAACATGAGTTAGAGTCCTCCCCCACTCCGTCAGCCCAAGAGCAAGGCGAAAAAGGGAAAGACGAATCGAAACCTGCTGGAGGAAACGCAAAGAAGGCTTCGGGCACAAAGTTTCCGGATAACGGAATGTCGATAATAGGCGTATTGGTAAAGGCCATACTCTCCCTCCTCCTGCTCTGTCTCCTTTGTGTTGGCGGATACCAATACTACAGACGTGAAAAGGAGGAAAAGGAGCTGGCGGACTACAAACGACTGGAAGGCGTCACCAATCCCGAATACTATCAGCAGTTCCTCATCGACCATCCTAACAGCACATACTGTCCCGAGATTGAGGAACGGATGCATGCCCTCCAAACAGAAGAGCAGGAATGGAAGCAACTGCAGAAGAACATCAGCCGTTCGAGCGTATCCCTCTTCATGCAGAAGCATCCCAACTCCCTTCGCCAAAGAGCTTGCGAGGACATGCTCGACTCCATCGACTGGAACGATGCCGTAGCTATCGGCAGCGAGGAAGCCGTCACAGACTATCTGGCAAAACACCCTTCTGGCCGCTTTGTCAGTGATGCCGCAGAAAAGAAGAATGCTCTCCTGCTCGCAAAGGTTACTCCTGAAGAGAAAGCTTTGATTCGCGGCACACTCGAGGCCTTCTTCTCAAACGCAATCGCCAAGCAGGACATCGAGGCAGCCAAAGCAGCCATTCCCGACACAATGGCAAACTTCTGCGGCAAGCAGAATGCAGATGCGGAGGCTATCGTGGAATATGCAAAAGAGAAGATGGCAAAGGATGTCATCGGACTTCACTATGCCTTCGGGCAGAAGATGGATGTCCGCAAGGAAACACTTCCCAACGGCAACACCGGTTTCGCTGTGGAAGTCAGCCTGCAAGAGACCATCAGCCGCAGCGACACCAATCAGCCCTCATCCAATCATTATCGAGTCAACGCCCTCATCAATCAAGAACAGAAGATTGTAAAGCTCATCATCTTCTAAATCCTTCACTCTTCTATATTATGGCACAGAAAGAACTGCAGCTCAAGTATGGCTGCAACCCCAATCAAAAGCCCTCACGCATCTTCATGGAAGAGGGCGAACTGCCTATCGAAGTGCTGGGCGGCCGTCCCGGCTACATCAACTTCCTCGATGCGCTGAACAGCTGGCAGCTTGTCAAGGAACTCAAAGCCGCCACAGGTCTGCCTGCAGCAGCCAGCTTCAAGCATGTTTCCCCAGCAGGAGCCGCAGTCGGTCTGCCTTTGAGCGACACGCTTGCCCGCATCTATTTCGTGGACGACATCAAGGTGCCTCTCAGCCCGATTGCCTGTGCCTATGCCCGTGCAAGAGGCGCAGACCGCATGAGCAGCTACGGAGACTTCATCGCTCTTAGCGATACCTGCGACGAAGCGACGGCCCTCATCATCAAACGTGAGGTGAGCGACGGCATCATCGCTCCCAGCTATACAGAGGAAGCATTGCAGATACTGCGAGAGAAGCGCAAAGGGACCTACAACATCATCAAGATAGACCCCAGCTATGTGCCTGCTCCTATCGAGCGCAAGCAAGTGTTTGGCGTTACATTTGAACAAGGAAGGAATGAAGTGAAGCTCGACGACCCTGCTCTCTTCGAGAACATCCCGACCGCCAACAAGCACTTCCCCGAGGCTGCAAAGCGCGACCTCATCATCGCTCTCATCACCCTCAAATACACGCAGAGCAACAGCGTCTGCTATGTCAAGGACGGTCAGGCCATCGGCATCGGTGCAGGTCAGCAGAGCCGCATCCATTGCACGCGTCTCGCCGGCAGCAAGGCCGACATCTGGTGGCTCCGGCAGAACCCGAAGGTGATGTCGCTGCCCTTCATCCCCGGCATTCGCCGTGCTGACAGAGACAACACAATCGACGTCTATATCAGCGACGACTATATGGACGTCCTTGCCGATGGAGAGTGGCAGAAGTTCTTCACCGAGAAACCCGAACCGCTCAGCCGCGAAGAGAAGCAGGCATGGATAGCAAAGAACACAGGCGTGAGCCTGGGCAGCGATGCCTTCTTCCCGTTCGGCGACAATGTGGAGCGAGCACATAAGAGCGGCGTTGAATACATTGCCCAAGCGGGCGGCAGCGTTCGCGACGACCACGTCATCATGACTTGCGACAAGTACGGCATCGCAATGGCCTTCACCGGCGTAAGATTGTTCCACCACTAAAGCCCCCTCTGTTATGAATAAGTTCGGAGGAGACGATATCGATGCCGTTATCCTGGGAGGCATTACCTTCAAGGGAGGCTCTAAAGGCGGGCCGAAGAAAGACGAAGCCAAGGTGAAGACCAAGGCAAAGAAGAAGCAATACATAACAGGCGCTCACGGCAGCGCTTCGGCGAAGAAGAAGGCCGACATTCGCCGCCAAAGAGCCAACAGACATAAATAAGCCCTCCTCTTACTTCCACAAAGGATAGGAATCAGTAAACAAACCGTAAACATCAGGAAATGAAAAAGTATATCTTGTGCTTCTTGCTCAGCCTGGCAGCCACGGGCTTGTCCGCACAGACAAAGGTCGGTTCTTTAATCTCAGGCCTTTCGTCGTCGTCGCAGACAGAGGTTGAGCCATTCGTGCCGGGCAGTACGCTCGAAGGCGTTGCCTATTATCTTCCACGGACAGCCTTCCGCATCACCATCATTGCAGAGAAGACAACCACCAAGCCCGGCGACTTCTACAAGTATGCCGACCGCTACCTTCGCCTTCAAAACGTTCCTACAGAAGAGAGCGTGCAGTGGAGCCTGAAGAGTATCAAGATGGAGCCCTACGGCAAGCCCGACAAGAACAAGGCTTTCAGCATCAAGATAAAGAGCAAGACTGTAGCCCCGCTCGTAGGTTTAAGTCGTGACGGACTTCTGCTGAGCATCAACTGCGATGCCGAGGAAGACTTCCTGCCCGACCTCCCCAAACCAGAGAAAGGTCCTGCTCCCGAGAATCCCCGTTCCTATATGACGCAGGAAATCATTGCAGCAGGCAGTACGGCGAAGATGGCCGAACTGTGTGCCCAGGAGATTTACGACATCCGGGACAGCAAGAACTCACTCATTCGGGGCGAAGCCGACAACACGCCCAAGGACGGTGCCCAGCTGAAGCTCATGCTCGACCAGCTCGACAAACAAGCCGCCGCCCTTGAGTCGCTCTTCAGCGGTACCACTCAAACCGACACAGAAGTCTTCTCCCTCTTCTTTGATCCTCAAGAAGAGACCGACCACAATGTGCTTTTCCGCTTCTCGCAGAAGCTTGGCGTATTGGATTACGACAACTTGGCCGGCGAACCGGTCGTCGCTTCAATCAAGGCTTTGGAGACGATTCCGACGGCAGTTCCTTCGGAAGAGGTTGCCAAGAAGCGCGCAAAGATGGAGCACGGAGTCTATTATAATGTGCCAGTCCGGACAAAGATAAAAGTCACATTCGACGGTCAGGAATACGTCAACATGGAGACTCCGATGGCTCAGTTCGGAGTCGTTGAAATGCTCTCCAACACGCTCTTCGACAAGAAGACAAATACGCAGGTAACCTTCTTCCAAACCACCGGCGGAACGAAGGATGTGATGGAGTAAAAAACGCCGCACGCGGCGATGCCCAACGCCGCACGCGGAAATGCCCATCGCCGCAGCCGGGGATTGCCATCGCCGCACGCGGCGTTTTCAGACCCACCAAGGGACGTTGAAAAACGCCCCTTTTTTTGTTATTTTTTGCAAATAGCGAAACTTTTATTTGCATATTGCAGCACATATTATAAATAATGTTTATCTTTGCAACGATTATACACTTATTTGGCAGATAAAACCTCTTATTATATAAACAATTTAATTTATTAACAACAATGAAAAAGTTATTTACTTTGGTATTTGCTTTGATGGCTATGCTCAGCGTCAATGCAGATGAACTTTACCTCGTAGGTGACGGCACTCCCATCGGCTGGGAAGGCGATGGCAACATGCGCCAAACGATGAGGATGACAGAGACTGAGACCAACGTCTATGTATGGACAGGTCTGCTGAAGAACGGTGGCGAAGGCTTCAAGATCTGTAACTCCTTCGGCGGTTGGGACGGTTATCATCCCTCGAGCGAGAACTTTGCAATCGGTGAAAGTGGCACGGACAACTACACCACCAGCGGCAACGACTGCAAGTGGAACCCAACAAACACAGATTGGCAGTGGTACACCATTACACTCGACCGGAACGCAGGCACACTCTCTTGGGCTACAACAACTCCCACTCTGCTCGAGGCAGTGGACGGCGTTTACTACATCGGCACAGCAGAAGAGCTGAACACATTGGCTTTGATGTATCGCAACAATGTCGACAACAAAAGCTATAATGTAAAGCTGACTGCCGACATTGACTACACTGCCTACAAGAACGGCAGCATGTCAGCCATCGGTGTTACCGAGAAATTCCCCTTCCGCGGAGAGTTCGACGGTCAGAACCACACCATCACTGTTGACCTTGAGTCCTACAGCACACGATTCAGCTTCTTCGGAACAATCGTAGGTAAGGTTCATAACCTGAAGCTGGCCGGCAAGATTACTGCCACCAACAAGAACCAGATAGGCGGTATCTGCGGTCTTCTGAAGGGAAATGACAATCAGATCTACAACTGCATCAGTGCTGTTGAGATTGTTGACAATCAGGGCGGCGACGGCACCATCGGTGGCATCGCAGCCGTAACATACGATGCATCCACTATCAAAAACTGTGCATTCTATGGCAAGATCAATGCTCCTAGCCGCGACGGCAACGGCGGCATAGTGGGTTGGGCAAACAGCGGCGCAAGCACAACCATCGAGAACTGCCTCATAGTTGCTGACATCAACTGGAACGGCGGTGGCGAATTCGGTCGCAACAATCCCTCCGTCATCAACAGCTATAAGACCACAGCCAGCGACGAAACACTCGGCAATGGTGAAATGACTTACAAACTGAACAGCTATGTATCTGGCAGCGAAAACTGGTTCCAGACTCTCGGCACAGACGCAATGCCCTCTCCCCTCTCTTCCAGCGAGAAGATCTATGCAAACGGTCAGTTCTACTGCGACGGTGTTACTCCTAAGGAAGGCACAGAATCAGTATTGAGCAACGAAAATGCTTCTATCGTTGATAATCATGAATTTGGCGAAGACGGCATCTGCACCGTCTGCCATGCTGCAGGTCAGGAAGCAGAAGAGGTTGACGGCGTATTCCAACTCAACAAAGCAGGCAACCTGCTGTGGTGGGCACAGTATGTCAATGCAGGCAATCCCGCATCCGACGCTGTTCTTAACGCTGATGTAGACCTGTCTGCTGCCAAATATACTCCTGCTGGCACATCAGCCAACAAGTATGTCGGCACATTCGACGGCCAGGGACATTCAGTTAAGCTGAACATTGAAAGCAGCCTGAACTATCAAGGCCTCTTCGGTATTGCAACAGACGGTGCAACCATTCAGAACGTTATTGTCAAAGGTTCTGTCAAGGGTAACAGCTATGTTGGCGGTATCGTTGGTGGCTCTAATGGTGGCGAGGATGGTAAGAAACTCAATATCATCAACTGCGGCAACGAGGCTACGATTTCTGCAGCCGAAGCTAATGGCGCCGGCATCATCGGTGTAAACATGAGCGGTTCCGCTCACTTCAACATCCTCAACTGCTACAACGTAGGTAAGGTCTACTCTGGCAGAGAGTCAGGTGCCATCACTGGTTGGACTGGTGGTGACAAGACTACTATCGAGAACACCTACAACATCGGCACAGTCGTTAACGGCGACGGCGACGGCTTCATCCGTGGCGGCGGCAACCTCATTAACACATACAACCTGTCTGCAAACGATGCACAGGTTGCAAGCGGTGAACTGTGCTTCAAGCTGGGCGAAGCATTCGGCCAGACTCTTGGCACCGATGCTTATCCCAACTTCACAGGCCTGAAGGTTTACTCTTGGGGTATCGCTTATAGCAATGTTCCATTCGGCGACCTCAATGTTGAGACGGCAAACGGCGATGCAGAGTGCATCCTGCCCTCTATGAAGTGGGGCGGCTCTTATCAGGCTTACACTTACGTCGCTCAGGCCGACTTCGACTTCGGCGACTGGAACACTGGCAATCCCAACTACAACGTTATCATCGGCGTTCCCGCAGAGAACAACGGCAAGGCTTGGTTTGCTCCCGGCTACTCTGTTGAAGGCTGGAACTATGGTCAGGATCTGCCCCAATTCGGTGACGGACGTCCTGCTGATGTTTATGCAGTACGCTATTTCACCGTTGATGGCGAGATTCCTTCTGACCTCTTCATGCCCGCAGCTCACGACGACGCTCCTTGCGAGTACTACATCAATGGCGAACTGATTTGGGCTGAGACCGACGGTTGGTATGAAGACGAGGTTGTTCGTCTCACCGACGCACAGAAGGCTCTCATCAAGACAGACGGCACTGTCAATGTATTCGCATTCCACGTTCACCAGAACTGGGGTGGCCGTTATGCCGACGGTGGTCTCTATACCGCTGGCGATATGGTTAACAGATATTTCAATAATGACGAGAAGAAGGCTCTGGATGCCACAATCGTTTTGGCAGAAGAGGAAGGCATCAATGCAGAAGTTATTAACCTTGGAAAGAATGCCAACTCTCATGCAGCAGCAGTCACCGCACTTGCCCAGCTTCGCAAGGCTCGCCGCCTCGCATTCGACGCACGCACAGAGAACTTCACAGGTTCTGCTCCTGCTGACGGCATGATTGCTTACATCCTGAATGTAGGTGCCAAGATGTTCCTGGCCGGTGGTAACGACTGGGGTACTCACGCTTCTCTGAACCACATGGGTGCTAAGTGCGTTCTGCACGCTAACTCCTCCGGTGAAAACCGCTACACCATCCAGACCAACCTGCCTAACGGCGTTCGTGGCAAAGATGATGCCCTTGGTCACAATGGTTATGTTGATGCCACAAATTGGAATACAACCGGTGCAAACTGGGCTTGGGAAATCAAAGCTGCAGAAGACGGCACATACCACATCATCAACGCTGAAAACAACTTGTATTTGGGCATGACCGACGACGAGCGTCTGCAAGTCGATACCGACAAGACCGGTGCTGACAATGAATTCAACAAGTGGATCTTTGTTACTCCCGAAGAGTTCATTGCTCTTGCAGAGAATGCTACTCCTGAGGCTCCCGTTGACCTCGGTCACCTCGTTCATCAGGCAACCTTCGCAGAAAACGACTTCGAAGGCGACAACAAGGCTGCAACCAATGGTAATATGAACGACTCCAAGTGGCAACACAATGCCGGTGGTATCTGGGAATGGAACTCTGGTAATAAGGATAACCGTGCCGACCACTCGTTCGAGATGTGGAACACCAATGGCTATGTATACCTCGAACAGGTAGTAGAAGGCCTGCCCGCCGGTAAGTACACTGTTAAGATGAATGGTTTCTATCGCGACGGTCGTTTCGAAAGTGCTGATGAGGGCAATGTCCGTCAGCTCGCCTACATGTTCGCTGGCAGTGAAAAGAACTGCGTACCTATGGCAAGCATCGTTGATGGTAGCGGCAACTGTCCTGGTTACGGACGTGGTGGCGCAAGCGGTATCGTGATTCCTGACGGCTGTAACGACGCAGCAAGGTTCTTCCAGGTTGGCACTTATGTCAACACCATTGATGCTATGGTCGGTCCTGACGGCAAGCTGAAGATTGGCCTCTTCCGCGGTGCTGAGGATGTCTTGGGTGAAGACTGGATTGTTACCGACAACTGGCGTCTGTACTATAAGGGTATGGATGTTGAGGCAACGATTACCGATGCAGGCTATGCTACCTTTGTTGCTCCTTGGAACATCAATGTTATCCCAGAAGGTGTAGTGGCAAATGCTGCCCGCACTAACCTGCTTAAGGAAGGCTTTGTTCATCTGCAACCCATTACAGCAATCCCCGCTGGCGAAGCAGTCGTACTGAAGGGTGCAGAAGGCACATACACCTTCAAGGGCACCAAAGAGGCCGTTGAGCTTGGTTCTAAGAACGACCTGATTGCTGCCACAGAGGAAGTAACCGCAGACGGCACTCAGTTCGTCCTGGCCAAAGACCCGGAGGACGCTTCCCTCTCTGTTGGCTTCCTGAAGGCTACTACCGGAACCACGATTGCTGCCGGCAAGGGCTATCTGGTAATCACCGAAAGCAATGGCGTCAAGCCCTTCTATCCCTTCGAGAAAGATGGTGCAACTGGCATTGCTAACATCGAGAATACGCTCGAAAACGGTGTTATCTACAATGTAGCAGGTCAGCGCCTCGGCAAGACCCAGAAGGGCATCAACATTATTAATGGCAAGAAGGTTCTTAAATAATGGGACAATGCTTTGAAAAGAGAAGACAACGCATGGCACATCTGCGGCGGCGAAGAATAAGCCGTTGCTAGACTAACCATAAGTCCAAATACCCCTGACCTGCTTTGAAGATTCAAAGATGTGGTCAGGGGTATTTTCTTTTTCTAATAAAGAGTGAAGTTTTTTCAAATTACTACTTTCATCTTTCAATATATTTTCTTACCTTTGCAAGGTAATTAAACGAATCAAGATATGGCAGAGACATCAAGGAAAAGGCGCTCGAGCACCACAAAGATTGTGGAAGTGCCTCAGGTTGACCAATATGGACACAAGCAGCCACAAAGTCTGGACTTGGAGGTTGCAGTGCTCGGTGCGCTCATGGTGGAGCAGGACTCATACGGTCTGGTAGCAGAGCTGCTCAGGCCCGAGAGCTTCTACGACCACAGGCACCAGCTTATCTATCAGGCCATCCAGACGCTCAATGCCGAGCAGAAGCCTGTCGACATCATGACTGTCATCAATCAGCTCGAGAGCACAGACAACCTCGAAGCCTCCGGAGGCGAAGTCTATCTAATGCAAATCAATGCGCAGGTTGCCAGCTCTGCCCATATCGAATATCACGCCAAGATAATCGCACAGAAGTCCTTGCAGCGCCAGCTCATCACCTTTGCAAGCCTTGTTCAGACGAAAGCCTTCGATGCCACGATAGACGTTGCCGACCTGATGCAGGAAGCCGAGAGCACGCTCTATGCCATCGCGCAGAAGAACATGAAGAAGGACTTCACGCAGATCGACCCGGTCATCAGCCAAGTCTATGAGCTCATCCAGAAAGCACAGGCAAAGGAAGGTGGACTGAGTGGGCTGCCATCCGGCTTCCATGAACTTGACAAGATAACAAACGGCTGGCAGAACAGCGACCTCATCATCATAGCTGCCCGTCCCTCTATGGGTAAGACTGCCTTTGCCCTTTCCATGATAAAGAACATGGCTGTCGACAACAAGATACCGTGCGCCATGTTCACCCTTGAGATGAGCAACCAACAGCTTGTGCAACGCCTCATGGTCAATGTCAGCGAGCTGAGCGGCGAGAAACTTCGCAGTGGACAGTTGGCTCCCTACGAATGGGGGCAGCTCGACAAGCGCGTCCGCCAGCTCTTCGGTGCACCTATCTTCATCGACGAAACGCCCTCGCTCAGCGTCTTCGAACTACAGACCAAGGCACGACGGCTGGTTCGGGACTTTGGCGTCAAAGTCATTATGATTGACTACCTGCAACTGATGCGTGCCAGCGGACTGAACACCAACAACCGCCAGGAAGAAGTGAGCATGGTGAGCCGTGCGCTGAAGGGTTTGGCAAAGGAACTGAACGTGCCTGTCATTGCTCTGAGCCAGTTGAACCGTGGCGTAGAGAGCCGCGAAGGGTTCGAAGGCAAGCAGCCCGTGCTGAGCGACTTGCGCGAGTCGGGTGCCATCGAACAGGATGCCGACATCGTTTGCTTCATTCACCGTCCGGAATACTATAAACTGACGGTTGACGACAAAGGGTATGACTGGCATGGAAAAGCGATGTTCATCATCGCAAAGCACCGCAACGGTTCCGTGGGCGACATCAAGCTGGCATTCCGCAGCGAATTTGCCCGTTTCTCAGACCTCGACACATCTGTTCCTCTGCCAGGCTCGCAGGATAGCGACATGGGCGGGCGCTTTGTCTCTCCCAAGATGACGCCGGAAGAGATAGCAGAGAGTGACAAGATTGCCAGTGCTCTCGGCACCAACGACTCTTTCGGTGGACTGCAAAGCGCACCAACGGAAGACGAATTCTAAGATACCCCGAGAAGGCATCTTCGTTTTAGCCCACGAGAATAACCTTTTCTGCTCGCGGCATCAATTAATTGCAAATTGCAATTCCACAAACGCAACTTGCATATAAACAATCACAGGTTGCATCTGTCCAAATGCAACCTGTGAATCTAGAATTTAACAAAGCCGAAGTATTTATTCCTCAGGCTTCATGTTAGTATATACCGTCTGGACATCATCAAACTCCTCAAGCTTCTCTACCATCTTATTGATGGTCTCGCGCTGCTCTGGAGTAACGTCCTTCACATCGTTGGGAATGTAAGTAAACTCACCGCCGACATCCTCATAGCCGTCTGCCTCAAGTTTCTTCTGAATGGCATTGAAGCTGGTCGGCTCGCCATAGATGGTGATGGTGGTCACGTCCTTCTCCTCGTCGTACTCTTCGTCGTACTCTTCCTCCACGCCGCAGTCGATCATCTCCAGGATGAAGTCGTCCATATCCATGTCGTCCTTCTTCTTGAAGGTGAACACGCACTTGTGGTCGAAGAGGAAAGCCAGCGAACCAGTCGTTCCCATATTGCCAGAGAACTTGTTGAAGACGCTGCGCACGTCGGCAACGGTACGGGTTGTGTTGTCGGTAAGCGTGTCCACAAAGACAGCGACACCGTGAGGGCCGTATCCTTCGTAAGTCACACTCTTGTAATCACTCTGGTCCTTACCCATCGCGTTCTTGATGGCACGCTCGATGTTGTCCTTCGGCATGTTCTCGCGCTTGCAGACAGCGATGACGCTACGCAGTGCAGGATTGTTCTCTGGTTCAGGACCGCCAGCCTTCACAGCAATGGCAATCTGCTTGCCCAGACGCGTGAAAGTCTTAGCCATGTGGCCCCATCTCTTCAGTTTAGTCGCTTTGCGATATTCAAATGCTCTTCCCATTGGTTTAATTATTTTATCGTTATTTCTTTATTTCGTTATGACGTTATTTCGTTATGACGAGAACAGATTAGCGCAGTTCTGCGCCAAGTTCTTTGGTCAAGTTATTGATGAGTTTCTGCATGACGGCGTCGATGGCTTTGTCGTTGAGTGTCTTTGTCTCGTCTTGCAGGATGAAGTTCACAGCATACGACTTCTTGCCTTCGGGCAGATTCTTCCCTTCATAGACATCGAAGAGTTTGACTGCCTTGAGCAGCTTCTTCTCTGTTTGATAGGCGATACGCTCCACTTCGCCGAAAGGCACGTTGCTGTCGAGCAGCAGAGCAAGGTCGCGGCTGACTGCAGGGAACTTGCTTATCTCTGTGTAGGTGACGTTCTGATTCTTGATGATGCGAAGGATTTGGTTCCAGCGGATGTCGGCGAAATAGACAGGTGAATCAATGTCGAAAGCCTTCGTTAGCTTGTTCGAAACGATACCCATCTCTGCAAGCACTTTGCCGCCTCTGTTCTCAACGCAGATGCTTGCACTATAGATGTCGCTCTTGCCTTCGCCAAACACAAGCATTCCAAAGGGAACTCCCAATCGGGTGAAGATGTTCATGACATAAGCCTTGAGCTGAGCGAACGAGCTGTCCTCGTCGGGATGAGCCCAACTGCCACGCACGCGCTTGCCTGTCAGCCAAAGTCCGAGATGATAGTCCTCACTGTACGCATCGAGCACATGCTTGATGACTTCAGGGTCGCGACTGCTGCTTACGCCGGGAATGATGTCCGGACATTTCTTCTCTGCCTGGAAACGATAGCAGTTGCCATACTCGAAGAAGCGCAGGTCCGTGTTGCGATAGCTGATGTTGCGTGCGATGCTCTCCAGTCCTCCGAAGAGAAGTGTCTGGCGAAGCACATTGAGGTCTTGGCTGAGCGGATTGAGAAGCTTCACAGATTCCTCACTCTTGTAAGACTTCAAGCCGTCATAATATGCGCCACGCTGGAGGCTGTTATTGAGAATCTCACGGAAACCGCCGCCAACCAACTGCTCGGCTATGATGTTCTGCAACTTGTGACTCGTGTCGTGAATCGTCTTTGTGGTCAGGCTGTTCTTGAGCGTCGTCGGTATCTCTACATTATTATATCCATAGATGCGAAGGATGTCCTCCACAACATCGCAAGGACGCTGCACATCCACTCTGTATGCGGGAACCGTGAGTTCGAGGCCTTCTTCGCTTTCCTTATCAATCTTCATCTCGAGGCTCGTCACGATGCTCTTGATGGTTTCCTGAGGAATGTGCTTGCCGATGAGGGTATCTACGTAGTCGTATTTCAAAGAAACCATGAAGTCAGGCAGAACTTTTGGGTGCACATCCACGATCTGCATGCTGACCTTTGCACCTGCCAGTTCCTTTGCAAGTATGGCTGCCTGCTTGATAGCATACACTTGGCCGTTGGGGTCGATGCCGCGTTCGAAGCGGAAGCTTGCATCTGTGCTGAGTCCATGACGGCGTGCACTCTTGCGAATGCTGGTCGGATTGAAGTAAGCGCTTTCGAGGAGGACATTGACAGTCGTGTCGTACGTACCACTACCCTTTCCGCCAAAGACGCCGGCAATGCACATCGGCTCCTTTACGTTGCAGATGGCGAGGTCTTGGTTCGAGAGCTTATGCTCCACACCATCGAGCGTCACGAAGGGAGTTCCTTCGGGCAGAGTCTTTACAATCACTTGCTTGCCCTCAATCATATCTGCGTCGAAGCAATGCAGAGGCTGTCCGTAAGCCATCATGATGAAGTTCGTGATGTCCACGATATTGTTGATGGGGCGCAGACCAATCGTGCGAAGCTTGTTCTGAAGCCACTCGGGACTCTCCTTCACCTCGCAACCCGTCAAAGTAACGCCAACGTAGCGAGGACAAAGATTCGGGTCGTCGATGGTTATGCTGATAGGCAACGACTCATCGTCCACCTTGAACTTCTCGCAATCGGGACGATGCAGGCTGGTCTTGTAACCGTTCTGAACGAGCCAGGCATAAAGGTCGCGAGCCACACCATAATGGCTGCAAGCGTCTGCTCTGTTGGGTGTAATATCCACTTCTATCAGCCAATCGCTCTCAACATGATAGTATTCGGCCGCAGGTGTGCCTACTTTTGCATCGTGGGGAAGCACAATGATGCCGCTGTGGTCATTGCCGATGCCAATCTCATCCTCTGCACAAAGCATGCCGAAACTCTCCACACCACGCAGTTTGCTGCGCTTGATGGTGAAGCACTCGTCGCCGTCATAAAGCTTGGTTCCAACGACGGCAGCAATAACTTTCTGTCCGGCAGCGACATTAGGAGCGCCACAGACAATCTGCAAAGGCTCGTCCTGACCCACATTGACTGTGCAAACATGCATGTGGTCGCTGTCTGGATGGGGCTCGCAAGTCAGCACTTCAGCCACATAGAGACCTTCCATACCACCTTTGATGGTCTGCACTTCTTCCACACTATCCACCTCGAGACCGGCGCTTGTAAGTGCATCGGCCGCTTCCTGAGCACTTAGCGTCGTATCGACATATTCCTTAAGCCATTTGTATGATATGTTCATCTTCTTTTAATTAAGAATTAAGAGTGAAGAATTAAAAATTACTTCAAATCGCGTGCAAAATTACGAAAATCCTCGCACATAGCAAAGTAAAGCGCTACATTTTTTTTATCTCTTGCATGAGTGACAGGATAATCCTTGTGTAAGATAGTGTGTTGAATCCGCCGGTTTTGCAGATTTTCATTGTACGGAGCATCTACATTTAGGATGATTGGAGCATCCTTAGAAGGCACAATACTTGCCATTTCATATAACCACACAAGGATGACAAAAAACAATTCGACAACAAAGATGATGATGATATTGGTTGCGAGCCACGGAAGTAAAGCATATCATTGCCGGAAAAATCTTTACATATTCCAAACAATAAATGTGTGCTTACAAAACTTCACGCGTTAAAAATCCAAACATCTCACGTGAAGATTGGAAAGTTCACACGTGAAAATCACAAACTTCACACGTGAACTTTGCCAACTTCACACGTGTAGTTTGCAACTTTATCATGTGACGTTTGGAAACTGTTCAAGTAAAGAAAACAAACCACTCATTAACAAGCAGTTGGAAGAAGACATAAAAAGAGGCTGTTTGAAAGCAACTTGAGACTTACGGTTTAGCAAGTCATAAGTCTGCACACACATTCCGCAATCTTATTTCTATGAAAAATCCTTTACATTTTTATATTGTTGTCCGGTTAATCCGGCCTGAAAGGCCATTAAGATGTCAGCCCAGGGCATCGCCCTGGGTTTATGACGCAGAAGTAGATTTCGCCCTAAAGGGGCAAAAGCTTTGTGTTTTAGTGCTTTTGCTCTTACAGAGCGTCATTTGCCGCGGCATTTCAACACCCAGGGCGCTGCCCTGGGCTGACATCTTTCTGCCCCTTTGGGGCGTCCCAAGCCCCTGCTAATCACATCTTGCTCTAAATGCCGATGGTTAGGAGGGTGCAGGTAATGATGAAAAATATTTACCGGACAGCAATAACATTTTCACCTTAATGATTAGCTCGTTTCAAGAACAAATTCTTGCCCTTCCTGCGGTTCTCTTCTCTTTGTGCAACTTGAAGGCTATTGAGAACAAACGCTCAAAAAGCGCCCATTCCATCGATTTTGTGGCGATGGAACGGGCGCAAAGCAGGTACAAAACGAGGTCGTTACCGAACGATGAACCAGGGGTTGTGGAGGTCTGGCTTGTTGTAGATGAGGGGTTGACCAGTCTCCGCATTAACGATTTGCTTGCCTGATGCACGGATAATAGCGTCTCCAGCGGCCGTATCCCACTCCATTGTGGGGGCAAAACGCGGATAAACATCTGCCTTCCCCTCGGCAACAAGACATATTTTAAGGCTGCTTCCACTGCTGATGAGCTTTACCGCCTTATGCAAATTGCGCATCTGACTGATGTATTGCTCTGTCTCCGGATTTAGGTGCGAACGGCTGGCCACAATGGTATAAACATCCTCTCTCTCTGCGTCCCCGTCTAAGTGGAGAACTTCATTCCCTTTCCCTAATGAGCTCGAAGTGGTCTTCCACGCCCCCATTCCAACGATGCCGAAATAAATCATGCCTGTCACCGGCACAAGAATCACGCCGAGAACAGGCGAACCATCCTCCACGAGTGCTATATTGACCGTAAACTCACCGTTTTTCTTAATGAATTCCTTTGTGCCGTCGAGTGGGTCAACCACCCAAAGTCTGTGCCATTCCTTGCGTTCTTCATAAGGCAGATGTGCTCCCTCTTCACTGAGAATGGGGATTCCTGTTTGGGAAAGATGGCGCACGATACATTTGTGAGCAGCTCGGTCGGCTCTCGTCAAAGGACTTTTATCGCTTTTCTCCTCGATGTCGAAATTCTGCCTGGGGTCTTGATAGACACGCATAATCTCCTCGGCTGCCTCATGAGCGGCAACAATTGCAATTTTCAGAAGATTTTCCATTTGTTAGATTGCTTAAGGTCTCAGGTAATGTTGGTATTGGTTTCAAAAGGTCATAGCATCTTCAAGGCGAGCTTTATGACGCGTTCCACAGGTGCTTCGGGCTCATCGGTAAGAATCTTCTGTACGGCTTTATGTGCGGGAGCCGGACTGAACCCAAGCATCGAGAGGGCTGCTATGGCTTCGTCCATTATCTCCTTATTGACAATTGGTGAGCTGACGACTTGACGATTCGAGACGTCTATCCCAAGAGAACCAATCTTGTCGCGAAGCTCTACAATGATGCGCTGGGCTGCCTTCGGGCCGATGCCTTTCACGGATTTGAGCATCTTGTCGTTACCTTCGCTGATGAAGCTGGCCAGTTCCGAGACCGTCATAGACGAGAGAATGACTCGGCTTGTGGCTGCTCCGATGCCACTCACACTATTCAGCAACAGGAAGAGCTCGCGCTCTGTCCGTGTACTGAACCCCCAGAGTTGGTAGGCATCCTCGCGAATCGACTCGGTAATCCACAACTTGACTTCCTGTTTGCCCTGAATGGCAGAAAAGGTGTTCACGGAGATATTCACGCCGTATCCCACTCCGTGACACTCGACTACAGCAAGGGCAGGAGTAAGGTCGGCAAGCGTTCCTTTCAAGTATTCTATCATATTCTTTCCTTGTTTATTTGTGCAAAGATACAAAAAAATAAGAAAATAAGTAAAGAAGAGGCGAAGAAAATAAGAAAAATAGTTCTATATACAATAAAAGGACGCGTACATACGTTAATAAAAAGACATGAGCGCGCGAAAAATCATATTAGTTCTGGCAGTGCTGCTGAGCATAGTCCCACTCCTACTTCCCCTCGGAGGAGGAATAGAAGCCTCTCCTTTGGCAGGCTTGTTGGGAACTGTTCCTGCTGATACTGTTACTGATGGAAAGCCGCGCTACTCAGTTCGTAGGACAGGAACTTCAGAGACAAAAGACCTCCGCAAGAAGACTGCCGACCTGAAAGACCCCGATAACCTGAAGACCGAAGTCGTCTACGACGAAAAGGATAACACCTATACCATAGGCACATCACTCGTTGGAGACGACGCAACCGGCACTTCTTCTGCAGGAAAAGGAAGCGGAGGAAGCACCCGTAATTCAGGGACAAGAGGCGGAACCTCTACAAGCAGAGGTGGTGGCAGCAGTCGTGGGCAGAGCTCTTCCAGCTCAAGCTCCACTCAAACAGGTGCCGCAGGTGCATCTTCTGGAAGCATCCTTCCCGGCAGGTCGGGCTTTACGCTCGGCACAGCCACCAGCTTCCTGAATGCGCCCGTCCTGATGACGCCAGAGGAATACCAGCAATGGTCGCTGCAGAACTCAATGCAGCAGTACTGGAAGCAGAAGAACGAAGAAGCTTTCGAGGCAGAAGGAAAGAACAAGTTCGACTTCACGGACATGCACTTCGACCTCGGTCCTGCAGAGAAGATATTTGGTCCTGGCGGCGTACAAATCAAGACTCAAGGTAGTGCAGAGCTTAAGATCGGCATCAACTCGAAGAAGGTAAACAACCCAGCTCTTGCTGCTTCCAGGAGAAAGACTGTCGGTTTTGACTTCGACGAGAAGATTAACCTCAGCCTCAATGGTAAAGTGGGCGACAAGATCAACATGAACTTGAACTACAACACGCAAGCCACCTTCGACTATGACGCCCAGAACCTCAAACTCAAATACGACGGTAAGGAAGACGAAATCGTCAAGCTCATCGAAGCCGGCAATGTCTCCTTCCCCAGCAACATCAGCCTTGTGCCTGGCGTCAGCAGCCTTTTCGGTCTTCGCACAGATGTGCAGTTCGGTAAGCTCAAAATACAATCTGTCATTAGCCAAAAGAAGAGCGCAAGCTCGAGCGTCAACAGTAAAGGCGGCTCACAGACAACCAACTTCGAGTTCAGCGCAACGAACTATGAAGAGAACCGCCACTTCTTCCTCTCCCACTTCTTCCGCGAGATGTACGACAAGAACATGGAAAGCTTGCCCACCATCTCAAGCGGCATCAACATCAAGCGTGTCGAGATTTGGGTAACAAACAAGAGCGGTAAGACGGAAAACAACCGCAACATCATCGCTTTCGCCGATTTGGGTGAACCGACCTACATATACAACAAGATATGGACAGGTACAGGCACCAGCATTCCCGGCAACCGATCCAACAGCATGTACGATATTCTCGTCAACAATTATGCTGGTGCTCGCGACATCTCTCAAGCCACAACCATTCTCGACGGTATAGAGAAATTCTATGGAAGCGTCGACTACGAGAAGCTGCAAGCTGCACGAAAGCTCTCCAGTAGCGAATATACTGTCAACAATGCCTTAGGTTATGTCAGCCTTTCAAGCACTTTGCAAGTGGATGATGTCCTCGCAGTTGCTTATGAATTCACCTATATGGGCACAACCTATCAGGTGGGTGAATTCGCAAGCGACCTTACCGATAACAGTAAGGCACTCTTCGTGAAAATGCTGAAAGGCACTTCGGGAAGTCCAATCCTTCCTACTTGGCGCTTGATGATGAAGAATGTCTATTATCTTGGCACACAGAAGGTAATGAGCGACAAGTTCCGTCTCGACATCAAGTATCAGAGTGACTCGACAGGCGTTTATCTGAGTTATCTTCCTGAAGAAAAGTTCAAGAGCACAATTCTCTTGAGAGCCCTCAACCTCGACCGCCTGGACGCCAAGAACAATCCACATCCAAATGGCCAATTCGACTTTGTAGAAGGTTACACCATCAGCAAGGGACGCATTATCTTCCCTGTTGCAGAGCCTTTCGGCGAGCACTTGGCGAAATGGATTAAAGACCCGGCTTTGGCCGACAAGTATTGCTTCCGTGAACTTTACGACAGTACAAAGACCGTCGCAAAGCAGATTTCCGAGCACGACAAGTTCCTCCTGACTGGCCGATATAAAGGTACAAATGCAGGCGAAATCGATTTGGGTGTCACCAACATTGCAAAAGGTTCTGTCATCGTTACTGCAGGAGGCACAACACTTACAGAGAACACCGACTATACTGTCGATTACAATATGGGCCGAGTGACCATCATCAACCAGAGCCTCATCGATTCAGGCACCAACATCAGTGCTTCCGTAGAGAGCAACGATACTTATGGTATGCAGCGAAAGACGATGCTCGGCCTGAATATGGATTATGAGATTAACAAGAACTTCACAGTCGGTGGTACGCTGATGTACCTGAGCGAACAACCGCTCACCACAAAGGTCAGCATGGGCAACGAGCCCTTGAAGAACACACTATGGGGCTTCCATATCAGTTGGAAAAAGGAGAGTCAGTGGCTTACGAACATTATCGACAAGCTGCCTCTCATTCAATGTACACAGCCCAGCTTCATCTCTTTCAATGGTGAGTTCGCTCAACTTATTGCCGGACAGAACCACAGTGTTCAGGGCGATGCTTCTTATCTGGACGACTTCGAAAGCAGCAGCATTAAGAGCAGCCTGACGCAACCTACTTATTGGAGCATGTCGAGTACGCCAAGCATGTTCGCAGAAAGCAAGTTGACATCCGACAAAGCATACAACTACAACCGCTCCTTGCTCGCTTGGTACTATGTTGACCCCATCTTCACGCGTCGCAGCAGTACACTTACCCCAAGCCACATCAAGAGCGACCTTGACCAACTTTCCAGCCACTATGTTCGCGAGGTCTATGAACGTGAGCTTTATCCCCAGAAATCGCAAAACAACTACACAAGCGCCACAGGCCTTAATGTCCTGAACCTCGCTTTCTATCCCAAGGAACGTGGTGCCTACAACCTCACTACTGATGTTGACCAGAATGGTCATCTCAAACATCCGGAAGAGACTTGGGGAGGCATGATGCGCAAACTCGACAACACAGATTTCGAGGCACAGAACATCGAATACATCGAGTTCTGGATGATGGATCCGTTCATCTACAAACGCAACCTTCCAGGCAATCACGGAGGCGACCTCTACTTCAATCTTGGCGAAGTGTCTGAGGATATACTCAAGGACGGCAAGAAGTATTTCGAGAGTGGAATGCCCGTAGATGGTAACCCACAATATTTTGTTGATGGTTATTGGGGACGCATTCCCAATAGTAGCAGCGTAACCTATGCGTTCAATAACGAAGCCGGTTCGAGAGCCAGACAGGATGTCGGCCTCAACGGTCTCAACGATGAAGAAGAACGAGAGTTCAGCCTCTATTCTGACTATCTGCAACAGATGCAAGGAAAGGTTTCCGGAGCAGTCTATGATAGTATCTATGCCGACCCAGCCAACGACAACTATCACTATTATCGTGGCACCGACTTCGACCAGCTTCAAATGTCCATCCTTAATCGTTACAAGCGCATCAACATGCCTCAAGGCAACAGCGCAGACTCCAACACGAGCCCGGAAACATATGAGACAGCATGGAAGGTAACGCCCGATGTGGAGGATATCAACCAGGACTATACCCTCAACGAATACGAGAAATATTATCAGTATAGAGTAAGTATCCGTCCTGAAGATATGGTGGTCGGTCGCAACCACATTGCAGACAAGCGAACGGCAAGTGTCAAGCTTCGTAATGGCAACACAGAGGAATGTACTTGGTATCTGTTCCGTATTCCCTTGACAGAATATGAAGACAAGGAAGGCAACATTCGCGACTTCACGAGCATACGTTTCATGCGTATCTTTATGACGGGCTTCGAAGAAGAGACTATCCTTCGTCTCGCTACTCTCGACCTCGTTCAGGGCGACTGGCGAACCTATCAGCAGCCTCTCTACAATGGTAATGTCGCTTCTACAGGTAGCGGGACTTTGGAAGTAAGCACTGTCTGCATCGAGGAAAACAACGACAAGCAGCCTGTCAACTATGTCCTGCCTCCAGGCATTACGCGTATCACCGACCCATCGCAGTCACAACTTGTAGAAGCTAATGAACAGGCCATGTGTATGGTTGCTCGCAATCTTGGCGGAAGCGAAGCAAAAGCCGTTTATAAGAACTGCAATTACGACATGAGGCAGTACAAGCATCTGCAAATGTATGTCCATGCAAATGCGTTGGCCGAGAATGTCACAGCTACCACAGATGGTGATTGCAGTGTCTTCATTCGTCTCGGTTCCGACTACAAGAGCAACTACTACGAATACGAAGTGCCTTTGAGGATTACTCCTCCGGGCAACTACGACACTTATAGCGCTGCCGGCTGTCTGGCTGTTTGGCCTTCGGAGAATATGGTCGATATCAATTTTGACCTCTTCACTTCGCTCAAAAAGCAACGCAATGCTCAGGCAAGTGTTGGAGTGGCTTCCATGAATCGTCTCTTCTCAACATACGACGAAGACCATCCCAACAACCGCATCTCCATTATGGGTAACCCGACGCTTGGCGAGGTCAAGACTATCATGATTGGTATTCGCAACAACAGCGGCAAGACGAAGAGCATCGAGGTTTGGGCAAATGAATTGCGACTGCAGGAGTTCAGCAACAACGGCGGTTGGGCAGCACAAGGAAGCCTGCAGGTACAGGTCAGCGACTTGGGTTCGGTCAACGCCACTGCCAAAATGATCACATCGGGCTTTGGCGGTATTGAGCAAAGTGTGGCACAACGCAAGAACGAGGACAACCTCAATTACTCTGTTTCCACACAATTCGACCTCGGACGTCTTCTTCCCGAAAAGGCAAAACTTCATGTCCCGATGTACTATAGCTATAGTAAGGAAAAGGTTTCTCCCAAATACAATCCTTTCGATACGGACATGCTTCTCGGCGATGCTCTCGACGCTCTTGCCAACGAACATCAGCGCGACTCCCTGCGAAGTCTCACCAATCATACAGAGACCAACAAGAACCTATCTTTCACTGGTGTAAAGCTCAATATCAGTACGCGCAAGCATCCGATGCCTTACGACCCAGCTAACTTTACTTTTGGTTACAGCCGCTCCACACAATATACCGAAGGTCAGACAACCGTTTATGAACGCGAACTGAATTGGAAAGCCAACCTTAATTACTCATGGAGTCCGAACTGGAAGTCGTGGGAACCGTTCAAAAACCTCAAGGGAAAGAGCAAGTGGTTGGATATCATAAAGGCGCAGAACCTCGCTTTTGCTCCGCAGAGCATTACATTCTCCACCGACATGAATCGTAACTATTACGAACTTCAGGAGCGCGACCTCGAGAATCCAAGCGACTACTCTGCTTTGCCTGCAACCTTCAGTCAGAACTGGACTTGGAATCGCAACTTCTCGCTCAAGTGGGACATATTCAAGGCATTGCACTTCTCCTTCCAGAGTGGCACAAAGGCTGAGATTGAGGAGCCTTACACACAAATCAACAAAGACCTTTATCCTGACCGTTACGAAGCTTGGAAGGACTCAGTAAAGTGGAGTCTTCGCCACTTCGGTCGTCCTCTTGACTACAGTCAGAACACACAAATCAGCTACAAGTTGCCTTTAGAGAAGATTCCAGTCTTCGATTGGGCTTCCGTTGATGGCTCTTATACTTCAAACTATTCTTGGAAGCGAGGAGCAGAGAGAGTTGGTCGTCCGTCGCTCGGCAATACCATCAATACTCAGCGAACCGTCAACATCAACGGCAAGATAGACCTCGAGAAACTCTACAACCACAGCAAGTTCCTGCAGGAAACCAACAAACGCTTCTCTGCCTCTAATGCTCGAAACAACGCTAATCAGAAGCGTGCAGAGAAAGAAAAAGAGAACAAAGCAAAGAAGGCTGAGAAGGAGAAAGAAAAGAGTGACCGGCAGAAGGCAGAACAAGAATCGATGGAAACAGGCGAGTCCGTTGATAGCATTATGGCCAAAGGACAGAAGGGCATTTCCAAGCAAAGCAATGCGGCTGGTGTCAGCACAAAGAAGAAAGCCGAGAACAAAGGCTTCGTGCAGGAGATTACACTCTATCCCGATTCCGACCTCGTTGTTGCCCACGGACAGAAGTCAAAGCGCATTCGTGTTACTGCACGAGACAGTTCAGGCTTTGCCTATAACATCAAATATAAAAAGGTTGACGAGAACAGCATTCGCATCGTCAGGACGCCTGTCGATACCACAAGCCTGCGCTTGAATGTTGTAGCGTTGCCCAAACTATCAGAACAGAAATGGTACGGATTGGCTCAAGCCGCCGCTCGATTCCTGATGATGGTGCGCAATGTCAGCATCACCTATCGCAACACATACAACCTTGCCGTTCCTGGTTTCTTGCCCGAAGTGGGCGACATGCTCGGACAAAGGAAGATGGGAGGCATGTTCACACCTGGTCTTGACTTTGCCTTTGGTTTTGTGGACGACAACTATCTCGACAAAGCAAAGAGTCGCGGCTGGCTTATTGGAGGCGATAGTGTGGCTACACCCGCAACAATTGCGAAGACAGAGGATGTGCAAGTGAAGATGACTCTGGAGCCATTCACCGACTTGAAGATTGACCTCAATATGAGTCGGACCGACAATCGCAACAAGAGCATCCAGTACATGTACGGCACTCCGCCAACCCACAGCGGCTCGTTCAACATGACGACCATCAGCATCGGTTCTGCTTTCGCCAGCGTCGGTTCTGCAGGCAACGGCTACTACAGCAAGACCTTCCAGAAGTTCCAGGACAACCTCGATGTCTATCAGCAACGCGTAGAAGCCCAGTACAGAGGCATTCGCTATCCCGAAGGAACAGGCATGAGCGGCACCTTCAATCCCGAGAACGGAACTGTCAACAAGTATAGTGCAGACGTTATGGTGCCTGCCTTCCTTAAAGCCTATACAGGAACTGGTTCGCTCGACATCTTCCCGTCGCTCCTCAAGATGCTTCCCAACTGGAGCATCAACTACAAAGGCCTGGGCAATCTGCCTTGGGTGCGCGACCACTTCAAGAGCGTCAACCTCACACACGCCTACAAGAGCATCTATTCCGTTGGCTCCTATCACTCCTACAGTTCATGGGTTGAATGCATGGGCAGCGGAGGACTCGGCTTTATTCAAAACACCACAACAGGCGGTTATATTCCCAATAGCCTGCTTGATGTCAGCACAGTCAGCATCAACGAAAGTTTCTCGCCCCTCATCGGCATCAACACCACTTTCAACAACAACATGACGCTCAAGCTCGAGTACAAGACCACGCGTGTTCTCAACCTCAGCATGACTAGCGCACAACTCACCGAGACAGGCTCAAAGGACTTTGTGATTGGATGGGGTTACAAGATAAACGACTTCAACCTTTCGAGTCTGCTGCGCTTCAGAAAAGCCAGCGAGCAAGTGGCGAAGAACACAAAGTCGAAAGGCAAGGGAAATGCCAACAACATGCAAGGCGACCTCGATTCTGGCGACATGCAGTCGGGAAGCAGTCGTGGCGGAAAGTCCGGAAAGCAGAAGATATCCCACGACCTCAACCTCCGTTTCGACTTCAGTATCCGAAACCAAAGTGCCATCAAGCGCGACTTGCAGACAAATCTTTGCGAAGCAACCAGCGGCAGCAAGGCATTCAAGACAAGCGCCCAAGTCGATTACACCCTGAGCCGCATGGTAACGCTCAGCCTCTTCTACGACCGCCAGCGCTCCGCACCGCTCCTTTCCAGCAGCAGCTATCCTACCATCACACAAGACTTCGGCATGACCATGAAGTTCTCGCTGACAAGGTAAAAAGGGAGTATCTCACAACTAAGCACGCTTAAATCTCAAACTACGCGTGCGTCGATGGCAAACATGACATGTTGCGCCAGACTACTCCTTAAGTCAAGATGAAAAGGATCTGCTGCCCCCCTAGATGAGGTCAGCTTATCCGGCTTGCCCCATCGCTCTTTCACACAATAAGAATTTTGCTATTAATAGGGGAATGGTACTGCACATTTAAATAATTGTCGTACCTTTGCAGCAAGATAAATCTGAATTTACGCCTCAGTTATGAAAAGATATATAGTATTTCTCATTGTCCTTGTTACTAGTCTTTTTGCAATGGCTCAGGATTTCAAGCCGATGGAGCATAATGGACTGCTCTATCAAGAATTGGTTTTCTGTAATGACGTAAAGGGCAAAATTCCTTTGATCATCTACCTTCATGGCCGACATGCCAGTGGAAACGACAATCTGAAACAACTGTCTCAGACAGGTGTCCAAGAGATAGACAAATACCTGCGGAAGAATGCAGTTTCTGCCTGTTTCCTTGTGCCTCAATGTCCGGAGGACTATGAGTGGGACGGACGTAATGGCAAGTCTGGCTACACAGACAAGGTAGAGGATTTGATAAATCATTATCTGAATACAAAAGATATTGATATGAACAGGGTTTATATATGCGGCGCATCTATGGGCGCATGTGGCACATGGAAACTATTGAAGGATAATCCCAAACTCTTCGCTGCTGCTTTAATTGTTTCTGGTCGGGCCCAACATGAAAAGCCTGCTGACTATGCGGACACCCATTTATATGTGACTGTAGGCTCGGAAGAAAGGAGTTACGATGCCCTGAAATGGTTTACTACAGAAATCCGCAAAGCAGGAGGCGACGTGAAGTTTGACGTTCTGCTTGGGCAGAAACATCGCAATGCGTGTGACAATGCCTTTTCGACAAAAAGAATAAAGTGGCTGTTTTCACAAGTGAGAGATTAGGTAAATTCCAATTTTACAAACAAGAAAAGAGTAATCATTTATTTGAAAGGTCTTGGCAGAGACCAGAGCCGTGACTCGAAACACTCCATAGAAGAAATATGAAGAAAATAATGTTTTTGATGGCAGTTGGTGTGATGTGTCTGACTGCCTGCGCCCAGAAGAAGGGCGGCGAGCGTGGTCCTCGTCAGGGTGGCCACATGGAGATCAACAAAGATTCAGACAGTACGTTTGTGGCCTTGAAAAATGAGACATTGAAGAAGTTTAAGCAACTGACTTTCAACGACACTCAGACAGGCAAGACGATGGAGTATAATCTGCTGATTCCCGAAGGTGCAGAGGCAGGTCAGAAACTCCCTTTGGTACTCTTCATGGCCGATGCCAGCACTGCCGGTAAGGAGGTGACGGCTCCGCTCACGCAGGGCTACGGCGCCTTGGAGTTCGCTTCAAATAGAGACCAGCAGAAGCATCCTTCATTCGTATTGGTTCCGCAATATACCGACTGGGCTGTGCAGGATGATTGGAGCACCACCGACGAGGTGGAGATGACCATCCGTCTGCTTGAATCCGTCTGCAAGGAATACAATGTAGACACTAACCGTCTATACACTACAGGTCAGTCGATGGGCGGTATGATGTCGTTCTACTTCAACATCACACATCCCGACCTCTTTGCCGCTTCGCTCTTCGTCAGCAGCCAGTGGGACACCTCGAAGATGCAGGACTTCGGCAAGAAGCATTTCTTCTA
>JAFRQD010000009.1 GCA_017428785.1 Bacteroidaceae bacterium
ACCGCGAACAATTCACCTTTCTCGTCCGCAAGGAACTATCAGGCTTACGTCGATTCCTTTTGGCAGCATGCAGCGGCAACGACCAGGAAGCAGACGACATCGCTCAGGAGGCTTTGCTCAAGGCATACACGGCATCGGCTGATTTCGAGGACGAAAGCGGCTTCTCACGTTGGCTTTACAGGATTGCATGCAACTGTCTGTCGGATCATCAGCGAAAGGATTCGGTTCGTGCCGGCACGTTAAGCATCGAGAAGGCATACAGCATCTCGTCCGCTTCTCATTCCGACGACACCTTCGACTACCAGGAACTGTATCGCGCCATCGATGGCTTGACGCTCAGCGAACGAACGGCCGTGCTACTCTTCTACATGGAAGACCGTCCCATCAGGGAAATCGCGACCATCATGAACACGAGCGAAGGGACGGTCAAAGCAAGCCTGTCGAGAGGAAGATCACATTTAAGGGAAAAGTTAAAAGGTTAAAAGAAGAACTATGAAAGACCAGGAACTTTACGACATATTCCATTCCTACCATCCAGAGATGAGTAGCGAAGAGGACTTCATGGCAAAGCTGGAAGAGAAGATGAAAGCCCCCTCCCTGCTCCCCCTTTGGGGGTGTGCCTCAATCCCGCCGCCAAACCGCATCCAAAGCACTCCCCCAAAGGGGGAGCGGGGAGGGGGCCGGCTGAGGCTTAGGCTCTTCCTACCCTGGCTCTCAGGCATAGCGGCGGTAATTGCCGTGGGGCTGTTCCTTTTCATGCCTTCGAAAACCAATTGCCCAGAGGAAGCAGACATCTATCCTGCACATCAAGACTATCAAGCCATGCTTTCCATGACGCAATCCTTCCCCACCTTCGAAGAGACTGTCAGAGAGATTGAGCAAAGCGGGCAGCAACTGCAAATGGCGATTGCAGAGATGAAAGAATAAATAACATGTGAAGACGTCTTACACCTATCATAAACCATTAACCCCGAAACAACGAAACAATGAAACGTAGCATATTATTCCTGTTGCTTTGCAGCATGATGGTCTCCTGTACAAGCCGCTTAGATAATAAACGACCAGGCAAAGACCCTATCGAGAACCTGATACAATTCCTCGACAAACAAGAAGAGAAGGATGTCGCAAAATGTGAGCGATACGACGGAGATAGCATTTCAACGAAGGCATCCTACTATTCCATCAATATTGCCAAAGGTGCGCTGCACCAGGAAGGAGCTATCGAAGCAGGGGATTCCTGCCTGCGTGCCTTCAGATGGGGCTGCTCCATGGCCCGCCAATGCTACCACAAGGAGAATCATGTACTGGACAAGGACAGCATCGTTTACGCTTTGGCGCTGGACCTTTTAGAGGGCGAACGGCTCGAACTATATGGCAAGGACAGCTACCATGCCATTTTCAGGGCAGCCAGAGCTGCAACCCTGCACTACGAGGGAGACAAGGAGCACACCTTTATGTTCGTGGAGCACGTTGTCCGCGAGGAAAGGGGAAAGGCAGAGCCTTACGACGAACGACCTATCGACGACTTCATCAAGCGCACAGTCGAAACGACGGACAGTGTGAAAGCCTACAATACCTCTTACGAGTTCACGGCAGAAGACTACAAGGGCAACCCGTCGCTCGTCTCGGAATCTTACTACGACGAAGAGTGTACCCTGTACAGTAAGAGCAAGGGCCGCCTGTATGTAATCCCCGTCTCGAAGGCGAAGAGTGTGTTCGAGTCGATGAAGTTCATGGCACGTAACGAATACATCGGACTGCATCCCAACCAGGAATTTGTCGTTCTTCAGAACCCTTCGGCCATTACTGTGTGCAGGAAAGATAAGGAGGACTATCCTTATAGCACGAAGCGCCCCTATCGCCACAAGAGCATTCGCGGCTACATGAACAAGGCGGACGGACATTTCTACATTCTTGTCCTCGATGAGACTATCGGCGCTTTTGCTCTTCCCTGGGAATGGTACAAGGTTCTCAGCATCAAGGACCACAAAGTGGAGTATATTCCTGAATTTAGAAGTTAATAAATAGGTGCACCATACAGCTCCTGCGTCGTGAGATGCGGGAGTTTTTTTTATAATAATGCAGCAAATGGAAGCAATCACAAGATAATAAAGCTCGAATTATTTGGCACTTTTTCATTATATCACTAACTTTGTAGCGTCATTCCTAAAATGATGCCGAAGATGAAGAGAACCCGACTTTTATTCCTGATTTTGACCTTGGCGACGATGCCTTGTCGCGCACAGTCGTGGCAATCGGTGGAACTGAAGCGGAGCATCACGCATCCGCAACCCATGACGGGCCTCGTGCTCTGGCCCGAAGAAGCACGCAATCGTAATGCCACTTACGGCAATGCCATCCAGTTGGAGTTCTCATATTGTCTGCCTTGCAAGGTCGTGACGGGATGCGACAAAGACGGCACCATCCAGTACGATTGGACTTGGTTCGAGAACATCCTGAACGACGTATCGAGCCGAGGACATCAGCTCATCGCACGTTTTCGCTATGAATACCCCTCGAGCCGCGACGTGGACGGCAACAGAGGCACGACGGCCGTGCCTGCCTACATCAAAGCTCGCGACGACTACAACGAGACTTTCTCGGAGAACCCAGGTGGCGACGGACCGACGTATTATGCTGATTGGAACAACGCGGAACTGAAGCGCTTTACCCTCCAATTCTACACAGACTTCGCCCAACGCTATGCTCACGACCCGCGATTGGCTTTCCTCGAGGTCGGCTTCGGGCATTGGTCGGAATATCACATCTACGGCACCGCGCTGCAACTGGGCAAGAACTTCCCTTCGAAAGACTTCCAGCGACAGTTCTTCGAGCACCTCGACACCATCATGACAGACATTCCTTGGGCAGTTTCCGTTGATGCTGGAGACAATAGATATTCTCCCGTGGTAGAGAACAACACGTTGATGGCGAGAAGGTTTGGCCTGTTTGACGACTCGTTTATGCACAAGTCGCACGAGATAGGCAGCGGCAGTGGCTACAACGAGAGGTGCTGGAACGCCATCGGAGAGGGCAAGCGTTGGCAGACAGGCGTCTGTGGTGGCGAGATAAGCTACTACTCCCCCAACGACCAGAAGAGCTTCCTCAGTCCCGACGGTCTGTATGGACGGACTTGGGAAGAGCAGGCCGCGAAGTATCACATCACCTTCATGATAGCCAATGATGCCCCTCGAGGAGGCATCGCTACGGCTACGAGGTTCCGCGAAGGGTCGATGGCGACGGGCTATCGCTTCGTGGTGAAGACATGCGAGACGAACGGCGCATCCACTCGCTTGCTTGTCACCAACGAAGGTGTTGCCCCACTCTATCGCGACGCTTGGTTCGCGATAGGCGAAGTCCGCTCTAAGATTTCCTTGCGAGGACTCTTGCCAGGCGAAGAGCGCTTCATCGAGATAAAGGCTGTGCCGACCTCCGACGCAAGCAATCTGAAGATTGTCAGCGACTGCATCCTGCCTGCGCAAGAGATTCAGTTCGAAGCCGACATCAGGTTATAATGTCTTACAATTTCAATGTTTCAAACCTCATGGATGAACAACTTAGGCGTATCCGCAAGATGGAGCGGCACCTTGTCCGTGCTGCTTCTACCTTGAAAAGGCTCTCCTCTGCGCTTGATAAATATGACGAGGCGAAGGCGGACATTGCTGCCCTCAGCGCCTATTATGCCAGCAACGACTGGAAACAGGACTTTGCCGACGACGAGGCAGGACGTTTGCCAAAGAACTTGAAGCGTGGCGTACTCTCGGAGGACGGCATCTGGAACCTGCTCGAAGAGCATCGCGAACTGCAGGAAAGAATGAAGGATTAAAGCAATAGAAGAACGATGGCAAGCAGGACAGACTTTGTGCAGTTCGTCGCCGAGCAATGTGACGGCGCAGGAGAGATAACGGCGAGGAAGATGTTTGGGGACTATGGCATCTATTGCGACGGCAAGATATTCGGGCTCATCTGCGACGACCGCTTCTATTTGAAGCCCACCGAGGCTGTTCGTCCTTTGTTGCGAACCGTCGAGATGCGCCCGCCATATGATGGAGCGAAGGATTACTTCTACATTGCCGACGTGGACGACCGCGACTATCTCTCGATGCTTGTCCGTGAGACGTGCAAGGCTTTGCCTGCCTCCAAACCCAAGAAACGCTAGCATGATGAGGGACTTTTACGATAAGATGTCGGCTGAGGAGGCTCGGGCGTTTTGCGATGCCGTGCTGAGCATCGTGGCGCAGATACCGCCCGGCCGCGTCATGTCTTATGGCCTCATCGCTACTTTAGCCGGCTGGCCGAGCCATGCAAGGATGGTGGGACGCACACTTCGCTACACGCCTGGGGCCGAGTTGCTGCCCTGTCACAGAGTCGTCAACGTACAGGGTCGCACGGCTCCCGGCTGGAAAAGGCAGCGCATCCTATTAGAGGAAGAGGGCGTCACCTTTAAGCCCAACGGCCACGTCGATATGAGCCACCACCTGTGGGCGAACGCGGTGTTTACAGCAATGACTGAATGTCATTGCGACCGCGCAGAGGGGAGCAAGTCCCCACTTGCGACGGAGGAGAACGCCTATTGACACTCTGCCTTGAGGTCTTCTATCTGGTCGAGCATTCTTTGGTAGCGACGCTGCGTCTTGACGACCTGCCAAATGTTAATGAGTATCCCAATCAGACAACCGATGACGAAGCCGAAATATAAACGGACGGGCACATCTCCTGCGTTCTCCATCGTACTCTTCCGATAGATTTCCCACCCAAACCAAGCCCACCAGAATACCAGGGAAAGATAATCGAACTTGAGCCATTTGCGGTGATGCTGCTTGAGGGTAGTCACCTTCAACTGAGCCTCCAGCAGATTGTCTGACTGCAGATTGTAGAGGTGGCCTTTTCGCAAGAAAAAGATAACGAAGGTGACGAATGCCCATATTGCAGTGGCTATCCCAAAAGGCACCGACAGACCAAGTTGATAAACCACTATATAGTAGATAAGGGGTACTGCAAAAAAGTTGCTAATGCGCCCGATCCTGTACTGCCTTCGCACAGTAGCCATATCCTTTTCCAGCGACTCCTTGGTCTTGCTTATCAGTCGGTCGTTCACTATCTCCTGCTTCTCCAACTTCTTCTTCAGCGTGGCCAGCTGCTCGCGCATCTCTTCAAGTTCGGTATTCATAATGGGCAAAGGTTTAATCGTTTGACATATTCTTCAGTTGTTCACGGATTCTAAACAGACGGACGCTGACGTTCTTCGTCGAGATGCCCACTATCTGGCCTATCTCTTCATAAGAGAGGTCTTCGAGCCAGAGCAGGACGATAGCGCGGTCGAAGGGTTGCAGGCGCTGGATGCGCTTGTGGAGCAAGTCCACTTGGCGCGTGTCCTCGTCGCGGTCCTCAAAGAGGTTGATGTCCATCGCCAAGCGAACGGTTGCCGAGCGCCGCTTCTTCCTGTCGAGAGAGATACAGGTGTTGAGGGCGACGCGGTAAATCCACGTCCTGATGTCGCTGCGATGCCCGAAGCTCTCGTAGCCTTTCCAAAGGTTGATAAGCACCTCCTGGAAGAGGTCGTTCACCTCGTCGTCGTCCTTCGAGAACATATAGCAAACGGTGTAGATAGTGCTCTTGTGCTCGCGGACAGTCTTGGCGAATTGTCTTTCTGTGTCTGTCATTGTCGTTTGTTTCGAA